>NZ_JBARYI010000022.1:0-39152 GCF_049647785.1 Gordonia sp. (in: high G+C Gram-positive bacteria)
GACGTGGAGCGGGAATCAACGCATCATGCGAGAAGGGGGGAAGGCGTTACCTAGAGGGCAGGCTTGATCGCATCCCAGGCTCGGGGAAGGTCAATCTTCCAGTAGTCCCAGCTGTGGGTCCCGATGAAGCGGAAGCCCGACGTGTAGGGAATGTCGTTAGCCGTCAGGAGAGTGACGAACTCCAGGGAGCACCGGTTGGCACCCACTTCCAACGCCGAACCGGCAGCCATCTGCGCGTCAGCGGGACCGTCCTTGGGGTCACGCTTCGCCGCCAAGTCCATCGGGCCAATCGCACCGGTGCCCGACGAAATGAACAGCGCCTTGCCACGCAAAGCCTCGATGTTGGTTGCCGGATCGTGCGCTCGCCAATTCTTGGAGCCGGGCGCACCCCACATGTTGTCGGTGTTTGCGCCCGACTTCGCGACGGTCGCTCGCACATAGGCCTCGTTGGCCTGGCCCGAAACCTGCGGGCACCCACTCATCGAGGCCACCCCGCGGTAAAGCTTCGGGTGACGGGTAGAGAGCGCGAAAGCCGACTGGCCGCCCATCGACAGGCCCATCACGGCATTGTGTCCGGAACCGTGGAACTTTTTGTCGATGACCCCGGGAAGTTCTTCGGTCAAGAAGGTCTCCCACTGGGGCTTGCCGAGCTTGGAGTCTTTGCGGATCCAATTGGTATAGAAACTGCCCGCACCACCGGCAGGGAGTACGACGTTGACATTCCGCCCGGCAAAGAACTGCTCCGCACCACCCTTGGTGATCCAGTCGCTGACTTCGTCACCGGCATCGGCACCGTCGAGCATGTAGACGGTGGGACGAGGGGCTGTGCCACCCGGCGATAGAACCGTGACCGGGATGGAATCGCGCATGGCAGCGGACTTCACCTTGAGGTCGACGCGATAGATACTGCGGACCTTTTCGGCCACAATGTGCGCGCCCTGCGGTGCTGCTTGAGCCGGAGCGGCGGTCAGCGTCGCCCCGAGGAGACTGGCCCCCACCAGCACACAGAACTTTGGCCCCCAAGAACGTGACAGTCGTTTGGCCCACATGCCCGCCAAAGATACCGGCAAAACCTTGCCGGAAGCTAAACGCCGCCCAATCAGTGACCGTCGGCATGAACGCATGGCGTCGAGGAGGCCTCCCCACCGGCGATAGGATCACGCCATGACCGACGCCGCCAACAGCCCTCAGCCATCCAGCGCAAATTACGCATTTGCCGCTGACGTTCCGGTGCGTTGGTCGGACATGGATGCCTTCGGGCATATCAATCACGCACGCATGGTGACGCTAATGGAAGAGGCCCGCATTCAGTGGCTACTGAGCGCCGGAGACGAGTACTCGCCACTCATTAAAAGCGCCATGATCGTCCATGTCGACATCCGCTACCAGGCACAACTCCGCCACGAGGACTCCCCGCTGCGCGTAGTGATGTGGATCAAGAAGTTCCGCTCGGTCGACTTCACCATCGGTTACGAGATCTCCTCAGCGCTGGCCGAGCCGGATCAAAAACCGGCCTGCGTGGCGAGCACCCAAATGGCCGTCGTCGATATTGAAGAACATCGCCTCCGACGACTCACCGAGCTGGAAAAGAGCTATCTGAAAGCGTGGAGCCGCAGCTAGCTTCGCGTCATTTGTTCGGTTCGTACCTGGGCGGCAATTGTGCCGGGGCAATTGACCCCAGTTGCGCAATATTGCCTTGCAGCACGTCGCGGTAGATGCGGAGCTGCTCCTCACCACTCGACACCTGCTCCGCAAGCCTGCGCGAATGGTCAGCCGACAACTCGCGATCGCCGGACCGCGACAGTAGGTGATCAATGCGAGCATCGATAGTGGTGGCGCGATCGAATTCGTTCAGCAGGCGAAGTTCGACGGCCGCAGATTCGACCGTCTCGCACATTGAGATGAGGGCCTGAACCCGGTCGATCAGTTCCGTCCACACCGGCCGCAGCGCGGCTTCACGCTCGGCGAGGTGCGCCGCGAAACCTTGATCGAAGCCGCCATTGGCGCGCGCACGGTCGAGGTCGACGCGCAGGGCACGCAGGGCGACGATGTCAGACGAGATTTCCGCGAGTTCGGCATTCAAATTGACCTGGACGCGCTGCATTTCGAAGTGATCCGACAGCCATGCCGGATTGGTGCGAATCCGGTCGAAGTAGTGTCCGGCGACGAACAGGAGGGTCTCGTAACCGTCAGCGAAGGTGGACCCGCGATTGGAATCCTGCGTGGTGGGCACGGTGCCGAATACTTCGTCGGCCCACTGTTCCATTTGCCGACGACCCGCCCGGCCTGCCACCTTGTCAACGACTCCGGCGACCTTGTCGAGGGCATCGGTCCCGGCCCAGCGAGCACCCGAGCTGGAGATATTTGCCACCGGCGTGCAGAGTAGCGCCGCGAACAACTGCTCGCGCTCTTCAAGCTCCAGGTAAATATTCTCGCGGCGTTCTCGACGAATGGCCCGCATTCCCGACGGGAACACGCCCTTCGCGGTCACGACCGCACGGTGCGCTTCGTCGCGGCGCTTTACCAAGCCGGCCATGCGCGACCGGATGATCGGCACCACAAAGCCGGGCAGCCGAGTAGATGTGAGCTTGCGTTCGGCATGCAGGATGCCCCGCTGAACGCGCCGCAACTCACTAAAGCTGGTCGGCGGCACCGGGATCGGCAGGCCCAGGGACATACGCCGAACCACCGTGGCACGGGCGGTCGGTGCCAGATAGCCGGCGGCAATGAGGATGCAGGCGGCATCGGACAATTCGGAAGGCTGTCCGGGCACCCGCGCGTCCGTCGTCCACTGCCGAAGGTCGGCGGGCGAGACGACTCGCTGCGGTGAGTTCATGATGCCGATGGTACTCGTGACCTCCGACAACATCCCTGTGCGAATGGCGACTTCAGGGTTGTCCCCGACCCGGCTTCACACCGACATCAGGAACAATCCCAATACTTGCGTCATCGCCAGAGCGGCCGGGTGATTCGATGCAGTATCCACGCGACCGGAATGCTGATCGCCGTGGTGACAGCAAACGCAGCGATTGTTGACCCGGTGAACACCGAATAGCCGAGCAGATCCATCACCAGTTCCAGCACCATCACGTGCACCAGAAAGAACTCGTACGAGATCTCGCCAAACCACACCATCGGGCGACTGCCGCAGAACGCCGACCATCCGCCCATCCCCCCGCCAAGCTTTTCCGCCCCAAACTCCCCCGCCCCAAGCTCTCCCGCCCCAAGCTTTCCCGCCCCGACGGCCAACGGACCGATCAATCCCAAAGCCACCACCAGGTACAAGGTGTGTTTGATGATGGCGGCACCCGCATCCGACGGAACGATTGTCGGTTCCCCAGCCCAAGCCGCACCGCTGGCGAGGAAGGCGACGACAGCGACCGACACGCTCGGCCACGCTGGCCAACTCGTCAGCAGCCGGACCAGGACCGCCAGGATCATGCCGCCGACAAACCAGCCAGCAAAGGCCGGTGGCCACAATCGGGCGGTCAGGTCGATGCCTTCGGACCCATGCACGACCACCGTCCACAGCGGCGAAACCAGCAGTAGCGCGCCCAGTCCGACGAGCAGGAGGTCGGGTCGCCAGCGGTCACGGCACACCACGTGGACCAGCAGCCAGGCGACGAGGGGAAGCGCAACGTAGTAGGCCACCTCGGCCGCCATGCTCCACATTTGGGTCAGCCCGGTGTGCAAGTGACCGAGGCCGTAGACCTGCGTGAACGTCAAATTTCGCAGCAGCCCGGACCAGCCTTGACCGAAATCCGACGGGTCGTCACGGAACAGGAAGATGACGTAGACGGCCCCAACCGTGAGCCAGTAGGCGGGCAGGATGCGTCGCGCACGATGCCAGGCGTACCGGCCGAGCGCCGGATAGGTGCTAGCGCCCGACTTAGCCCGCTGTAACGACTTCACCCACGGCGCAAACAGGAGGTATCCGGAGAGGACAAAGAAGATCGCGACACCAACCTCGAAGCGCGACAGGAGTCGGCCAAGATAGTCATCGGTGTAGTGGCCCGTCCAGAACGCCGCGTGCGTCAGGCAGACGGCGATCGCGGCGATGGTACGGATGCCGGTGAGTGCGGGGACCCGCCGACGTGTCGGTGCCAATTCCTGCGCAGGGGTGTTCAGATCCATCCCCGATCGTGGGCGATGCGCGCGGCCTCGGCGCGCGTGGCGGCGCCGGTCTTACCGATGGCCGACGACAGGTGATTGCGTACCGTACCCGCCGACAGGTACACCTGCGCGGCGATGGTCGCGACGGTCGCACCGGACAGGGCAGCGGCCAAGACTTCCGATTCCCGCGGAGTGAGCGGACTGTCGCCGCTGGTCAGCGACTCGGTCGCGAGGGTTGGGTCGATGACGCGCAGGCCAGCGTGGACCCGGCGGACGGCGTCGGCGAGTTCGGCGGCCGGGGTGTCTTTCACAACAAACCCGGACGCACCGGCGTCTACGGCTCGGCGCAGGTAGCCCGGTCGGCCAAAGGTGGTGACGATCAACGACCGCACGCCCGGCAGTTCGCGGGCAATTTGGGCGGCCGCCTCGATGCCGTCGGCCCCCGGCATTTCGATGTCGAGCAGACACACCTGCGCGCCACTGGAGCGCGCCGCGTCGACCACCGCGTCGCCCCGACCAACCTGCGCGACAACCTGCAGATCGGGCTCCAAGTCGAGGAGCGCGGCGAGGGCACCGCGAACCAATGCTTGATCGTCGGCGAGCAACAATTTGATGGTCTCCACCTGACTCCTTCCCGTGCGCTGTGAACTTACCGGTCGTCGAAGCGTGCGGCGACGGTCGTGCCGGTGGCGTCCGACGACACCGTCAATCGTCCGCCCTCCGCCTCGACTCGTTCCGCCAACCCCCGCAAGCCGTTGCCGTAGGTGAGAACCGGCGACCCACGACCGTCGTCGCTGATTGTGATGGCGTCGGTGGAGATCGTGACTTCGCAGCGGGTGGCCCCGGAGTGGCGGACGACGTTGGTGGTCGCCTCCCGTAGGACCCAAGCAAACAGTGTCGCGTGCGGGCCCTCATAGATCGTGGACGCGTACCCGTCGGCGTGGGGAAGGTCTGCGGTGATGCCTGCGGCGGCGAGGGCGCTTTCCGCCGCGGCGATGGTGTTGGTCAGATCCGGGGTTCGCAGGTTGCCGACCGTGGAGCGGACTTCCGCGAGCGCCTCCCTCGCCAGGGCAGTGACCTCATCAATCTCGGTTTTTGCCCGCCCGGGATCGAGATCTACCAATCGTCCGGCCAACTCCGACTTCACGGTGATAACGGTGAGTGAATGCCCGAGGATGTCGTGGACGTCGCGGGCCACGCGTTCCCGCTCAGCTACGACCGCCAGTTGCGCATTGAGGGCCCGCTGACGTTCGACCACTGTTTCCCGGTCGCGTTGTGCATCGCGCATCACACGCGAGAACAGCATGGTGATGCCAACGATGATCATGACGATGAGGAAACCGCTGTCGAGTTCCCACCCGAAGAACTCTGGGACGGCTACCGCCGCGGCGATGATCGTGACGATCCCGATCAGCGCATAGCGTCCTTTCCACGGAGCGGCGAAGGCGATCGCGGCCATCACGAACGGTGCCATGGCAAACGCCGAGGTCTTCAGGAGCGGCATCGACGCCACCATGAGGGCGACCAAGATGGCCACCGCAGCGGTGCGCGTGGCGGGCGACAGTTTCTCTTCGGCCTCGCCGACGAACATCGAATACACGCACAGCAGGAGGTAGATGACGGCAAATGCCGAAATCATCGCCATGCCGAAGACCTTCTCCACGATGGCCCCGTCGGAGGTGACGATCCCAATCGCCGGGTAGACCATGAAGAACAACCAGACCGCACCAAAAACCCAGCGCCCGCTCCGCCACGGTGATGTGGGAGCGAGTGCTGGGCCGATCGATTTCGGGTGAATCAGGTTCTCCTGGATGGCGATCATTGACGCTGCGTGCTGCGGTTGTAAAAATAGCTTGCCGCAACCGCGAACGCTGCGGCCCAAAAGACGACGTTCGCAATGATGATGGCCAACGGGATCGACGTGCCGTACACGGTGACGCCGTGATCGAGCGGATAGCGGGCCAGCGAGACGACGCCGAACATCGGGGTAAATTCAGCGATTCGCAGCATCACGCCGTTGAGCGGAACAAAGACGTTGCCCGCAAAGGCCAACAGCGCGAGAACGCCACCGAGTGCTTGCATGGCGCCTTCAGACTTCAGGACGCTGCCCAACGCAAGGCCCAGTGCAGCAAAGAGAGCCGACCCCAACCACGCCAGCAGCATGCACACCACGAAAGTCCCGACGCCGGCGCGAGCCCCCGAGGCCACGCCCACCACTGCCAGCACCATCACCGGCAATGCACTCATCGCCAGCGCCAGCGCCACCTTGGTCGACACGTAACCGGCCGGGCGCAACGGGGTCATCATCAGCGTTCGGGTCCAACCCGACTGCTGCTCGATCGACACCGATGCAGCATTCGACGCCGCAGCCAGGACAGCCCCGTACAGCGCCATACCGACCAGCACATAGAAGGCCACGTTGCCCGAGCCGATGCTGTCCTTGCTCGATTGTGTCGCGCCGAATACCAGGTACAGCAGGGCGGGCATGCCCACGGTCAGGATCATGGCGCGACGATTGCGAAGGACGCGCCGGACATCGTTCCGGAGGTAGACCGTCGAGATGGCGGATCCAGAGAGGGTCAAGTTCGTGCTCATGGCAATGCCTTTCAGAAGTTCTGGGGTTCAGTGAGAGTTCTGGGGTTCAGTGAGTAAGCGCGACGAAGGCGTCTTCGAGGTTGGCGCCGGCGATCTCGACGTCGCGGGCCCGCGTGCTGGTCAGCAGGTGTCGCGCCAGGACATCGGAGTTCTCAATCGAGAAGTACACGCGGCCGCCGTGATGGTCGACGACGCGCAAGTCGCTGAACACACGTTCCAAGCTGGCGATGACGTCGTCGTCCACCACGGCTGAAACGATGCGGCGGCTCGCCCGGGCACGGATCTCGGCGGTCGTGCCGTCGGCGACGATCTTGCCGTGCGCGATCATCACAATCCGGTCGGCGAAGGCGTCCGCTTCCTCGAGATAGTGGGTGGCAAAGACGACGGTCCTGCCGCCGAGCGCATCGGCTCTCATCGCCGCCCAGAACGCGCGCCGCGCTTCCACATCCATTCCTGCGGTTGGCTCGTCGAGCACGATCAGATCCGGGTCGGGAAGCAGTGCGAGGGCGAATTTGATGCGCTGCTGTTCACCGCCCGAGCATCGGGACACTTTGCGGTCGCCGAGGTCGGTGATGTCGGCGCGGGCCATCACTTCCTCGATGGCCGACGTCCGCCCGTGCAGCGCGGCGATGGTCGACACGGTTTCGTTGACGGTGAAATCGTCGAGCAGGCCGCCGGTCTGCAGGACGGCCGCGATCCGACCACCGCGTGCTGCCTCGCGCGGATCCTGTTCGAACACGGTGACCGTGCCCGAGTCGGGCTCGGTGAGCCCAAGCACCATGTCGATGGTGGTGGTTTTCCCGGCCCCGTTGGGGCCCAGGAAGGCCACGACCTCGCCGGGCTGAATTTGCAGGTCGATCCCGTCGACCGCTTGGACGTGGGATCCTTTCGGCCCGCGGAAACCTTTGGTGATGCCGGTCAACGAGACGGCCGCGGTCGCAGTCGAGGTTGCCGGTGTGGAACTGACTGGGGTGAAGTGTTGCGATGTCATGCATTTAGCGTGCCGTCGTGCCGATACCCGCACCCAGAGCGAATGTCACCTATTCCCCATGACGTTTGTCAGGGGAAATAGGCACCTGGGCGCTTTGCGTAGGCTGCGCGTTTTACGGACCGGCGCGTTGATTCACTTCAAAAATTGCGACGGCACTCAAAATCACCCGATCGTTGCCCAGATCACAGTACGCAGGCACAATCGGGGTATATGAATGACTGCTGGAAGAGGGCGCGATGAGGAAAGGCACGTCAGTGTCGACTCATGTCCGTCATGCCTACGAACAGTTTCTGGCAGGCTCTGCGCCTGCCGATGACGCTGTCCGCTCGATGGTCCGCGAGTCGTGGGAACGCTCGCGCAGCCGAGGACTCAATCCCGGCGCCGTCGACCCTGACAGCGACGCCGACACCCCCATGTCGGATACCGACTTTCAGGAATACCGTGCCGTGCATCGTCTTGCTACGGTCCGCAGCCTGGTGCATTCCCTCATGCTCGACGACATCTCCGACTCCGGCGTCGTCGTGGCAATGGCCGATAAGCACGGGCGCCTACTGTGGGTGGAAGGCGATCGTGCAGCCCGCGACGCCGCGGCTCGCATCAACTTCGTCGAGGGGTCCGTCTGGAGCGAAGAGACCGTTGGCACCAACGCGCCCGGCCTGGCGCTGACCGTTAACCGCGGCGTCCAAATCATTGGGCCGGAACATTTTTCGGGGCCGGTCCAGAAATGGAATTGCGCCGCCGCACCCGTGCACGATCCGACGACCGGAGAACTTCTGGGCGTGATCGATGTGACCGGCGGACCGGCGGTGGCAGCACCTTTCGCACTGTCGGCGATCCGTTCGGTAGTGGCGGCGGTAGAGCGCGAATTGCAATCGCAGGCCGTGGACCTTGCTGCGCCCGAAACATTTTCGCCGGCCGCGACGCGCCGTCGTCTGACTGTTCTCGCCGATGGGGCCGCGCAATGGCACGACGGTGTGTCCGCCCCGCGACCACTGTCGCCACGGCACGCGGAGATCATCGTGCTGCTACAGAGTTACCGCGAAGGATTGGGCACCGAACAACTTGCAACCCTGCTCTCCGATGAAGGCCTCGGGTCGGTAACCGTGCGCGCCGAGATCTCACGACTGCGACGCGACCTCGGAGACGTCGTAACTTCGCGGCCATATCGACTGATTGTGGAACTCGAATCCGACGTGGCCGACCTGCGGGCCATGATCGCCAAGGGCGAACTTACGTCCGCGATTTCCATGCTCGGGCGTGGCGGGCTCCTCGCCGGGTCCCTCGCTCCCGGCATCACCGAGCTGTTCGACGAGATCCGCGAAGACCTGCGTTCCCGCATCTTCGGCACCGGCGATCTCACCGCGCTCCGGCATTGGGTTGATTCCCCACACGGCCGCGACGACATCACCGCCTGGCATCACCTCGCCAAGCAGTTGCCCATCGGCCATCCGGACCGCGCGGTCGCCGAAGGTCGCGTCCGCTTGCTCGACCGCCGCTTCGGCGCCTGACCGCCAGGGTCAGCCTCTCAGCGCGATACCGCGTGCGTGGCGGTCTATCACCAGGGAAATCTGGCTTTCGCTAATTGGTAACCCGGCTGGTCCGACTGTCGCCGCAACGTTGCAACGTGACTGCAACCACTCCCCTCCTACTCTGTGATTCACCTCACCGAACGAAGTGAATCCATTCCAAGGAGTGCAGAACCATGACCGTCTTCGCAAAGCCCGGTACCGACGGCTCGATCATGAGCTACCAGTCCCGCTACGACAACTGGATCGGCGGCCAATGGGTCGCGCCGGTGAAGGGCCAGTACTTCGAAAACCCCTCACCCATCGACGGCAAGACCTTCTGTGAAGTCGCCCGCTCGACTGCAGAAGACATCGACTTGGCCCTTGACGCTGCGCACGCTGCTGCTCCGGCCTGGGGCAAGACCTCGGTCGCTGAGCGCGCCGCCGTCCTGAACAAGATCGCCGACCGCATGGAGGCGAACCTCGAGAAGATCGCCGTGGCCGAGTGCTGGGAGAACGGCAAGGCTGTTCGCGAAACCCTCGCCGCCGACATTCCGCTCGCGATCGACCACTTCCGCTACTTCGCCGGCGCCATCCGCGCTCAGGAAGGCGGCATCTCCGAAATCGACCAGGACACGGTGGCCTACCACTTCCACGAGCCCCTCGGCGTCGTCGGCCAGATTATCCCCTGGAACTTCCCGATCTTGATGGCCACCTGGAAGCTGGCACCGGCCCTCGCCGCGGGCAACGCGATCGTCATGAAGCCTGCCGAGCAGACCCCGGCGTCGATCCTCTACCTCATGAGCCTTATCGGCGACCTCCTCCCCGACGGCGTCCTCAACGTCGTCAACGGCTTCGGTGTGGAAGCGGGCAAGCCGCTCGCTTCGAGCAACCGCATCCGCAAGATCGCGTTCACCGGTGAAACCACCACCGGCCGCCTGATCATGCAGTACGCGTCCGAGAACCTGATTCCGGTCACTCTCGAACTCGGCGGCAAGAGCCCCAACGTGTTCTTCGAAGACGTCATGTCCAGCGACGATGGCTTCCTCGACCGCGCACTCGAAGGTTTCTCGATGTTCGCGCTCAACCAGGGCGAGGTCTGCACCTGCCCGAGCCGCGCACTCGTCCAGGACAGCATCTACGACGACTTCTTGGAGCGCGCGGTGGCCCGCGTCAAGGCGATCAAGCAGGGCAACCCGCTCGACACCGAAACCATGATGGGCGCCCAGGCTTCGAGCGACCAGTGGGAGAAGATCAAGTCGTACCTGGAGATCGGCAAGCAAGAAGGTGCCAAGGTCCTCACCGGTGGCGAGCCCGCTGACCTCGGCGGCGACCTCGCAGGCGGCTTCTACATCCAGCCGACCGTCTTCGGCGGCAAGAACGACATGCGCATCTTCCAGGAAGAGATCTTCGGACCCGTCCTGGCTGTCACGTCGTTCACCGACTACGACGACGCGCTGCACATCGCCAACGACACCCTCTACGGTTTGGGCGCTGGCGTCTGGAGCCGTAACGGTGCCGTCGCCTACCGCGCTGGCCGGGACATTCAGGCTGGCCGCGTGTGGACCAACACCTACCACGACTACCCGGCCCACGCCGCGTTCGGTGGCTACAAGCAGTCGGGCGTCGGTCGCGAGAACCACCTGATGATGCTCAGCCACTACCAGCAGACCAAGAACCTGCTCGTGGGCTACGCCCAGAGCGCCAAGGGCTTCTTCTAAGCCGGTGTGAACAAATGACTGAACCTGCAACCGTCGAACGCGTGGTTGCCAACGACTCCGCCGTGGAGCTCTTGACTAAGCTTTCGGAGCTCCACGGCGGTCTCATGATCCATCAGTCCGGCGGATGCTGCGATGGCTCCGCCCCGATGTGTTACCCCTCCGGCGAGTACCGGGTTGGACAGCGCGATGTCTTGCTCGGAGAGGTCGAACTGCCCGTTCCGCTCCCGCCGGTGCGGGTGTGGATCAACGGTGATCAATTTCAGCTGTGGAAGCACACCCAGCTGATCCTGGATGTAGTCCCCGGCCGGGGTGCCGGTTTTTCACTCGAAGCCCCCGAGGGAGTTCGCTTCCTCACGCGGTCGCGGGTCTTCACGGACGAAGAGATTACGGAGCTCGAGTCGAACCCCCCGAGGACTGGAGCCGACTTCGACGTCTAGACGCGCACATAGAAGAACGACGCTGCCCGCTGGGCAGCGTCGTTCTTCTATGTGGGGCGCTCTACTTGGGGAGGGAGCGGGCTTCTGCGGCGTCCTAGCGGACCAGGAGGATGCCACCGAGGGCGATGCCTGCGACGAGGACCGTGGTGGCCGCCGCCTGGACGAAGGGTCGCCATCCGACGTTGCGCATCACTGCCAGCTTGACGCCGAGGCCCAGTGCCGACATGGCGACGGTCAGGAAGATGACCTGCAGTTGGTGGCCGATCGAGATCACCAACTCGGGCAGAGCACCGGTGGAGCGCAGCAGCGCGAAAGCGATGAAGCCGACGACGAACAGCGGGAAGATCGGGGGACGCTTGCCCGAGCTACCGGTGAGACGACGCTGACGAATACTCAGGAAGGTGACGACCGGGGCCAGCATCATGACGCGGGCCAGCTTCACGACGACGGCGACCGTAAGCGCACCGCCACCAATCATGCCGCCCGCCGCAACCACCTGGGCGACTTCGTGGATTGACCCACCGGCCCACAGCCCGGCCATTTCCTGAGAGAGTCCCATCGCGCTCGCCAGCAACGGAATCAGCGGAATCATCAGGGTGCCGAAGATGACGACCGTGCCGATTGCGGTGGCCGTATCTTCATCTTCTGCCTCAATGACGCCGTCGACGGCAGCGACTGCGGCAGCACCGCAGATCGACATGCCGCAGGCGATCAGGAGTCGACGGGCCAGCGGGATCCCGAGAGCCTGGCCGATGAAGAGACCGCCAATGATGCCGCCGACGACGATGGCCACCACCACCAGGATCATGCCGAACCCGAGGCCCAGCACGTCACCGAGGACAAGTTGCAAACCGAGGAGCGCAACACCGAGGCGGAGGAGGGTCTTAGCCGCGAAGGTGAGGCCGGGACCGACGGACGACGGCAGGCGCACCGTGTTGGCAACGATCGCACCAATCACGATGGCCAGCAGGAGCGGGCTCACTGCGGGCAGTAGGAAGTTGATACCGGTGGCGGCGAGCGCAACGCTGCCGCACACCAGCAACCCGGGCACGAGGGCCTTGATCTTGGAGGTGCCGTTGGGCCGCGGAGCTGCAGGGGTCTGCTCTTCTGGGGTGGCGGGGGGGTTCAGCTGCTGCGTCATGTATCAACCATCGCCGCTGGCCTGCGGTACCGGAACCCAGACTCTTGGCATACTCCCATATCAAATGTGCATACGGTGGTACGGTCCAGCAGTGGACTTACGATCGCTCGACCTAGGAGCGCTGGAGTTGCTCGTCGGGGTCGACGACCACGGCAGCCTTAGTGCCGCCGCCCGGGCGCTCAACGTGGCGCAGCCAAACGCGTCGCGCGCCGTGAGCCGCCTCGAACGGCAGCTCGGCGTCCGCCTGCTCAACAGGCTCGTCACCGGTTCACGTCTCACCACCGACGGGACGGTCGTCGCACATTGGGCACGACGGACCGTCGAAGATGCGCGCGCCCTGCTCGACGTTGCGGCAGGCCTGCACGGCGAAACCGCCGCCGAAATCACCGTCGACGCGTCGATGACGGTAGCCGAGCATTTGATGCCGCAGTGGTTGGGAACGTTTCGCGTGGAACATCCGGAAACAACCGTTCACCTGCGTGTTCGCAACTCCACCGAGGTCTTCGAATCGGTCTCAGCCGGAGCCTGCGATGTGGGATTTGTCGAAGCACCGTCGATCCCCCGTGGACTGCACAGCGCCCTGGTCGGTCTCGATCGGCTCGTCCTGGTGGTGGCCCCCGACCACAAGTGGGCTCGTCGACCGGGCCCCATCTCGATTCGGGAACTCGCGGCCACTCCCCTCCTCGTTCGCGAATCCGGGTCCGGCACCCGCACCACCCTGGAGCTGGCGCTGACCAACTACCCCAGCGTTGATCCGATCCTGGAGCTCGGCAGCAGCGCATCGATCAGAACCGCGGTTGCCGGTGGGGTCGGGCCAGCCGTCCTCAGCACCCTCGCCGTTGAAGATTCGACCCGTAGCGGCGACCTGCGCGTCATCGAAGTGGACGGCCTGGACCTGTCACGACAGTTGCGCGCCGTGTGGCGTCCGCCGCGAACTCTGCAGGGGCCCGCAGCCGAATTGGTGACGATCGCTTTGCGGTCGGCACAGTTGCCGTGAACCCGGGCCAGCCGGAACAGCCCGGCTACGACGCACTCGCCGGACTGTATGCGCAGACGTTTCCCGACCCATTTCAGACGGCGCTAGAACGACGAGCCGTCGACGCCTTCGCCGACATGGTTATCGAGGCGGCGGATTCCGCTGCGGCGGTCGAAGGCACGGCCGCGGTAGTCGACGTCGGCTGCGGGACAGGCGAGACCGCTGCGTATCTCGCCTGCCGGGGTTTGGTTGTCCGTGGCGTGGAGCCGAGCGCCGGCATGCTCGCCATCGCCCGAGCCAACCACCCCCACCTGAACCTGACACCTGGAGACGCACAACTGGAAGACGTCGACCTGTCGTCGGTCCGCGGCATCATTGCCCGGCACAGCCTGATTCGCGTGCCGCCACCAGAAGTCCGGACTGTGCTCGCCGATTGGCACGCGCGCCTACCCGCTGGGGCCGTGGTACTGCTTTCCGCGCAGTCGTCGGACGAGGCAGGCGTCCACGAGTTCGATCACCTCGTCGCGCAGGCTTGGCGGTGGCATCCAGATGCCCTGGCGGAGTCCGTGTCCGGTGCGGGCTTCGACAAGGTGTGGCGCACCGTGAGCCGGATCGACGCAGACCATCGCTTCCCCGAAGTGCACCTGGCGGCGCGCGTTAGTAGCCCGCACCCGGCGTAACGACGGCAAGCAGATCTTGGCCCGCCTCGAAGCGCCGAATGTTCTCCGCGAGGAACGGCGCCATCTCGGCGGTGAGGCCCGACGTCGGGTTCGCCACGTGCGGCGTGATGATGACATTCGGCAACGACCACAGCGGGTCGTCGGCGGCGGGCGGTTCGGGGTCGGTGACGTCGAGTGCCGCACCAGCGATGACTCCGCTCGTCAATGCTCGATGCAGTGCAGCTTGATCGATCAGCGGCCCACGCGCCACATTCACCACCCACGAGTGCGGCCGCAACTTGGCGAGTGTGCGGTCATTGATCAGGTGATGCGTTTCCGGCGTATCCGGTGCGGCGAGAACCACGTGGTCGACGCGCTCCCACACGTCGTCGAGGAGGCTGGCCGGCAGTGTTTCATCGGCGCCCGGCAGTTCTCGGCCGCTGCGATTCACCGCGATTACGGTGGCACCACACGCCTTGAGGAGCGGCGTCAGTTGCCGACCGATGCCACCGGCGCCGACGATCGCCACCCTCGCGCCACGCAATGTGCGCACTGCGGGATCGATCCGGTCTTTAACCCAATGATCCAGAACGGCCGTGTTGATTTGCCGCAATCCCGCCAGCAGGAGCGCGATGGCATGCTCGGCAACACCCGCCGCATAGAAGCCCGACGCATTGGTCCAGATTCGACGATCGTCGAGAAGCCCCGCAGCCACATACGATTCGATTCCCGCATAGCTCAACGCGACCCACTTAATGGCGTCGGGGAGCTCCGGAAAACCATCCGGTCCAGCGATCCAGACCAACGCTTCGGCGTCGTCGAGTGCAACCACCTCACTACCTGTTCCCACCACCGCATCCACTAGTGGCTGGTCCCGCACGGGCTCGATCGCAATCTTCACTGGCGCCTCCTCGTTCCGCTCCCCACGGTAGTCGTGGGCTGGCTTTCGGCTCCGGCACTTAAGGTCTGTCGTCCGTTCAGGGGCACCGGGACCGCAATGAAAGACTGGCCCTGCCGCTGCCGCCCGCGTGAAAGAGCGATCTCATGGATGTCACCGAAATTGCTGAATACCAGGTGCTTGGCCCCCTTGGGGAGGGCGGCATGGGACAGGTTTTCCTCGTCGAACATCCGCGCCTCCCACGCCGGGATGCACTGAAGCTTCTCGACGCCGGGGTCTCAAGGAACGAAGACTTCAAGAACCGTTTCCACCGCGAGGCAGATGTCCTCGCCCAGCTTTCACATCCAAACATCGTCACCCTGCACGACCGTGGCGAGTACGACGGTCGCCTGTGGATCACCATGGAATACGTCAACGGCACCGATGGCGGCAGGCTGCTCGAATCGGCGGGCCCGCTCCCCGTTGACCTCGCGGTCCAACTGGTCGCTGGCGCTGGCTCCGCACTCGACTACGCGTGGCGCAAACAACAGATCACCCACCGCGATGTGAAGCCCGCGAATATCCTGGTCGCCCTTGACGATGCCGACGATGAGATGACCGTCGAGTCGGTGAAACTCGCGGACTTCGGGATCGCGAAGGCCGCCGGGGAGGCCACCTCACTGACATCGACCGGCATCACCGTCGGAACGATGGCGTACATCAGTCCGGAGGCCATTGAAGGGCACGTTCTCGACAACCGTTCGGACATCTACTCGCTGGGTTGCACGGCATTCCACCTGATCACCGGGCAGGCACCGTTTGCCGGTCGGACGATGGCGTCACTCATGTCCGCCCACCTCAATCACCCGGCACCGGCGGTCACCGAGATCAACCCGGAGCTTCCGTCCGCGCTGAACCCGGTATTCGCCAAGGTCCTCGCCAAAAACCCCGACGACAGATTCCAGACGTGCGCCGAGTTTGTCGCCGCACTCGACGACGCAACTCGGGGCATTGCGCCAACGCTGGCCAGCCCGGCGTTCGCACCGACCATGACTGCGCCGACGATGGCTCGAAATACTGCGGCAACGACGGAACGCCCCAATACCCGGCGGTGGCTTCTCGCTGGAGTCGTTGTCGCCGCCATTGCCGCACTCGGTGCCATCGGCGCCGCTGGCTACGTGTACACCCAGTCCGACAATTCGACGCCCGCAGCGCTGGCACCGTCAACCAGTTCCCCGGCGACCACGACTGCACCCCCAACCATTACGACCACCACGACGACCGTCGTCGAAGCGCCCGTGCAGACACCCGAGGAGCCGGTAGTCGTAGAGACACCCGTCGCACCGGAACCGGTGGAGGGACAACCGTGTGGGGTGGAGCAGTTTGGCGAGCAGTCGTCTGACGGGACGCTCTACTGCAGCGCCATGAATGGCGCTTGGTCGGATCGGACGCATCAGGACCGGCCCGCGGTCAGCCGCGGCCAGAGTTGCAGCGAGCCCGGCGCCCGTGCGCGCATCGCCCAAACTGATGCGGTTGCTACTTGCAGCACCGGCCCCGACGGGGCCCTCAGCTGGAATCTGCAGTAGCGGGAGCCACTTACCGACGGCGCTTCCGGGCCGCGGATTTGCCGTAGTTTTTGCCGGGAACCTTGCCTGCGGCTTCGCGATTGGCCTTCTTCGCCGCGGCCTTTTCCTTCGCCGAACGCTTGGGGGCGGGGGCCTGACCGCGAGATGAGTTGGCGCTACGGCCGCGGACCAAACCAGCGAACTGTTCGGCCAACTCGGAGGTCGGCGACGACCACACCAGCCCAACCCGACTCGTCGGCGCATCAAGTAGCGGACGGAAATCCAAATCACGGCGATGATGCAGGCGGGCCAACGACTGCGGAACCACCAGCAAACCCGTTCCCGCCGCAACCAGTTCGACAGCATCGGCCGTCGTCTCCGGACGATGATCGACGACAGTCCCCGGCACGTCATCCCAGCCAAGTACGTCGTCGAGCGGCACCAGAATCTGCTCGTCAGCAAGCTGATCCGACGTCAGTTCATCGGCGACCGTCAGATAGTGATCGTTCGGCAAAACCACAACCGTGGTCTCTTCATACAGTTCAATGAGGTGGTGGGGGCCGGGGTCGACGGCGTCGATCGCCTGCGGAATCCGGGTAACGACCGCATCGACGCCCCCGTCGCGGAGCAGGCCAGCGCTCTCGGCGACGCTGCACGGGATCAGTTGCAGCGGCACATCGTGGAAACGCTCCCGCCACTTGCGAACCCACTTGGCGGGAGTCGCGCCGGGCACGTAAGCGAGACGAAAGCGGTGCGAATGCGCACTGTCGGCCGGGTCGGTGATCACCGGCCCAGGCTACCGGCTGGCACGACCAGCAAAAGCCAACAACCGCTCACCTGGCGTCGCGTCTTCCGCGACAGGCAGTTCCGGCCCCACCGCACCGAACGCGCGGAACTCCTCGATCACCGTCGATCCGGTACCGAGCAGAAACTCGACGAGGTCGGCGGGCGGATCCCATGTGTCACCGTTGGCATCGGCGAGATCCTTGCTGTGCAGGACCAGTTCGAGCACGCGGATCTGCATCAGCGCTTCCCCGCTGCGTTCACCGAGCCGGTAGTCGACCGGCGCTGAGAGATCTGCATTTGCCGCAGCCTCCCGCATCAGGTGCTCCTGTGACCAGAAGCTGCCGACCGCGTCGTCCCCGATGTAGTCGAGGCCGCGAGTGGTCGCGGTGTCGTCAGAGGTGCCGCCGCGCAACAGAATGGCTGTTCGGTCAGCACCGCCGGCCACATGATCGACCAGTTCGCGGACCGTCCACTCGCCGCAACCGCTGGCCCGATCGAAATTGTCGCGTTCGACGTGCCCCAGCACGCTCACCCACAGCGATTCGGCGGCCCCGAGTAGTTCGTCGTCGGAGAGTGCCGAGACGACCTCGTCGGCGGATCGCAGTTGGACGCCGATCAGCTCGAAATCGGCCAGTCGTTCAGGCGTCGTTTGCGATGTCGCATCGGTGATCAGCACCGTGCGGTAGTCGAGTTCGGATGCATCGAAAAGGGTCGCGCGCGGACAGTTGGGCAGGTTTGCCCCGGCCACCACCACGGTCGACACGCCCAGGTCGCCGAGCAACGAATCGAGCGGGGTTCGGAAGAACGCCGACCACCGCGGTTTGTACAGCACGTACTCGGCGTCACCGATCTGTTGAAAGGCACCGAAGCGCAGGGACTCCCAATCAAATTCGATGGGGCCCGGAAGTAGCTCGGGAACAATCTCCGCTCCGGGCGTCCCGGGCACCACCATCGCTGCACCGCCTTCAACCGCGGAGCGTCGCAACAGGTCGACGTCGCTCTCGCCCGGCGAGTACGACCGCACGACGTGAATTATCGGGCGACCGAGGCGACGAAACTCGGCCGCCGCGACGGCCATGGCGGGGACGGCGACGTCGGTCCCGGGAATGGCCGCGGGCCCGGAGACAAAGTCGCGCTGCACATCGATAATCACCAGCGCGGCATTGGCCCAATCGGGCGCCAGGTAATTGGCCATGTGAATGATCGTTGCACAGTGCGAGCCCGCCGTCAGCCGCGATTATTCACCGGTGCGCAGCGGAATGTTCTGGAGACGAAGTTGTCCGCGTGCCAACTCTTTGCCGGTGGCGTCGTCGGTGATGGTGACGACCCATAACTGCTGGGTGCGGCCCTGAATGATGGGCTCGGCCACCACGATCGCCCGAGTCCCGGTGGACGACCGCAGAAAGTCCGTGGAGTTGTTGAGGCCCACCGCAAACTGGCCGCGATCGGCGACGGCGGCGCTGCCACCGATGCTGCCGGCACTCTCGACGAGGGTGGCATAGAGGCCTCCGTGGACCACGCCGAACGGCGTGTGATGGCGCTCGTCGAGGTCAACGTATCCGGCGACCCGACTCCCGCTCGCTTCGGTAACGACGAGGCCTGAGGCCTCCATGAAGGCGCTCGTCGGACCTGGCATTTGCACTACTTCGGTCATGATCTCTCCTACGTTTAGTTCCAGCATCGATCTAGCTTCTGATTTAAAAGTTAGATAAGCTAGGTCTGGCTGTCAATAGCAAAGCCAGCTGGACTTTTCTGTCACATTCGACACGAACGCACCGACGTTTCCGTCACCGATCGCGGCGTGTCGTGACGGATCGGCTGAATCGTGACAGAAATGGGGAAGACTTTAGGCATGGACTGGCTCGACTTCGACACCGGCAACTGCTCCGTTCAGCGCACCCTCGACGTCATCGGCGATCGGTGGAGCGCCCTGGTGTTGCGCGAGATCTTCAACGGTGTCCGCCGCTTCGACCAGATCAAAGAACACACCGGCATCTCCGACTCCGTCCTTTCTGACCGACTCAGAAAACTACAGGCGAATGGGGTCGTCGCCGCCCGGGAGTACCAGGATCCAGGTGCCCGAAAACGCAAGGAGTACCGCCTCACCGAGGCCGGCCTCGACCTTCAGCCGGTGATGATCTCAATGCTTCGTTGGGGCGACAAGTACCGAGCCGACCCGACGGGCCCCTCGCTCTTGGCCACGCATCGCGACTGCGGTGCCCCGGTCCACGCCGCAATCATCTGCGACGACGGCCACCCGGTCGCACAACGGGACGTCCGCGCCCAGCCTGGACCGGGCGCGCGCAGGCGCGAACGCGAAACTTAGTCGCCCTCGCCCAGATGCGGTGGCGCCTTCCGATACCGCGGCGGCGTCACGGAGAACGTAATCGGATTCGCCACGGTCCGGACCGGCCCCTCGCGTCGTGGGTCGTTGATCTCGGCTATCGGGGCCAGGCCCAGTCGGTCCGCAAGCGTGAACGCTTCCCGAATGTCGTTGACGGGCCCACACGGCACGCCGACGGCGGACAGTCGACGGAACCAGCCTTCCGCGGTGTCGGCAGCAAGCAGAGGTGCCAACTCCTTGCCGAGCACATCGCGATTAGCGACGCGTTCGGTGTTGGTGGCAAAGCGCGGATCCGACGCCAATTCGACCGCTCCCAGTTCCTGCACCAGCGAGGCGAATTGCCGATCGTTGCCCACCGCGAGAGCCAGCGAGCGATCCGCGGTCGCGACCAACTCGTACGGCGCGATGCTGGGATGCCGATTGCCCATGGCCCGCGGCACCACATCTGCACCGACAAACCCAGAAGCCTGGTTGGCCAGCGCGGACAACAGCGACGACAGCAGGTTCACTTCGACGCGTTGCCCCTGACCGGTGGTGTCGCGGTGCCGCAGCGCAGACAAGATCCCGATGGCCGCATGCAGGCCGGTCACGATGTCGACTAGCGCCACCCCAACCTTGGTCGGCTCATCCGGCGACGGACCCGTAATGCTCATCAGCCCACCGACAGCCTGAACCAGCAGGTCGTAGCCCGGGAGGTCGTTCTGCCCGCCGAAGCCGGTAATCGAGCAGTAGACGACACCAGGGTTGGCCTCGGCTACCTCCGCGTATCCCAGCCCGAGTCGATCCATGGTTCCGGGCAGAAAATTCTCAACCACCACATCAGCCCGAGCCGCAAGAGCACGCGCCTGCGCCAAGTCATCGGGGTTCCGCAGATCGAGGGCCACCGACTCCTTGTTGCGATTGGCCGCCTGGAAGTAGGTCGCCTGCCCATCGGCGAACGGCGGACCCCACGAGCGGGTGTCGTCGCCGGCACCGGGACGTTCAATTTTGACGACCTCGGCCCCCAGGTCGGCCAGGAGCATCGTTGCGTAGGGGCCAGCCAGCACGCGCCCGAAGTCGGCGATTACCAGCCCGTCGAGGGCACCGGCGGAGGCTGATTCTGAGCTGGTCACCGGAACGCCGCTTCGCCAGTCAGCGCCCGACCGATGGTCAGCTGGTGCACCTCGGAGGTGCCCTCATAGGTCAGGACTGATTCCAGGTTGTTGGCATGGCGGATCACCGGGTATTCGAGGGTGATGCCGTTGGCACCCAAAATGGTGCGGCACTCGCGGGCGATCTTGATGGCCTCGCGGCAGTTGTTGAGCTTACCGAGGCTGACCTGCGCGGGCTCCACTTCGCCTGCATCCTTGAGGCGTCCAAGCTGGTATGCCAACAGGTGGCCCTTGCCGACTTCGAGGGCCATATCGGCGAGCTTGGCCTGGGTCAGCTGGTACGCGGCGAGCGGCTTGTCGAAGACCAGACGGGTGGATGCGTAGTCGACGGCCGTTTCGAGGCAGTCACGCGCAGCGCCGATGGCACCGAAGATGATGCCGAACCGTGCCTCATTGAGGCAGCTCAGCGGGCCACGGAGGCCGGCGGCCTTCGGGAGCATCGCCGATTCCGGCAGACGCACGTCTTCCAGGACCAGCTCCGAGGTGACCGAGGCGCGCAGTGACATCTTGGCGCGAATCTCCGGAGCCGAGAACCCAGGAGTGTCCGTCGGAACGACGAACCCGCGGATGCCGCGGGCACCTTCTTCAAGGTCTGTGTTGGCCCAGACGACGGCCACGTCGGCCACCGAACCGTTGGTGATCCACATCTTGGCACCGTTGAGGACCCAGTCGGAGCCGTCGCGGACCGCGCGAGTGCGCATGCCACCCGGGTCCGAACCGAAGTCGGGTTCGGTGAGACCGAAGCAGCCGATGGCGTCGCCTGCCGCCATCCGCGGCAACCACTCCTGCTTCTGCTCTTCGCTGCCCCAGTGGTGGATCGCGAACATCGCCAGCGAGCCCTGAACCGAAACCAGCGATCGGATACCCGAGTCAATGGCCTCCAGTTCCAAGCACGCCAGGCCGTACGAGACGGCGCTCATGCCCGCACATCCGTAACCGTCGAGGTGCATACCGAGCACGCCGAGACCGCCGAGTTCCTTGGCAAGCTCCTTTGCCGGGATGCGAGCTTCCTCGAACCATTCGGCGACGTGGGGGCGGATCTTCTCCGCACCAAACTTGCGGACGGTGTCGCGGATCTGGCGCTCCTCATCGGACAGCAAGGTGTCGAGGGCAAAGAGGTCGGTGACGGTACGGGTGTCAGACATGGCGGGTTTCCTGTCGGAAGGCAATGGGACTCACGATGGTCAATCGGCAGGCGCACGATCGATGAGGTTCAGACATTTGAACCGGCTGCAATGCATTGCGCAATCGATTGCATCGTGTTGGGATGAGAGTAACCAAAGTCACCACGCCCCGTCAATCCCTCACGCGGGGCACAAACCAGCAGCGATACAGTGGGCATCGACGCCCGAGAGGTCATGCCCGTATGACCGCCCACCGCAGAAGGATTCCGCTCGTGTCCGAAGACGATTCCGGCCGCCGTGACCGACGCCGCGCGCCCACCCTGCGTGAAGTCGCCGAACGCGCGGGCGTCCATGTCTCGACGGTCTCCCGCGTTCTCCGCGAGACCGAACCGCCAGACGGGTGGTCACCAACGGCACTCCGGGTCCGCGAGGTAGCCGACGAGCTCGGTTACGCCCCAAATCCGTGGGCCGCCAGCCTCCGCACCCGGCGCACGGACACGATCGGCGTGGTGATGCCGCGTCTGACCGACACCGTGGTCGCGACAATGTTTGAAGGAATCGAGTACGCGGCAACCGAACTCGGCTACTCGGTTCTGCTGTCGAGCCCACCGGATACCGTTGCGGCTCAGCAGCGTTCGATCGAGTTCTTGCGCAGCCGACAGGTCGACGGTCTCCTGCTGACGAGCCTGCACCAGGGTGCCGACGAGTTCCTCGATTCCCTGCGACTGCAGAACACCCGAGTGCTCCTCATGAACCGTCACGCTGGCAGTCGTCTGCCCGCCATCACCGGCGATGACCACGCTGGTGGGCGCCTGGCCGCCGAACATCTGCTGGCACTCGGCCACCGGGAGATCGGCGTTATCGGTGGACCGCAGCACGCCACGACCGCCACCGACCGTGTCGCAGGCTTTGTTGAGGTCCTGTCCGAGGTTGGTATCTCATTGCCTCCGGACCGCATTGTGCCTTCCGGATTCGAAGTCGACGGAGGCCTTGTCGGCGCGCGGGCTCTGCTCGACCGCCCCGATCCGGTGACCGCCGTGTTTGCGGTGAACGACACCGCCGCCATCGGTGCACTCGGCGTTGCCCGAGATCTGGGTCTGCGCGTTCCCGAGGACCTTTCGCTCGTGGGGTACAACGACATCTCCGTGGTTGCGCAGTTGCCCGCGGCCCTGACAACGGTCCGCACCCCGGCGCATCTCATGGGCCAGACGGCGGTCCGACGCCTGATCGATCTCATCGAGGGCAAGTCCGTCGTCTCCGAGCGACTGCCCGTGGACCTTGTGGTGCGTGCTTCGACGGCACCACCGCGCGTGGTCGGCCTGCGGCGATGACCGGAGCACGACGCAATCCGCGGCCGCCGACGATGAAGGAGATCGCCGAGCGGACGGGAGTGCACACCTCAACGGTCTCGCGCGTGTTGCGGCAAACCGAACCCGTCGATGGCTGGTCGGAATCGGCGCTGCGGATTCACGAGGTGGCCGCTGAACTCGGCTATCGCCCCAATCCGTGGGCCGCGAGCCTGCGCACCAGGCGCACCACCACGATCGGCGCGGTCATGCCGCGGCTCACCGATGGGGTGGTCGCGACGATCTACCAGGGCGTCGAGCAAGCCGCACGCGAATCCGGCTACTCCCTGCTGCTGAGCAGCCCGCCCGATGACCCCGCCGAGCAGCGCGCTGCGATCGACTTGCTCGCGGGTCGGCAGGTGGACGGGCTTCTCTTGAGCAGCTTGCACAGCCCCGCGAGCGAATTTGTCGCCGACCTGGGGCTTTCCGTCCCCACGGTGGCCGTCAATCGACATGCCGATTCCGGCCTTCCGTATGCGGGCGGCGACGACCACCACGGCGGGCTGCTCGCCGGTCGGCATCTGCTTGCCTGCGGGTATCGCAAGCTGGCTGTCGTGGGCGGACCACACCACGCAACCACCAGCCGGGACCGGATCCGCGGCTTTGTCGACGCACTGACCGAGGCCGGGATAGCGCTGCCCAACGACTACATCAAGCACGGTCCGTTTGACGTGACCGGTGGCATCGCCGCGGCCACCGCACTTTTCGACGCGATCGATCCGCCCGACGCCATCTTTGCCGTCAGCGACTCGATCGCGATCGGCATCCTTGGCGTCGCCCGCGACCGCGGACTGGCTATTCCCGAACAGTTGGGCGTGATCGGGTACAACGACATTCCATTCGCCGCCCAGCTACCAGTACCGCTGAGCACAGTCGTGACCCCGGCGCACGATATCGGTGCGGCCGGGGTCCGACTGTTGCTGGAATTTATCGCCGATCCGGACACGGTGCCCGCCGACATTGTGCTTCCGGTGGAGTTGGTCGCCCGGGGCTCCACCCGAGCGCTGGCGGCGTTGATCTAGTCCAAATTGGCGACCCAGCCAGCTGGGGTGGCCGGTCAGGGCATCACATCGCCTGAGTTTGGCCCGAGGACCTGACCGACATACAGATTTCCACCGGGTTCGGAAGCCAGTAGCACCGCGGTGGGTGCCACTTCGTCGACTGTCCCGAACCGCCGCAACGGCAGCTCGGCCTGTTTGGCCTCTCGCCATTCCTTCGTGATCCCCGCCAGAAGCGGGGTCTCAACGGGTCCCGGCGCGATCGCGTTCACCAGGACACCCAGCGGAGCCATTTCCCTGGCAAGCGCTTTGGTCAGGCCAATGACCCCGGCCTTCGCCGCGCTGTAGTGGACCAGCGACTCGCCGCCCTTGATGCCCAACTGGCTGGCGATGTTGATGATCCGCCCCGACCCCTGAGCCACCATGTGTGGGGCAGCCCAACGACAGCACAGGAAAACGCTCGTGAGGTCCACCGAAATCATTTGGTCCCACAGCGCCGGCTCCATCTCCAGCAGCGGCGCTTCGGTCAGCAGACCTGCGCCGTTGACGAGGATGTCGAGTCGCCCGAAATCGGCGACGGCACCGTCGATCATGGCCTTCGTCGCATCCGAATCGGTGACGTCGACCGATACTGCCTGCACCCGCACCCCATATTCGGCGCACCGATCCCGGACCGGGGCGAGGGCCGATTCGTTGAGGTCGGCAAGGACCACATGGGCGCCTGCCTGGGCATATGCCTCCGCAATCGCCGCACCGATCCCACCGCCTGCACCGGTGACGAGGGCGATCTTGTCTTTTAGCATCATGGTCGTTCCCTTCTGTGGAGTCTTGATCATTCCGGCCAACGGACGGTGAGTCCGCCGTCGACGATGAGTTGTTGCCCCGTCAGATAGACGGAGTCGTCACCGGTTAGGAAGCGGATCACCCTAGCGACATCGTCGGCACGACCGACGCGACCGGCGGGAATCGATGCGGCCGCAGCGGCCAGCCCCTCCGGCCCGAGTGAGTTGACCGCATCCAGCGACTGCGGGGTCTCGATCAATCCTGGAATCACCGCATTCACTCGGATACCGCGCGGAGCCAGTTCGGTTGCCAGCGATCGGCACAGTCCAGCCTGTCCCGACTTCGCCGCGGCGTAGTGCGCGTGCTCGTCCCAGCCGTAGACACCGCCCGCGATGGATGAGATCGCGACCATTGCACCGCCATCCGGCATCCGCGCCGCCGCCGCCCGAAACAGTCGCACCACGCCGGTGAGGTCAACGTCGAGCATGTCCGCCCAAGCTTGGTCGGTCATTTCTGTCAGCGCATTGCGGCGGAGGATTCCGGCAGCCGCGACTGCGATGTCGAGGCGACCGAAACGATCCAACGCGGTTTGCGCGAGTTGGTCGACTTGCTCAGTACTGCGGACGTCGACGGGCACGGGCACCGCCGTTCGACCTTCGGCCGCGACCGCATCGATGGTCTCGGTGACATCGTGTGCGTCGCCCGGGTAGTAGCCGACGACGGAGTCGGCTCCGGCCCGGGCATAAGCCACGGCAAGGGCCCGCCCGATTCCGCTAGCGCCGCCGGTGATGACGGCGACTTTCCCGGCGAGCCCATCGTCGCGCGTCGGTTCACTGGTGCTCATGACAACCTCCTGAGGTGGAATGATTCGTGGTCACTGTTCGGGGTTCCGGGCACCGAGCATCAAGATCCCGGAGATGAAGATGCCCAGCGCTCCGGCCACGAAGGCGGCCGTGGTGACGGCATATCCGGCGGAGATGACGGCGGTCAGGACGGCACTGCCGACGATCGCGCCGAGCGGCCCCATGACGTGCGCGGTGTTGGAGCCGATTCCGCGGACTCGTGCGGGGAACGATTCGCCCATGTAAAAGACCATGGCGGCGTAGGGGCCCAGCAGGAAGAACAGGCCGATGGCGTACATGGTGATCACAAAGCCAGCGGAGTTCGGACCAAACAGCATTCCGCTCATGGCGAGGCCACCCAGCGTCCAGCCGATCATGATGGTGCTGCGTCGCCCAATTTGGTCGCCAAGCCAGCCGTGGAACAGGTAGCCGAGGAAGCCAGCACCGTTGGCGAGGATCAAGATCACCAGTGCATTGGAGAACGAAACGCCCTTGCCGTCGGTGAGGATCGTAGTGCCCAAGACGGAGAACACCTGGATACCCATCCAGTTCAGCAACCACGCACCCGACAGGCAGAGCGTGTGGCGACGCAGTTCCGGCTCGAAGAGCTGGCGCAGACCCGACTCGTCATCGCGGCTGACGTCGAGGTCGTAGAGTTCGGCCAGTTGCTGCGCCTCGGCCTGACGGCCTTCCTTGCGCAGTTCGCGGCTGCGCCGCAGCGCGACGAACGACGGGGATTCGTAGAGGCGGCGGCCCAGAATGATGATGGCGATGGCCGGGAAGGTGGCAATGAGGAACACGAATCGCCAGCTGACGATGGGCAAGAGGACCGCGGCAAACGCCGAAGCCATCAGCGCGCCGACGGGCCAGCCACTCTGCACCAGGCTGTAGCGGAAACCGCGCTTGGCTTCCTTGCCGTACATCTCGTTGAGGTAGACGCCGTTGACGACTTCCTCGGAGTATCCCAGTCCGGACAGCGAGCGAACCCCAATGAGGGAGAGCGCACCGACCACACCGGCGGTGAGGCCCGAAGCGAGGGCTGCACCAGCCGTCGTGATGATCAGGGCTGGCTTGCGGCCGTATCGATCTAGCAGCGGTCCCACTGCCAGGGCCACCACAAACGTTCCGGCGGTGACCCAGGTGGCGATCGCGGTCGCATGCGACGCCGACCAGCCGAACTCGTCAGCGATCTTGGGTAGCAGGGTTCCGAACAGTACAAAGTCGTATACCGAGAACACCCAGGCGAGGAAACACACGATCGACGTCGTGCGGATTACTCGCGGACTGATGGTCGGCGGGCCGGCAAAGAGGAGTTCGTCGGACGGTCGCTGATTTCGTGGCCAAACGTGATCAATATCCGGCGGCGTCTCGGCGACGGGTTCGGTGATGGACATGGGGATTCCTTTTAACGGGCCCAGATTTGGGCAGGAGGGGGTTGCCGGCGGCGAAGGTCGCGTCGGTCGGGAGTGGGGTATTGAGGCCAGAGTGTTCTGTTACAGGTGGGGGTGCTACATACGCGTCGGCCCGGTGGTCGTGCCTACCGATGCGAACGTCTTGGCGGTGGTGTCGTCGTCTTGCCCCGCCGCAAGGCACAGGGTGAGCAGCAGTCGTGCCTTCAGGCCATCGAGGGCGCCGGCCCGGATGAGGCCCATGTTCAGGAGTTCGATCTCCGAGCCGCGGAACCGGTAGGTGTGGCTCAGGACTTCGCCGGCACCGGTCCGCGATGCCAGCACCACCGGCATCGCCGCGGCGAGTTCGGCGACGGCCGGAAGCGCAGCGACCGGAAGGTGTCCGCCCCCGAAGGCTTCGATCACCACGCCGCGGTACCCGAGGTCGGCGAGGGTTCCGAGGATTCGGCCATCGTCGCCGAGGCCCATGCGAATTAGCGCGACAGGCGGGATGACGGTTCCGGGTGCGAGGTCGATGTGGTGCTGGCCTGCGGGGCGCAGCGCCACCACCGGTCGTCCTTCCGACACCCACCCGATGGGGCCCAGTGACGGGGACACGAAGGTCGACGCGCTCGAGGTATGACTTTTGGTCACGAACCGGGCGGCGTGGATCTCGTCGTTGAGGCATACGGTGACGCCCGTGCCCACAGCCTGCGGCGATGCCGCCACCTGAACGGCACTGAGCAGGTTCGCCGGGCCGTCAGTACCCGGCAGCGAAGGATTGCGCATGGCTCCGGACACGACGATCGGAGTAGTTCCGGGCCGCAGTAGGTCCAGGATGAACGCCGTCTCCTCGATCGTGTCGGTGCCCTGCGTGATGACCGCACCCACCGAGCCCTCAGCCACCGACGCCGCGATCGCGTCGCGGAGACGAATGAGGTCGGCGATGGTGATTTCCGGGGAGGGAGTGAGCTGGAACTGGTGGGCGTGCACATCGGCGACGTCGGTGAGACCGTCGACGGAATCGACGATGTCCTGTGCCGTCAGTGTCGGTACGGCACCGACCTCGTCACCTCGAATGCTGGCGATAGTGCCGCCCAGAGCGAAGTAGTCGATGCGGGGCGCGGGCGACGATGATGCGGTCACGATGGTCCTTCTTCTCGAGCGAGCGATGAGGGTACGGGCAAGGGGATACGGGCAATGGGAATAGATGAACGGCAGCGGGTGCCGCGCGGGTCAGGTGGCCGATGACAGGGCGTTGCGGTGGGCCGTCCACGACGCGCTGATGACGTCGGGATCCAGATCGCGGGTAACGAACAGGAGTCCGCAGTCGGCGTCGGCGACCTCGGGGTTCACGCGAGTCGGAAGACCCACCGTGCCGCGTGCGGCATGCAGGACCACCGGCGATCGCGGGGTCTTCAACAGTCCCTTCACGCGCAGGATCTGGTGCGGGTAAGCAACTACCAGCGCTCCCAGCCACAGCACAAGGACCGTCCAATCGACAGTGCCGGGCACCGGAATCCACGCCGACTTGGGGACTGCCAGTTCGGTCGCGGCCGGGAGTGCGACAGCATCGGCCACGTCGAACGACGGAACTTGCTGCGACTGCCCGAATGCGCGGACTTCCAATCGGGCTCCGGGATTGACCGACGCAACGGTCGCCAACACCGTGCTCAGTTCGTGGCCGTCGACCAGGTCGGCCTTCGCCACGACGACGGTATCGGCTTGTTCCACCTGGATTCGGGCCAGTGGCTCGTGTGTCAGATCCGAAAGTCCACGCTCGGCATCGACCGTGATGGTCGTGTCGGCAATGACAACATTGGAGGCCAGGACCGGGTCCGCCTCGATGGCTTCGAGGATGCGGGCCGGGTCCGCGAGTCCACTCGTTTCAAGTACGGCACGTGCGGGTCCGGTGCCCAGGTGTCGGCGATTGCACAGGCCGCGCAGCAGGTCGACGAGATCGTCGAGCCGTTCGCAACATGCGCAACCACCCAGGAGCGCGTGCACTCCCCCGGTGAGATCGGGCGACCGGGTGCCGGTGTCGTTGACGATGAACTCCGTGCGCGGATCGCGGTAGGCCCGTTCCAGGAGCGTCGTCTTTCCCGATCCCAGGAATCCGCCAAGGATGGTCAGCGGCAGTCGTGAATCAGCGTGCGCGGTCATCGGTCGGCCACCGCGAGGTCTTGCAGTCGCGTAACCAGCGCCGGATCGAGCGGGTCAAAGGGTTCGCCCGCCAATTCGGCGACCGCGGGCCACACCGCCGCGAGGTCGGTCACGAATCGGGTACGACCGTCCGCCGTGCTCACCGTGTAGCCATTTCCGGCCAGGTCGGCACCCACTCGGATGCCGCAGTCGGCCAACTGCACGGCGAGAACACGGACGGAGGCGGCGCGCGCACGACGCCGCGAACCGGCGTCGTCGGCAATTCCCGCAGCGCACCACTCAGGTGGTGGCACCGGCGTCCCACATATCCCGCACATGTCGACTCCCGTCGGGGTCAGTAGTCGGCGGGTCGTTCGGTGCCGGCGAAGGGGAAACGCTTGCGGAAGTCCGCGGCAGTTTCTTCCATCGTCATCCACCGCACGCCCTCGTGACCGTTGATGTATTCGATGAGCCGTTCGAGCATCAGCAGCACCTGCGGACGCCCCGATACGTCCGGGTGAATGGTGATGGGGAAGATCGCGTAGTCGAGTTCGCGGTAAACCCAGTCGAATTGGTCGCGCCAGAGTTCTTCGATGTCGCGCGGGTTGACGAAGCCGTGCGAGTTCGGGGAAGCCTTCATGAACATCATCGGCGGCAGGTCGTCGACATACCAGTTGGCACCGATTTCGACGAGGTCGATTTCCTTGCCGTGCACCATCGGCTTCATCCAGTCCGCGGCCTGCTTCGAGTAGTCGATCGTGGTCCAGGAGTCCCCGGAGCGGGCGTAGAACGGAACGAAGTCCTTGAAGCCCTGACTGTGGTCGTACTCGAAGCCGTACTTCAGCAGCAGGTCAGGCGTATTGGACGACAATTCCCACCAGGGAGCGACGTAGCCGCGCGGTGCCTTGCCTGCCAGTTCGGTGACCAGTTCCACCGAGTGTGCGAGGACGTCTTCTTCCTGCGCTGCTGTCATCGCGACCGGGTTTTCGTGCAGGTAGCCGTGGGCACCGATCTCGTGACCGTCGGCGGCCACCATCGCACATTCGTCGGGGAAGGTTTCGATGCTGTGTCCGGGGATAAACCAACTGGTCTTGAGCCCGTGACGTTTGAACATCTTCAGCAGCCGCGGCACGCCGACTTGGCCCGCCCACACGCCGCGCTGAATGTCCGACGGCGAGTCAGCTCCGCCATACGAGCCGATCCAGCCAGCGACGGCGTCGATGTCGACGCCGAAACTAACGATGATTTCCTTAGCCATGATGTACCTCGCGGAGTCACAGGGGTCGCATCCGTTGTCGGAGCGAATCGAGAAGGAACGTTTGCGAGAACGTTCTTTCTTCAAGGTATGTGATGATCGTTACATCCGTCAAGGGGACAGTGGATCGTCACATTTGTGCGGCAGCAAACGACGCGCCAACTCAGCGGCATCCCAATCGCGAAAGACCAGGGTGTCGCATGGATAGAATGACCCATGACCACACCGCCTGAGGGTTCGGCACCTCCGAATGATGCGACAGAATCTGCGGATTCAGCCCTGACTGACGCCGCCGTCGACACGGACAGTCCGGACACGGGCAATCTCGGCAAGCCCTCACTTCGCCATCGCCTTGGCACCTGGTGGCATAAGCACTTACAACGCTATTCCTTCGGTGGCTTCGTCGTTGGCCTGCTGTTCCTGTGGTCGGCATCGACGCCGTCGCTACTCCCGCGCGGTTGGTTCTTTCAAGGCGTGGTTTCCGGTGGAGCAGCGGCGATCGGCTACGGCGTTGGCGCTTTCTTAACCTGGCTTGCCCGTTTCATGGTGTCTCGCGATAGGCCATGGCCGCGGCCGTCGCGCCCCTGGTGGATCGGCGCAGCGATCATCGGCGTCGCGGGCACCGCCTTCACCCTGTACTGGTATGCGCGCTGGCAGGACGAGATCCGCGACATGATGGGCGTCGACCACCTGACCTGGACGGCCTACCCGCTGATTGTGGTCGTGGCACTCATCGTCTTTGTGATCTTCATGAGCATCGGCCAAGCCTGGGCGACCCTGCTCAAGTGGCTGGTCCGACAGATCAACCGCATTGCGCCACCCCGAATCTCGGCCACGATCGGCGTAACACTGGTGCTGATCCTGACGATTTTCATCGTCAATGGCGTGTTCGCGAACTACGCCATGAAGGGCCTCAACGCGACGTTCGCCGCCGCCAACGAAGAGAACAAGCCCAATACTCCGCCGCCGACATCCAACCTGAGGTCCGGTGGCCCCGAGTCGCTGGTGTCGTGGGAGTCCCTGGGCCGTGAAGGTCGCGTGTTTGTCTCGCACGGTCCCACCGTTCAGCAGCTCACCGAGTTCAACGACGGTGCTCCCGCCATGGAACCAATCCGCGCCTACGCTGGCCTCGATTCGGCGGACGACATTCGTGACGCCGCTGACCTCGCGGTCGCCGAACTTGAACGAACAAATGCGTTTAGTCGCAAGTTAATTGCGATCGCGGGCACAACGGGTTCCGGTTGGATGAACAAGGCGATGGTCGACTCACTCGAGTACATGTACAACGGTGACGTGGCGACGGTTGGCATCCAGTACTCGTACCTGCCAAGTTGGATCAGCTTCCTGGTCGACAGCGAACGCGCTCGCCAAGCTGGTATCGCCATCTTCGAGGCGGTCAGCGAGAAAGTTCGGGCAATCCCGGAGGCTCAGCGCCCCAAACTCGTCATCTTTGGTGAAAGCTTGGGATCGTTCTCCGGCGAGGCACCGTTCGGGTCCATCCCGACCATCGCCGCGCGGACCGACGGCGCCCTGTTTTCCGGCCCAACGTTCAACAACCAACTGTGGCTAGACACCACCAATGCTCGGGATGCAGGCAGTCCCGAAGTTAAGCCCATCTTCGACGACGGCAAGACCGTCCGGTTCATCGCCGATGAACAAGACCTGTCCCGCCCCGACGCCCCGTGGCCGCCCAATCGGGTTGTCTACCTGCAGCATGCGTCCGACCCCATCACCTGGTGGAATCCCGACCTGCTGCTTAGTAAGCCGGACTGGTTGAAAGAACCACGCGGCTCCGATGTGCTCGACGCGACGCGATGGCTTCCGATCGTGACGTTCCTCCAGGTTTCCGCAGACATGGCCGTCGCGGTGAACGTGCCCGACGGGCATGGTCACCACTACCTCCACGCCGTGCCGTATGCCTGGGCACAGATTCTGCAGCCGCCCGGCTGGACACCGGAGAAAACCGAGAAACTCGAACCGCTGCTTTCCCGCGACTAGGTCCGATCGGTCAGTAGCAGAAACCGCAGACGCCGGAGGTCGACAGCACGGTGTAGCAGGTGGGGCACAGCTTCGGCTTGGGCTCCTCCTGCTGTGCTTTCGGCTTCGCCTTCGGGGCTGCAGCCTTCGCTGCTGAAGCCCTCGGGGGCTTGGCCGCCTTCGCTGCTGAAGCCTTAGTGGGCTTGGTGCCCTTCGTCTGCGCCGTCTTTCGCGGCGGGGACGACGGACGCTTGGAGCGCTTCTCCGCGACACGCGCCGCGAGCGTGGGACGGGCGAATTCGGGGATGTCGGCGCCGAAGGATTGATAGCAGGCAAACCGTGCGATTGCTGCATCCATGTCAGCGTCTTCGGGTTTGCTGCGACCCGAGTCCGCCAAGACGTTGAGGTACGTTTCGCCGACACTCTGGTCGAGGCGCACGCACAGCGAAGCGAGCAGCGGTTCCCCATCCGACTGCGCTCGGGTGACCGCAACAAGCAGGTGATCGACCCACAGGCGGACCGCACCACCAGCGCGAATGCCGGTTTCGCTCTGCACCTTCGACCCTAGTTCGGCCTGCGTGATGAGCGCGCCGTAGATCCCCGCGGTTTCGATCAAGACCTCGCGGGCCACCTGGGCCCACTCGCCGATCGCCTCGTCGAAGGGGACCGGAATTTCACTGGGCTCGCGCCACGCGGGGAGGATCGTGTCGTCAGGATGCACTCAAACAAGCTACGGCGTTTTGGCACCAACGGGCCAATCCACGGGGCTTCCAGGGGTAGAGATCACGTCCACCGCACGCTAGGTGCGGTCGTCAAACCGCCATCGCCGTCGTAGACGAGGAATCATCCCGCGACGTTAGATCAAGGCCAGCCCCGATCTTGCCGAGTTCGTCGCCAGCCGTTCGCATGACAAAATGCTTCATAATTGACTTGCCGTGCGAGGACCGTTCATCCCGTGCGACCGAGATATTCACCGAACACGGACTTCTTCACGGGGGCAGCGTGGCTCTAACTGATGGGCGTCGACCTTGCTTGGTCGACGTCAACCGGCCCCATTTCACTACCTGGGAGAGCTGAGTGCCGACTCCCCGCGGACCGCGTACCGTCATGCCGTCATGCCGTCGCCTGCAAAGGCGGCCCTAGTCGATGTCCACGAGTGCTGTTCCCTCCCCCAAGACCACTGAAGTCGCCGCCCCCAAAGTGCCCGCATACCGCACCGATCTGGACGGTCTGCGCGGCATCGCGATTGCCCTAGTGGCGTGCTTTCACATTTGGTTCGGTCGAGTCTCCGGCGGCGTCGACGTCTTCCTAACCCTGTCGGGCTACTTCTTCATTGGATCGCTGGTACGTCACACCATTCACAGCCAGTCGTCGAAGATTGGGCTCGGGGAGACGATCAACCCGTCGCCCCGCATGGAACGACTGTTCCGTCGTCTCCTCCCGGCGCTCTACACCCTGCTGATCGGTGTCGCGATCCTGACGGTCGTGGTCATCGCGCAGACCCGTTGGCAAAACATTGGCAACGAGATTTTGGCCAGCGCGCTGTACTACCAGAACTACTTCCTGGCCGGGAACTCCCAGGATTATCTCGCCGCAAGCTCGGTCAACAGTCCGCTGCAACACCTGTGGTCGATGTCGATGCAGGGCCAGTTTTTCCTCGGTGCCCTGGTGGTTTTGCACCTCCTCGCCGGCACCATCAAATATCTCGGCCGCCGGTTCGATGGCCTCACCCGGCCGGCCGCGATCCGGGCGATTTTCGGGATTGTCGTCGGCGGCGTCGCCCTCGCATCGTTTATTTGGGCCCAGTACCGGTCAGGTATTGACCAGCCCTACAACTACTACGACACACTGTCCCGATTGTGGGAACCCCTGGTCGGCGGCTTGCTCGCGATCTGGATGCCCGCATTCCGGGTGTCGAATCGCATTCGCGGCGCAGTCACGATCATTGCCTTGCTGTTGATCGCCACGTGCGGCTGGTGGATCGACGGCGTCGCGCACTACCCGGCCGCCCTCGCCTGGGTGCCAGTCGGCGCCACGCTCATGGTGATCTGGTCGGGGCAGGTCGCCGACAATCAGCCCCTGCCCTCCCCCAACCGCGCCCTGGCAAGCAAACGCGCGGTGTGGCTGGGCAGCCTGTCGTACTCGTTGTACTTGATCCACTGGCCGCTACTGATCTTCTACCTGACCTGGCGACAGGTCGACCACGCGAACTTCGTCGAAGGCGCCGCAATCCTGATCGTTTCGCTGGGACTGTCGTGGTTGATGAAGCGCTACATCGAGGATCCGATGCGCGGCGGCGGACGGTCGGCCATGGCGCACGTTCGCTGGCGGGCCCATCCTCGGCTCACCTACACCGCAGCGGTGACCGTGGTGCTGGTAATCGCCTCGCTCACGACGGCGGGATTGATAAAAGCGTGGGACCAGCACGTTGAGACCACGCGAGTCGACACCACGAACCTGGATCCGGCGCTCTATCCGGGAGCTCGCGCCCTATTGGAGAACGCACAGGCCCCGGCACTCCCGCCGCAGCCCACCCCGTTGGGCGCACAGAGCGATCTGCCGCAAACTTTCTTCGATGGCGTTATGAGCGAGTTCGACGTCACCACGCCCCAGGTCGGTCATTACGGTGACCCCAACGGGACGTGGACGATTGCCTTGGCTGGCGGCTCGCACACCGAAATGTGGCTGGGCGCGCTCGATCCGATTGGCAAGGCAAACGGCTTCCAGATTGTCACCTACGTCAAGCGTGGTTGCGCACTCACGACCGATGTCAATCCGCCCTACTTGGAACGGAATCCGTACCCCGAATGTGCGGAGTGGAACGACGCCGTTATGAAGGACCTGCTGCGGATAAAGCCCGACGCCGTGGTCACCAATTCCACCCGCCCATCGATTTCTGGTCCGGGCGACTACATGCCAGAGGGATACCGCCACACCTTCGACAAGTTGACTTCAGCGGGAATCCCCGTGGTTGGCATCCGAGATTCGCCGTGGCCGCACAACGACGAAGGTCCGATCACGACACCCGACTGCCTCTCGGCTGGCGGCAATGCGAAGAGTTGCGGCACCGTTCGCGATAGCGCGTTAAGCAGTGTTGATCCCGCGTTGGCCTACGCGGCCGATAACCCGCTGTTCCACCCCATCGACCTATCCGACGGGATTTGCACGCCAACCTTCTGCCCGGCTGTCGTCGGCAACATCATGGTGTACCGGGACATCCACCACCTCACACAGACCTACATTCGGACCTTGATTCAGGACTTCTCGCGGCAATTGACGGCAGCGTTGCCATGGACCGGGCCACCGCTCACTACCGGCTAGCGGCGGCGAGCCTTTGCCGTGTTGGCGGCGAGGTAAGCGATGTATGCGCCAAGGCCAATTAGTCCGACCTTCCGCGTCTTGGGTACTGCAATCGCAGCTCCGACGGCGGCCTCGATGGTCCCGTTGACCTTCAATGCCTGTTCGGGATCGTCGGGGAACGCCGTCTCGGTGATTCCGCGGAACACGGTCGGCACAAAGAAGTGCGCGATACCGGTCACTGCGAGCCCGGCACCAGCGATTGTCGCAAGCAGATTCCCGGAGTTGGACTTAGCCACTGTGTATCTCACCTTCGTTGGGGCCGTCTACGACGGCGACTAGAACTATGTCTACTTGAGCAGAACCGATTCGGGTAGGGGGTCCCGAATGGTCTCCGGGTCGGTGCCATCCCAGCACTCGACACCGGTCAGGCCGGGGATGTCGTTGCGGTTGAAGATCGGGTCCAGGCCCTTCGCGCGCTGTACCGAGTAGTTGCTCAGCAGCGCCACCGCGACTCCTCCGATCAGGAACAGACCGACGATGTTCACCGTAGCCATCAGCGAGGAAAAGACGTCTGCGAGGTTCCAGACGAGGGATACCTTGGCGATCGCGCCGAAGAAAACAAAGCCGATAACGGCCACTCGGAAGACGTTCAACACCCAGGGTCGTCGCGTGAAGAACACAATGTTGGTTTCGCCGTAGTAGTAGTTGCCGATCACCGAACTGAAGGCAAGGAAGAACAGAATTATCGCTAGCAGCGGACCTGCCCACGAACCGATGTGATGCGCGAGCGCAGTTTGGGTCAGTTGCACACCTTCGACGCCGCTGCCGTAATCCGGGTCGGACATCAGAATGATGAAGGCGGTGGCGGAGCAGACGACCAGCGTGTCGAAGTAGACGCCCAAGGTCTGGACCAGGCCCTGCTTGGCCGGATGCGAGACCGCGGCGGTCGCAGCGGCGTTGGGCGTCGAACCCATACCGGCTTCGTTGGAGAACAGTCCGCGACGCATGCCCTGCATGATTGCCGCCCACACGCCGCCGCCGACGAATTCGCGGAAACCAAAGGCCGACTCGACGATGTCGCGAATCACGCCTGGCAGCTGCGACAGATTCGTTACGACGATAACGAGCGCGAGACCGACGTAGATGATCGCCATCAGCGGCACCACAACCTGTGAAACGCCGGAAATCCGGTGCACGCCACCGAAGATCACCAAGGCGGTGAGGGTCGCGAGTGCGCCCCCAATCACGTACGGGACCCATGCTGACTCTGAGCCGATTGCAAGGTCGACGGCTGCGGTGATCGAGTTGGACTGTACAGAGTTGAAGACGAAGCCATAGGTGAAGGTGATCGCGGCGGCGAACAGCAATGCCATCACCATGCCGAGTCGCTTGTTCTTGATTCCACGACTCAGGTAGTACGCGGGACCGCCGCGGTAGTCGGCTCCATCGCGGACTTTATAGAGCTGTCCGAGTGTCGATTCGACGAATGCGGTCGCACCGCCAATGATCGCCAGCACCCACATCCAAAAGACCGCACCCGGTCCACCTATCGTGATGGCGACCGCGACGCCCGCCACGTTTCCGGTACCGACTCGTGAAGCTGCGGAGATGCAGAACGCACGGAACGCGGAGATCTGAGCGGTACCGCCAGCCGCTTTTGGCGGCGTCTCGCGTATTGCGCGCGCCATGTCCGGCAGCATTCGGATTTGCACGATGACTGTCCGCACGCCCCACCACAACCCGGCACTTACGAGTAGAACGATAAGCACGTACCCGTACCAGTCGTTGAACCAAATGACGGCATTGTCGATTGCGTCCATGCCGGAAGTGTAAAGGCCGATCGAGTGATCCTCCGGGAAGTCACGGTCGGTGGGTGAATTGTCGGGGCCAGCCGGGTTTCGTCGACGTTGCTGACGCCCCACCTAGACCCAGTTTCGTTCCGGCATGACGTTTCTGGCACGACTGAACCCCCGACCGGCGGTGATTTCCGGCTGGTCGGGTGGTTAAGCCCCTAGCAAGTGGTCGAGGTGGGCCTCGATGCGGGAATCCTTCGCCGAGGGTGGGGCGTGCGGACCCTGAATGGGCAGCAACTCGGCGTGGTGGGTTTGGTTGACCCGCCACTGAGCGCGTCGGCCGGGGGTGCGGGGTCGCCAAGCGACCCGGCCCCGGGCGGGGCCATCAATAACAAGTTGGGTTTCCCACTCGCCGACGTTCTTGCCGACCGAACGGTTGTGGCGTCCGCACGCGGCACCCAAATGGTCTACATCGGTGGGGCCACCGTCGGCCCAATCGGGGAAGTGGTGCGCCTCGGTCCGGGCGAACGGGGCATTACACCGGCGTGCGGTGCACCCGCGGTCGCGGGCGAAAAGCATGAGGCGTTGGGGCTTGTTGGCCAACCGCGACCCCCGCCCCAAGTAGAGAGGCTGGCCGGTGGAGTTGGCGAAGACCGCCAAATGCGGGGTCGCATTCGCGGCCAGCTCGACGAGCTCGCCCACCGGAACCCGGGTTCCGGTCGCAGTGAGGGCGACTCCGGCCTTCTCGGCCAACTCCCGGTCGGTCACCGTGATGACCAACTCCGACGACAACGCCCGGCCAGCGCCGGGCCGCAGGGCTTGCTCGGCCTCCAGCAGAGCCAGCAGGGCATCGTGCTGGCGTTGGCCGATCGAACGGTCATCGCGTTCGGCCGCCGCGGCGAGGGCGGCCGGATCAGCGGCCTCAGCCGCCCCGCGTGGGGAGGCTGGGTCGGCGGGGTTGTTCATTCCGGGCTTGGCCCAGGAGTCGAACATGACCTCGAACCGGGCCCGAAGTTCGGGGGTGAGGTAGCCCCGGACTTTGCTCATCAGGCGTTGGTCTTGCCCGCCGAGCCCGAACTGGCGGAGGCGTTGGCGGTCCCGCTCGTCGGTGAGCGCCCCGTCGGGGTCGAGGTGGGCCAACAGGCGGTGTCCGGCGGTGCGGACCCCGGCCGGGGTGAGGTCGCGGGCGACCTCGGCTAACTGGGCTTCGGCCCCGGCTCGAGTAGCCCGGTCGGCCGCGGCCGGGATTTTCCGCATCACCGCATCAATCTCGACCACATGGTCGGCACTGATAGCGCCGTCGGCGACCGCCTGGGCGGTGGCCGGAAACACCGGCGGCAGAG
>NZ_JBARYI010000023.1:0-31256 GCF_049647785.1 Gordonia sp. (in: high G+C Gram-positive bacteria)
ACTCGGGGAGGGCCGCCACTGTCTTGTTTCTACTGCCTTGTTTCTACTGGGCTGCGGGCTCGTCGGACGTCAGACGCTGCGCGTACGCCACACCCAGCGACAGCAGCACCAGGCCGGCGACGATGAACGCGATGACGCGGTAGATGCCGGAGAGGGCGGCGAGATCGAAGAGGAAGAGCTTCGCGACCGCTGCGGTGATGATGGCGAGCCCGGTTGCGAGCGTCAACGACCGTGCGCTCCCGGCCAGAGTGCGTGCCCACAGGAGGGCGGCTGCCGCTGAACCGAACCACACCAGGGTGGCTGCGAGGTGGCCGCCACGGAAGCCGCCGTCGCTGCCGCCGGTGACGAGATTGCCGACGCTGACGCACAATTCGGTGATCAGCCACAGGTCGATCAGGCCGCCAACCAGCCAGAGCTGCTGCTTCGACGACGCCGTCTCACCCCAATCGCGGGTCGCGAGGGTGACGGTCGCCAGGCCCACCAGCGCACCGATGAGGAGCGTGGCCTGCTGGCTGGTGTTGAGCGAGCCGGGGATCAGCAGTTGGTTAACGCCGCCGACCGCGAGCAACGCCAGCAGCCCGATACTGACAAACACGGTACCGATAATGCGGACGGGGAGTTCAAGATCGTCGGACCAGCGAGCCGCGATGAGCACCACCATGGCAGCAACCAGGAGGCCGAGCGGCATCATCGACGCATCCAGCGCGGCACCCATCGCGAGCGCCAGGAACAGGGCGCCGGCGCTCAGCCACAGAACGCGGCAGCCATACGAAATCTTGGTCTGACCGCGGGAAATGAGTGCTGCCGCAATGAATGCGACGGCGGCGATGGCAACGATGGCGGCACCCGTGTGGCGGCTGATCGAGTCGAGGCTGCCGAGCATCGCCACGGGGAGTCCAGCAAACACGGCGGTGACGCCGAGCAGGGTGCTGCGGCTGCTCGACGGTGCCAGCAGCATCGTCGAACCGAGTGCCATCGCCAGGTTGATGAGCGCGGCTACGGCAGCGAACCAAGCCAACGGCTCGCTGGAGTTGAGGTAGGCGAACAGCGGAAGCGTTGCGGCGACGGTGTTGACCACAAACAGTGCGGTCCAGTCGCGGCCCATTTGCAACCACAGGGTCGACGCGGCGTAGGCGAGCATGAAGCTAACGAGGACTTCGTCGACGCCGCCCGCAGCGACGGGAGCAAAGGTCAGGAGCGGGATGGAGACCATGAGACCGAGGGTCTGACTGTTCCAGCGATGCGCCACCGCGAGCCCGGCAGCGCCGATGGCAGCGCCGAGCACGATCGCGGCGATCTCGGGAAGCCAGTGGTAGATGGTGGTCGCGGCGAGGACGTCGAACAGGGCGGCCGCGACGCCGGTAGCGACGAGTGCGACTGCGCCGGAACGCTTTTCCTCCCGACGACCGATCCGCACGCCGATACCGACGAGGGCCGCGGCAAACAGAGCGCCGCCCGCAACGCGGACTTCGGGGCGCAAGAGTCCGGCCTGCGCGGCCAGAACCAGCAGCAGAATGACGCCGATCAGAGTGATGCCAACGCCGACAGCTGCGAGGATGCGACCGACGAGACCGCGCTCGGCAGCGTCCGAGATCCGCTCGCTGAAACTGCGCTTCGGGGCCGGCGGCTGCGGCGGCACAAACTGGCGAGCACCTGGATGCTGCGGGTAGCCGACGTGCTGCTGTGGGGCGGCGGTCTGGGGGTAGACGGTCTGCGGGTTGTAGGGCTGCACCGGAGGCCGACCGAACGGGGTCGCCGTCGCGTACTGGAGTTGGGGTTGCGGATTTGGCCGAGGTTGGGGCTGGGGTGCCGTCACGGTGACCGGCTTGCCGAGGCTGGCGGAGAGTTCGGCGAAGTCGGACGAGAGGGTCGACATCCTGCCCGCAATACTCGACAGCTGGTCGCCGAGGCGGGCGGCCGCGACTGCTGGATCACTGTTGTTGTTCATGCCATTAAGCCTGGTGGAACAGGGTGCGGCAGACACGAGTAGAACTACGCAGAAGGCGTGGGGACTTGCGCGTGCGCGCTTGATCGCGGGACCGCCAACCCTGGGTGAGATGCCCGGTTTGTTGGCCTTGTGTATTGGCTGCTAAGTTTTCGGAACTTGCGTGCCCATGTGTTGAAGACTCTTGGAGAAACTCACTTGGCAAACGGCGGAGTAATTTCGGCGGGATCGGCCCCACAAACGAAGCAGGCCCCTACCGTCACGCAAACAAATTTCGCTAGCTCGGATATTGCACCCGTTGGAAATGCGGCCGCTCCGAAAGCTGGCAAAGGGGCACCGACGGCTCTCGCTCAGGGTAAGTCGCCATCGCGGTATTCGAGGAACATTGCGGCCAGGGACTTGCCTCCGGCTCTTATGGTTAAGCTGGCGGGCAGGGACTCGGAATTAAACTCGCCGGAACCGGATATCGATGCGGGGGCTCCGTCCGGGGATTCGGTCTCCGTTGTGGGTTATAAGTTCGGGGATAAGAGTGCTCCGCCCATCGTGTGGGATGAAACCTATGAGTACAACAGTAAAGACAGTAATCTCGCTGACTTTGCTAAAAAGGCCAAGTGGTTGGGGATACTTAAAGCTGCGCAACTTGGTAAGCCCGATATGGATGACGCGACTGCGATGTACGCGCACTATTGGGACAACAATGGCGAGCCGGTGGAATTCGATTATGAAGAAGCTTACCGCGAAGACGAGGGCGTTAAGAAGTCTGTCGACGACGAAATTCGCAACACTCAACGTGGCGTCGAAGAGATGATTCAACAGGGCCAGACTGAATTTTCGTTCACGAGCACCGAAGCTCGGGGCAACAGCGAATATCCGACAACTGAGAACTGGCAGAAAGCAATCGGCTGCTACCAGCAGTGGAGTAGTGGTGATGTGGTGGTTGACGGGGACACTGTCACAATGACAGTGACGGTCCATGCGGTCGACCGCTACGATTTCAGCCCGGGACAGCACGACATCGCGTCGGGAGCCCCTGATGATGATAACGGCAGGTTCACTGAAATTGGCTGGGCAAAGCCCTTTGACTCCAGCGGGGAAATCACTCGAACCGTCAGCTGGAAGATTGGCGACCCGGATTCGCTAACCATCAGCGACGAAGGCAGTCCTGAAGAAAACCGCGGCGGTGAGGATCGTTAAAATGCAATGTCAAATGATTCGCCGGACAATTGTCGGCGCATTGTCTTTCTTGATAGTTCTATCCGCAACGGCCTGCTCGACGCCGTCTACACAGGAACGTGGCAACGAATTGCAAACATCGCAAGATCCGGTGAAGACCGGCTCGCATGAGGTGCGGACTGATCTAGCCCCATTGCAGTCCAGGTTCCTGCTTCTTGGGTCGGCGCTATCGGCAAAGTGGAGCTCGGGAACTATTGGCGATAGTGATCGCGCGCCGGGACCGTCAACGTATTGGATCGACGGTGTCGTGAAGCTCTCGCCGGCCGACGTCGAACAGATTATGAAGACCTATTCGCCGGTCACTCAAAATCGGGTGCCGGACGTTGTTGCGGAACTGCGAGATCAGGTCCCGGCTGGTCCGTTCTTGGCGTCTGACGCCTTGGACCGCGACTTTGCTGGCGCAGGCTGGTGGACAAAAGTCTTCATGCTGCCGGAGCAGAACACGCTGATCTTCGTGGCGAAGGGCGAGTAGAACACCGCCCTTTTCGGCCCCTCGTCATTCAGGCGGCGGGGGCGAGCTACCCGCACCGGCATACTCACCTACGTGACGGAGGCGGCAGCGCGAGAAAAGCCCAAACGGGAATGGCTGATCCTGGTGGGGCTAGTTATCTGCCCAATCCTGAGTCTTGTCGCGGTCTTCGTGAGCCTTGGGCTCCGGACGAAACTGATTGCCGCGTGCGAACCGTTCCCCGGAGCAGACAGTGGTCCAGGCGAGGGGTGGTACATCCTCTTCTTGTTGGGGCCGGGCCTCACCGTTGTTTCATTCCTGGTGATCCCGGCGGCTTATGCAATCACCGCGTTCGCGTTGGGGCGTCGTCGACCATGGGTGCCGATGGTTTTCAGCCTCCTGGTGACTGCCCTCGTGATTTACCTGGCCGTGCTTTACATGGACGTCCCAGGTCATACCCCGGATTGCCCGAGCGGGCGACCGCCGTGGTGGCCCAGTTGGCTGCCGATCTCGTCCTCGAGCTAACCCGCGTTTCAGCGGCGGAGACCCGTCTCGGAGAATGACCCAGAACTTCTGTAAAACCAGAGGCCTCCGACGGCAAAAATTGCCCTCGAAGGCCCCTGGTTCGACAGAAGTTCTGGTTACCTTTCGCCGCGCCTCCCGATCTCTGAGGAAATGAACTCCCCATGGCCTTCCGGCCCGCTTCCCGATCTCTGAGTAAGCGACTGAGCGTAGCGAGGGAGCGCATCGAAGAGTCCGTGAGATTGTGCTGGGGCTGGGGAAGCCTTGAGTACGTGCTCCTCGATGCGGATGCTCGCTGCGCTCGCACCCTTACTCGGAGATCGGAAGGCGGAGCAGCGGGGCAATGGAGACCGGGAAAGAGCGGGAGGGAAAGGTTGATCGGGGGCTGGGGAAGCCGGGAACTCCGCTACTCCGCGTCCAACCCGTGCTCAATCGCGTAGCGCGCCAACTCAACTCGGTTTCCCAACTGCAGTTTCCGGAGGGCGGCGCCGACGTGGTTTTCGACGGTCCTCGGGCTGATGCTCAGGCGGGTCGCGATCTGCCGGGACGACAGTCCCTTCGCCACATGACGCAGCACCTCGGTTTCGCGTTGGGTCAGCGTAGGGGTGTTGGGTTCGGGGGAGCGGGCGATGCGGCGGTACTCGCCCAGCACCAAACCTGCGAGGCCGGGAGTGAAGACGGCCTGACCGTCGCCCGTCGCGCGGACGGCCGCCACCAACTCCGACCGTTGCGCGCTCTTCACCAAATATCCCAGCGCACCCGCTTTGATGGCCTCGAGGACGTCGTCGCGTTCGTCCGACGCCGACAGCACCAGCACGTGCGCGCCGGGGTGGACTTCCAATACGGCGGCGGTCGCGTCGGCGCCGGTGCCGTCTTGCATCTGCATGTCCATCAGGACCACGTCGGGGAGGACCGCGGCGGCGCGGGCGGCGGCACTGGCACAACCGTCGGCGGTGGCGACCACGTCGAAGCCCTCTTCGGCGAGGTCGCGGGCCACGCCTTCGCGCCAAATCGGATGGTCGTCGACCACCATGATGCGCAACGGCCGATCGGTGGGTGTTTGCGTCACTGCAGGTCTGCCTTTCGCTCGCCGACCGGAACGGTCAACTCCCATTCTGTTCCGGCATCGGGCGCGGACTCCAACCGCGCCGTGCCGCCAAGCCCTTCAATGCGCCCAATCACCGAGCGCGTAATCCCCATACGACCTTCGTCGGCAGCTTGCGTGAGACGCCCCGGCTCAATGCCGACGCCGTCGTCGCGGACACTGATCACGATCTCGTCGTCGAGGTCTTCCAGCAGCACAAACGCTTGGGCGTCGCTGCCCGCATGGCGTTCGACGTTGTCGAGAATGTTGGTCACCGCCGACATCACTTCGGCGACGACGGTCGCATCAAGCGTTACCGGTTCGGCGGGGGTGCTGACGTGCACTCGGTCGCCGGCGAGGGCGCGGAGGGCGGGGCCGAGGTCGCGGTCGTCGGTGTCGGTCGGGGGCGGGGCACCGTCGGAGATCAGTTGCCGCAACACGCGTTCCTGCTCGGCGGCGAGGGTCGCGAGTTCAGCTGTGGGACCGCCGATTTCGCGGCCGCGTCGAGAGATCAGGGCCAACACCTGCAAGACGCCGTCGTGCACCTCGCGGGCCAGGCGTTCCCGTTCGGCCGACTGCGCGGCAAAGCTGATGGCGGCAACGAGGCGCGCATGTGACAGTCGTGCCCGGGAGGCGGCCATCCCCACGGCCATGGCAGCGGCGATCAGGAGGATGGCGGTGGCGTTGCGACCAAAGTTCAGCATCACCTCGCCCTTGACGTAATAGTTGGCCGCGCTGATCGCGACGGCTCCGACGAGTCCCCAGCGCGCGCCGCCGATCATCGCCGCAGACAGGGCGGCGTTCGCCATCCACAACGTGGTGGGCCAGGTCTGATTGTCGGCAATCCAGTCGCGGGTGGCGACGAACTCGGTCGACAGCATCATCGCCATCGACAGCGCGACCTCAACGCCGACGAACCACCAGCGTCGCCCAAAGCCGGTGAGGTAGCCGACGGTCCACCAAACATTGGCGGCCGTCAACACCCCGAACAGCACCCACGCGATGGTGGGACGTTGCAGGTCGCCGTTGATGGCGACCATGAATCCGAGCGCGTAGATAAAGCTGACGGCCCGGAAGATTTGGGCCGCCCGCCACATGGGGCCGACGGGATCGTCGTCGTCGAGCCCGCGCCACATGGCGGCGGGGTCGGCGGCAATTCCGGTGCTGCGCGGCGGGCGGCTCACAGCCATCCCCTCATCGTTTCTCCGTCGCTCGGGCCACCACATCGGCGGCCAGCGGCAGCGATTCCGGAAGGGCGATGGCCCCCCGCACGCTCTCGGCGTGCTGGCCGCCGACGAACACCTTCGGGACCCCTTGCTCCGTCAGTGCCGCCGCAGTCTCCTCGGCGGGCGGGACGTCCTCGGCCATGGTCGCGGTCAGCACCACAGTCTGCGGTGCCCATTCGGCCGCGAAGTGCCGCCAACTGGTCAGCGGCACGTCGGCACCCGCGTAGAGGACGTCCAGGCCGCGCCGCCGCAAACATATGGAGAAGGCTAGCGCGGAGATCTCGTGACGGCCGTGAGGCGGCAGTCCCACTACGACGCGTCGGCCGGTCGCGGTGAGCGAGTCGAAGAGGGAGCCAAGCTTGCGCATCACCGCGGCGGCCACGAAGTGCTCGGCCACCTCGCTCAGCCGCCCGTGCTCCCACGCCGTCCCGACCTCGACGAGATTAGGCAGCAACCATCGCTCGATGGCCTCCTCGGGATCAGCGGCGTCGAAGACAGCGTCGAGCAACGCCTGCAGTTGCGGGCCGTCGTAGTAGACGCCCGCGTGCACCAGCGCGCTGCGATCGTCGAGAAGTGAGGGGGCAGTGCCGGGGAGCGAGTCCGACGGCGGTCGGAGGGTGCTTCGGGCGATGGTCGCGGCGCGGCTGGGGGCGATCCCCGACTGCACCAGCGCGCGCATGTGCCGCAGACGTTCCACGTCGGCCTCCGCGTAGTGCCGATAGCCCGACTGCGCCGATCGGGTGGGCGTCACCACCTGGTAGCGCTGCTCCCAGGCGCGGAGCGTGGTGGTGGAGATTCCCACCAGACGAGCCACATCACCAATCCGCAGCCCCTCGCTCATTGCGCCCTCCGATCTCACGTTCGGTACTTCCGGTTGATCATGCCAAATCATAACCTTCGACAAAGATGTTGATCTGTGTAATGTTGGGGTTGAAATCCGCTGTCCAAGTCAGATCGACGAAGGAGGAGCGATGACAGGCCTGGTAGACACAGCGCTCGACCGATCGGTGATCGGCGGCTATTCGCGACTGGGATTCGGGCTGCGTGCACGTGGCTGGGACGCCGACGATCCCGCGGTGGGTTCGCTGGCCAATCGCACCGTGGCGGTCACCGGCGGCACGTCCGGCATCGGCGCCGCCACGGCCGGTCGCATCGCCGCGCTGGGCGGACACCCGATCTTGATCGGCCGCAGTCAGGACAAGGCCGACGCCGTCCGCGCGGAGATCATCCACCGTCACCCGAGTGCGACCGTGCGTGTGGAACTGTGCGACATCTCGGACCTCGATCAGGTGCGTGGTCTGGCGACGCGGCTCGCCGCCGCCGGGGTCGACATCATCATCCACAACGCAGGCGTGATGCCGCCGCAGCGGACCGAGTCTGCGCAAGGCCACGAGCTCTCGCTGGCCGCGCATGTGCTGGGACCGATCCTGCTCACCGAACTGCTGGAGCCCACGCTGACCGACAGTCCGGACGCGCGGGTGATCTTCATGTCGTCGGGCGGGATGTACACCGCAGAACTCCCGGTGGACGATCTCGAGTACCGCGCCGGCGACTATCGCGGCGCTCGCGCCTATGCACGGAGCAAGCGCGTGCAGACCGCGCTGCTGCCGATCCTGGCCGACCGCTGGCAGGCGGCCGGGGTGCTGGTGGCGGGGATGCATCCGGGATGGGTCGACACGCCCGGCGTCGCCGATTCGCTGCCGGGCTTCAAGAAGGTCGCGGCACCGCTGCTGCGCAGCGCCGACCAGGGTGCCGACACCGCGGTGTGGCTGGCCGCCACCCGGCCCCGTCCGAACACCGGTCTCTTCTGGCACGACCGCGAACCTCGCCCGGAGCACTATCTGCCGAGGACGCGGTTCAGCGAGCACGACCGTCGGCTGATCTGGGAGCAGGTGCGCAAGGCTGCCGCCCTCGACGCGAATGGTGCGGAACGATGAAGGTGGTGGTCTTCGGCGCCACCGGATACATCGGCGGACGTCTGGTGCCCGAACTGTTGCGCGCCGGCCACCAGGTGCGGGTGATGGCGCGCACGCCCAGCAAGCTCGACGACGTCCCGTGGCGCGACGACGTCGAGGTGGTGCCCGGCGACGTGACCGACCTCCAGTCGGTCGCCGCGGCGCTGGCCGGCCGACAGGTGCTCTACTACCTGGTGCATTCGCTGGTGCAGAGAGACTTCGTCGACGTCGACCGTCGCGCCGCCCACCTGGTCGGCGAAGCGGCCCACGCTGCCGGCCTGCAACGGATCGTCTATCTGGGCGGGCTGGTGCCGGAGTCGGAGGAGCTCTCGCCGCATCTGGCGTCGCGCGCCGAGGTCGGGGAGACGCTGCGCGCCAGTGGCGTGCCTACGGCCGAACTCCGGGCCGCGGTGATCCTGGGGTCGGGATCGGCGAGCTTCGAGATGCTGCGCTACCTGTCCGAACGACTGCCAGCGATGATCACGCCGCGGTGGGTCAAGAACCGCATTCAGCCGATCGCCGTCCGTGACGTCCTCTACTACTTGGTCGGTGCCGCGAGCCTGCCCGCCGAGGTGAACCGCAGCTTCGACATCGGCGGACCGGACGTCCTCACCTACCTGACCATGATGCGCAAGTATGCGGTGATCGCCGGGCTGCCGCGACGCGTCGTCGTACCGGTCCCGGTGCTCACGCCGTGGCTCTCGGCCCAATGGGTGAACCTGGTGACGCCGGTGCCGCGATCGATCGCCGTGCCGCTGATGGAATCGCTGATCCACGAGGTGGTGTGCCGCGAGCACGACATCGCGGAGTACATCCCGGATCCGCCCGAAGGCGCCATCGGGTACGAGCGCGCGGTGGAGCTGGCCCTCACCCGAATCAAGGACCTCGACGTGCCGACCCGATGGTCGGACGCTGATTCCTCGCCCGCGCCGTCCGACCCCCTGCCGTCCGATCCCTCGTGGTCCGGCGGCACCCTCTACAAGGACGAGCGGGAGACCACGACGTCGGCCAGCCCGGAGGCGCTGTGGGACGTGATCGAGGCGATTGGCGGCGAGACCGGCTGGTACTCGTTCCCGCTGGCGTGGTCGGTGCGCGGCTGGATCGATCGCGTCACCGGCGGTGTCGGTCTGCGGCGCGGACGGCGCGACCCGCGACGGCTGCGGGTCGGGGAGGCCCTGGACTGGTGGCGGGTGGAGGAACTCGACCGTCCGCGACTACTGCGCCTGCGCGCCGAGATGAAGGTGCCGGGCGATGCCTGGCTGGAGCTTTCGGTGATTCCGAACGACGACGGCGGCACCACCTACCGTCAACGGGCGCTGTTCCGGCCGAACGGTCTGGCCGGGCACCTCTACTGGGCGTCGATCGTTCCCTTTCACAACGCCATCTTCAGCGGGATGGCCCGCAACATCACCGGCGAGGCCGCGGCCACGCCAGATGATCACTCCTAGAAAGGCATCGCATGATCGAGTTGCAGCGCACCGTGTACACCGAGGCACCGGCCGAGGCTGTCTTTACCTACCTCGCCGACTTCGGCAACGCCGAGGACTGGGACCCCAATGCTGTCTCGGTGCATCGGCTCTCCGGCGACGGCGGGGTGGGCACCGAGTACCGCGTTGAGAGCATGTTCGCAGGCCGCAGCACCGAGCTCGACTATCGGGTCACCGACCTGGAACCGCACAACTTGATTCGGCTGCGCGGCCAGAAGAAGTCGATCACCGCCGTCGACACCATCACGATTGTTGAGGGTGCCGCGCGCACCGCCGTCACCTACGCGGTGGCCTTCGACTTCAAGGGTGTCCTCGCGATCGCCGAGCCGGTGCTCAAGATTGCCGTCCGGCGGCTGCTGGACCAGGGCGCGCAGGGTCTCTCCCGAGAACTGCAGAGGCTGGAGCGGGCGGTCGGCTGACGGCCCCGCTGGGCCTTATTTACTGGGTCATACCTGTCGTTCGACGAACTCGGGCTTCTCCTTGGCGATGCCTGCCTTGCGGGCGATCGCCGCGTTCTTTCCGCGCAGGAGCCGGACCTGCAGCGCTTGTTCCACGGGGAACGACAGTCGCGACCCGTTGTACCAAGTGTTCTCAAACAACGATTTCGACGAGGCGACGGCGTCGGGTGAACGGTCTTTGATGACGTCAATGAAGGCGTCGGCCGCGGCGAACGGGTCGTCGTGGATCTCGCTGACCAAACCCCAGTCGAGCGCCTGCTGGGCGCTGAACTTTTCGCCCGTCATGGTAAGACGCTTGGCGACGTCGATGCTGGTGAGTTGGGCGATGCTCGCCGACAGGGACATGTCGGGGATGAGGCCCCACTTGGCTTCCATGATCGAGTAGTCGGCGTCCGGGGTGGAGTAGCGGAAGTCGGCGCCGAGCGCGATCTGCAGGCCGCCGCCGAAGCAGTGCCCGGTGACGACGGCGATGACTGGGACGGGCACGCTGCGCCATGCCCAACCGGCGGCCTGGAAATTATTGGCGGCCGAGGCGCGCTTGGGAATCAGGTTCCGCATGATGCGCTTCTGTTCCTTACCGGCCGACGCGAAATCGAGTCCGGAAGAAAAGGATTCACCTTCGCCCGCCAAGACAACGGCCCGCACGGACCTGTCTTTGGCGACGCGGTCGGCGGCCGCGGTGAGGTCGTCGAGCATGTCGAGGGTGAGTCCGTTGTGCTTTTCGGGGCGGTCGAGTCGGACGTGGGCGACGTTGTCGCGGACTTCGTAGCTGATGTTGCTCATGGGTAGGAGGCTATCGGCAATGCCGGGTAGTTCGGGTTGTGGGCACTATGCTCGGGTATTCGTTGTCGGCGACAGTGGGGGAACCATGCCGTTAGTGAGCTTGCTGGTGTTGGCGATGTGGGTGATCGCGCTCATCGACGTGATTGTGGCCGAGGAATATCGGGTGCGACATCTGCCGAAGGTCGCGTGGGTGCTGATCGTGATCTTCTTGCCGTTGGTCGGTTCGGTGATCTGGTTTCTGGTGGGACGCCCCGAGGGGCCGGGGTCTGTGGCGTCGCCTCGCGGATCGCGTCCGACAGCCGGATTCCCGGAATACGAACGGCCAAATCAGACTCCGGAACAGGTACGACGCGACGTCGAAGAGTTCCAACGCCAGGCCCGCGAACGCGCCGAGTCGCAGCGACGCAAGGCTAAGGAAGCGGATGAGTCGGAGTCCTCTGACTGAATCTTGGTGGAGACCACACCGGACATGAACCCTAACCAATGACAGATCGAGGCTAATCGAACTAGAACTGTGGTCGGCTTCGATATAGCTGTGCTCAGAGGTTTCTCTGGCCCTTGTCAGGTTTGCCCGGTGGTCCGTCGCCGTTCCAGGATGGCGAATGCAATCCTCATATGATACTGATTTCCTTACTCAGCGGGTTTCTCCAGGACAGGGAAAGGGACTTCGGCGTGAGGGTTGCAGTCGTTCTTTTCAGGAGGGAACTTTCCCTGCTTGCCTCTCATGACCACGTCGGTTGTCGCGTTCTCGCGTGAGACAACGTTGAGGACGATGTTGTACCTCGACTTTTCAGCGTGTACGCAGGCCCCGATGATCACGCTGTCTCCTGCCACCTCCGACGTCTTTCCGATCGCAGCTTCGGTGGCGTTCATGAACGTCGTTGCGATGGTCCGGCCACCCAGTTGATAGGGGACACCGCCACCGATCGACTGTCCCTTCTCGCCGTCGTACTTGGCGTCAAACGGTGTTAGCGATCCGGCTACTTCCCTTGCGTCTCCCCCAATGAGAGCTTGCGCGGGAACTTCCTTCCAATCGATGACCTTGCGATCAGTCATGGTGGAAGCGGTTGAGGAGGACGACGGCGATTTAGCGTCATTCGCGGACGCATCCTCTGAGCAGGACGTGAGGAGGAGAACCATTGCAATAGGGCCAAGGGCGATAGCCATTAAATCTCGGATGTCGTTTCTGGCAGCGATTTTCATCAGTTTCTCGATCCTCTACTTGAGCACGTAGTTGCACATGTGTGAGACGGTTTCGGAGCCGTGGTGGGGGCCGGACCTTTCGATGAGGTCGTTGTTGTCTCTGTTGAACATGGCGAGGGAATATTCCGGGACTACCTTCGAGGGGTAGACGTCGACGCGAGAATAGAGTTCGGGATTTAGTGGATTTCCGCAGTTGATCTGAACGGTCGTCGTCGATGAGGCCGACAGTCCAACCTCGGCCTTGATTGGGCCTTCGCCCATTTCCCACTTAGTTTCGACAGTAACGGAGTATTCCTTAGTGAGGGTGGGGTCGCAGAACGACTGCATCGCTACATTAGATCCGCAGGACGCGACCACCTTCGAGTAGTCGACCGTCCGGTCGGTCTTGATGTACTCGGTCTCGAATCGGTAGTCATGACATCCGAAGCCAACCTTGCCTAGGCACATGCTGCGGCCTCGACCTGGTCCTCCATCGCAACCGGCATCTTCACCCGGGATGCAACCAGTTCCCGACACATCCTTCTTGTAGTCGTTGATATCAAGGACCGAACGCAGAGTACTGGAAGTGAAGTCCGGACTCCGTGGTTTGTTTGCCGCGGTCGGGCGCACAGGATCGGGACGCGCGACAGACGTGGTTTGCAACTCTGGATGCGACGTGGTCGTAGTGGTCGATCGCGAGGGGTTTTCGCCAATCGGCTTCTGCCCTGCCCCTGGATGCTCGATCTGGCGACGTTCAGTGGGCGCATTGATATTTGGCCCGTCACCAGAGTCTTCCTGTGCAGAAGCCGTGGGCTCTAGTGCCTCATCAGGAATCGATTCCGGTGTTGATGGCGAGAGGGTCGGTGGCGGTGCGTTGTTGCTTCCGCAGCGGTATGGAGCCGGAGGCTTCTGGCCGACAGCCTTCCAAGCGTTGTTGTAGGCGTTGGTTTCGCGTTGGCAGCGTTGAGCCGGGGTCTCCGCTGATGCTGCCGGGGCCAGCGACAACGCCAAGACCAAGGCGACGACGATCGCAAGGAAGCCGGCGAAGGCAACTCTTAGAGAACCGCGCTCGTTGTCGGCCCGAATGGAATTTGTGTTCAACATTTTCTCGGCCCTTTTCAGATGCGGCTGGTGGGGCCGTGGTCGTAGTAGACGTAGACGCCGGTCTCGGTGGTGACGGAGATCTTGGCGAAGGGCCGTACGCTGATCGGGCCGAGAGCGTTGGTGGTATTGAGTTCAATCCCAGACAGCACAATGTCGGCCGTGGGCTTAGTCAACGCAATCTCGGCGAGGGTGACGGTCGTGATTTTGCCGGCGCCGACCTCGAACTCCAGGTCTGCGGACGGGATCACGGTCGCGTCGGCACCGAGTTCGCCGCCGACCTCACCGAGCTTGCCGCCACCGCCGGAGCCGGAGATGGTGACCTCGGGGGCGACCTTGGCGTTGACGCCTCCGGAGAGCTTTAGTTCCGGTGTGTGCGCGGTGACCTTGACCCCGCTCGGGGCCACCGAGACCGGGTACCCGATCTGATAGCCGACCTCGACGGTGGCCCGCACGGTCTTGCCGTCGATGTTGGCGACCGCGGCATGCACATCCGAGGACAGCAGCGCTTCCCCTGACATGGGCGAGGAATCCAACGCCGGGATCTTCTGCGCGTGCAGTTTCGATGCGGTCAAGGTGATGTCCACACCCTCGCGGGTGTGGTTGGTCTTGGCATCGGCTGGTCCAGCTAGCAACGCTGTAGCTAACCCGCAGATCGTGACTATCGCGAGTAGCAATCCTTTGGTGATGTGTCGTGGCACGACGATCCCCCCTGTCTTGTTTGTGTTGCCACACAGTGCTGTTGGTGGCGTTTTGTAACAGTTCCCCCCGACCACGCATGCCTGTTGCGGATCGGACTGTTTGAGAGCGAGTTGCTCTCGTGCCCCATTCGATACCCACAGCAAACTCCTAGCAACATTAAGGTCGTGAAACTGTATCGTCTGTGCAGGTCAGGGGTGTGAAAGATTTATCCGGTCCGGATAAATACACGCCGCAATTCGGACATTGCGGAAGGGTGCGTGCGCCCGCGATCGCCCTAAAAGCCGACTACGGGCGCTGTCGGGATGGGAGTCGGGGAGCGTTTCGGTGAGCGCTTCAATCGCCGGGTCCGGTCCGGAGGGATCTAGTTGAGAGACGCCGGGGGATCTGGCGGCGAGCGAAGCTGTGCCCCTTCTGTCTCGCCGGATGGCGCTCTGTCGGGCTTTGCCACCCACGGTGGATACCGAGTCTCGACCGCTACCCGCCGTGCCACAGGCCGACAGCGCACCCATCCATCCGAATGGCAAAACTCAAGTACCCGCTGCCGCCTCATCTAAGCTCCTCGACATGGCAAAGCAACGTTTTGCGGTAGCTGCTTGCGCGGTGGTCTTGGGGGCTGTGTCGTTGACTGGCTGCTCGTCGAATGACGGTTCGCCGGTGAAGGCCGATGGGAGTGCTTCCACCACGTCGACCACGACTTCGTCTTCGACGTCGTCGTCGACCACTGTTCCGGATCCGACGTTCACGCCGATCCCGCCGCCAGCGAACGCTCCCGCGAATGCGTTGACTATGACGTGCGCCGAGTTCATGACGCTCGACGAGGCAACCCAAACGGCTGTTGGCGGTGCGATCATCGCTGGCGGTAAGACGAAGATTCATCCGAACAATCAGGGCATCGCCGGAACGCTCGCCAAGCTGATGTGCTCGACGGACCCCAACCAAACGGTCAGCCAAGCGCTGGGCGCGACGCCCAAGTAGCCGCCCGGCCGACGAAGCTTAGGCGTGTACCTTTTTGGCGCTATATGGCGGAAAGGTACACGCTTAATTGGCGGCTGGTCCCGAGAAGCGGTGGGGCGATAGGGAAGCGGGCTGCGAGGGCTGAGTCATCCGCTTCCGCAAACAAAATAGCGATGGACGCTCGGCCGGTAATCGGCCAAACGTCCATCGCTAGTTTTGTTTGACGCGCGCTACGAGACTGCGCAGGTGTCCGGGTTGACCTTCTTCACTGCGCCGTCAGCAGTGGTGATGGTGACTTCGTTGCCTCCGACATTGACCTTGTCGCTCGGAGCCTTGTCAGCGGAACACGACTCAACGCCGTCCTTGTAAATGGTGAAGCCTGCAGCTTCGCCAGCAACACCGACGCTGACGGTGATCTTCGGCTCGGGTGCCGGAGTGGAGGGCTCGGTGGTTGCCGGTGCCTCAGACGACGGGGTGCTCGGGGCGGACGACGGCGTGCTTGGTGCTGAGGGCGGCGTTGACGACGGAGTCTCAGACGGTGCGGCCGAAGGTGTCGAGGAACTAGGGGACGGAGTCGATGGGCTCGCTGCATCGCTTGAACCAGGAGGTGCGGTACGGGAGGCGCCGTTGCTAGTCCGATGGGCGGGAGTGCCGGGATTCCAATCCGCTTGTTGCTGCCAATCCGCAATATCCTTGTTGCCGTTGAAACCTGTGCTTTGGCCGGTGCAATAGGTAGTTGCTTCCCAATTCAGGACAAACCACTCACTGAAGCCTTCGGAGATTTCGCCAGTCGAGATGTTCTGTGTTCGTACGCGCGCGTACGAGTAAACCTTGCCCTTAAAGGTTCCTCCGTTGATCTGCAGATTCCCGGAGTTAGGGCTCGTCACAGTGCTGGATTTGTATGCGGAGCCGCCGCTGCTAGACGACACTTCGACGACGTACTTGAAATCTGGCCCTAGGTTGTTCCACCGCAGTTCGACCTTGTTGGTACCAGTCTGGCCACTACATGCCAGGCCACTGATAATTGGAACCGGCGCAAAGTTCTGGCTCGCGATCTGCGAAGCATCGGCGTTCGCAGCATCAGTACCGGCGGCCATGGTGTCGGCAGTCTGCATCACACCGAGTGCGATGGCGGCGGTGCCTCCGATAGCGAACAAGGCCCGCTTGGACGGGACCTTGCCGCGGATAGTTTGAAGAATGTTAGCCACAGTTGGCCTCCTGAAGCTCGGGCTCGCTACTGTCTGCGGGCTCGGCGGATGATTCGGTCTGGGGTGCGTCGTCGGACGCGGTGGTGCTGCCGGGTCGGCGGATGGGGCCAAACGCCAGCATCAACAGGGCTCCGGCGACGATGCCGCCGAGGAAAATCGCAGTCTTGCTCGACAGCCACGCCGCGACATAGCCGAGCAGCGGAACGCTGGCGATGATGTGGTCGGCTGCCGTCACGTTGTAGGGCTCGGGGTCGACAACGCGGTTCGCGTCGCCCTTCAGAGTCAGCGAGACACCGCCATCCACACCGGGGTTGATGCCCACGATGCGGTGGCTGATGCGGGTGCCTGCGTCGTTGTAAACACTCACGACATCGCCGACCTTGAGATCTTGCGCGTCGACGCTGTGCGCGATGGCGAGCGAACCGGTCGGAATGTCCGGGGACATAGAACCGGATCGGAACACCAGCGGTGTGATACCAAACAGCATGGAAGCGATGGCTACGACGATGCAGGTCAGTCCCAGCACCGCGCCGACGTTGAGCGCGAGCTCATGTCGGGAGCGGCGCTGCGGCTGATCGTTTTGCTGACTCATCGCTGCATCACGCCTGAGTGGCCACGAACTGGAAGTCGATCGAAACCGCTGACATGCGTGCCGTTACTGGTGCGCCCGAGCTCAGTGTGGCCTGGATGCAGAGGTTCTCGGTGGCCGCCACGTTGACAGGGCGCGCAGTGGTCACAAGGTTAACCGGTGAGCCGAGAGCCATTGTGCCGGTGCCGATCTGAGTGCCGCCGGTGCAGCTGCCGCCACTTGCGGACCCTCCGGCGTACACCGTCACCGTGAGGTTCGAGGCGAAGTCGCTGGCCGACGGAACGGTACCTGCGGGCATCACGTTGGCTGGCGGAACAAACGTTCCGGCGTCGGCTGCGACAGCCTTCATCGTGTACGTGAAGTTGCTCGCGCCGAGGTTGTTGACAGGCAACATCGCGGCGGTGCTGTCGCCCTTGCCAAGGTTGATCTTATTCAGCGACGTGAAGCCGAGGGTCGGGCGCTTGCTGTCGAGTGCGATCTTGACGTCGACCGACGCGGTGGAGAACTGCCCGGTGGTGGCCGATGCGGTATCCGACCACGCGGCCATGGTGCCGACGGCACCGAGGCCGAGGACCATACCGAGCGAAGCGATGGCGCGAGCGCGCGTCCAGCCGGTTTCGCCGAGACGTCGACGCAGTCCCGACCGTGCGGTGTCGCCGGATTCGTGGGGTGAAGACATAATTGCTGCCTTGTCAGTTGGGAAGATGTCGGTGAGGGACATTTAGCGGACGACCGGTATCGGCCGGGTGGTCACTTGGCTGGGGCCGTCGTGGACCGGTGGTGATTGGTATTGCCTTGGCAGTTCGGGAACAGCCGAATATGCCAACTGACTACTGCCGACTTGCGGTGTCCCGCAGGCGTGGCACGTCGGTTGGGCGGGAACGAACTGTTCGGGTACGGCGAGGTTCTGAATCGCCTCCATCATCGGGTCGACGGTCGGTGGCGAGGGATCGCCATCCGGTTCGTCGTCGGAATCAGGTTGATCGCCGGAACCTGTGCCGTTCTTGCGGTCACGGAGACTGCTGATCCACATCCACAGGGCATAAACACCGAGTGCGCCGGCGGCGAGGAAGAGCAGAACGCTTCGCGTCGATCCTGAAAGGACCGAGTTGAGGCGACCGAGGTATGGCACCGAGTAGATGAGCCTGCCGCGAATTTGTTCCGCGACGAGTTGAGTCTCATCGGTGACGTTGTTGGCGTCACCCTTGGTGATGAACTTTTGAACGCCCTTTGCGTCGTAGACGATGCTGACGATGCGGTGAGTGACGACGGACGGATCGCCCGACTTCGGCTGGAACGTGATGACGTCGCCGGCTTCGAGATTTTCTCCCGGAGTCGGTTTGACGACGATCAGCGTTCCCGGCGGGTATGTGGGTTGCATGGAACCGGTCAGCACCGTGTAAGCGGTGGAACCGGTAAGTCGCGGGATCACCACAAGCACTGCAAGCAGTGCTACAGCGACAGCAAGCAGCGTGTACGAGGCGATGGTCTTGATCCACCAGATTGGTGGAGTCTTCTCATCGTCCACGTCGGCGGCTACCGTCGTTGCCTCGCCGGGACCCGGTAGAACCTGGGTCTCGTCGGTGTGGTGTGTCCCGCGACTGGAAATCATGCGCCCGCTACCGAATTTGCACCGAACGTGAACGTTGCATTCGAGCTCTGCGACGTCTGTGCGTTACTGGCGATGGTGACCCGCAAGCAAAGCACCTCAGTGGTGCCAGCAGCGACCTTTTGAGCGGCGAAGCTCGCGGAGTTGCCTGCACCGTTGTAGAGCTCAGTGCCGACATCGCCGGTGGGAGTACAGGCCGCTTCGTTTGCAACCTTGGCGATCCTGAAGGTGAGCGGCGCGGTGCCATTGACCTGGATGCCGTTTAGCTTGTACTGCATCGTCACGTTGCCGGAGTTAATGACTGGCAGTGCCTTCTGCACGCTGTCGCCGCGGCCGGCATTGGATTTTTCCATGCCATCAAGGGTGAACTGCTTGACGCCACCCTGACCTGCAGAGATATCGAGTTTGCCTGCGGTGATGGTGCCACCACCATTACTGGATGCGTTGGAGCTCCACAGTGCGCCGGTCTGCTGGAGGGAAAAGAATCCCACCAACAGAACCGCCGCGGCTGCGAGCGCCCACTTGATTTGGGGCTTCATGAAGACCTTTAGTGGAGGTGGATTACTTCTGGGTCAACGTGACCGTGGCACCGGCGAGGGTTGCGGTCTTATTCATGCCGAGGTCGTCGCCAGCCTTGGCCGGATCGAAAAGGATGGTGGTGCTGACGGTGTGAGGGCCGCTCGCAGTGACTTCTGTAGAGCCGCCACCGGTGTTGGTCACGGTGAGCAGGGCTGCGAGTTCGCCGGTGACGCCGCCGAGGGTCGGCACCAGGTCTGCCTTCAGATTGGTACCGATGAGTTCGACGTTGTAGATCGCGGTGTACTTGACTGACTGGCCCGGAACGATCTTGATGGTGGTGATGTCGGCGATCGGAGTGCCGTCAGCCCAAGCCCAGCCGCCGGTGTCCGGCTGCTGGGTAACCGTCATCGAACCTGCGGTGATGGTGCCGCCGCCGGTTCCGGGTGCGGTCGAGTTCCACGCGGCCATGGTGCCTGCGCCACCGGCGAGGATGGCTGCGGCTGCGGCTGCGGCGAGAGCGCCCTTGGTTGCCTTGTTCATGTGTTCCTGTTTCCTGTTCAGGGAAGGTGCCGGAAGTGTTCCGGCTCAAAGGGAGGGGTCGCGCGGAATTGCGCGGGTGGTCGTAATGACCTTCTGCGGCCGATAATCCAAGGTGACCGAAGTTTGTGGTTGGCTGACGCGACGCGCCGGCCGGGTTGAGATGCCTGAGCGCTACTGGTTTGCGACGACAGTTGCCGACGTGTTGAAGCTGCTCGGAATCAGACCGCCGAGGCTGCCCGATCCGCCGAGGCTGCCGAAGACACCGTCCAGGCTGCCGCCTCCGGTACCGCCGCCGTTTCCGCCACCGCCGGTGCCAGCGACTTCCTGGAGGAACATGCCCCAACCGGGGTTGATGTCGAAGCCCTGATTGGTCTCGTTCGAGGGCAACCCGATCAGGAGCTTCACCGACACGGGCTTGCCCTTGGTGAGGCGGCCCGACTCGGCGACCAGCTTGGCGTCATCGACTGACAACGAGGTTCCAGTGATGGAGACGGGCGAGCCGGTCTTGCCATCGATGTCTGCGCGCAACTGCGCTGTGCCGTTGCCAGTCACCTTCCAGAATGCGGTCAGCACGCGGAACTTGGCCGGGGCGTCGCAGGTGTTCTTCACCTGGAACTCGGAGTTGAGTGCGAACTTGCCCGGGATCGGGTTGATGGTGTTGTCGTACCGGAGGGAATCCTGGTCGCCCCAGGTTGCGCCACCGTCCTGCGAGAAGCTCATGCAGGAATCGTTGAGGTCGTCGCCCACAGCCGCGTTAGCAGCTCCGGTACCGATGCCGGCCATCGCAACCGCAGCAGCGCCGGCGGCAGCGACGACGGCTGCGCGTCGTGCAGTGGAAATCATTCGTGCGGTATTAGCCATGCCCAAATGATGGGTGGCCGGTCAGTTGTGAGGTATACGCCCAGAACGCACTTTGATGCCCAAAGTTGGGTTTTGTGCCGTACCCGGCCTGCGGACTAGAAACCTGTAACGCCATCGTTTTTGTAGGGCTGCCAGCACAAACTGACAATCTCGATAGTCTGAAATTGGACATACGTGACAGCCGCCACCAATCGTTCGGGTGAACGTGACAGGTCACATGATTAGCGCCGAATCCGTGCGCAAGCGCGTGCCGTTGGCCTAAAACACGCCGTAAAAGGGTTTCGTGAGCAGGCTCACATGGCTTTGAGCGGCATAAACGCAATTTTCCGGAATGTTCTCGGGCCTACCGCAGTTGAACCGATCGAGAAACTTGAGTGACTAAGACTCAACAAGGTTGACGGCGACCGAAAAGTCGATTAAACCTGAGTCGCAGGCGCTGAGGTTTCAAGATCAGCGAGACCAAACAGGCCTAAGCGGCCCCAAGAACTAACCGGCGCTCAACCAACTGCCGGATCTAGGAGGAACACACATGTCACGTGCTGTCGGAATCGACCTCGGCACCACCAACTCCGTTGTGTCGGTGCTCGAAGGCGGCGAAGCTGCCGTCATCGCCAACGCAGAAGGTTCGCGTACCACCCCGTCTGTCGTCGCCTTTGCGCGCAACGGTGAAGTATTGGTCGGCCAGCCCGCCAAGAACCAGGCCGTCACCAACGTCGACCGCACCATCCGTTCGGTGAAGCGCCACATGGGCGACCCGAACTGGTCCGTCGAAATCGACGGCAAGAAGTACACCCCGCAGGAAATCAGCGCCCGCACGCTCATGAAGCTCAAGCGCGACGCCGAGGCCTACCTGGGTGAGGACGTCACCGAAGCGGTCATCACCGTCCCCGCCTACTTCAACGACGCACAGCGTCAGGCCACCAAGGAAGCCGGCCAGATCGCCGGCCTCGAAGTCCTGCGCATCGTCAACGAGCCCACCGCAGCCGCACTCGCATACGGCCTCGACAAGGGCGAAAAAGAGCAGACCATCCTGGTCTTCGACCTCGGTGGCGGCACGTTCGACGTCTCGCTGCTGGAAATCGGCGACGGCGTCGTCGAGGTCCGCGCCACGTCGGGCGACAACAACCTCGGTGGCGACGACTGGGACGAGCGCATCGTCGAATGGCTCGTCGACAAGTTCAAGGCCAGCGCCGGTATCGACCTGACCAAGGACAAGATGGCGATGCAGCGTCTCCGCGAAGCTGCCGAGAAGGCCAAGATTGAGCTTTCCGCTTCGCAGAGCACGTCCATCAACCTGCCGTACATCACGGTGGACGCCGACAAGAACCCGCTCTTCCTGGACGAGCAGCTCTCACGTAGCGAATTCCAGAAGATCACCAACGACCTGCTCGAGCGCACCCGCGCACCGTTCCAGGCCGTCATCAAGGACGCCGGAATCCCCGTCGGCGACATCGACCATGTGGTGCTCGTCGGTGGCTCCACCCGTATGCCTTCCGTGACCGAACTGGTCAAGGAACTCACCGGTGGCCAGGAGCCCAACAAGGGCGTCAACCCTGATGAGGTTGTCGCCGTTGGTGCCGCACTCCAGGCTGGCGTGCTGCGCGGCGAGGTCAAGGACGTGCTGCTGCTCGACGTGACCCCGCTGTCCCTCGGTATCGAAACCAAGGGTGGCGTCATGCACAAGCTGATCGAGCGCAACACCACCATCCCGACCAAGCGCTCGGAGACCTACACGACGGCCGAAGATAGCCAGCCGTCCGTGCAGATCCAGGTGTACCAGGGTGAGCGCGAGATCGCCTCGCACAACAAGCTGCTCGGCTCGTTCGAGCTCGGCGGCATCGCCCCGGCCCCGCAGGGTGTCCCGCAGATCGAGGTGACCTTCGACATCGACGCCAACGGCATCGTGCACGTCACCGCCAAGGACAAGGGCACCGGCACCGAAAACAGCATCCGCATCCAGGACGGATCGGGTCTGTCGAAGGAAGAGATCGACCGCATGGTCAAGGACGCCGAAGCTCACGCTGAGGAAGACCGTGTCCGTCGTGAAGAGGCCGAGACCCGCAACCAGGCCGAGTCGCTGGTCCACCAGACCGACAAGTTCCTGAAGGACAACGAGGACAAGGTCCCCGCCGACGTCAAGGACAAGGTCACCGCGGCCATCAGCGAAGCCAACGAAGCGCTCAAGGGCACCGACACGGCAGCGATCCGTGCGGCCATCGAGAAGCTCTCGGAGGAGTCGCAGGCCATGGGCCAGGCAATCTACGCGAGCGCCCAGGCCGAAGGTGAAGCCGCTGGCGCTGCAGGCGACGCCGGTGCCGACGATGTTGTCGACGCTGAGGTTGTGGACGACCCAGCCGACGGCGAGAACAAGTGACGGCCGGTAACAACGCCGACGAACCGGTCACGGTGACCGATACGGACACCGATCAGGCTGGTGCCGCTGCCGAAGAAGCAGCGGCCCAGCCGACCGGCGACGAGGCGGCCCCGGCCGACCCGCAGGTTGCCGAACTTACCGAAGCACTGCAGCGGGAGCGGGCACAATTCGCCAACTTCCGTCGCCGCAGTGCCGAAGAGGCCCTGCTGTCCGTCGACCGCGGCAAGCAGTTGCTCGTCGAGAAACTGCTGCCCATCCTCGACGACTTCGACCGTGCCCGCGAGCACGGCGACCTCGAAGAAGGACCGCTGCGGGCCTTCGCCGACAAACTCGGCGACATCCTGACCAGCGAAAAGCTCGCCCCCTTCGCCGCGCCCGGCGAAGCCTTCGACCCGGAACTGCACGAAGCAATCCAGGACGACAGCAGCGGCGACGCACAGGTGATCGGCAACGTCTTCCGGACGGGATACCGTCTGGGCGACAAGGTGATTCGCCACGCAATGGTGACGGTCACTGATCCGGCACCGAGCGAATAACGCAGCATGTGGGCGCGGGGGCGACGCACCGGGTTCTCCCGGCGCCGCCCCGCGACCCGCTGCACACACATACTTTGCACACACAGACTTTTAGGAGGTGACGCCTGATGGCACCACAGCGTGAATGGCTCGAACGGGACTTCTATGCAGACCTCGGCGTTTCTTCCGACGCCACTGCCGACCAGATTAAGAAGGCCTACCGGAAACTCGCTCGAGAGTTGCACCCGGATGCCAATCCGGGCGACAAAGCGGCCGAGGAACGATTCAAAAAGGTCTCCGAGGCGCACAGCGTGCTGTCCGACGACACCAAACGCAAGGAATACGACGAAGCCCGCACCCTGATGTCGTCCGGTCGCTTCCGCGGCGGCAACGGCGGCGGATTCAGTGGCGGCGGTGCTGGCGGCTTCGACATCGGCGACCTCTTCGGCGGTGGCGGCAGCGGCGGCGGAGGCGGCTTCGGCGATATCTTCGGTGACCTTCTCGGGAACCGCGGAGGTCGTGCGGGCGGCAGCACTGGCGGAGCACGCCAACGTCGTGGCAACGACCTCGAAACCGAAACGACGCTCGCCTTCCGCGACGCCGTCCAAGGCACCACGGTCACGCTGCGGGTCACCAGCCCGTCGCCGTGTACCAAGTGCCACGGCAGTGGAGCCAAGCCGGGCACCAGCCCGCGCACCTGCCCCACCTGCAACGGGTCGGCGTTCGTCACGCGGAACCAGGGACACTTCGGCTTCTCCGAACCGTGCCCCGACTGCCAGGGCACCGGTACCAAGATCGACGACCCGTGCCCCGACTGCCAAGGCTCCGGCATCACCGTGCGACCGCGAACCATCAACGTTCGCGTCCCGCAAGGTGTGGAAGACGGCCAACGGATCCGACTCGCCGGACAAGGCGAAGCCGGGATGCGCGGTGCGCCGTCCGGCGATCTATACGTGACCGTGCACGTGAGCGCCGACAAGGTCTTCACCCGCAACGGCAACGACCTCAAAGTGCAGTTGCCGGTCTCGATCTCCGAACTTGTCCTCGGTGCCACCGTGTCTGTTCCGACGCTCGACGGTAGCGTCGGAGTCAAGATCCCGTCGGGCACCTCGGACGGTCGGACATTGCGGCTCAAGGGCCGCGGCGTCCCGAAGCGGTCGGGTGGCTCGGGCGATCTGCTCGTCACCGTGAAGGTGTCGGTGCCGACCAAGCTCGACGACGCTGCCGTCGAAGCGATGAAACAGTACGCGGAGGCCGAAAAGGCCAGCGGCTTTGACCCCCGCGCCGGTTGGGGAAGGTGATGACCCATGGCAGGCGACAACAACCCACGAAACGACAAGCCTGCGCGTGACGAGTTCAGTGACGCCGCCACATTCATGATTTCTGTGGCGGCGGAACTGGCTGGCATGCACGCCCAGACGCTCCGCACCTACGACCGTCTCGGCCTCGTGACCCCGCAGCGCACGCGCGGCGGCGGTCGTCGGTACTCGAATCGGGACGTGGAAATGCTCCGCGAAATCCAACGCCTCTCACAAAACGAAGGCGTCAACCTCGCGGGCATTAAACGGATCATTGAGCTCAGCGACGAAGTGGACGCACTGCGTCAACGGGTCGCCGACCTGACCCGCCAAGCCGAGTCTGCCCCTCGCCGACACGGGGAACTCGTTCAGGTCCCTAGGACCAGCGCGCTGGTGGTGTGGCAGCCGCGGAGTAAGCGTTCGCGCTGACGGCAACGCTCAGGAACCGTGATTACGCTGAGGGTCGCAGGACATACCGAAAGGATCGTTTTCTATGAGTTTGTTCCGTGCCGCCACCCGCGCCATGACGGGCGTCCCGTACATCATGCTTGGGTACGACGCAGCGACGGAGCCGGGTGGTCGTGTTGGCCAGGCGGCACCGCTCCTTGATCAGGCGCGCGCCGTGGTGCCGATCCCCCTCGACAACGAGACCATTGTCCGCGCTAACGGTGCCGCGATGGCGGTCGGCGGCGCCATGATTGCCTCGGGTGTGGGTGCACGTGCCGGAGCCGGTCTCATCGCCGCATCGCTTGTCCCCACCACCGCAGCCGGTCACCCCTTCTGGAAAATTGACGACCCCATGCAGCGCAAAATGCAGAAGGTCCAGTTCCTGAAGAATGTCTCTCTCCTTGGCGGGTTGCTGATCATCGCCGCAGGTGCCGGGAAGCGCTGACTCTGTTAAGCAACAACGGGTCCTTGCCTAGTGCAAGGGCCTGTTTTGTCTGTGGTGGTCGCTCCGCTCCGGAGCATTGTCGCAAGCGTCCCCGACAGCACTCACCGCGGACAAATAGCCCGCGGTGACCTCTCACGGGGACGCTTGCGTTCCTTCGCGGTGCTAATTCAGCGGGTCATGGATGATCGCATCCGGATCCACGCCCGCGGCGCGGAGTCGCAACGAGGTGTGGAACACCATCGGGGCCGGGCCAGACAGGAGCACCTGGCGGTCGGACCAGTCGGCGTAAGCGGCAGCCACTTCACCCACCTTGCCCGTGCGTACTTCCAGGCCCCACTGTCGGGGGTCGGTGGCACCGGTAAGCCACCAGGGGTCTTCGGTTCTCTCGACGACAGCCGTGACGCGCAGCCACGGGTTCGTGGCCGAAAGCTGTTTCAGCACACCGAGTTCGTACAGCTCGCCGGGGTATTGGGCACCGTAGAACAGATGGACTGGTTTGGCGTCCACGTACCGCGATAAGTCGATCAGCAAGGCGCGCAGCGGTGCCAATCCGGTACCGCCAGCCACCAGGAGGGCCGGTCGGGTCGGATCAATCCGCATCGCACCGTGCCGCTGCGCAAAGGTCCACACGTCGCCGACCTCGGTGTCGTTCACGATCGACCGACTCACGCGGCCGCCCGGGACGGCACGCACGTGGAACTCCAGCTCCCCGCGCTCGTTAGGCGGGATCGATGGCGACAAATTGCGCCACGTCCGCGGCCACTGCGGGATCTGCGTCTCCAAATACTGGCCCGTCGCGAAATTGGGGCGCGGCCCGGTAACAATGAGTCGGACGACCGCGCGTTCACGGGTAATCCTGAACTTTTCGACCACGCTGGCCTGCCAGAGCGCGGGGTCGTGGGCGCTCTCGGCCGCCCCGCGCATCACGCCCGTCGTCAGCATCATGGCCTGGCTGACCGCTTCTTGGGCGGCGGTGGTCCAGCGCGGCCCAAACGCAAACGCGAACTCCGACAGCAGCGCCTCGTAGATCAGCCAGTAGTGCTCGCTGGTGACCCCGTACTTGCGGTGGTCGCGGCCCAACTGGGCCAGAAACTCAATGAGTTCGTCGTGCCCGTCGGGAGCCGGAATCGCGTCGAGCACGTGCACCAGCACATCGGTGAAAGACGTTCGCAGCCCGGCCATCTCAGCGGGAAACAATTCGCGCACGGCCGGCTCCATGGCAAACATGCGGGCAAAGACGCTGCGTCCAAAGCGGTCCGGATCGCTCGTCACCAAGGCTCGGGCGTAGGCCAGGATCGGCTGCTCGGGCACAGGCACGCGATTCGCTCACTTTCCGCGTCGGCGACGGCAACGGACGCAACGGTCATTCAGGCAACCCCACTCTAGTCGGAGTGGCCGACGTCGCCAGAAATGTGCGGCGCGTCGAACCGAAAATATGGCACGCTGGCCATGTGGTGACGTTGGAGGGAATCCTGCCGGGGATCGTCGACGCGCACGTCCACTACTTTCATCCGACACGATCGGCGTGGGCGCTGCAGCGGTTCGCGCGGTTAGCTCAGGGCCCTGCGCGCTTTGCGCCCGCTCCGGTGCTGCGGTTGGCCGCGAAGGTGGGGGCCGTCGAAGACCGTCGCTACCGCATCGATCCGAGCATCATGGCCAAGCCCTACGAGCCCGCCCAGTACACCGCAGATACCGCCACACTCGCCAGGGTCGCTGGCGTGGGCATCACGAATATTGTTGCGGTGGAATCGCATTGGCGTCCGGCGAAGAGTCCCGCCGAACTGATGGAATCGTCGCTGACCGAAGTGGCTTACTTGGAGTCGCTGCCCGACGGTGCCGCCGCACCATCGAACGGGGCCATCGTCGCCGCCGCCGATCCCCGAGTGGAAGGCTTCGGTGCGCACCTCGACCGGCTTGTCGCCACCGCCGAGCATCTGCGAGGCATCCGCTTCAAGTGGGCACACCATCCCGATCCCGCAATCTTCGACTGGCGGCACCAATCCGACACCGTCGCCTCAAGAGACTTCCTGCGCGGCTTCGAGCAGATCGCGCGGCACAACCTTGCCTTTGTTTCATTCTCGTATTCGCACCAACTGGGCTACCTCGACGCGCTGGCGCGGGAATTCCCCGAGACCACCATCGCCATCGAGCACCTCGGGGTCCCCGTCGGTGTCTTCGGTCCGGCCGGAGTCGAAACCGGGATGACGGCGTCGGCGCGGGCAGAAATCTTGAACCTGTGGCGGGAGCGGATGGCGATGATTGCGCTGCGCCCCAACGTGGTGGTGAAAGTGTCCGGGGTGGGACTGTCGGTCCTGGGCTACGGAATGGGTACTGCGGGCAGTATCGGCTCACGCGCGGTACTCGCCGACATGATTGGGCCGCTGCTGGTGCACGTCGTCGAGCACTTTGGGCCCGACCGGGTGATCTTCGGGTCGGATTCGCCCGTCGACCGCCCCAACTCGTCGATCGACATGACGGTCGGTGCCATCCTTGACGTCCTCGGTGGTCGTGGTGACTATTTGCTGCGGCAACTCTTCGCTGGCAACGCGCAACGCGTCTATCGATTGGGGTAAACCCACCCAATTCTAGAACGTGTTCTAGAATTGCAGGATGGGTAAATACGTGGTGACCGGTTCCGCATCAGGCATGGGACTGGCAGTGGCCGACAAACTCCGCGCAGAAGGGCACGACGTCATCGGCGTCGACCTCAAGGACGCCGACGTCACGGCCGATCTATCGACAGCGGACGGTCGTGCACGGGCGATCCGAGAACTTCTGGCCGCCCTCGACGGTGTCCTCGACGGGGCCGTGTTTGCGGCGGGCGTTGGCCCACGCCGCGGCAACGAACGCACCACCGTCGAAGTGAATGTTCTCGGAACCACCGAGCTCCTCACCGCGCTGCGACCCAAGCTGGCGGCCGCAGGCAACGCGAAGGTCGTTGTTTTCGGCTCCAATTCGACGACGTCGACCCCGTTTGTGCCGCGCCGCGCGATCAGCCTCCTCGACGAGGGCAATACAGAGCGGGCCACCAAGATCCTGCGTCGCCGCGGACCGCTGTCGGGGCCGGCGGCCTATGCAGCGTCGAAGCTGGCCTTGAGCCGGTGGGTGCGGCGGGCGGCAGCATCGCCTGAATTCGCGGGTGCGGGCGTCCGCGTCAACATCATCGCCCCCGGACCTGTCTTGACTCCGCTCCTCAAGGCGCAACTCGAAGGGGCCTCTGGCAATCAGGTGCGTTCGCTCCCGGTACCGGTCCGTGAACATGGCACCCCGGAACAGCTCGCTCAGTGGGTGATGGTGATGCTGTCGCCCGCCGCCGATTTCATGGTGGGATCGGTCGTGACCGTCGACGGTGGTACCGAAGCGCTGCTGCGGACTAAAGACTGGCCGTCACCGATGCCTCTCAAGCGCGTCCCGAAAATGCTGAATGGACTGCGTCAGGCCAAGGGCAAGGGGCAGGTCGCGGACTACTCCGACGCCTGAGCCGTTGGCAGCGACACCGTGTAGTTGAAAATCTGGTCGATGGACCACGAAAGTTCCTCGTTGGAGACACCCGAGCATTGGTAGCCGATCAGCACCATCAACGATTGCGCGGCGATCAGTGAGGCCATTTGGGCGTCGCCGATCACGTCCGTCACGAACTCGGTGACGGCATCGCGTCGGGTTTCGTCGACGTGGACGACAGCTTCCGCGATCATGGCGTCCGTCGCTGACCAGGTGCGGATGGCGCGTTCGGTCTCGTGGTTGAGGTTCAGGGTGGCATCGTGGAGGGCGCGCAGCCGTTCGACCGGACTGCCAATGGTGCGTAATTGGGCGACGACGTTGGCGGTCGCTTCCGTCTGCCAGTGTTCGATCAGCGCGGTTTCGAAGTCTTTCCAATTCTTGAACGAGTGATAGAACCCGCCAGTCGTGAGCCCTGTTTCGGCGCAGACCGTTGACTGTTTGAATCCGCCGAATCCGTCGTTGGCGAGGACTCGCAAGCCCGCATCGAGGAATCTCGCGCGCAACGGATCAACGGTCGGTGAGGGTGCAGGCGGCACAGACATGTGTTGATTGTCCCACGTGCGTCCTTGTGAAACCTGAGGTGTTCGTTCGTACGGTGGACAGTTGTGGCGGGGGAGCGAATGGGTGAGAGCCGTGCGAGTGGGAAGATTGCGGTGCGTTCGGCTTCATGAAATGAAGGGGTAAGGCTCAGATGGCTTCGGAATCAACGGTGTTTACCAGCGTCGATGAGTTAGTTGAGGCGATGCTGTCGTCGCACCCGCCGGTGTTGCTCGACGTGCGGTGGCAACTTGGCGATCCGGACGGGCTCGTGCACTACCGCGAAGGGCATCTGCCCGGGTCGGTGTACGTCGACCTCGACACCGAACTGGCCGCACCTGCGTCGCCGGAAGCGGGGCGTCATCCGCTGCCCGCGATCGAAGACTTGCAGGCCGCGGCCCGCAAGTGGGGCGTCTACTTTGGTGCGCCCGTGGTGGTCTACGACGATTGGGAAGGCAAAGCTGCGGCCCGCGCCTGGTGGCTGCTGAAGTGGGCTGGCGTGGCCGACGTCCGGATCCTCGACGGTGGCCTCGGAGCGTGGAAGACTGCGGGCATGCGCGTCTCGACCGGCAATGCCACGCCGCGCGTCGGGAACGTAACCCTGACTGCCGGGCACATGCCGACGATCGACATTGATGCTGTGGCACGCCTCGACACCTCCGCAACATTGCTGCTGGATGCGCGTGCGCCGGAACGGTTCTCCGGCGAGTCCGAACCCGTTGACCCCCGGCCAGGCCGCATTCCCGGCGCCGTGAACGCACCGACGGGAGCCAATGTGACCGGCGACGGTATGTTCCGCCCCGTCGCCGAGCTGCGCGAACACTATGAGTCATTGGGTGCCACCGCCCGCGAAGTGGTGGTCTACTGCGGGTCGGGCGTCACCGCAGCTCACGACGTCGCAGCCCTCGCCGCCGCCGGGATCCCGGCAACGCTGTTTCCGGGGTCGTACTCGCAGTGGTCCAACGACGTCGACCGCCCGGTGGAGGTCGGCTAGTGCGGGTGCTGGTGGTCGACGACGATCCCGGCATTACCGAGACCGTCCGACGGACGCTGGTCGCAGAGGGCTGGGTGGTCGACACGGCCGCCGATGGCGTCGTCGGCCTGGAACGGGCGTTGACCGAGCCGTTCGATGTGATTGTCCTCGACATCATGATGCCGGGCCGCAACGGCTACGAAGTGGTGCGCGACCTCCGCAAGGCTGACGTGTGGACGCCGGTCCTGATGTTGACCGCGAAAGATGGTGAATACGACCAAGCTGACGCCTTCGATTTCGGTGCCGACGATTACCTGACGAAACCGTATTCGGCGGTCGTGCTGGTGGCGCGTCTGCGGGCCTTGGTTCGACGTGGCGCGCCCGAGCGTCCAACGGTCATGACGGCCGGTTCCCTGTCTCTCGACCCGTCGGCGCACATCGCTAAGCGCGGCGACACCGTACTGACCTTGACGCGCCGCGAGTTCGCGTTGTTGGAATTTTTGATGCGACACAAGGGCCAGGCGATGTCGAAGACTCAGATCGTCGACTCGGTGTGGGACGTCAACTATTCCGGCGACGAAAACGTCGTCGAGGTGTACATCAGCTACCTCCGCAAACGAATCGACACCCCTTTCGGCTGCCAGTCCATCCAAACCGTCCGCGGCGTCGGCTACCGCCTAGACCCCGACGGCGGCGAGTAAGCCCCCCGTCGCTCCGCTCCTCCCGTTCTCGCATGATGCGTCGATTCCCGCACTATGTC
>NZ_JBARYI010000024.1:0-11847 GCF_049647785.1 Gordonia sp. (in: high G+C Gram-positive bacteria)
TCCCGCACTACGTCGGACATAGTGCGGGAATCGACGCATCATGCGAGAACGCCGCGAGGGAGGAGCGGAGGAGAAGGCCGGCGAAGGCTAAGCGCGACGGTAGGCGATGTCGGCGGTGTAGCGGGTGAAGCCGAGGCGTTCGTAAGTGTGCAGGGCGGCGGCGTTGTCGCCTTCGACGTACAGTTCCACTTCCTTGAGCAGCGGACCGTCGTCGTCGGTCAGCGCGGCCATGTAGTGCAAGCCAGCCAAGGTGAGTAGCGAACCGAGTCCGCGACCCTGGGCTGCGGAGTCCACACCCACGATGTACACCTCGCCGAGTGCCGGTTCGTCGCCGACCGCGGGATGGATCTTGGTCCAGTGAAAGCCCAACAACTTCGCAGGGTCGGTGGAGTCGAAGGCCAGGAACACCCCGGCGGGATCGAACCAGTCCGCGCCGGTGCGCTCGTCGATCTCCGCCTGGGTCCAGCCGCCTTGCTCCGGATGCCAGGAGAAGGCGTCGTTGTTGACGCGCAAAATTTCCGCGTCGTCGGCGGGCCCAGCGTAGGTCCGTACGACGATGTCGTCGCGCTCGGGAATCTCCGGCAAGGGCTGGGCACCGGCCTCCACCGACACTGGCCGACGCAACTGCAACAGTTCACGCGCCCGCTCCAAGCCCAAAGCGGCGGCGACAAAGGTTGCGGCAGGCAAGTCGCCATGGGCCCACACCTGCGGTTTCTCCGACCCCGGCACGCCCTCGGCTGCGGACAGCGCCGCATCAACCAGGGCACGACCTTCGCCGCGTCCACGGAACTCCGGGTCGACGACGGCTTCCACCATCGCTGCGCCCCCATCGCGGGCGGCAATCACGTTGGCGTAACCGTGCTCGGACAACAGGTGCAGGTCGGCGCCGGACGAGATCGCGAACCGCGCCTGCTCGGCGAGCGGCGCAATGCCGTCGACGCGTTCGGCGCGCTCACACAGGTCGCGGGCAAAGGCGACGTCCGCCGCGCTTAGTGCGTCGGCAACAATTCGGGGCTCACGGTGCTCACTCATCACCGTCCAATGTATCGGCCGAATCCGACCGTGGGCCGGGACTCGCCTGCCCGGACCCGTCGCGTTCACTGCGGCGCGACGGCTTCACCGCCTTGTAACCAACATTGCGGACCGTACCGATCAGCGACTCGTGGTCGCTGCCGAGCTTGGCGCGCAGTCGTCGCACGTGGACGTCGACGGTGCGGGTGCCACCAAAATAGTCGTAACCCCACACTTCGTGGAGCAGTTGAGCACGAGTGAACACCCGGCCTGCGTTCATGGCGAGGAACTTCAGGAGCTCAAATTCCTTGTATGTCAGATCGATGGGCCGACCGCGTAGTCGTGCGGTGTACGTCGACTCGTCAATCACCAGCTCACCGAGCGTCACCTTGTCTTGTGGCTCGTCGATGGTGCCGTTGGCGCGTGTGGTGACCAGGCGCAGTCGGGCGTCCAATTCGGCGGGCCCGGTACTGGGCAGCAGGAAGTCGTCGATGCCCCAGTCGGCATTCACTGCGACGAGTGCACCCTCGGCGACGACGGCCACCACGGGGGCCGTCCCGGTGTCGGAAACGAGCCGACACATGGTGCGGGCAGCACTTAAATCTGTGCGAGCGTCCACCAAAATTGCTTGCGGCTCACCCAATTGCACCAGCGCTGATGTCTCTGCGGGAAGCAGAGCTACGCGGTGCGGAAGCAAGGAGAGTGATCCCAGGACAGCTTCGGCAGTTTGCTCGTCGGTCAACAGCAACAGGTCCACGTATGACTCCAATCAAGTCGTGGCTCAGTTGTTGGGCTGTCGATCGACGCTGGTCGCAGCTCCCGGTAGTGAGTGCCTCGTAAAACGAGAAACACTAGTGACAGAATAGCGCCGATGCCCGAAACATCCTCCCTCACCCCAAAGCGCGCGCCCCGTCGCTTCCTGCAAGCGGCCGCGTGGGCCCTCGTTGTCGTCGTCGTTGGCGCCCTGGTGGCGCTGGTGGTCAACGACTTCTCCGCGTCCCGCGCCGAGCATCGGTTGGCGCGCGCCATCCAGGCATCACCGGGAGTTCCCTTTGAGCCCGACGTGATCTTGGGCGGCTTCCCTTTCTTGGCGCACAAGAGTTCCGGCGAGTTCAGCTCGGTCCTTATCAGTGCCGCTGGCGTACCGATCGGCGGATGCGCGGGCACACCGCGTTGCACATCGACCGTCGATGCACGACTGCACTCGGCGACGCTGGGCAACACTTCCAACATCGGGCCGGAGACTGTGCTGCACGCGACGTCGATGACGGCTGAGACGCGCATCGACTCCCCCACCCTTGGTCGCCTCATGGGCATCATCGATCTCTACGTCAATACGCCAGCCCCCGAAGATAAGGCTGGCGGCGGCGGTCCCGGCGACGGTCTTCTCGAGCGCACCGAGGGCATCATGATCAGCGGCACCGTACCCCTGCCGGGCTCACCGGAGACGCAGAATGGCTTTCCGCCGTCAGCTGCCGCCTATACCGCGCCGAAAGTAAAGGTCAGCGTCTCGGCGAAGGTCTCGGTAGTTGACGGTCGTATCCGGATTGAGGCGACGGACTTCTACAACGGACCAGAGGAGCACTACTCCGCGGACGTTCCACAGGAGTTTCGCTCAGCGGTATTAAAAAGGTTTTCAACCACCCTCCCAGCCCTCCAAATGGCATGGGGAGCGACCGCAAAACACGCCCTGAGCAGGGGAAGCGACTTGGTCGCCATCGGGGAGACCCCAGCGGTTGCCGTACGCGGAATTGACTACGCAAATCCGCTCCCCGCTGGCCCCTAAATTCCTGTTGTAGGGTCGTTCACATGCAGCACCGGGGTCGGTAAAACAACGTCTCCTTGTGCCACAAACCCGCGATTTTCCCATGCCGTCATCTGCAGTTTTGTCGTGCAGTGACCCATCGAAAGGAACCACCATGGCACGCTCCGATGTGCTCGTCAGCGCTGATTGGGCTGAAGAGAATCTGAACACCGACAAGGTCGTATTTGTTGAGGTCGACGAAGACACCTCGATCTACGACACGAACCACATCCCGGGCGCCATCCGCCTCGACTGGCGCAAGGACCTGCAGGACGGTCTGCGTCGCGATTTCCTGGACGCCGACCAGTTCGGTGCCCTGCTGAGCGAGCGCGGCGTCGCCAACGACGACACCGTGGTTCTCTACGGCGGAAACAACAACTGGTTCGCCGCTTACGCCTACTGGTACTTCAAGATTTACGGCCACAAGGACGTCCGTCTGCTCGACGGTGGCCGCAAAAAGTGGGAACTCGACGGTCGCACGCTGAGCAGCGACGATGTCACCCGCGCAGCCACCAACTACGTTGCCCAGGCCGCAGACACCTCAATCCGCGCCTTCCGCGACGAGGTCATCAACTCGATCGGCTCCAAGAATCTGGTTGACGTTCGCAGCCCTGACGAGTTCTCCGGCAAGATTGCCGCACCGGCTCACTTGCCGCAGGAACAGGCACAGCAGCGCGGCCACGTCCCGAGCGCTATCAACATCCCGTGGTCGTCGACCGCCAACGAAGACGGCACCTTCAAGTCCGACGACGCCCTGACTGCCCTCTACGCAGACAAGGGTTTCGACGATTCGAAGGAAACGATCGCGTACTGCCGCATTGGCGAGCGTTCGAGCCACACCTGGTTTGTGCTGCAGGAACTCCTCGGCAAGACCAACGTCAAGAACTACGACGGCAGCTGGGTCGAGTACGGCTCTTTGGTCGGCGCCCCCATCGAGCGCTAAGCGCTTCTACCAATACTTCAGTCCCCCTTAACTGAAAGTCTCTGAGAGGACTTACGACATGTGCGCAGCACCTAAGCAGGGTCAGACCCTTCCGGCTGGCGTTGATACCGAGAAGGAAACCGTTCTGACCGGTCAGGTCGTCGACGGTTCGGGCAACCCCGTCGCTGGCGCCTTTGTGCGTCTGCTCGACGGCACCGGCGAGTTCACCGCCGAGGTTGTCGCTTCGGCCACCGGCGATTTCCGTTTCTTCGCCGCTCCCGGCACCTGGACTCTGCGTGCGCTGAGCTCGCAGGGCAATGGCGATGTCACCATCGCCCCCGAGGGCCCCGGCGTTCACAACCAGGACGTCACCGTCTCCAAGTAGCTCTATCTTCCGCCTGTGCCTTCGAGTCGCAGACGGTTCCAAGTCGCAGTGCCCCTGTCCGCGTTCGCGGGTTGGGGCACTGTGCATTTTGCTGTGCTTTTCTCGGGCTGAGGGTTTGGCCAACGGGCGTAACGTGGACATCACGCACAAATCGCCACGTCCTAGAAGGAGCCAGCCATGTCCGCCACCCTCGCCGAGGTCCTCACCGTCGAACATCACGCGATTGATGCGGGCATCGAGAAGTTCGTGGCGGCGTCGCCTTCGGGAAACGTCCGCGAGTGGGCGGCGCCCCTCACCGAGGCGATGAATGCTTTGCGCAGGCACATCTATTTGGAAGAGGAGCTGGTATTTCCGCAGCTCCGCAACGGCCCGCTGATGATGCCGATCATGGTGATGCTCAACGAGCACGGCGAAATGTGGCGCCGCATGGCCGCCCTCGACGAACAATTGTCGGCCGACGACGTCGAACATGAACCCACGCGAAGCACCGTCGTCGCGGAATGCAGCGCGATGCTTGAACTTCTCGACAATCACAATTCCAAAGAAGAGCCGGTGATCTACCCGCACCTCGACTCCGACATGGACGACGATTCCCAAGCCTTCCTCCGCGACTTCCTCGCCGACGGCACCACCCCCGAAGGCTGGGAACCCGCCCGCGCCGCCGGGTAGGTCGCGTTCGCGTACTTCGCTGGTTCTCGCTCCGTCTGTGCGAGAGCAAGAGTCAACGAAGTACGCGAAGACCTAAAGGACGACGCCCCAGCGCGGCAGATTCTGGCGCAAGTGAGCTTCCAACGTCCGCGTCACAAGGTGCTCCCACCACCAGCGGATCACCCCGAGGCCGAGGTCGCGGAGTTTGTCTTCGCGGATCTTCTCCGCGGTCACCGCGTCTTCAGGATCGGTGCCGGGCTTGAGCAGTGTGCGTCGGTACTTTTTGAAACCGTCGAACTCCCCAACGGCTTTTCCTTCCCAGTCGTAATCACAGAAGACGATCGCGCCGTCTCGCAGCTCGTACTTCGATTGCAGGATCGGTACGGGCAGACCACATTCGATGATCTGCGCGCGACTCCACGACTCGCCAGGATTGTCCGACAGTCCGTTTGCGTAAGCCAAAGCGTGTCGCGCAGCGGCTACACCATGGCGAGGCCCCATCAGACGACGCTCGAGTTCTTCCCTGGCGACGCCGGCGCGCAGAGCACTGTCGAAGACCGTGAGAATCTGCGCAAAGTCGGAGAGGGAGAGCGCGACGTCGACGGCAGTCCTGGCGAGGCTAGTGACGCGGACTCCACCGACTACGGTGACGTCGTCTTCGTCGAGCAGACCTGCATGGACCATGCGGCCCTCGATGAGCTTCCCACCAGCAGATCGGCCGTTGGTGATATGGATTGTTCCGAGATCCGGCAGGAGCAACTGCAAGCCAAGCAACGACGCTGCCGACTGATGGCTGAGTGTCCGTCCACCGTCGGGCGCATTTCTTTCAAGACCGATCGCTGCGGCCAGCGATCGGTGCCGGAACAGTTCACGCTTACGTTCTCCAGGATCCTCGGGCAGGTCCTTGGCACGCACATAGACGCCTCGTCCAACAGGCAGGATCCACTGTTGTCGAATCGCCCGATTCATTTTGGCCTCGCTCACTCCCGAGTCGAGTGCCAACGTCCGCCAGATCAGCCCGTGCTCATCCATTCCCCGCATACATACTTAGACGCAGCCGAGCCCAATCCGGTTCCATCGCTATCCGCAGGCTCCGGCACTCCGCGAGCGAGCAGCACCCGACGACGGAGTTCGCGTAGTTCGCTGGTTCTCGCTCCGTCTGTGCGGGAGCGAGAACCAACGAACTACGCGAACGCCCTACGACTACCCGCTACCCGCTACCCGCACGACTGCCCGCCGGGTTACCGCTTGATCAGCGGACTTCGGACCACGTGGGCGCCGCTGGCGCGGTCGGCGGCGTCGAAGAAGTCTTCGCGGTAGATGTCGCGCGGGAAGAGTCGGGCCTTCATCAGGGCACGCATGGTGTCTTCGACCATGGCGGGGTTACCGCAAATGTAGGCGACGTTGCCGCCAGCGCGGGGAAAGTCCTCAGTGAGCAGGGCGGGGACGCGACCCTGCCGACCGTCGAACTCCTCCCGGGAGACGGCGGGACGGTACGAGAACCAGTCACGCTCGTCGGCCAGTTCTTGGAACCAGTCGCGGTCGTAGAGGCCGTCGCCCATCGCGACACCGTGGTAGAGCACCACCTCGTGTTCCCACTCCCCTTCCTCATCTTCGATCGCCATGACGGTCTTGAGGATCGACACCAGCGGTGCGAGACCGGTGCCGCTGCCGAGTAGCAGCAGGGGCTTGTCGCGGTCGGGCCGAAAGTAAAACTTTCCATACGGTCCGGACAGCGAGACGGCGTCGGAAACTGCCAAGGTGTCGAAAACCCAGCCGTCGGTCGCGACACCGTTCTCGGTCCGCTTGATGTGCAGTTCGATGCGCTGCGGATCGTGCGGCGAGCTCGCAATCGAATACGGGCGGTTGTCGCCGTCGGGCAGGTTGAGCTGCACATACTGGCCTGGATTGAAGTTCAACGGCTCATCGAGTTCAATCACCAGACGACGCACGTCGGGTGCCACCTCGTCGAGGATCTCCACGGTGCCCGTGAAGTCGCGGACGGGATACATGGTGATCCCCTCCTCGATCTCCACGTCGCCTTCGATGACCACGTCCGACCGCGGCGTCGCCACGCACATCAGCGCGGCCCCGTCGTCCCGTTCACTCTCCAAGAGTGCGTACGGCGACGCATCGCCGTAGTCGATGGTGCCGTCGAGCACCTCCGCCTTGCAGGTTCCGCACGTCCCGTGAGTACAGGCGTGTGGCAACCAGACGCCGTTGCGGAGGCACGCGTCCAGGATCGACTGGTCCTCACGGCAAGTGAGCTCGGTGCCGAGCGGCTCCACCGTGATCGTGTGGGTTGTGGTCATCGAACGCTCCGATCAGGCAGTAGTGAACTTCAACAGCGCCTTGTGTCCGACGCCGAGATCCTTCAACGACGACGTCCCGTCTCCGGGGTCGAAGGCGTCGTCGAACAGCTGCCAACTCGCGATCGACGCCGGATCAAATTCCGGGTCGGTCGAGGCAAAGGGCACCACCATTTCGGAGACGAAGTCGTTGAAACTCATCGCCTGCGGTGCCCGGAAGCAGCCAGCAGAACAGAACAGCGGATTCCCGAGCCAGTGCACGTAGAGGAGTTGATCCTCACCGAAGATTTCGGCACGGTCGGCCGCGGGATACTTGTAGTCGTAGAGAGCCTTGACAGCCATGGCTTAAGCCTCCTGGTTCTGCGTCTGGTTGGTGTCCGGGTGCCACTCCTGCCACGAAACGTGGTCGGGCGAACCCTTGTACTCGCCGTTGTCGCCCTCTTGGATCCCGTACCAGTCGAGCACCTCAGGGACTGTCGGACCGCCGCAATTGCCCTGGTAGATCTGGTGCACAGGCAGCCACGCTTGGACGTACTTCTCGGGTTCGCGCTCAAAGATCCACTGACAGCCGTCGCTGCAGGTGTGGTAGGTCTCGCCTTCGTATTCGCTGCGGCGGAACGAGATCTTCGTCGGATCGTCCGCCTCGGTGAACGCCATCGGCACCTGGCACACCTGGCACAGTTGCGGCAGGCCCTGGAAGAACACCCGACCGCCAGCTTCCTCGATCTTGCGGTGCTTTTCCCAGTTGGGGCCGTAGTGCTTGTCGAAGGTTTCGCCGTACTGCTCCGACAGCCACTTCATGTGGTCGGGCGTCGGGACCTGCGTGGTGAACGACGCCGCGAACGAGAAGTTGTGCAGGATCTTGTAGACCTCGTGCGAGAGCTTGTCCTTCTCGGCGATGGCGTCCTTGACGTGGCGCGGCGGCTTGATGCCGTAGAACTCCAAGTCTGGGAACAGTCCGCCCAGCATTTGCTCCTCGAAGTACAGCTCGAAGGCTTCCTTCCAGCTCATAACCGGCTTGGGAAGCATGTAGTCCATCATTCCGGCGACCAGCGCCGACATGCGGTACGCACGCCAGAACCACTTGTCGATCCATTCCTGGATGATCGGCACATTGTCTTCGTCCTGCTCCAGCAGGAACTTGATCGCTTCGAGGCCGAGGGTCATGTGCCGGCTCTCGTCCGACTGCGCCGAGAACCCGAACGACATGGTCGGCATGTCGCCATTGAAACTCGCACCCGACATGAACGGCACAAACAGCAGATTGGTCAGCAAGTATTCGAAGCTGAACGAGATCGAGATGAGGAACTCGAACGGACCGGCGGTCATGGCGTCGTCGAACAGCGATTTCGGCACCGACAGGTACCAGACACGGTCGTGCATCTGCGACCACGAGTGGAAGCCCGAGTAGTACTTGTTGTAGTTGCTGATGGTGTGGATCTGGGTCTGGCAGTGACGCAGTTCGTCGACGCTCTGACACAGGGCGGCGAACCGCGGGGCTGGCCCTTCCAGGTAGCGCGCGAGGTACGCGAAGTGCCGGTGCGCCTGGTATTCGAGTGGGGTGACTCCCTGAATGAACAGTTTGATCGCGTTCAGATACGACGCGTCCGAGACCGTCAGGTGCCCTTGGCTCTGGGCGAAGCCATCGAGGACGGCGTACAGGCGCTTGTCTTTCTCCGCCTGGTACTTGTAGTACGCGTCGACGGTCAGGCGGAAGGGATCTTCCCAGCCATCCCAGTCATGGACCTTGATGCCTTCGTAACGCGTGTACGGGTAAAGGTCTTCGTGCTTGACGTACGACGGTTCCCAGTCGAGGTCGCGGGTCAACAGCGAATAGCGCTTCTTGAGCGGGAGCTTCTTGGGACGGTTTGGGGCTTTGGCGGTAGTCATTGTGGATGATCTCCTTGGTGGCTCGGCAAGCGGGATGGGCGGGTCAGTGTTCCCAGGCGACGACGATTTGGTCGTCGTCCCATTCGGCGAAGTTGCCCGTGTAGGTGACGATGGCGAGCTGAAACTCGCCGGTTTCCCATTCGCGTCCGAGCTGGGCTTCAACGGTTTCGCGGTTGATGACGATTTGGCCGGGGGCTGATAGCTTCACCAACCCGGGCAACTGCCGGACGCTGACCTCGGGATTGTCGGCCCGGATGGCGGCAACGAGTGCCCGGTTCTCTTCGGATTCCTGTAGGTCGATGCCGACCTGTCGTACGGGGCGGGCTGCGGCGGTCATGCCGAAACCTCCATTCCAATGTTGGTGTCGATGACGGCGACGAGTGCATTGACTGCTTCGGCGGCACGGGTGCCCCACTTGGCTTCGAAGCCTTCCAAGATGGCGGTGTTGGCTTCACCGTGTTCGGGGTCGTTTCGCCACGCTTCGACGAGGGCGTCGAGCCACTTGCGCTGGTCGGCAAACCACTTGGTCAGGTACTGGGCGAACAGGCTGTAGGCACCGGCGCCACCGAGGAGGGCACGCTCGTCGAGCCCGCTGTAGATTGCCGGGTAAAGCAGCTTGTCGATCTGATCGATCGCGAGGATCCCTTCGGCCCAATCGCCCTCGACCATGATTTCTTCAACAAGGCGGCGGAGTGGCTGCATGTGGTCGGCCGTCATCCAGGTTTCTTTGGCCGCGGTGAGAACGTCGGCCGTGCCACTGCCCGCGCCGATACCGGCCCGGGAGATCATCTGCGCGTTGCCGATGCGGTCGAAGGCGGCGAAACTCGCGCACTGCGACAGCGATGAGCCGTAGGCAAACCGAGCTCCGGCGACGCTCACCAACTGTGCGCCAGCCTCGTAGTGACGCAACGGCACCACCACCTCGGCAAGGACCGCTTCCCATCCTTCGGGCAGCTTGGCCAGCAGGTCACGGTTCTCGAGGTAGCCGAGCGTCTTACCGAATTCATCGTGCAGCGCAGCCCGGTTGGTGACGTAGGGCGTGTAGTAGTAGCCCCGTGGGTCGGCGTACGTGTACGGGTCGGTGAGCTTCAGGACGCTGTAGTTGGCGTCGTACAGTTCGTGGTCCGGCGTCCAGGTTGGCCGGTAGTGGAAGTTTTCCCGCGGCTCAATATCGAGAGTCGCTTCCTGGTAGCGGGTCGCGGGTTCATCGCCGAATCGTTCGATGATGTTTTGGTAGGTCTGGCGCTTGGGTTCGATCGTTTGGTAGCGAAGTTCGAATTGCATCGAATCTCTCCTGCTCGAGATATCGGGGGGGGAACGGGTTCGTCAGCCGGCAATGAGGTCGAGGACCAGCGCGGCCATCTCGTCTTCGCCTGCGAGGCGTCGAGATTGGGGTACGCCGCCGACAATGAGTTGGGCTGTCGCGGTGTGCCCGGAGACGACGGTTTCGACGCGGGCGCTGCGGCCGCCGTATCCGAGGGTGAAGGCCAATGCGCCCGGTCCGGTCTCGTCGACTAGCGAGATGATGCCGGTCGCCGGATCATCGACCAGGATTGCGTTGGCTTCGCTGACCAGTTGTTCGGCGAGCGAACGAATGATCACCTGGGTGTCGGCGGCTTCGGCGACGGTGACCTCTTCGCTGGGCACTGTGCGGGGCTCAACTTGTTCGCCGCCGTCGAGGAGTTCTTGCACCTGTTGCATGAAGGGGGTCATGCCTTCTCCGTTTCCGAGTTCAACTGAGTCGGACCTGTTGTGACTTAGCGCATATCTGTTTATGCGTCGAGACGAGCATCACATAGGTTCGAGAAGGTGTGAAGTATCAGAAAGGGCCTGATTAAGAGGGCTCAGATCTTAGTCTGGATTGTCGGATGCGATTGTCGGCAATGCCGTACGCAACGACTCGAGCACGCGCTTCAGGTGTGGCGACGGAGGCTCGGCACGACGAGCCAAAGCCAATTCGACGGTCGGCACTTCGCCGCCAAGCGGGACGTACTGAGCACCGGTGATCTGCATGTGCCGCACGGATTGCGGCACAAGCGCCACACCCATGCCTGCGGCGACAAAGGCGATGAGCGTCGCCGTCTCCCCGACCTCGTGCTGAATGTTGGGCGTGAATCCCGCCCGCTGGCAGGCGTCGATCACCACTTCGAAAACCACCGACCGACCGAACGCCGAGTAGGTGATGAAAATTTCATCCGCCAGGTCGGCCACTTCGATGAACTGCCGCTGCGCCAACGGGTGCGCTTTCGGGAGGACGGCAAGCATTGGTTCGGTGCTCACCAGTTCGTAACGTAGGAGGCGGTCGTGGATGGGAGGCCGCAGGAAGCCGAGGTCGATGGTGCCATCGTGCAGGGCTGCGGCCTGTTGCGGGGTCAGCATCTCACCGTGGAGGTCGAGGACGATGTCGGGTAGTTCGGCTCGCAGGTGCCGCGCGATTGCCGGCAGGAGGTGATAGGTCGCTGAGCCGGTAAACCCGATCGATACGCGGCCCACTTCGCCGGTGGCGACACGACCGGCTTCGTCGGCTGCGGCGTCGACCGACGACAGGATTTCCCTCGCCCGTTCCAGGTAGCGCTGCCCGGCGTCGGTCAGTTCCACTTTGCGCGTCGACCGGTTGAGCAGAGTGACGCCGAGCTCACCCTCGAGTTGCTTGATCTGTTGAGACAGCGGCGGTTGCGCAATGTGGAGACGCAGCGCAGCCCGCCCGAAATGCAACTCCTCAGCGACGGCGACAAAGTACCGCAGGTGCCGAAGTTCCACGAGTCCACCTCATCCAAGTCGCGCCATCGCCTTCGCAATTGGCCTCGACTCTAGCCCCCGCCCCCCGCGCCCCCTGCCCGTTCTCGCATGATGCGTCGATTCCCGCACTACGTCTGAC
>NZ_JBARYI010000025.1:0-12320 GCF_049647785.1 Gordonia sp. (in: high G+C Gram-positive bacteria)
CGTCAGACGTGGTGCGGGAATCGACGCATCATGCGAGAACGGAGAAGTCGGGCGAAGCCCGGTGGGAGCTACTTCACGATGGCGTTGTTACGTGCCTTCGGGAAACGGGTCTGGTGGGCAACCCAACCGGCCATTTTCCGCCAGTGCGATGGGCTGACCTCGGTGACGGATGTCAAGTCACGGTCCCACTCGGCGGTTTCCAGACCATCGACGGCTGCGACAACGGCATTGGCGATCTCGACGCTATCCACCACGCGGTCGCCGAGGATTCCATTGGACCCGCCCACCAGGGTGATGCGAACACCAGCCGCTCCAATGGGCTGAATGACGGCCTTAGCCGAACCCCCTTCGGAGGCAACGAACTTACGGACCGACGCGACGACCTCGCGGGGTGCGATCACGGGTGCTGAAGCAGTGGCGGTCGAACCAGCATTCTCTTCGCTCATAATTCAGAAGTATAGTCCGTGCCAAAATATAGCCATGCGAGCGATCGAAGTAACGGCCCACGGTGGCCCCGAAGTCCTCACCCTGGTCGAACGACCCGAACCGACTGCTGGCACAGGCGAAGTCGTCGTTGACGTCCACGTCGCCGGGGTCAACTTCATCGACACCTATCTGCGCTCTGGCCTTTACCCGTCTGTCCCGCCCTACGTTCCGGGCGGCGAAGGCGCGGGCACAGTCCGCGCAGTTGGCGAGGGCGTGACAACGGTGACCGTCGGCGATCGCGTCGCCTGGTGCGACGGGGCGGCCAGTTACGCCGAACAAGCGGTTCTTCGCGCCGACCGCGCCGTAAAGCTCCCCGATACCGTCACCTTCGAGCAGGCAGGATCGTCGTTGCTGCGCGGGCTCACCACGCACTATCTCCTGGACGGAAGCGCCTTCCCCAAGGCCGGCGATACGGTCCTGCTCCATGCCGGTGCAGGCGGAGTCGGACTCCTGCTAACTCGTTGGGCAACCTCGCGCGGGGTTCGCGTCATCACCACGGTATCGACCGATGCCAAGGAGGAACTTTCCCGCGAAGCCGGTGCCGCCGAAGTTCTCCGCTACGACGACGACATCGTCGCCCGCGTCCGGGAACTCACCGACGGTCGCGGCGCACCCGTGGTCTACGACGGTGTCGGCGCAGCCACCTTCGAGCAGTCATTGCAATGCACAGCGGTACGCGGCACCATCGTGCTCTTTGGGGCCGCGAGCGGTCCGGTTCCACCATTCGACCTGCAACGCCTCAACCCCGCGGGCTCCCTATCGGTCACTCGGCCCACGCTGGCGCACTTCATTTCCGATCCTGCCGAATTTGCCTGGCGCGCGGACGCCTTCCTGTCTGCCGTCGCGTCTGGTTTGCTTCCGGTGAACATTGGGCAGTCGTTCGACCTGGCCGCAGCCGGGGACGCCCACCGGGCGCTTGAAGCCCGCACGACCGTCGGCTCAACAATGCTCAACGTTGTATAGCCCCACCCGAGAAGCAACTAACCCCGGCACCCTAGCGAACCGCTAGCGCGCCGGGGTTAGCCGTCGGAGATCAGAAGTAGCTGGAGATCAGAAGTAGCTGGAGATGGTCGGCAAGTTGATGACGGCGTCCACGGCCAAGCCGCAGAACAGAAGCGCCAGATACTCGTTGGACGTCAGGAAGATCTTCAGCGGCTTCACTTCGACGCCACGTCGGGTCTCAACGAACAGCTTGGTGACCCGCCAGATAAACCAGGCACCGGAGACAACCGCGACCACGAGGTAAATCCAACTTGTGACCGGGATCAGGAACAGCGACGTGAGAACCGTCAGCCAGGTGTAGATGAGCATGTGCTTTGTCACGCGCTCATCGCTGGCGACGACCGGGAACATCGGCACCCCGGCGGCGCGGTAGTCCTCGCGGTAACGCATGCCCAACGCCCAGGTGTGTGGCGGCGTCCAGAAGAAGACAACCAAGAACATCACGAACGGCTGCCAGTTCAGGTTGCCGGTAACCGCCGACCAACCGACGAGTGCGGGGGTACAGCCGGCGAGGCCCCCCCAAATCACGTTCTGCCAGGTGCGACGCTTGAGAACCAGGGTGTAGAAACCGGCATAGAAAGCGATCGTGATCCAGACCAGGACCGGAGGCAGCCACTTGCCGCCAGTACCGAAGTACAGGACGGCGAACGATGCGATTGCCAGGACGATGCTGAAGACCAGCGCGTTTCGCACCGACACCGCATGGCGGGCGAGCGGTCGACGCTCCGTGCGTTTCATCTTCTGATCGATGTCAGCGTCAGCAACCATGTTGAGGCTGTTCGCGCTCGCCGCGCCGAGCCAACCACCTACGACGGTGATGGCAATCAAGGCGATGTCGACGGTGCCGCGTTGGGCTTGGAGCATCACTGGAATTGTTGAGATCAACAGCAGTTCGATGACCCGTGGCTTCGTCAGCGCAATGTATGCGAGGACGGTGTTCCACAGATGCTTACCCCGGCTGGTGGTTTCGTCCGGCCGGTCGGCCGGACTGTCGGTCGACATCGAGGTCGAGGAGGCGTCAACGTCCGCGCTTTCCCCAATACTCACTGATGCTCCTCACATTGGGCCGGGTGAATTACCGGGAGCGAGCAACACTGCCGCGACTCCGCAGCAGAGAGGTCTGCCCGGCAGTTCACACGCAGCAGAATGTCACGAATCGCGGCACACCGATGGGCTACTACAGACGATGGTAGACCCGAAGCACGCCGATAACAGAATCGGCTGCGACCAGATCACACTTCCGCAGAACTTTTCACCGCCCACGACGGCTCGTCTCATCTTTTCTCTCGCAATGGTTCGCCGTTCCGCACATCCGGGGGTGAAAAGAAGGTGGCCAGGCGAGCGCGGTCGCGGTGGCGACGGCTACGCTGGAATAGCTATCCGTCCGAGTACAGAACAAGGCACAGGAGACTCCACTACCGTGGCGACTAATGACGAGATCCGCGCGCTGACCCAGCAGGTTTACCCGGATGACTGGACAGATCTGGACACCAAGGCCGTAAACACGGCGCGAATCCTGGCTGCAGATGCGGTTCAGCACTGCGGTAGCGGTCATCCCGGCACGGCAATGAGCTTGGCTCCCCTGGCGTACACCCTGTACCAGCGCGCACTGCGCCACGACCCGAACGATCCCGCATGGGTGGGTCGCGACCGATTTGTTCTCTCCTGCGGCCACTCGAGCCTGACGCAGTACATCCAGCTGTACCTCGGCGGCTTCGGCCTTGAACTCAGTGACATCGAAGCCCTACGCACGTGGGGTTCCCTGACGCCTGGCCACCCGGAGTTCCGTCATACCAAGGGTGTCGAGATCACTACCGGGCCGCTCGGACAGGGCTTGGCCTCGGCCGTGGGAATGGCGATGGCGGCTCGTCGCGAGCGCGGCCTGTTCGACCCCCAGGCCCCTGCCGGCCAGAGCCCGTTCGACCATCACATCTACGTCATCGCGTCAGACGGCGACATTGAAGAGGGCGTCACATCCGAAGCCAGTTCCCTCGCGGGCACCCAGGAACTGGGCAACCTGATCGTCTTCTACGACCAGAACCACATTTCGATTGAGGACGACACCCAGATCGCCCTCACCGAAGACACTGCGAAGCGCTACGAGTCGTACGGCTGGCATGTACAAATCGTCGAGGGCGGCGAAGACATCACCGCCATCGAGCAGGCGATTGAAAACGCCAAGGCCACCACGGATATGCCGTCGATCATCTGCCTGCGAACCATCATCGCTTGGCCCGCGCCCACCAAGATGAACACCGGCGCATCGCACGGCAGCGCACTCGGTGACGCTGAAGTTGCGGCCACCAAGGAAATCTTGGGCTTCGACCCGAACAAGAACTTTGACGTCGCCGACGACGTCATCGCGCACACCCGATCGCTAGCCGACCGCGCCGCTGTCGCGCGCGCCGACTGGCAGTCCGGTTTTGACCAGTGGGCCGCTGCGAACCCCGAGAACAAGGCACTCTTCGACCGTCTGCACGCGGGCGAGCTACCTGACGGTTGGACCGACGCCCTCCCGACATGGGAGCCCGGCGCGTCTGTCGCCACCCGCTCGGCATCGGGCAAGGTGCTCTCCGCGCTCGCTCCGGTGCTGCCGGAATTGTGGGGCGGTTCGGCTGACCTCGCCGGATCCAACAACACCACAATGGATGGTGCCGAGTCATTCGGTCCGTCCAGCATCAGCACCAGCACGTGGACGGCAAGCCCGTACGGCCGCACCCTGCACTTCGGCATTCGCGAACATGCGATGGGCTCGATCCTGTCCGGCATCGTCCTCCACGGACCGACCCGCGCGTACGGTGGCACCTTCCTGCAGTTTGCCGATTACATGCGCCCGGCGGTCCGCTTGGCGGCGCTGATGGAAATCGATCCGATCTACGTGTGGACCCACGATTCGATCGGCCTCGGCGAAGACGGCCCCACCCACCAACCGGTGGAACACCTGGCCGCCCTGCGCGCGATCCCCAATCTCGACGTGGTGCGCCCAGCCGATGCCAATGAGACGGCCCACGTGTGGCGGCATCTGTTGACCCGCCGCAACCGTCCGGTCGGTTTGGCGCTGACCCGCCAGAACGTGCCGGTTTTGGAAGGCACCAGTTTCGACGGCGTCACGCGCGGAGCGTACGTGCTCTCCGATGTCGACGGCACCGCTGATGTGGTCTTGATCGGCACCGGCTCGGAAGTGCAGTTGGCGGTCGAAGCCGCCAAGGCACTGGCCACCGACGGAATCGCCGCACGCGTCGTGTCGATGCCGTCAATGGAGTGGTTCGCCGAGCAGGACGCGGACTACCGCGAGTCGGTGCTGCCGACCGGTGTGCCGCGCGTGGCCGTCGAAGCGGGCATCGCGATGCCGTGGCATGCGATCGTCGCTGGCGGCGAGATTGTGTCCCTGGAACACTTCGGTGCTTCGGCCCCGTACCAGAAGCTGTACGAAGAGTTCGGCATCACCGCCGACGCCGTCACCGCGGCCGCGCACCGCGCTGTCGGTCGCTAAACCAGACCTTCCGCAGCCAATTCCCAACCTGGACAACAGGAGTCAAACATGTCGCAGAACAAGAATCTCGCCGCACTGACCGAGGCGGGCGTATCGGTCTGGCTCGATGACCTCTCCCGGGATCTGATGACCTCCGGCGCTCTGCAGAAGCAGATCGATACCCATTCGGTCGTCGGTGTCACCACCAACCCCGCGATCTTCCAGAACGCGATCTCGAAGTCGACCAGTTACGCCGACCAAATCGCGGAACTCGCGCGCGCTGGCGTCGACGTCGACGAGGCCCTCACCGCGATCACGACCGATGACGTCCGCACCGCGTGCGATGTCCTCGCGCCGGTCTTCGCCGCCACCGACGGGCACGACGGTCGCGTTTCCATCGAGGTTGATCCGCGTCTGGCGCACGACACCGACGGCACCGTCAAGCAGGCGATTGAACTGTGGAAGATCGTCGACCGCCCCAACCTGTTCATCAAGATTCCGGCCACCAAAGCGGGCTTGCCGGCCATCACCCAGGTGATCGCCGAAGGCATCAGCGTCAACGTGACGCTGATCTTCTCCGTTGAGCGGTACCAGGGCGTCATGGACGCATACCTGGACGGCCTCGACCAGGCGCTCCGCAATGGGCACGACGCGGCCAAGATCGAGTCAGTCGCATCGTTCTTCGTTTCCCGCGTCGACTCCGAGATCGACAACCGGCTGAATGCCATCGGCACCCCCGAGGCGCTCGCTCTGCGCGGCAAGGCGGGTCTGGCGAACGCCCGCCTCGCGTACGCCGCCTACCAGGAGGTCTTCGAGAAGCAGGTTCGCTTCCCCGACCTGCAGGCACACGGCGCCCTCCCCCAGCGTCCACTGTGGGCGTCGACCGGAACCAAGAACGCCGACTACCCGGACACGCTCTACGTCAGCGAATTGGTCGCACCGAACACGGTTAACACCATTCCGGTGAAGACGCTCGATGCGTTCGCTGAGCACGGCTGGGTCAACGCCGAGTCCATCGTTGGTCAGGAGAAGGCGTCGCGCGAGATCTTCGACGCCCTCACCGCAGTCGGCGTGGCGCTCCCAGAAGTCTTCGAGCTTCTCGAGGCCGAGGGTGTCGCCAAGTTCGACGAGGCGTGGGACAGCCTGCTCGAAGCCACCAAAACCCAGCTCGACGCAGCCCGGGCCTGATCGCAGTGGGTGGGCAGCAGCGCAATTGGACCAATCCGCTGCGGGATCCGCATGATGCACGACTACCGCGGATCGCGGGGCCATCAGCCCTGGTGATTTTCGGTGTCACCGGCGACCTGGCGCGCCGGAAGCTGATGCCCGCCATCTACGACCTCGCCAATCGCGGTCTGCTGCCGCCGAGCTTCGCGCTCGTCGGTTTCGCTCGCCGCGATTGGGCGGACGAGGACTTTGCGACCGTGGTTCGCGAAGCGGTGGAAGCGGGTAACCGCACCGGGTTCCGGCAGGAAGTGTGGGATTCCCTCGCCGAGGGCATGCGTTTTGTCTCTGGCACATTCGAGGACGACGCGGCATTTGAGGAATTGCAGCAAACACTCACCGACCTTGACCGCGAGCGCGGTACGGACGGCAACCACGCGTATTACCTGTCGATCCCACCGAATGCCTTCCCCGTGGTGCTAAGCCAATTACGGCGTACCGGCATGGCGCAGGAAAGTGACGAGAGTTGGCGTCGCGTGGTGATCGAAAAACCATTCGGCCACGATCTGGAGAGCGCGCGCGAACTCAATAGCCTGGTCGGCAGCGTTTTTCCAGAAGATTCGGTTTTCCGTATCGACCACTATCTCGGCAAGGAGACCGTCCAGAACATTCTGGCGCTCCGATTCGCGAACCAGTTGTTCGATCCACTGTGGAGTTCGCACTACGTTGACCACGTCCAGATCACCATGGCCGAAGATATTGGACTCGGTGGTCGTGCTGGCTACTACGACGGCATCGGTGCGGCCCGCGATGTGATTCAGAATCACCTCCTGCAGTTGCTCGCCCTGGTGGCGATGGAAGAACCTGTTTCGTTTTCCCCGCGCAACTTGCAGACCGAGAAGATCAAGGTGCTGCAGTCCACGCGCAACATCATGCCGATCTCGGAAAACTCGGCCCGCGGTCAGTACGGGCCGGGGTGGCAGGGATCGGAACCGGTCATCGGTCTGAAGGAAGAAGAGGGCTTCTCGCCCGATTCGACGACCGAGACCTTTGCCGCGATCGCCCTTGAAGTCGATACCCGACGGTGGGCCGGGGTGCCGTTTTACCTGCGGACCGGCAAACGGTTGGGTCGCCGCGTCACCGAGATTGCGTTGGTCTTCAAGCGCGCGCCGCACCTGCCCTTCGATGACACCATGACCGCCGAACTTGGCCAGAATGCGCTCGTCATCCGCGTCCAGCCGGACGAAGGCGTCACGCTTCGGTTCGGGTCCAAAGTGCCGGGCACCAGCATGGAGGTCCGCGACGTCAACATGGACTTCTCATACGGTGGCGCATTCACGGTGTCGTCGCCGGAAGCGTACGAACGTCTCCTGCTTGATGTCCTCCTCGGTGAACCGTCGCTGTTCCCCGTCGACGAGGAAGTGGAACTGAGCTGGACAATTCTCGACCCCGTGCTTGACGAGTGGGCCAAGTCCGGAAGCCCGGACGAGTACGAGTCCGGTACCTGGGGACCGGCTTCCGCCGACGAGATGCTGGCCCGGACCGGTAGAAGCTGGAGGCGACCGTGATCGTTGACCTGCCCGACACATCCACCCTGGAGATCAGTAAGAAGCTGGTCCAGGTCCGTCGTACCGGCGGTGCCATCACGCTGGGACGGGTGCTGACCCTGATCATCGATCTCGATGCCAAGGACAACACCGAAGAGGCTATCGAGACCTCGAATAAGGCCAGTCGCGAGCATCCGTGCCGCGTCATCATGGTGGTCCGACACGATCGGACCGCCGAAACCCGGTTGGACGCACAAATCCGAGTCGGCGGCGATGCCGGGGCGTCCGAGGTGGTCGTGCTGCATTTAAACGGCTCGCTCGCGGAGCATCCGCATGCGGTGGTGACCCCATTCCTGCTACCGGACACACCGGTGGTGACGTGGTGGCCCGCGGATGCACCTGCGAATCCCGCCGAGCACAAGTTGGGGCGCCTCGCCTCGCGGCGCATCACCAACGGTCGCCGGACCGATGATCCGGGGGCGTTCCTGGCCGCTCGCCGCGTCGGATACACACCCGGCGATACGGACTTGGCATGGTCGGCAATCACCCATTTCCGCGCCAGCCTCGTTTCCGCTCTCGACCGTCCGCCCCATCAGGCGGTCACCTCGGCTCGCGTGACAGGCGACCGCAGGCTCACCGGCCTCGACCTGTTTGCTGGCTGGCTGGCTGGCGAACTCGGGGTTCCCGTGGTGCGCGACAGCACCACCGAAACCACCGATGATCTCGCGGTGACTTTGACGCTCACCAACGGCGAACTGTCGCTGAGCGGCGGCCCCGACGGCGGAGTCATCCGAAGTACCGGCCACCCTGACGGCCGGTCGTCGTTCGCCCTGCGGTCGACGGCCGAGTGCCTTTCGGAGGAGTTGCGTCGTCTCGATGCCGATGAAGTGTACGAAGTCGCCCTGCGGGGTCTGTCCGGCGTTACCCACGAATAGTCTGTGCCACCTGGAGGAAGCGAAAGATGACTGCCCCGACCGAGCGTCTGGTTTTTGATTCGTCAGCTGAATTGGTGTCGACGGCGGCATCGCGTTTCATCGCCGCCGTCACCGCAGCGCAGGAAGCGCGGGGAATCGCCACCATCGCGCTCACCGGCGGCAGCAACGGCATCGCGCTCCTTCGGGAGTTGGCTCGCGACAGCGGCGACATCAGTTGGAATCGGATCGAACTGTATTGGGGTGACGAACGGTTCCTCCCCGCTGCCGACCCCGAACGCAATGCGCTCCAGGCCGAGGAAGCGCTGTTCGATCACATCCAGATCGATCCCGCGCGCATCCACGAAATCCCCGCTTCGGACGGTGACTTCGGAGACGATATCGACGCCGCAACCACCGAGTACGCGCGCCTCGTCGGACACGACACGATCTTCGACATCCACCTGCTGGGCATGGGGGGTGAAGGGCACATCAACTCACTGTTCCCCCATACCGACGCCACTGCCGAAGAATCGCGAAGCGTCGTGGCCGTCACCGACTCCCCCAAACCCCCGCCACGTCGTATCAGTTTGACGTTCCCCGTCATCAATTCATCGCGGGAAGTCTGGTTCCTGGTGTCCGGCGCCGAAAAGGCCGAAGCGGTCGCGGCAGCAGCATCGGGGGCCTCAAGACACGACTGGCCGTGCGCGGGTGCCCACGGTACCGAGAACACCGTGTGGTTCTTGGATCGCGCTGCCGCCGCGCAACTCCCGAACTAGGGTCGTACGGGTCCACGGCGCTAGCCGCTGTTACGCAGGGCAGTCGCGAGGCCGTTCATCGTCATCTGTATCGCCCGCCGGGTCCTCGGGGAATCCGCTCCGGCACGGAAGCGACGCAGCAGTTCCACTTGGAGCAGGTTCAGCGGTTCCAGATACGGAAACCTGTTGTAGACCGAACGTTTCAGCGCCGCATTGTCGGCAAGGAGATCCGTGGTGCCGGTAATGCGCGCGTACATGTCGATGGTTCGATCGTGCTCGTCGACCAGCATGGTGAACACTCGTTCCCGAAGTTCAACGTCGGGCACTAGTTCGGCATACCGATAGGCCAATCCCATGTCCGACTTGGCTAGCACCTGCGCCATATTCGACATGACCGACCGGAAGAACGGCCACCGCCGGTAGTAATCGGAGAGCTTCGCCAGTCGCGTATCGTCGTCGCCGACCCACTGCTCGAAGGCGCTACCGACCCCGTACCAGCCGGGCAGCATTACCCGGCACTGCGTCCACGACAGCACCCACGGGATGGCCCGAAGGTCCGCGATTGCCGTCGTCTGCTTCCGCGATGTCGGGCGACTCCCGATGTTCATCGCACCGATCTCCGATAGCGGCGTCGACGCGGTGAAGTACTCGACGAAGCCGGGTGTCTCGTGGACCAGTGCACTGTAGGCCGCCCGCGCCAACTCGGCCAGCTCATCGAAGTCGGTGTAGGCCTGTCCGGGTGAGTCACCCAACCCCTCGATGTCCAGGAGCGACGATTCAAGGGTCGCGGCGAGGAGCGACTCGAGGTTGCGGCGCGCGCTCACCGGTTCGGCGTACTTGGCGGCGATGATCTCGCCCTGCTCGGTCAGCCGCAGGGCACCTTGGACGGCACCGGGAGGCTGAGCGAGGATCGCATCGTAGCTGGGTCCGCCGCCACGGCCCACGGTCCCGCCGCGCCCGTGGAATAGTTGCAGTCGCACCTTCGCTTCACGGGCGGCAGTCACCAGATCAAGTTCGGCCCGATACAGCGCCCAGTTGGCCGCCAGGTAGCCGCCGTCCTTGTTGGAGTCGGAATATCCGAGCATCACTTCCTGCGTATTGCCGTGCCGCATCACCATCGAACGGTAGAACGGGAGGCTCAACGTCGCGGTCAGGGTGGCGGCACCGTCACGCAGGTCCTCGATTGTCTCGAACAGCGGTACCACCCGAACGCTGCACGACGGGCCGTCGTCGTCGATTCGGTACAGGCCGGCTTCCTTGAGGAGAACCAGGGCTTCGAGCATGTCGGACACCGAGGTGCACATGCTGATGATGTAGTTCGGAACCGCCTGCGGGCCAAACCGTTCGACGGCGCCCGCGGCGGCGTGGACGACACCGAGTTCCTTCACCGCGAGATCACTGAGCTCGGCTTCGGGTGAGGTCAGCGGACGGCGGGAAGTGAGTTCGGCGGTCAGGAGTGCCACGCGTGCCGATTCCTCAAGTGCCAGATAGTCGGAACTGACGCCCGCCCAGTTGAGGAGTTCGGCAACAACCTCCTCGTGCGTCTCAGAGTTCTGTCGCATGTCGAGACCCGAGAGGTGAAACCCGAAGGTGCGCACCGCTTCTCGCAGGGCGGCCAGACGATCGTCGGCGATGGCGTCGTCGCTCACCTCGCGGAGTGCCGCGTCAATGATGTCGAGGTCTGCGAGCATCTCGCCGGGATCTTGATAGCCCCTCCCCGCCGATGCTGCGGCTAGCGCTCGGTCTGCGGGCTCAACGAAGTCCTCGCCGAGGGTCGCCAATGCCCGTGCCAACAATCTGGACCGTACCGCCAGCACCGCAGATCGAAATGGTTCGTCGTCGGCGGGCTCGCCACTGTCGGCGACCGATTCGCCCGCCGGCTTGAATGCCTGTCCGAGCGCCGCCAAACTCGGGCTGACCGGTGATACCAGCCGCGCCGAGATGCTCAATTCCTGATGCAACGCGGAGAGTTCGGCCAGATGGTGCGCCATGGCGGTATGCGCGGCACTTGATGTGGCTTCGGTCACCACTTCTGCTGTCACGAACGGATTGCCATCGCGGTCGCCACCAATCCACGAACCCATCTTGATCATCGACAGGTCCTCAAGGCCTGCGTGCGGGTAAGCGGCCACGAGCGCAGCGCGAACGTCGTTGTTGAGGGCTGGCACGACGTCGAAGAAGGAAGCGTCGTAGTAGCGAAGGCCGGTGGTTATTTCATCGGAGATGGTCAAGCGTCGCAGCCGGATTAGCGCAGTTTGCCACAGCATGAGGATTTGCCTGCCGATGTCCGCGGTGAGCGCTGCTTCTTCGGCCGGTGTCATTTCGGTACGGGCCCGGACGCGCATAAGTTCGGTAATCCGGTTCTGCGCGTCGAAGATGCTGCGGCGGCGGGTTTCCGTCGGGTGCGCGGTGATGACGGGTACCACATCGGCCTCGCCTAGTGCTTCGGCGACTTGGTCATCAGTGAGGCCCGCCTCGGCAAGTCGAGCGAACGTTGCCGCCAGCGACGACGGTTGCGGCGCATCGCCGGCCCGCAAGTGGATCCGCCGACGACGTTCCCGGTGCAGGTCTTCGGCGAGGTTCGCCAAGAGCGCGAAGCTGGTGAACGCACGAATTACCGGCGTGAGTTCGATGACCTCTCGGTCGGTGTAGCGGGCAGCGAGGTCATCGCGAGTGACGTCGGCATACCGAATACCGAACGCATCCCGCCGCGAGCTTTCCACGAGCTCGAAGGTCTCCACCCCGGCATGCGAGGAGATGACGTCACCGAGAATCCCGCCAAGATAACGGATGTCGTCGCGGAGTGGTTCAGTTAACGCTCGGTCGGCGTCGTCGACCACAATGCGCTCAATCATCGGCGTGCGGATCGCTCGCGCAACCTTGGAAGAAATCTGCGGGCCGGTAACCATGGTGACCAACCTACGCGCGCCCGCCTATCCCCGCCCGCCAACGGCTTCTCGCATGATGCGTCGATTCCCGC
>NZ_JBARYI010000026.1:0-8428 GCF_049647785.1 Gordonia sp. (in: high G+C Gram-positive bacteria)
AAGAAACAAGAACGCGCTCAAGCGCAGGATTGCTACTCTATCCGACACCCACCAGCCGGTGCAAACCCGCTAGCCTCGAAGGAATTTCGCTGGCCGGAACGACTCGCTCCGACCTGGAATAAGTTACGCACGCCGGAACAGAAGGTCAAATCGAGGTCCCCTCACCCCCACTGACCTGTCCTTTTGGTCAGGCCGGCCAGCCGTTAGGTCAGTTACCGATGGCTCCGGTCGCCCATAACGTCTAACTATGAGCACCGCATCGACGCTGACACGCCCCCTCTCTACCGCTGAACTGAGCGATTCCCGGGTGGTTTCCGAACTGACTTCGATGGTCGAACAAGGAATCATCGTCGGCCAAGAGGAGTTCGAGTCCGCGTTCGTGGACATCGTGACGGCTGCCGGCCCCGACCGAATGCAGTCGTGGCGGCACTTCTATGCGAACTCGATTCGTGAACTACGAGCCGGCACCTCCGCGTTCAGTCCCATTCATCACCGGGCACGGAGCCTTCTCACCGGAACCAGTGTGCTGGAAGTTGGGTGTTGTTTCGGACTTTTTGCCCTGCAATGTGCACAGGATGGCTACCAGGTGACCGCCTCAGATATCTGCCCCGGAGCGCTCGATCACCTCGATGACGCATCGTCGTACCTGGGATTGCCAGTAGAGACGGCCCTCGGCGACGTCCGACAGCTTCCGTTTGCCACCAATAGTTTCGACACTGTGACGCTTCTCCACCTTCTGGAACACCTCGATAACGCAGACGTCGAAGCGGCAATCGTCGAATCTTGCCGGGTCGCGTCGAAGCGGGTGATCATCGCGGTTCCCTTCGAGGACCAGATCAGCCCCCACTTCGGGCACCTCGAACTGCTTCGCGAATCGGACCTTCACCGCTGGTCAGCGTTCGCGGGCGACCACTGCAGCCGGGTTTTCGCTGATCACGGCGGCTGGCTCGTCATCGACGTCGCCTGATTCCCCCTTTTCTGTCACATTCGACGCCCAACTATTCGCCAGACCATCACCGATCGGTTCGATCGGTGATGGTCTGGTCGAATCGTGACAGAAAAGGGAGATTCGACGCCGTCAGATGAGGCCGCGTTTACTTGCTACATAGACGGCATCGGTTCGTTTGGTGACGCCAAGCTTGCGGATCACGTTGCGGATGTGGAACTTGACAGTGGACTCGGAGATGAACAATCCACGACCAATTTCGGCATTGGATTTGCCGTCTGCCAGGAGCTTTAGGACTTGGCGCTCGCGGTCGGTGAGTTCGGCGGTGCCGTCATGCTCGCCCGAAACCGCGCGCAACACGATGGCCGCACTCCGCGGATCGAAGGCACTTCCTCCGGTGGAGACTGTCCGGATCGCACGGATGAGCTCGGTTGTGTCAACGTCCTTGACCACGTAGCCCTTGGCACCGGCACGAACCGCACGCACCACCAAGTCGTCGTCGAGGAAGGTCGTAAGAACCAGCGCGGCCACCTTCGGATGCTGGCGCGTCATCTCCCGAATCAACCGGAGGCCTTCGTACTCGGTGCCAGCCGTCAACTTCAGATCGACCACCACAACATCGGGGGCGACGAGGGCCACCTCGGCGAGCGCAGCCTCGAAAGTCCCCGCCTCCCCCACGACGACGACTTCCTCGTCCCTATCCAGAAGCGAGCGGAGTCCTTCACGGAGCAGGGCGTGGTCGTCAACCAGTACCGTGCGTATCGGTCGTTGAGTCATGAGATCCCTCTTTCCCCGACGGATAGCGGCAACGACGCCGCGATGCGCACTCCCCCAAGCCGTGACCGGCGGATTCGGAAACTTCCACCCAGCTCTTCGGCACGCGAGCGCATGTTCATGAGACCGCGGTGGCGGGCGGCAACGGAGTCACCTTCAGCGGCGGCGCGCAACGTGACACGAAGGAGTTCGGGGTCACCAACCCCGTCGTCATCGACCCACAACCTCACTTGGTCGTCGGCATACGCGACGGTGACGATCACCTTGGTGGCCTGAGCGTGGACTGCGGCGTTAAAGAGCGACTCGCCCGCAATACGCAGGACCGCATGTTCAATATCGCCGGGGAGTTCCCGGGGCCGCCCGCGGACCGTCACGACACTTACCGCAGTTGCGGGAAGGTGCAACGCACACAACTCGTCAAGCGTCTCGGTGATACTCGGCGCCGGGGTCGGAGCGTCGGCGCGGGTCCGGGTATCTGAGAGTGCGAAGATGGCAGATCGCAACTGCCCCATGGCATCTCGGGTAAGCCGGACTGCTTTATCGAGGTGTTCGAGCCCACCCTCGGCGACATCAGCACGACACAGTTCCATCTGCAGTCCAGCGGAAAGTACCGACTGTCCCACCGAGTCGTGCAATTCACGAGCGATCCGCGCGCGCTCACCACCGAGCAGAGCGGTGCGCTGCGCGGCCGACAGTTCACGCTGCATCGCGAGCAACTCTTCGTTTCGTTCTGCAAGCTCCTCCGCACGGTGGTTTGCCTCCGAGAACAACGCGGAGTTCACCAGAGCGACGGTGGCCTGGCCCGCGAGGATTCGCAGCACCATCAGATCTGCCGGATCCACATCCCGACCGGGTGCCGTCCACGCCGAGAGTCCACCAACCACGCGACCGTCCAACTCCACCGGCACATGCAGATGATGGTCGGCCACGATCGGACCATGCAAGACGTCTTCTTCGCCGCGAAGAATGTCGTTCAGCCGATTCAGCACCGGATCTGGCAGATCGACGGGAGGCGTCGCGACACTGACCCCCTCGAACGCCATGATCCGACCGTCACCGCTGGCGATGAGGTGCCGCGGACTGGTGTCACCGAGTTGGCCGTCGGCGAGAGCGAACAGCACCCACTCCGCATCGAGGTGATCTCGCACCGTTTCGACCACAGCCACGACCAACGCCTCCGGTCCTTCAACAGTCTGGACCAGCGCCTTTGAGATTCCTTCCAATGCGGTCATCACCCGGCCCAGACGGACGGCAGTACCCCGGAACTCCGCGTAGTGACTGCCTTTGACGGTACGCAGACCGACGAGGCTGGCCAGGTCCGGCGTCTGACCGGTCATGGCTACAGGGCCTCCCGGTAGAGGCCGTGAATCGCTGATTCTTCCGGTCGACGGGGGTTGGTAATCATGCACGAGTCCGCGAGAGCGTAGGTGGTTAACAGGTCGAGGTGGGAGTCGCGTACCCCGAGCGGGGACAGCGTTTCGGGCATACCGACACGTCGCCCGAGGCGTGTGACCCGATCGGCCAAGCGGTCGGCCACCAGCTGCGGGCTGCCCGACGTGTCGATGCCGACTGCCTCGGCTAGGCGGACAAAGTCACCGCCGGCAACGACCGCGTTATAGCGGATGACGTGGGGTAACAGGACTGAATTGATAGTGCCGTGGGGTGCATCGCAGTAGCCGCCGACCGGATGGCTCATGGCATGTGCCGCCCCCAGGATGGCGTTGGTGAACGCCATGCCAGCACGCAACGATGCCAAAGCCATCGCTTCGCCCGCAGCACGGTCGTGCGGATCATTCACAAGCCGCTCAAGATTGGTCCAGACACCGATCAGTGATTCCAGCGCGAGAGAATCGGTGAGGCTCCCATGCGCGAGTGACACGTACGCCTCGACACAATGCGTCAGCGTGTCCATCCCCGCTTGCGCCGTAACCTCCGAGGGCGCGGTGGTCAGCAGCGTCGGATCAATGACGGTGACATTGGGGACCAACGTGCGGCCGATGATCGTGATCTTGGTGCGCCGTTCCGGATCGTTAATGATGCAGAACTGCGAGACGTCGGCACCGCTGCCCGCCGTCGTCGGAATCGCTACCAGAGGCGGCAACGGTCGGGTCGCACGATCGATGCCCTCGTACTCCACAATCAGGCCCCCATTGGATGCCAGCACCGCGATGCCTTTCGCGGCGTCGATCACTGACCCGCCACCCAACGCGATCAACCCATCGGCTCCGTGCGCCCGGTAGGCGGTAAACCCGTCGGTGACTTCCCCCGCTCGAGGGTTGGGCGATACATCTAGGTACGACGCTGCCGCCAACCCCTGTTTTCGAAGGTCGGCGAGCAACATGGAGAACCAAGGTGTGGCCTCGACATGGCGGTCGGAGACGACCAGTGGCCGTTCGACACCGAGGCCCGTCACCGCGATTGCCGCTTCGGGAAGCGAACCCGGTCCGACGACAATTTCCGGTGTGTGGAACTTGGCGATCCGGGAAGCGTTTCGGTTTTCATTCACCGGACGACCACCTCCTGTACGTCTAGCGACGCTACCGCGATCAACGCAGCGCTGCGCCCAGTTCGTCGCAGCGAGCCAAGATCTCCGCACCGTCTCGCGCACTCACCACACCGTCGCAGTACTCGGCGTAATCGGCTAGGGCACAACCGGTTTGGCTCCAGTAACGGCTGGGTTCAGGAGTAAGCCAAGCCACCCGATTCGACCGTCGGGCCAGTTCTGCGAACTTCTCGACGAGCGGATCGAATGCGTTGCTCCGGGCGTCTCCGACAATCAGCACATTGGTCTTCTTGGTCACCAGATCGCCGTAACGCTCGAGCATGGCTGTCCACATTCGTCCATAGTCACTGGTCGCCGCCAGGTCGAGGCCCTCGGTCGCTAGAACGGCCGCGAGGGCACCTTCGGCGTTGGAGGTGCGGAGCGCCGAGGTCACCAACACCGGCTGGTCGACGAACGCGACCACTTCGCAACGATCACCGAACCGATGGAGCGTTTGCGCCAATCTGAGAATGAAGCCGGCCACCGGTCGGACCGAGATCGAAACGTCGACCATAACGAGAGTGCGCACCGGCCCGGGGACCGCACGTCGGCGCCACAGCGCGACGGGCACGCCGTCGGTGGCTACCGCCGCCCGCATCGTTTGTCGAATATCCAAGCGGCCCTTGTCGGTCTCCCTCGGAACTCGGCGCGGGGCCCCACGCATCCGCTGCACCAGGCGATGACAAGCGCGGTCGATGTCGGCCTGATCGCGGTGCGTCGGAGCCCGACCGTCGTGTGCACCAACGACATGCTGTTCGATGATCTCCGCGGCAGCTAACCGCTCCGACAGCGCGTCGACGAAACGAGCCAGCGCCTGTTCCAACTCGCGCATCTGATGTTCGTCGAGCCCTTCGGCGCCATCGGCACCGTACGCAGCGCGTGCATCCGTTGAGTCCAGAGCTGCGAGGAGGGCTGCGGCGTCCGCCAATCGCAGGGCCGTTCCCTCCACGCGGGCAGTGGCGCCAACGAGTTCACCGACCTGCGCGGTATCAGCATGGTCGACTTCGACGGTATAGGTGACTCCGCCGGAGACGACCGACTCGTCGGTGCCGACTTCGAGTTGTTCCGAACCAGACGAGACAGAGAAGTCGTCGTTCTCTCGGTGTGCACTTTCCGCATGTCGTTCACGCGCATCCGGGTCGTCGACCATGAGCTCGCCGATCTCGAACGAATGCTCATCCGCACCGATCATTCGGCCAACTCCGCTGAACTCGTCATCCCATTCGACGTCGAGTGGCAGTTCGCCATATAAGCCGCGCGTCAATGGCCCCCCGGACGATGCCTCGTCCGGGTCGGCACCCTCGAAAAAGATCGCGTACGCGGCGTCGAAGGCCTGTTGTTCGTAGGTGTACTTCACGCTGACCGACCGCAGCGCGGTCTTGAGGGTTCTGGGGTTGCCGCCACCGACGAGCGCCAAGGTGCGTCGAATCTCGATCACCTCGGCGGGCGACACTGCGAGCCCGAAGGCCCGCAGTGCCCGCCCGAATTGGACAGCTAAACCGTCCAAGACGTCGCGTCGGGTGAACGCGGCTGTGCTCATCATGGTCGATCAGTTCCGCTGCGCCGCATGCTGGGCCGCGCTCCGGGCACGACCGGCACCGAATGAGCTGGCGGTGGGCGAACCCGTCGGCAGGGTCCCGTCAATCGAGACGCGTTCGGCGGGTTCAACGGGGGCTGAGAGCACCCGTCGAACGTGATCGAGGTCAGTTCCGAACTTCACCAGCATCGACAACAGCGGGGAGTCTGGACCGTCAATGTCGATGCCCGACTCGGTGAGGATCGACGCGGCGCGGGCCGCATCGATGACTTCAGCGATCGACGGACTCTTCCGCAGGGGCAGATCACGAAGTCGTCGTGCCAGCCCAACAACCTCCTCCACGACCGACTCCTCGACGCCCGGGGCTCGTACGGCGACGATCTGCTGCTCACGCTGCGCGGTCGGATAGGAAACTTGGAAGTGCAGGCAGCGTCGTTTCAACGCTGGCGACAGTTCACGAGTGTCATTGGAGGTCAAGATGACCCACGGCGCCGATCGCGCGGTGAAGGTCCCGAGTTCAGGCACTGTCACCTGTCGTTCGGCGAGGACTTCCAACATCACCGCCTCCATCGACTCATCGGTCCGGTCGATCTCGTCGACAAGCAAAACGGTCGGCGTTGGCGACAGGATGGCAGCGAGGAGCGGTCGTGCCACGAGAAAATCTTCGGTGTAGACGCCCACATCGGTGCGGGCCAGCGCCGCCGACGCCGCCGACAGGCTGTCGTGCGTGGCCAGTTCCTCACTGATCCGGTCCCGCAGCATTTGTACGTGAAGGAGCTGTCGGGCGTAGTCCCATTCGTACAGGGACCGGGCGTCGTCGAGCCCTTCGTAGCACTGGAGTCGAATCAGTTCCCGCCCAGATGCGGCGGCGAGCGCCTTGGCCAGTTCGGTTTTGCCGACACCCGCCGGCCCCTCCAGAAGTAGTGGCCGGTCGAGCAGGGTGGCCAGATGGACCACCACTGCCAGATCCGGATCGATCAGATAGTCCTGCCCGGAGAGGGCATCGGCGAGATCGCTTGCGGTCTCGAAACTAAGTGTCTCGGGGCTGTGCTGGATGGTATCTGCGTCACTCATGTTCTTACCTGACATTCCGGAGGGGTCGGGGGCTGCGGGTCGTGGAAGGGCCGGTCGGCTAGTACGAACCCGTGAGGGCGTGGCGGACCATCGGGAGCATCGATTGGACGGTGCATTCGCGCGGGTTGCCCGGGGTGCACCAGTCGCCCATCATGTGCTCGGCGATCGCGACGGCCGTCTCCTCCGACGTGTCGACGCCGTTGCCGCGGTCGGCGTACTTGCCGGTGCCCATGCGGTTCTTTTCGTAGCTCGTGGTGGTCAGCGACCCGAAGTTTTCGGGGATTCCGAGGTCCTTCGACAGTCGGATGGCCTCTTCGACGGCGGCGTCGGCAGCCTGCACCGTCGTCATGCGGCTCGTGTCGACACCCATCAGGCGTGCGATCTCGGCGAACCGCTCGTAGCGAGCCGGCAGGTTGTACTCCCACACGCGCGGCAGAGCGATCGCGTTGTTGAGTCCGTGATGGCTGTCGTAGAAGGCGCTGAAGGCGTGCGAGAACGAGTGAATCAAGCCCAGCCCACCGGAGTTGAAGGCCTGCGCCGCGATGTACTGCGCGTGCATCATGCCGGTGCGGGCTTCCAGGTTGTGGGGTTCGTAGACGGCGGTCCGCAGGTGCTGCGCGGTCAACTCGATCGAGTACTTCGCATTGCCGAGGGACGGCGCGAAGTCCAGTCGCGAGACGTACGGTTCACTGGCGTGTGCCAGCACGTCAAAACCGCAGTAGGCGGTGAAGTGCTCGGGGCACGAGTAGTACAGCAACGGGTCGTCCATCGCGAGGTCGACCAAGCAGGTGTCGTCGAACGCCACCCACTTGTGTGGGTCGCTCATGTCGGAGGTGTCCGTGACCACGTACGCCCATGACGTTTCCGAGCCGGTGCCCGCGGTGGTCGAGACTGCGATGTGCTTCGGGTTCTCTTTGTTGGTCGCCTTGGAGAAGCCTTCGAACTCGTTGATGTTGCGGCCGTCGTGCGCGATCACCATGCGGGCACCCTTGGCGGCGTCGTGGCTGGAGCCACCGCCGACGGAGATGATGCCGTCGCACTTTTCCGACTGATACCGGGCTGCGGCATCCATGACGTTGTAGTCCTTCGGGTTCGACTCCACGTCGTCGAACAGGACGACGTCGACACCCTGGTATTCGATCTTGCCGGTCAGTTCCTCGATGATCCCCGAGCCGCGAAGGCCGGTGGTCATCAGCAGGACTCGGGTCATGCCGAGTTCTTTTGCTTCAACGCCAAGCATGTCGTGCGCTCCGACGCCCAGCTTGGCCTTCGGGAACGGGTGAAACTCCTTGATCGGGAAGTCCCAAATCTGATTCATCTCGATGGCCATGAGCCGGCTCCTTCGGTGAGGGTGGTGTCCGGCGCACCTCGCACCGAACTGTCCTCACCAGCGTGTCGCCCGTCACATGCTGCCGACAAGGCCTCCTGACCCTGCGCGAGTTGGATTAGGACCGAGGGGTGAGTGACCCCACCTGTCCGAAAGGATAGGTTCGCCGCGCGAGCGTCTTCCCGCATCCCCGTTTGCGTTCTCGCATGATGCGTCGATTCCCGCACT
>NZ_JBARYI010000027.1:0-3760 GCF_049647785.1 Gordonia sp. (in: high G+C Gram-positive bacteria)
GGCGCGAACCTCTCGGAGGTTCGCGCCGTTTCGTCAGCGGTGGGGCAGTTCTCGCTCAGCTCAGAACGTAGGTGCCGGGAGCGGCTGTCAGCGGCGGATTGGCCGCGCTGCCCATCGTCGGCGGCGCCTGCAGCTCACCGGCGCGCGGGGTGTACCAGCGGACCCAGTCCTCCCACCAGGAGTTCTCCTGGACGGTCGCGGCCTCGCGCCACACGTTGGGATCGGCAGGCATGACCTCCTGCTTCGGCGACTCGGGATCGCCCACGGCTGCCGTCCAGCTCCGCTTGTTGGGCGGGTTCACGATCCCGGCGATGTGCCCGCCGTTCGACTGAACATAGCGGACGCCGTCACCGAACAATCGGGCGCCAGCATACGACGATGTCCACGGGACCACATGATCGTTGATCGCGCCGACCACGTAGACCTCGCCCGAGAACGCGCGGAGATCGACGGGCTCGCCACAGATCTCGAACTCGCCCTTGGCGAGCAGATTCTCCGCGTACAGCTGGCGCAGGTATTGGATGTGCATCGTTGCGGGCATATTGGTCGCATCTTCGTTCCACGCGAGCAGATCGAATGCCGGCGGCTCCTCGCCGAGCATCCAGCGTGACACCCAATAGTCGAAGATCAGGTCGTTGGCGCGCAGGATGTCGAAGGTGTCAGCCATCGACGACCCGGGCAGATAACCGCGTTTGGCCATCAGCGTCTCGAGTTTGTCGAGGGTGTCCGGATCGGTCATCAGGCCGAGCTGACCGGGATCGGAGTAGTCAAGGAGGGTGTTGATCAACGTCAGGTCACCAATGCGCTCGTCGCCGGTGCCTGCTGCGATCGCCGACATCGCGCCACCGAGGCAGACCGCCGTCAGATCTACTTTGGGGGCTCCGGTGATCTCTTGAATCACGTCGAGGGCAGATCGGATGCCGAGCTCGAGGTAGTCGTCGAAGCTCACCGAACTCATGCTCGCGTCGGGGTTGCGGTACGAGATCGCGAACACCGTGCGTCCGTGCTGGACGGCCCACTCGATGAGGCTCCGCCCCGGAGCCAGATCCATCACGTAGTACTTGTTGATCCAGGGTGGGCTGGCGAGCATCGGCACCGCGTGAACCTCGTCGGTCTGCGGCGCGTACTGGATGAGCTCCATCAACTCGTTCCGGTAGACCACCTGGCCCGGGGTGCAGGCCATGTTCTCGCCCACGGTGAAGGCGTCCATGTCGACGCGGAGCGGCTTTCCGTTGCGGGTAGCCACATCGGACAGTGCGTGCTGTGCGCCGCGGACCAGCGACTTGCCGCCGGTAGTGAGGGCCTTGATCAGGACATTCGGATTCGTGAAGGGTGAGTTGTAGGGAGAGCACGCATCCCACACCATCTCGACGAACGCCCGGGCCTTGGCGGTAGTCGCGGCGTCGTCGCCAGCGAGGTCGATGAGATCGAGAGCATAGCTGCGGGCGGCGAAGTAGCTCTCGACGATCGTGTAATACGCGGGGTTCTCGTGCCATACGGCATCGGAGAATCGTCGGTCGCGCGCCGATTCCGGGCATCGGGGAGCGTCGCCGAGTCCGAAAGTCACGCGCGTCGCGGCGCCGGGGATCCGGCTCACACGTGAGGCGAACTCGCCGGTGACACGGGCGATGCCTTGCGGGTTCTTGGCCGACGCGCCGACGGTGCGGATAGTCGCCTCCAGAAATCCGACGGGATCGATCTCGGCGCTGAGTCGGTTGACGAGAGAGTTCTTCATTTCCTGCTTCGCTGGTAGTGGTTCGCGGATGTACGGGGAGGGCGTCGGAGGCGTGTGGTCAGCCGACGTCGCCGAGGTAGCGCATGATCATCTCGGCAACGCACACCGGTCGTTCCACACCCTCGGCGGTGAACGTCAGCGCGGCGGTGAGCTGCCACCCTCCGGGCACCTCGTCGACGCTGAGGACTCGCGCCGAGGCGCTCACTTCAGAACCAACTGGAACGGGGGCGGGGAATCGCACCTTGTTGAGCCCGTAGTTGATGACCTGAGCGGCGTCGCCGACGTCGAGGAGGTCCCAGAACAGCGGGACGGTCAGCGACAGCGTGAGGTATCCGTGCGCGATGGTGGTCCCGAACGGGCCGTCCTTTGCCCGCTCTGGATCGACATGAATCCACTGGTGATCGCCGGTGGCGTCGGCGAAGGCATTCACCTGCTCCTGAGTGATGCGGATGCGCTTCGACGTACCGAGTTCCTGACCCGTCAGTGACGGGAGTTCGTCGATACGGAGCTTCCGATTCGCGGTGGGAGTGAGGTTGTCGCCTGAGTTGGTCACATTGTCCTAACATTAAAGATCCGACAGATGTCGACTATTCGCATAAGTGCGCGAATGGAATTCAGATCGGCGAAAATATGCTTCCGACTGCCCTTCCGAGGGGCTTGGAATATTCGACGAATACTCGACCTGATGAATTCAATCTAGGTGATTCAAATGCCGGGCGCCAGGTTATGTGAGGTATCTGACTGATGAAATAAGATCGTCATCTGCGCTGCTCACGGGTCAGATATGCGGGGCGTGCGCGCCAATTGCGGCACACCTAGTGTCCTACTCGCGAGTAGATCTATAGGTACTCGCAAGTAGGGTTCTCTAGAGAAAGTTTCGCCATTTCTTTCCTTTTAATCGAGGGCTTTCAATTACGATTAGGGAGAGTCGCGAAAAGTGCTGTGCGACGCACGAATTCGCCGACCGATGCGAATCATCGGTCGGTCGGGATACGCTTCATCCATGCGAAACCTAGTGATGTCGGTGATCGGTGACGATCGTCCCGGACTGGTCTCGGCGTTGGCCGACGCCATCGCGGCGAACGGGGGTAACTGGGAACGTAGTCAGCTGGCCCAGCTCGCCGGAAAGTTCGCCGGGATCGTGGTGGTCACTGTGCCGCAGGATCGATCCGGGGGGCTCATCGCCGCCGTCACCAATCTCGAGGGACTCCTCGAAGTCGATGTGCATTCCGCCGGCAATGCGGCGGTCCGTGCGGGCGAGTGGACCTCGCTCACGATCGGGGTGTTGGGCAACGATCGGCCGGGCATCGTTCACGAGCTGTCCGCTGCGCTCAGTGCGAGCGGTGTCTCGATCGAGAAGATGACCACCGGGACGCGCGAGGCCCCGATGGCCGGAGGGATGCTCTTCGAGGCACAGATGGAGGTGCTGATTCCGCCGGATGTCGACGCCGCGGCGATCCGTGCGGACCTCGAGCGCATCGCCGAGGAGCTGCTGGTGGATCTGGGTATCGCGGACGACTGAAGTCCGATTGTCTGTGGTGCGTTAGGCCACGGGTTGCCGCGCCTCGATATCATTGGCCCATGAACGACAGGGACTTCCAGCCGCTGTCGCTGGGTGAGCTCATCAGGACTCAGCGCGAGCTGACGGCGATGCCTATGCGCAAGCTCGCCGAGATGGTCGGGATCTCGAATCCGTACCTGTCCCAGATCGAGCGGAACCTTCGCGAGCCCAGCGACCGGGTGCTCGAAGCCATCGCCGATCAGCTGCACCTATCGGCGGATTCGGTGGCGGCGTCGACCCGGAAGTCGGATCAAGAGGGGCGGTCGGAGGTGGTCTCCGCGATTCGGCGGGATCCGGATCTCACGCGTGCTCAGCGTGACGCCTTGGAAGAGATGTACGAGACCTTCGCCGAACTCACCATCGCCAATCGGCGACGCGGGTCGGCGAAGGTCGACGACTGACGTCGATCTGAACGCGAACGGCGCGCACCCGTGGGGGGGGCGCCCCGGTGGGGGTGGGCGGCG
>NZ_JBARYI010000028.1:0-103580 GCF_049647785.1 Gordonia sp. (in: high G+C Gram-positive bacteria)
ATGCCGCTCTCCGCGGCATGTCGCAACGCAAATCGATCTCCGGCGATCGATTCGACTGCCACTACTCGCCACGGACGCGAGATCTTAAGATCCCGGTCGCGTTCGTAGCCTCCGTAATAGCGCTTGATGACCTCGCGCGCGGGTTCGTCCGGATCTGCGACCGGCTTCGGCGAGCCAGGAAGGTCGTACACCCCGTTCACCAGGCTGAACGTCAACGCGTCCCAGCGGTGACTCCACGCGCCGCCCGGTGTCGGGTTGGCATCGAGAATCTCGAAGTCGATGCCCGCGCGAAGCCCTTCCCGCTGCAGGTAGTAGCCCGTAGAAAGTCCAGCCTGACCAGCACCGATGACTACAATTCGCCGGTCGATCACTGTTTCCGAACTTCGCCCCATGCCTCCGACAACCACTTCGATTAGCCCAATGTTCCACCCGAGTAGCGCTCATCACACTCACGTAGCCAAGGTCTTGCACTCGTGCAATAATGCACTAGTGCAATATTCTAATTTGGGTTTACGGGAGCGCCAGCGCATCGACACTTTGAAGTCGCTGCGTACCGCTGCTGTCGAACTGGTCCGCGAAAACGGACTCATCGACACCACCGTCGCCGAAATAGCCGACCGCGCTGGCGTTTCTCGGCGCACCTTCTTTAACTACTACGCATGTAAAGAAGACGCGGTTCTCGGCGCGGGCCCAGCTAACATCCCCGACGACTTGGTCGACGATTTTCTGAACGCGCCGCCGGGACCGGACCGGTTAACGCGGGCCGTCGACCTAGTAATCGCCGTGGCGGCCAGCATTCGTCAAGGTGGCGGACTCCATGCCGACCACCGCGAACTCGTGATCACGTACCCGCAGCTCGCCGAACGCATGCAACAGCACGGTGCCTCGGCCCAAGAACTATTGAGCACCAATATCATCGAGCGTTTTCACGATGCCGGTCCCGACGCGGTCAATAAGGCCCGCGCCACCATCATGTTGGCAGGCACCGTCCTTCGATTCGCTTACAAATCCGACCCGGACGTCCTCGATAACCCCGACTCCCCCGCTCTCGCCGAAGCCGTTTCCGTCTTCCGCAAATCCTTTAAGGACCTACTGTGACCACACTGATTGAAAAGCCGCCGGGCGACGACGCCAACCGGGCTTCCGCAGCAGAAGCCGCGAATCGTCGCAGCGTGCTGCTCCTTTTCATCGGCCTGATGATAACGATGCTGTTGGCGTCGTTGAACCAGACGGTGCTATCGACGGCGCTCCCGACAATCGTCGGCGAATTGCACGGTGTCGACCAGATGACATGGGTTATTACCGCCTACATTTTGGCGAGCACCGTCGTAATGCCGGTGTACGGCAAGATCAGCGACTTACTGGGCCGCAAGCCCGTCATCCTCACCGCCATCGTGCTGTTCCTGGCCGGTTCGGTGGTAGGCGCGCTGTCGCCCAACATCACCTGGCTGATTGCCGGTCGCATCCTGCAGGGTATCGGCGGTGGCGGTCTGATGATCCTGTCGCAGGCGGCCATTGCCGACGTAGTTCCTGCCCGCGAGCGCGGCAAGTACATGGGATTCATGGGTGCAGTGTTCGCGGTGTCGTCGGTTGCCGGGCCACTGCTGGGCGGCTGGCTCACGGAAGGTCCGGGCTGGCGCTGGGCATTCTGGCTCAACCTGCCGTTGGGTGCTCTGGCCATTATCGCGACCATCGCGTTCATGAAGTTGCCGAAGGTCGTCACCGAAGTGCGCCCGAAGCTCGATTACCTAGGCATGGCACTGGTTGCCGGTGCGACCACCGCTCTGGTGCTGGTCTGCACCTGGGGTGGTCACACCTACGACTGGGCCAGCCCCCAGATCATTGGCCTGGGTGTCGCCACCGTTGTCCTCGCAATTGCCTTCATCTTTGTTGAGCGTGCCGCCGAAAACCCGGTGATTCCGATGTCGTTGTTCGCCGACCGCAACTTCACGTTGACGACGGTTGCGAACTTGATGATCGGTGTCGCCATGTTCGGCGCACTGGGTTACATGCCGACCTATATCCAGATGGTGACCGGTGTGGACGCCACCGTCGCCGGCCTCCTCATGATTCCGATGATGGGCGGCTTGCTGGTTTCGTCGATTGCTTCGGGTCAAGCTGTCGCCCGTAGCGGCCGGTACAAGATGTTCCCGATCGTCGGCACCATCATCATGGGCATTGGCCTGTTGCTGATCGCTTCAATGCACATTACGACGCCGACTTGGCTGATGTGCGCCTACTTGGCGGTCTTCGGTATCGGCATCGGTTTGTCGATGCAGATTCTGACGTTGATCGTGCAGAACTCGTTCCCCCTCAGCATGGTTGGTACTGCGACGGCGGCGAATAACTACTTCCGTCAGGTCGGCGCGACGCTGGGTTCGGCGATCGTCGGCTCCATCTTCGCTTCGCGTCTGATCGCGTTGATGCACGAAAAGTTGGGCAACAGCAGTGCCGGCGGTTCAGATACTCGCAACGCTCTGACGCCCGCCGCCGTGAATGCGATGCCGGACGCAATCCGCATCCCGATCATCGAGTCGTACAACGAGGCCCTGCTGCCGATCTTCTTGTTCTTTGTCCCGCTGGCTGCGATCGCGATGATCGTGCTGCTGTTCATCGATGAGAAGCCCCTCGCAACGACCGTCCGGAACGAGGCCGCCGAAGTGGTCACCGAGGAAGAACTCCTCACCGAGGCCGAGATGGTCAGCAACGACGCTGCCGCGGACCGTCGCGAGTAGCACAAACTCACACGACTGCCAGCGCGTCGATCGGTGTCACCGACACCGCTCGACGCGCTGGCGGTAATGCGGCCGCCACTACCAGCACCACAGTCCCAGCGACGATCGCCGCGAACGCTCCAACGGGAAGCCCAATGGGGAATCCGGGGGTCATTGCGCCAATCAATGACTGGCTGCCTATGGCGCCGTAAAGAGTGCCTAGGACGAGCCCACTGAGCATGGCGGTTCCGGACAGCGCCACCGATTCGAGGGTGATCGTTTGCCGCACTTGGCGTGCAGTAAATCCCATGGCGCGCAGCATGCCGATTTCGCGGGTCCGCCCAATTACGGTGAGCGACATGGTCGACATGAAGCCCACGGCCGCGATCACCACGGAGATTACGATCAGTCCGACGAGCACCCACGTGGTCATCGACAGGATTTTCTCTTGTTCGACGAGCTCTTCGGCCGTCAGGTCCCATCGGTCAGCAGAGGTACGCAGCGACGTCATTCCAGCGATAACAGTGGTCACCAGAGTGACGCCGATGAAGAGGCCAATCGTTGAACGGGTAGTGCGGGCCGGGTCGGCGACCGCATTCTTGCGTGCCAGCATGGCGGCGGGTGTGCGGCCCAGAAGGCGACCGATTCCGGCGACCAACGATGGCACAATTGACCGGGCACCGATGAGGAATCCGGTTGCGGTGATGGCGGTGCCAAAGAAGGCGGCGAAGAAGCCTTCCGTACTTCCGTTCTCACCGAGCACTGCAGCACCCACCAGCAGTAGCGCCCCGAACCCGATCAGGATCACCGCAACCGAATGGCGCAGCCACACCCGTGTGGCGCGTCCCCCTGTCACTGCCGCACCGCTCAGCGTCTTCCGTGTTCCGACTAGCGTGGCGCACACGGCAACTCCCACCACCACGACAGCTGCGAACAAAGCGGATGGTGGTAAGTAGCTGTAACGAATGTCGGGCAGGACATCGCGCGAGACCATGACGACGCGGGCGATGTCCGCAGCGACGACTCCCGCGACCAGTCCGATCACGCTGCCGATGGTTGCCACTTTCGCAACCCCGCGGGTGAGGCTCGACCGCAGTTGGCTTGAGCTGGCACCGATGAGGCGGAGCAGTTCGAGTTGGTTGCGTCGGCCCGCGATAACGGTGTCGACGCCGTTGCTGATGACCAGCGCCGCGACGAACAGCGCAATTAGAATGAAGACGCTGGCAACAACACCGAGAATGACCCCGAGACCGCCGTCAGCGTCGTCTCCGGCACGGCGCAAAATGTCACTAGCGGTGAGAATAGTGCCTGCATATCCCGCGGACAGTCCACATACGACCCCCACCGTGGAAACTTCCCGCAGGGAACCGGTGGTCAGACGGTAGTCGGTGGCTTTCATGCTGCCACCCCCTGCAGGTTGATGAGGAGGTCGGAAATCTGGTGGGCGTCGAGTCCCCGGTATTCTCCGACGATCCGTCCGTCCGCGAGCACCAGGATGCGGTCGGCGTATGCGGCAGCAACCGGATCGTGGGTCACCATGGCGATGGCTTGCCCGTATTCGCGGGCCGCCGTCGTCAGGAGTGCGAGGACCTCGCGGCTGGTACGAGTGTCGAGGGCCCCGGTGGGTTCGTCGGCCAGGATGATGGTCGGCCGTCCGGCGAGTGCTCGGACGATCGCGACTCGTTGCTGCTGACCGCCCGAGAGCTGGGAAGGCAGGTGGTCCATTCGGTCTCGCAATCCGAGCGATCCCACGAGATGCGCTATCCATGCCCGCTGTTCGGCGTCGGGTTCATGTCCGGCCAACACAAACGGGAGGCGGATGTTTTCTTCCGCGGTCAGCGTGGGGATCAGGTTGAACGACTGGAAGACGAACCCAATGCTGGTGCGCCGCAAGATGGTTCGGGCGGTGTCGCCGAGTCCGCCGAGCGGGGTGTCGCCGAGCCAGATCTGCCCGGCGTCGATGTTGTCGAGCCCGGCCATCACGTTCATCAGGGTCGACTTGCCCGAACCCGACGGTCCCATAATGGCGGTGAACTCGCGGCGTCGAATATCCACGGACACGTCGCGGAGGGCATGGACGGGATTGGCGGGATCCCCGTAGGTGCGGGAGACGTTCCGGAGAACGACGGCGGGCCGAAGGTGCGGATCTGGTGTAGTCATGACTGCCACGCTATGACGCTGACCAGAGCGTTCGCGTCGCCCAGAAGGCTCGTAGGGATGCGACGTCAGGATGGTTTCCCATCATCCTGAAGTAGTACGGGCGTCAGACGATGCCGTGTTCGTAGGCGTAAACCACCAGCTGCACGCGGTCACGCAACGACAGTTTCGCCAACACTCGCGAAATGTGAGTTTTCACCGTCGCTTCGGACAGGAACTCGGCTTCCGCGATCTCCGCGTTCGACAGCCCGTTGGCCGCCCGAACCATAATTTCGCGTTCACGCGCGGTCAGGGCGTCGTATTCGGGGCCGGGCGTCGCGGACCGATTTCCGTGCCGCTCAAACAGCTTCCGGGTCGCCGAGGCTGCCACCACCTGGCTTCCGTCGGCGACGGCCCGGACGGCTGCGAGGAGGAAGTCTGGCTGAGCGTCTTTGAGGACAAAGCCACTTGCGCCAGCTTCGATAGCGCGGGCGGCAGCTTCGTCGACGTCGAATGTCGTGAGTACCAAGACTTTTGGGGCGCTCTCACCAAGGTCTGCCACGAGCTGCGCGGTCGCAGCGATGCCGTCGATTCCCGGCATCCGGACATCCATCAACACAACATCGGGCTTCGTGATCCGCACCGTGCTCGCCAGGTTGACCGCCGATGAAGCTTGCGTGACGACACTGATGTCGTCCTGACTTTCCAGGATCATCGCGATGCCTCCCCGAAAGAGCGGCTGGTCGTCGACAAGGGCGACGCGGATCATGAAATTCCTTCCGGGCGTGCTGGTATCGACAGGTCGACGGTCCAACCGTGGTCGGCGGCAGCGCTGGTCAGCGTACCGCCAGCGAGTTCGGCCCGCTCAGCCATCCCGCGGACGCCGTGGCCAGCCCCGCCCGGCGCCAACGGCGTAGCCGAGAGCGCGTTGTGGACTGTCAGTCGGCAGCCCTCGCTCCAGTCTTGGCGAACCGTCACAGGGCTCCCGAGATCGCCGTATTTCAGTGCGTTGGTAAGCGATTCGGTGAGGATCGCAAAAGCGACGCGCACATTGAGAGGCGACGCGGCGTCTTCGTCACCGACCGAATCCGTCTGCAGGATCATCCCGGCCGCCCGCATCCGGGCGTACAGCTGGTCGCGGTCGGTTCGCGTGTACGCGGCAGTCGTTTCAGTGCTCCGTAGTTCCTCAAGAACGCCGCGGACATCGGCGAGCGCCTGCCGTGCCGTGTCGGCGATGACACCAAGAGACTCTTTGACGGCGTCGGGGTTGGCGTCCAACGAAAAGCGCGCACCTTCGGCTTGGGCAACCACCACCGCCAGGGAGTGGGCCACCACATCGTGCATGTCGCGGGCCAAGCTCGATCGTTCGGCCTGCTCGTCGTAGAGGTCGAGGAGGCGTCGTCGTTCGAGTTCAGAGATCTGCGCGGCAATGCGAGCTTCCTCGACTCGCTGACGTTGGTAGCGCACGAAGCCGACGGTCCAACTCCCAACGAGGAGCACGGCAATAGCGAAGAACGTCAAGACGTTTCCAGCCAACGTCGATGCATTGTCAGTTGGTCCGTAGACCGGCGATCGCTGGTAGGCCCAGGCTGCGAATCCCGAACCGATCACCGCGACGATGAGCGATCCGCGACGCACCCACTGATTGGGATGGTTTCCGGCCGTGTAGTAAAGCACCGCATACAGCAGCGAGGGACCAACCGCGATGTCGTAGGTGACGACTTGGATCGCCGCAGAAACCAGCGCAAACAGCATCATCAGCGTGGGGGCGGAACGACGGCACATAAGCGCCAGCCCAACGAGAACCGACACGAATTGCTGCGTCCCATTTAGGCCCGAAGCCATAAGCAGGAGCACACCCAGGACGACAAAACCGACGACAGCGTCGCCAATCGCAGATCGCCGCGACAGGTTCGGAAACGCGAGCGGATCCGTGAACAGCCCGTTGCGTGCCAATCTCATTCCCCTACCGTGCCACAGCCCGTTCCATTCACCCGATGAGGTGAATCACGAGTGGCTCCGAACACGACCCACGGTGGAAAGAGGCCCAAATCACCAAAAGTGCGATACACCTCATATGAGCGTTCTGTGAGACCCCCTCACAGAACAGATGGTCATTGGAGTGTTCATGCGCGGTCAGCATCGTAAGCCCCTCAAGAAGTCCACCGTGACTCGTGCCGCCACAACGGCCGGCGCCCTTGCTGCGACAGCGACGCTGGCACTCAGCACTCCCAACCTCGCGACCGCCGCGACGGCCCCGAACCACAGTCAGGTAATCAGCGACTTCTCGCACGCCCTCGACAACTTCCTGTCCGGCGCCAATAGCGCCAACCAGGGCGGCAACAGCATCTGGAATCCGATCGCCGAACAGAGCGGCGGGATTCTGCCGATTTTGAGAAGTGACTACAAAAAGACCGATCTGACTAACCTGACAGATATCAGCGGCTTGATCAGCGCCCTGAAGGACATCGTCGAGATGGACCTACCTTGGGGTACAACCCCCGGTGCCTTGCCCGACATCGTGCTGCCCGGTGGGCAAACCATCAACGTCGCAGACATCCTGCCAGGCAAACTTCCGGGTGTCGAAGCGCTCACTGGCGTACTCGACCTGCTCGACGGCCTGTTCACCTATCCAGTTCCGATCCTCGGCGTGACATTGGGTGAGGTCATTGGGAACCTTCCCATTCCAGCACTCGGCAACCTCATCAAGGGCCTTGAAATCACCCACAGTAGTTACGAATCCGGCTGGGACTGGGGCGCCCTCGGCGCAGGCAAGACCGATATCCAAAACAATCTGATCAAGACGCCCGGCCAACTGATTCTGGACCTGACGACGATCGACATCCTCAACAAACCGCTCACTAGCGCCCTTCTGGCGCAGCTCGGTTTGCCGTCCCTAGATATCCCCCTGATCGGCGGCTTGCTTCCCAGCATCAACGGCATACTCGGCAATGTTCCCGGAGTCGATCCCGGCAACTTCGAACTCCCAGGTATTAACTTGCCAACCGCGACTGTTTGGGTTCCTCAGGGCAGCGGCCAATACAACCTGCTCGGCTTCAATTCAGGTTGGTGGGCTGCAGTGCCCACCGCAGCACTTGCATTCCCGGCAATCCCCGGTGTCAGCGATCCTTTCGATCTCACAGTCTCGGTGCCGATCACGTCGGTCAGCGCCGGACTGCCGTTCGGCCTCGCCGAAGCGGGCAACATGCACATGACGGTGATGATGCCGCTTGACAACGGCCTGTACTCGCCGCTTGAATTCGACATGACCAACGTCAACACGGCGTTCGGCTTCGGCGTCACAAACATCAATATCAAGAGCAACAACTATCTCGGCACCAACGGCATCAACGTCAACAATGGCCAGAACGTCCTGCTTCTGCAGAACCCGCTACTACCAATCCCGATCGTCTATTCGCTCGGCGGATTCAACGTCGGCCCGGCAGGCGCGGGCATCTACATGCCGTCACTGTTCGGTGTCGCGTTGCTCCCGGACCTGCAGTTGGGCGACAAGCCAGCCGTCAAGCTCGGCCTTCCAAGGGGAGCCGACGACGCCCTCGCCGCACTGGGACTCGACGCACTTCTGAACAACCCGCTGGTCCCGACGTCGCTGCTCAACGTGACCGGCCTGCTGCCACTGATCGGACTGCCCAACGTCAACGGCTTCATCGGCGACGCCGAGGCCGCCCTCAGCCCCTTCTACCTCAATACCATTGGTGCGCTGTTGAGCCCGCTGTCGTCGTTCGCAACCGAACAGTACGGTCCGTTCATCAACGGCACGGGCACCAACATCTTGAAGGCATCGGAGATGTTCAAGGACATCGCCGAAAAGTTGGGTGGCACCCTCTCAGACGTGCAGGCACCGACCAACCTGCTTGCCACGCAGGATGTGTCGAGCGCGGTCGACGATACAACCGCTGGTAGGCACACAGTGGATCCGAGCAATCCGGATCAGATCCCGTTCGCCGACATCAAGGCAAACCTCACGCCCGAGACGGCGGTTACTCCGACCGCACCTGAGCCCATTCCGGACACGCAGGCACCGCCGGTCGAGTTCCCAGCGGACGTTGTTCCCCCGGTCGTCGACCAAGCCCCGGCAACGAGCGACGCGCCCGCTGCCCCCGCAGACCTGGCACCGGTAAGCGACCTGACCGAGCCCGCGGCCTAACCGCAACGCAAAAGGTTCCCGCACCCTTTCTGCTTGTCGAACTATGTTGCGTCATAGTGCGACAACCAGAAAGGGTGCGGGAACCTTCTTGCTAAGTGGGGCGAGCGGGGCTCGAACCCGCGACCAGCTGATTATGAGTCAGCGGCTCTAACCGACTGAGCTATCGCCCCCTGGGTCGGAAACGACCCGAGGATTGAGAATACCTTCACCCATACGGACGCTTGTGTCCGGATCACGAAGTCCCCGGATTCCCTCAGACTTACGGTTGGAGCCATGCGCGCAATCACCTTCAGGCGGAGCCAGCTACGAGCCACTACCCTGCTCGCACTAACTGCCGGTGTCACCCTGCTGCTCGGGGGCTGCTCAGCCCTGTCGACCGACGGCACACCGACCAAGTCGTCGAGCAATGGCGCACCGAACTCCGGGAATCAAGTGACACCGCAAGCCATTCCGACGGTGGTAGTCCTCGACGCATCCGACTCGATGAACACGCCAGACGCACCCGGGGTCCGCCTTGAGGCCGCAAAATCTGCGGTAACGGCCCTCGCCGGAGGCCTGCCGGCAGACACCGACTTCGCGGTCGTCGCTTTCGGCTCCGAACTACCCGCGGCACGCACCTCGCAGAACATCGGATGTACCGACGTCAAAACCGTGCTGCCGCTGGGCCCGCTCGACAAGTCCAAGCTGCAGATCGCCCTCACGGGCATCACCGCACAAGGATTCACCCCGATCGCGAATGCCCTCACCGAAGCATGGAAGCAGCTACCCCGCAGCGGACCAGCGTCGATTGTCGTCGTCTCCGACGGCGAATCCACGTGCGCACCCGACCCATGCCAAACGTCAAAGACGTTGCATTCGCAGCGCCCCGACGTCACCATCAGCGCCGTCGGTTTCCGCACGGATGCCGCCTCGCTGCAGTGTGTCGCCACTGAAGGCGGCGGCATCTTCATCACCGCCGACAATGCCGCCCAACTCAGCGCGCGCCTCGCCGCTGCACAAAATGCCGACAGCGCCGCAACACGACTATCGACCACCTCGCGCGGCACCATCACGCTCGGCGACACCCTCGACGACATCCGCAAAGCCAATCCCGGCTTCCCGTCGAACGGGACCAAGAGCGGCGACCGCACCATTTATCTGTGGGAAGACTGCACCTACGGCTTCGACGGCTCCGGCAAGCTCATCGAAATCGCCCCCGGCAACCCTGCTGGGAGCAGCGGCGTCACCATCGACGGTGTCGGCAAAGGCACTCCGGGGTCGCGGGCCATCGAACTCTACGGCGAGCCCCTGGAGGATAAGGACTCCGTCGCCACCTTCCCTGCCGACGTCAAAGCAGGCACCGCGTACAAACTCGGTTACGAAGGCGGCAAGGGAATCAAGGACGGCACCGTCACGACCGTCATCCTGTGCGGTTGCCTTCCCTCGACGACAGGCAGTTCCACAGCGTCCGGTACCTCAAATGGACCGGAGGTGGTGAACGTAGTCGCCGTCGACAAGAGCGGCAACCCGATTAACGGCTTCACTGTCGGTCCAGCAGGTGTCGCCTACTCCGGCACAGACTGCTATGGAATCGGAGCCGGAGCCTCGACGGCCGGCGTCTACCAGTGCGGCTCCACTGCCGACGCCTCGTACGCCTGTTGGCCGGGGAAAAACGGAACGCTCCTGTGCGCCGCATACCCGTTCGACAAGAAGCTCACGCCCCACAGTTTTTCCGGGTCGCTGCCCACCGCAACTCCGAAACCGAATGTCGACCCGTGGGCGCTAGAACTCGTCAACGGGGCGCAATGCCTAGTCAGGGTCGGCGGCGCGTGGCCATTCCCACCGACCGGATACGACTACGGCTACGGCTGCTCGTTGCCCAACAAGGAGCACTTCTTCGTCTACAAGAAGAGCGGGGCGGACCTGTTCAATAAGTCCGGCAAGGAGTGGACGGTATTTCACGGTGAGGATAAGTCGACCCCCACCCCTATCGCGGTGAAGAAGATCTTCTACTCGGCAGCTGAAAAGTAGCTGGCCGCCCTACTTCTTCGGCAACACCGATTGTGTCTCCGGGCCGTCACTCGCGAGCTTCTTGGTGTAGCTGTACAGCCATGTGATCCCGATGGCGAACACGACGACGCCGATGACCTGCATCCAGTTACCGAGGCCGTCGCCGACGATCGCGAGGGGGTCACTGTCGCCTGAACCGGCGACGATGGCCGCATAGATCACGCCGTAAAGGCTTTCGCCGACGATCAAGCCGGTGGCGAGCAGGACGCCGAGGCGCTTCTTGCGTTCGACGTCTCCGCCAGTACGGTCAGCCCACTTGTTGTAGGCGAGGCCGAGGAAGGCACCGATCGGAATGATCAGCGTCAACGACATTGGCAGGTACATGCCCATGCCGACGGCCAGGGGCGGTAGTTTCAAGTTCTTGGTGGTCCGCTTGAGAACTTCGTCGATGGCAATCACGACGGCACCGATGGCGGCACCGAGGCCAATCAGCGCCCAATTGAGGTCGCCACCGAAAACGCCCTTGGCGAGCGTCGACATCAGTGCGGCCTGCGGTGCCGCGAGAGCATTCTCGCCGGCACCTTCCATACCGACGAAACCGAACGCCGTGTTCATCAAGCCCAAAATCGGCGGAATGATCGCAGAACCGAACAGAACACCAATGATCAGCGCCACCTGCTGCTTCCACGGTGTCGCACCCACGAGTTGGCCGGTCTTCAGGTCTTGCAAATTGTCGTTCGAGATGGTCGCGACACCAAATACGACCGCCGCGGTAAACAGCGTGTAAGCGATCAGCGTTTCAGTCTCCGACGTACTGCCCGCTGGCCCATAAGTCAGCTTGATCAACAGCGCCGCGCACAGGACGACCAAGACACCGACACCGGAAATCGGGCTGTTCGACGATCCGATCAGCCCGGCCATGTAGCCGCAGACTGCGGCGACGACGAGTCCGATGACGAACACGAAGATCACCGAGACCACCACGATGCCGAGCGCGCTCCCCATGAGCGCGGTGTCTCGCAGGAAGTCCCAGAGCAGCCAAGCGATGGGAATCATCGCGACCACCACCGTCAGACCGACGTATGTAATAGGAATGTCGCGTTCGGTGACGTCGACTTCCTGACCTGCCTGGCGCTTACGGGCGCTCGCCCCGGCGTCGATGATGCCGCGAATGATGGGCCCGATAACAACGATCAGTGTCCACACGGCGGCCACTGCGATCGCGCCGGCACCCACCATGCGGACGTCGGAACTGAAGACGCCGCTGACCGCGTCGAGCAGGTCGCCCGACGGAATGGAGTTCCAGGTGCGGATCGGGAGCACAACAAAGAACGAGATCACCAGGCCGACGACCATCGCAATGCCGACAGCAATACCCACGAGGTGACCAACACCAATTAGCGCCATAGACAGGCTTGCGCCGATCATCGTCGCGCCGGAACCCACTTTGAAGGCTGCCGCAACGTTGGTCGACAGCAACTTCAGCGACCCGAGGAACGTAAACAGCGCCGATCCGATGGCACCGACGACGATCGCGCGCATACCGCCGCGATTGGCGTCGGGCGAGGTGTCTTCGGGGTCACGACCGGACGTATCCCCCACTTTGAGGACCTCGGCGGCAGCAATACCTTCCGGATACGGCAGGTCGGAACCCGTCACCAGGGCACGCCGCAGCGGAATCGAGTACATCACGCCGAGAATGCCGCCGATCGCGCACACCGCCACCGTCTCCCAGTACGGGAATCCCGTCCACCAGCCGATCATGATGAGGCCGGGCAGCACAAAGATGATCGCCGACAGTGTGCCTGCCGCCGACGCGATGGTCTGCACGATGTTGTTCTCGACGATCGAATGGTCTTGGAAGTACCGCAGGATCGACATCGAGATCACCGCTGCGGGGATCGCCGTGGCAAAGGTGATGCCCACCTTGAGCCCGAGATACACATTCGCGGCGGTAAAGACGAGTGTGATGAGCCCGCCCAGCACGACGCTGCGAAGGGTCAATTCACGAATTGAACTCCTCGGCCTTGGACTTGTTACCGACGTTGCCATGCGTGCTATCCCCATCCCACGACGCGTTAATTACGACAGGGATTTAGCTTACGGCCCGCGGCCCGACGCCGTACCGGGACTCCTAACCGATGGCGTCGGCGCCCGGCTCGAAGGCCTGCTCCAGCAAGCTCCGTCGGTACGACTCCAACGCCACGAGATCGCCAAACAGTGCGTTGTAGCCGTCGGGGTCATTGCTGGGCGACATGCGCCGCAACTTCGACTTGATGTCGGCAATCTGGGATCCCACCCAGATCTCCTGCGACCGCGCGAGCACGCTCGAAATGTATTGCGGGATCCGATCGTCTTCGACGGGAATCGGTTCGACGGCCAACTCCGTCACCAGCGGGGCGACAGCCGGATTGTCAATCAGTAGGTTGTGAACGGCGTCGACCCAGGCCGCACCACCGAGCCCGCTGGCCGCACCACCGGCGTTGGCGATGGCCTCGCGGATCAATAGGTACGACGGGTCGGTGAAGCACTCTCCGGGCAGCGAGTCGAAGACGGTACCCGCGATCGCCGGATACTGCAGCGCGGACTTGAGCGCTTCGCGTTGCTGCCACAGTCGCGGATCGTTCGGCAACGGTCGGGCGGTCGGCGGAGTCGACATCGCTTCCGGCCGCGTCCGCGAATCCCGCTGCTGCTGACGCGAATGTCCGCCCCTGCCGCGGCCGTACCGCTTGGCGTCTCCGCGCACACGCGAAAGCACCTGGGCCACGTCGTCCCAACCGACCCAACCGGCAAGCTGACGTGCGTACTCATCGCGGAGAGCAACGTCGCGGATCCGTGCGACGACCGGGACCGCGTCCCGCAGCGCAGCCACGCGCCCTTCCGCGGTGTCGAGATCTTGCTTGGCGATCAGCATCTTGATGGCGAACTGGAACATGGGGATGCGGCGGGCGATCAAGTCCCGCAAAGCGGGGTCGCCGGATTTCATCCGCAGGTCGTTGGGGTCCATTCCGTCGGGAGCGACGGCGACAAAGGTTTGACCCGCCACCGACTGCTCCCCTTCGAAAGCCTTCATTGCGGCGGCTTGACCTGCCGCGTCACCGTCGAAGGTATAGATCACTTCGCCGCGGAAATACGAGTCGTCCATCATCAGGCGACGAATCAACGCGAGGTGGTCCTCGCCGAAGGCGGTGCCACAGGCTGCGACAGCGGTGGTGACGCCCGCCAGGTGCATCGCCATGACGTCCGTGTAGCCCTCGACAATGACCACTTGGTGCCCCTTGGCGATGTCCCGCTTGGCCAGGTCGAGGCCGAACAGCACCTGTGACTTCTTGTAGAGCATCGTCTCGGGCGTGTTCATGTACTTGCCGAGTTGGTCATCGTCAAAGAGCTTGCGGGCACCGAACCCGATGACGTCGCCGCCCAGATTGCGGATGGGCCACAGGAGCCGACGGTGGAATCTGTCGATCGGCCCCATCCGCCCCTGTTTCGACAGGCCGGCCGCCTCCAGCTCAGAGAACTGGAAGCCTTGCTTGAGCAGGGCTTTGGTCATCACGTCCCACCCTGCGGGCGCATACCCGCAGCCGAAATGCGCCGCGGCTTTGGCGTCAAATCCCTTGGCGGTCAAGAAGTCCCGTGCCGCTTGAGCATCCGGGGTCGCGAGTTGTTCGGCGTAAAACTGCTGCGCCGCCGCATTCGCCGCGACCAGCCTTGCCCGGGTACCGCGGTCGCGCTTGATGGCTGCGCCGCCACCCTCGTAGTTGATCGTGTAGTTGAGGCTGTCGGCGAGTTGCTCAACCGCCTCGACGAAGCTGACGTGCTCAATCTTCTGCAGGAACGAGTAGACGTCGCCACCTTCACCGCAACCGAAGCAGTGAAAATGCCCCTGGTGCGGGCGAACATGGAAGGACGGGGTCTTCTCGTCGTGGAACGGACAGAGTCCGGTCAACCGGTCAGCGCCGGCTCGACGAAGGGTCACGTACTCGCCGACGATGTCTTCGATCCGCGTCTGTTCGCGTATTGCTGCGATGTCGTGATCGGGGATTCGGCCTGGCACGCGACCAGTCTATGCGCCCTGCCCGATTCCCCGGTGACCACTGTCCACAGGATCGACTTTGCCCACCTTTCCGCAGGTCGCAAACCACCTCCGGCGTTTCATCACAAAAATGTCAGATCCCCGATCTACTGTGAAATCACCAATCGAACATTTGAGCGAATAATTAATTTTCGCGAACCAACGCCAAGGAGGCCATCATGTGCGAGTTCGATCCCCGGTGCGACGGCTCGGACGACCTTGTCGGCGGCGCACTCGCCCTCATCGCGCAGGGCCGCTGGGCGGTCACGGGCGTGTTCGGCAGTGTGGGCCATCCCCCGTTGGCCTACACCACCGGACTCACCGAGTTGGGCTTGCCGGAGTTAGCAATCACCGGCCTGCCACCCGATCTCGCCTGCGTGTTGCTCAACCACGCCGCGCAAGCATCGGTCGACGGCACCGTGGTCGCTGCGGGTTCGCGTGTTCACGCGGGCATGCGGAAGCCCGTGTGGTTTGAGGCGATCGACGTGATCGACCTCGAACCGCTGCGACTTAGTCGGCTGATCTTCGGCCAGGGCTTCAGCACCGTGCAGTTGGTGTGGCCCGACCACGCCGACCGCTACCCGTGGCAGGTTGGCTACTCCATCCCGTCCAACGTTCAACCCTTGATGGGTGTGCCGACGGCACGCCCCTCCTCGGGCAACGCGGTCGCCTGAGGTACGCCGTCACCCGAGGTGCTGTGCGGCGTTTATCCGGTCGCCCGCATCTTGTCGAGGGCGTCCGCCCGCACAACCGCCGCGTTCGCGATCAACAGGTCTGCGGCCACCATCGCCGGACAGTAGTCGGCCAATGTGGCCCACATGGCCCGGGCTTCGTCGGTCAGGACCGGCGTCTTCAGACGGCCATAGGCCTGCAGACGTCCAATCGCCGCGAAAGCAAGGGACTGCATCGATAGGAGCATCCATGGATTACTGATGGTGTCGACGCCGTGCAGCGCTTCGTTGCGGGCCGCGATCATGTCGTACAGCTCGGGTGAGGATCGTCGCACGTCGCGCAGCGTTTTGTTTACGTAGCGGGGGGCTTCCGAACTGACCGGGTCAGTCATCCACTCGTCGCGCCGATGGAAGGCCTCAATGGTCGCCGCAGTCCGCATGTCGACATCAACCAACGGTCCGGGCACAATCCGGAAGGGCTCAAACATTGCTTCCACCTGGGCACGGTCCATGTTGTTGACGGCGAGAACGTTACGGTCAAACACGCCGGTGCGCGGGTCCTCGAGGCGTCCCGTCGCCAGAATGCGCAGCAGGTCTTCGCCACCACGCGCCGCCAAAAACGACTGCACATTGTCGCGTTGCGGAGCATCCTGATCCACTACCGCCGACGTCGCCAGAATGCAGCTGATGAATGGGTTCGGGTGCGGCCCAACGTAATCCGTCGGTGCCTCAAAGATCTGTTCAGCCAAACCCGAACGAATCAACAAAGCCGGAATGCGCGACGGTGCGACCGGGCTGTCGCCCAGCGCCTCGAGGGAGGCCGTCGGTTCAGCGGTCAGAATCTCATCGACCGGGGCAACGACGGCATTGATCGGAGTCGCCTCCGGCGTCGGCGCGTTCACTTCTTCGGCCTGTACCGTGTCCAAACGCAGCCACTGCGCGGTCAGTCCTTCACCGACGTGGTCGATGGTTTCCGGTGCCTCGACCGGCGCCGACCGCACGACAGTCGCGATTTCCGTTTCTTCGGTATCGCCATTCTCGTCCTCGATCAGCGCAACGAGGGTGCCGGTGAGCAATCGCTTTGCGGCATCGCTCACCGACTTGGTTGCCAGCGAGAACTCCACACCCGAACGCTCGTCGGCTTCCCACTCGCGCACAATGTCGGCATCGGCGTCGAGCAGCGCGAACGACACATCGCTCGCACCCGGCACGCGAACCGTCAACCGGCCAGGGCCCGCCTCGTCCACACCGATCGTCGGCAACGACGTCTGCCATGTCGCCGAATGGCCCGGATGCTCAAACCGGATCTCCGCATGCGGCGGGCACACCACCACATCGAGGGCCGTCTCGTCGGTCCGAATCACCGTCGCACGTTCGGTCTCGATTGCCTCGAACGACAGCTCCGGCTCGTCGATCGTCAACCCCTCGGATGCCAGCACCGTCACCGATGTCGACAATCCGTCCGCCTCCGGCAACCGAAGTACCGGATCATGGCTGCATTCAAGACCTTCCGCGAGCACCACGGACAGTCGTAGGTCGAGGCCGTACGAATCACCTGCGGCAATCTCATAGCGCCCGATCAGTGGCTCGGCGAGGCCGTCAAACGGGTCGGCCGACGTCACGTAGTCAGCAGAGGCCCACGGGTAGTCGATCGCCCAGTCCAGGTCGCCAACACGGCGGACCCGAACCCGCCACTCCTTCGTGTCGTCACCGTCGTGCGCCGGCAGATCCACCAGGGGACGTTCGGCATAGACGGGGTCCCCCGACCGCGCCACAATGCCCGAAAGGGCTTCTGGCATCGCAAATCCCAGGGTTTCAATCGGAAGCACGCGGCGCGCACGACCGTCCTTGCCGAGGCGCCGAGCCGTTAGTTCCGCGTGCCCGGCAAGGTCCACCGTCCGCAATTCCCAGCCACCCCACGGGGCCGGGCGGCAGTCGGTAATGGCGATCTTTGTCCCGACCTCGGAGACCAGGTCCGTGTCATTTGGCACCAAGACCAGAAGTTCGGTGGCGGGCAGCGACACGAACCGAGAGACAATCCGACCGTCCACGCCAAAGACGATCAGCGGGTCGGTTGGGTCGAAAAGCGGAACGATTCGACGGATACCCGTATCGAGGTTGATGAGTACGGTCTCGCGGACCACCGCGTCAATCGGCAGGGAGGCCGCTTCGTCGGCGGGGACCGCAATCTGTTCGGGAGCGCCGCCGGTCCAAACTCGCCACGTGGTGTCGGTGGCCGACTGCGGCACCAGCACTCGAATCTCACCGTCGACTGCGTCGATCCGGACTTCGGGGAAGCGACTGGTGCACAACGCAATCGCAGCCGTGTCGCCGTCGAGGAACGGTGCCGACCGCAGGCAGTCGATGGCTGCGCGAAGAATGCCTGTCGGCAGGTCGGCCGTGGTCGGCGTAATGGCGTCGAGCGTCCACGTCGTCGGATGTGCCACGGTAGCGACCAGCAGTTCGGTGAGCCGATTGAAGATCCCGACGGCCACCGCGGGTGCGTACTTGAGCAGGATGCGGAACTCGGCGGGAAGGTTCACCTGCCGATGCTTAAAGCCGTGCTCGGTAATGTTTTCCAGAATGGCGGTGCCGCGGGGATCGCGCCCGGCGCGTACATGTTGCTCCACCACTTTGACGAGAGCAGCGACGGTCGTCGCACTCAGGCCTGCGTGCAACTTCATAAGCGGGGCAATGCTCTTGGCACGGAGCGCCTCCACGTCGCGGAGGCCGCATTCGCGGAGCAGATCGCCAAGGAGTTGCGCGACGACGGCCTCGAACGCCTCGTCGCGGTCGCGGCCGATGGTCTTCCAGAAGCTATCCCAGTACTCGGAGCCAGGCTCGGTGAGCGCCGCATGGCCGACCAACCCCGTGATCACCAACGCCGGGAACCGCATGAGCAGCGCGATGTGAGCACCCGCCGGAATCTCATCCATGAGGGCACCGATGTGGTCGCGTGCGCAGGCGTACTGCCGGGGATGAAGGTCAACCTCCAGTAGAAGGTCAACGCTGGTGAAGGAGTCCCGAAGCTCGGTCTCGAATCCGGTCGCACGATCCGTTACTGACGCCGTCATTCGAGCTGTCTCACCACACCTTTTCTCACGCTGGCACCGCACCGGTCGGGGGCCACCTGGACAGGGGGACATTACCTCTCGCGGACAGGTTTCTCCGCACCGGGATTCGGCTCTGTGTCGATGTTCACGCGGGCTTGACGAACCCCGTTTCTTGGCCCACACAAGTCCATCCGCGAGACCCCACGACAACTCCACGCGGATGCCGAGGTGGGCGATAGCTCACGGCGGCGTTGAGGTATACACGACCCCGCCGTCACCGTCTAGAACATCACTCCGGGATTCAATAGCCCGTCTGGGTCGACGGCCTTCTTGATCAGGCCCATTAGGTCCATGACGTCGTCGCCAACTTGGTCTCGGAGCCACCCCTTCTTGAGACGACCAACACCGTGTTCACCAGTTATGGTGCCGCCCAACGAGATTGCCAATTCCATGATCTGACCGAACGCCTGGTTGGCTCGGGCCGTCTCATCGGCGTCAGTGGGATCATGCACGATCAGCGGATGCGTGTTGCCGTCGCCTGCGTGCGCGATCACAGAGATCACGACACGATTTTTCGCTGCGATGGCTTCGACGCCGTCGATCAGATCGGGCAACGCTGGCAGTGGAACTCCGACATCTTCAAGCAGGAGTGCGCCGAGTTTCTCCACGGCCGGAATCGCCGCGCGACGGGCTGCGGTAAATGCTTCCGACTCCACCGCATCAGATGTTGAGAACACCTCTCCCGCGCCACACTCGGTAAAGGCCTTTTCGATGAACGCGACTTCGGCCTCACCTGCGGGGCCGGGGGCATCCGACTGGGCGACGAGCAGTGCGCCCGCAGTCCGGTCGAGCCCCATCTTCAACATGTCCTCCACGGCGTTGATGGAGATGGAGTCCATGAACTCCAACATCGCGGGCCGAATTTTCGCCGTCACGGCCACGACCGCTTCACTGGCCGCACGGACCGACGGGAACGACCCCACCACGGTGCATGCTGGCGGCTGCGGCGGCAACAGCCGCAGCGTCGCCTCGGTGACGATCCCGAGAAGACCTTCACTGCCAACGAACAGCTTGGTGAGGGGTAGGCCCGCTGAGTCTTTAAGTTGCTTGCCGCCAATGCGCACGGCACGACCGTCAGCGAGTACCACTTGCAACCCGAGGACATAGTCCACGGTCACGCCGTACTTGACGCAACACAGGCCCCCGGCATTGGTGGCCACGTTGCCACCAATGCTGCAGATCTCGAATGACGACGGGTCCGGCGGGTACCAGAGTCCGTGGTCGGCAGCGGCTTCCTTTACTTCCGCGTTGAGCATGCCGGGTTGGGTGACGACCGTTCGCGTCGCCGTGTCGACCGTCATTTGGCGCATTTTCTCGGTGGAGATCATGACGGCACCGTCGACGGCCGTAGAACCTCCGGACAGGCTGGTCCCCGCGCCCCGGGTGATGATTGGAACGCCTTGCGCGGCACACCATTTCACCGCTGTCTGAACGTGCTCGGTGGTCATTGGACGAACCAGTGCCAGTGGGATTCCGGCCGACGGATCGTTGGCTCGATCGAATCGGTACGCGCCCAGGATGTCCCGGTCGGTGATGACCATTCCCGCGGGCAGCGATTCGATGAGGGGTATTAGATCCGGTGCACTCATGGGTCCACGATAGATTCCCTGCTTCTCAACCATGCAGCTTCGTAACCATGCAGCCTGTCCGCGACATCTTGGCCCCAGCGTCTGGCCCCGGGGTCTTGACCCCAGGGCCGGGACAACATAGGTTCGCCGCAGAACGGATCTTTCCGTAACTCACTGTCACGGAAATCCTGGTGGACTAGTTCGGGAGTTGGCATGGAAACCTTTTCACGCGCAGGCCTGACCTTCGACGTCGTCGACTCGTCGGAGGACCCCTCTGTGCGCACCGACAAGGGGACCGTGGTTCTGCTTCATGGTTTTCCACAAACGTCGCATTCGTGGCGTCTGGTGACGCCGCTTCTGAATCAGCGCGGCTATCGAACGATCGCGCCGGACCAGCGCGGCTACTCTCCGCAAGCCCGCCCGCGCGGCCGATTTGCTTACCGCATCAGCGAACTCGTCAGCGATATTGAGTCGCTGATCATCCAGTCCGATGCTGGGAAGGTTCATCTCGTCGGACATGACTGGGGCGGACAAGTTGCCTGGGCCTTGGCTGCAACGCGCCCCGATTTGGTGGAAACGCTGACGAGTATCTCGGTGCCGCACCCCGCCGCATTCGTCGCCTCCATCAAGCAAAGCGACCAACTCCGGCGGTCGTGGTACATGGGCGCATTTCAATTACCAGCGCTCCCGGAGTGGATGGCGCAGGTGCGGCCGCAAATGTTCGAGAAGATGCTCACCGATACCGGTATGGATGAGGCGATGATCGCCGACACCTACGAGCGCGTGATCAATACGGAGTCCCTGACCGGCGGTATCAATTGGTATCGCGGCCTCCCTTTCGCGAATCCAAAGAAGACTGGACGACGCATTACTGTCCCGACTTCGCACGTGTGGGGTGCCGGCGACGGTGCCCTGACGCGTCGAGGCGCCGAACTCACCGGCAACTATGTGAATGCCGACTACCGACTTCACATCCTCGAACACGCCAGCCACTGGATCCCCGACCAGAATGCGTCGGAGCTAGCCGAGATCATCTTGGATCGCATCGAAAACTAGGTCAGCCGCCTCCACCCTCGGAGACCAAAAAGACGCGGGCCGGGTCTGTCTAGACCCGGCCCGCGTCGAACGTCGTGCTCGGTTACACCGGGCGGAAGCCGGAGCCGACCGCCGTGGTGCGGTTGAGAACCTTAACGATGTCGGTCATCTTGGTGGCGACCATCGGCGTGTAGATCGGAAGCGCCGGGTGGACGCACTCGATCGAGGTACCGGGGCCCGCGATAGTCAGCGCACCGTTAAGCATGCCGACAACGCGACCGTTCGAGATGATGGGGCCGCCGGAGTCACCGGGGGCTGCGCACACGTAATTGAATGCGGTGGCACCCTCGGAAACAAGAGTAGGGCCGCAGGTGTAGCCGGTGGTACGGCCCGACTTGCAGACATTGCTGAACGGCTGCGGGTAGGTGCCGACACGCGAAATGCGGGCGGGCCCCACCGATCGAACGGGGCGGACGCGGCTCGGATCGAGGCGGATCACAGCCACATCCCACGACTTGCTCTTGGTGACGATGCGTCCAATGGTGCCCGCGCCGCGATTGCGTTCCAGCGAGATGGGCGCACCGAGGTTTCCGCAGTGGCCTGCGGTCAGCCCGACGAGATTGCCGCTGCGGTCGTGGCCAACTGTCGTCATGGTGCACAAGTACTTGCCGCTGATGACGATGCCGGAGCCACCACCGACAGCTGTGGTCGGTGCCGCGTTGGCGACCGAGACGGCGGCCGGACTAAGCAGCATTGCCGCAGCTCCAACGGCAAAAAGTGTTCGACGAATGAGCTTCACTTGGTTCCCCCAATAGGTGTGAAATCAGTTGCTGTCCGATGCGCGGTAGTCCCGCAACCTCGAACGTGGAGGATCGACGACCCCCGCACGGAACCTGAATGCCCCCCAGATTCCTTCAGCAGTCAAACACACGGACGTCTATCTCCCAAACGGGGCACGCATGCGGTCACTCACACTCTTGAAAACGGTGTGTTGCAGCACGCCGGGGCCGCACCACCGGTCGCTCCGGTTCGATTCGGCCTGAAGCTGTCGGATCCTGGTGCTAGCTTCATCGCCAATACGGCAATTGGAACAGTGCCGCGAATTGTTAAACACGAACTAATCGCCACCGCGACGGACTACCGCGCACGCCCGCAACGGCTGCGCTTCGCCACTAGAGTGGTGGAGCCAACCCCAACCTGCGTTAGGAGTGTCGTGACCTCGCAACCGCGGAAGCCGTTGAGCGCAGATCTCGACCCCGACGGCATTGTCCGCTTGCGCCGCAGCAACGCATTCGCTGCTGCCCGCACCAGCCCCCACATGTCGGGCGCGCAGTTGTTGCCCGGTGGCCTTCCCATTGAGCAAGACATCGTGTGGGTATTCCCGGCGTTGATGTCAACGCCGATCACCCCGTTCACCGTGCGCACGCACGTCCGTCAGGCCTGGCAGTATTCGGTCGGCGCCATCTTTCACCGCGCCATCATCACGCATGCCCGGTTTGGACCAACATGGGTCGACGGACTACGGCACGCCGCCCAACTAGCGGTCAACGAACTGTATTCAATCCGAGTCACCGACCTGCCTGTCGTGGATGTGGTCGCGGGCCTCGAAACCTCGATCGACCTCTTCGGTCCACCAAACTCCGGCCTGCTCCACGGTGTCGAATGGGGTTTCGGTGCCGAGTTCACCCTCGCGAGCGCCTATGGCGACACGTTCCGGCAATCATCGACCGACATCGTTCGGTACCGGTCGCGGCAGGCTGTCTTTGAGCAGGAATGGCCGCTCATGCAGCACCGACTCCCCCAACTCACGCAGCACTACATCGGTGGCGCCTACGACATCGTCGCGGCGTGGAACGACGACCGCAGCCTGTCGGCAAGCACCCTCCGCGACCAAGCCCGCACCCTCACCTACGACCTCCTCGAACGTTTCAACCCAATCTGAAAATCGACGGAGGCCGCGACCGCGAGGGTTGTCAGAGCCCTGGCCTATCGTGTGCCGTACGAGAGGAATCGCATGACTAACCCCTTTAGCAACCCGTTCGAACCCCCGGACTTCGACGCGCCACAGACATCGCCGAGTGTCCCCACGCCGACGCCTGCGCAGCAGCGATATCCGGACCAGCCTGCCTACACGGGACAGGCCACTGGCCTGCCGCGCCCCGGCCAGATGCTACTGAAAGTGCTCGGCTGGGTCATCCTGCTGTTCGGCGCGTTGATCACGATCGCCGCACTCACAGACTGGTCCGAACCCGGAATGGCCGTCGCGATGACCTTCTTCGGGCTCGCGTTTATCGTCGCCGGTAGCACCATGATCTGGAAGAAACTCCCGTGGCGAATCGCAGGCCCGACGATCGGAGTACTGGTTTTGATCTGCTTCGTCATCGTCGGTTTCACCGCGCCCGATCCCGACACCACTTCATCGACGCCAGCCCACAGCCAACTCATCCGATAGGACTCCCCAATCGAGGCACCGTGAGGCGCACCGTCGCCCGGTCGATACCCTGACCAAGTGCAATTCGACGAAATCGTCGCCGTTCGGAAGAGCAACGCGGCCTGGCGCCTCCTGCGCGCCGACAACGCACCCCTGCTGCTCTCGTTTCTCGGGCGCGTGTTTGTCGACGACAATGTCCGCGAAATTTCCGAATCAGCTCTGATCAGTCTGCTCGACGATGAGCTGTACAGCTTGAACAAGCGACTCGGCGAAGGAACGTATCCACGCACGCCAAAGGCGTACCTGGACGAATGGTCGGCCGCCGACACCGGCTGGCTCCGCAAGTACTACGTCATCGAATCCGACGAACCACACTACGACGCAACCATCGCCGTAGAACGCGCCGTCTCCTGGGTTCGCTCGCTCCGCGACCGCGGCTTCGTCGGCACCGAATCACGCCTCAACACCGTCTTCGATCTGCTGCGTCAGATTGTGTATGGCACCAGCACCGACGCTGAGATCCGCCTAGCCGAACTTCATCGTCGGCGCGCCGCAATCGACGCCGAAATCGCCGCCGCTGAACGGGGCGATTTCCACGTCCTCGACGCCACCAGTCGCCGCGACCGCTACCAGCAGTTCGCCGACATCGCGCGGGCCCTCCTGTCCGACTTCCGCGAAGTGGAGTCAAACTTCCGCACCCTCGACCGGCAGATGCGCGAGCGCATCGCCACCTGGCGCGGCACCAAGGGCGAGCTACTCGACGAGATCGTCGGCAGCCGCAACATCATCAGCGACTCCGACCAAGGTCGCAGCTTTCAAGCCTTCTACGACCTACTTCTCAATGCCGAACGCCTCGACGAACTCGACGAACTGGTTCGCAGCGCGCAGGCCCTCGACGATGTCGCAGACGCCGATGTCCGCCTCACCAACATTCACCACGACTGGCTCGACGCAGGCACCCGAGCGCAAGGCACCGTCCGACGCCTCTCCGAACAGTTGCGGCGCTTCCTCGACGATCAAGCCTGGCTGGAGAACCGGCGCGTCATGGACCTGCTGCGGAACATCGAAACGTCGGCGTACGCCGTTCGCGAGCGACGCATCGACGACTTCACCATCGAGATCGACTCCCCCACCCCGAACGTTCACCTCCCCCTCGAGCGGCCACTGTTTCGACCCTCCAGCAACGTCGAAGTGGCGAGCGATGGCATCGAAGAAGGCAACGCCGACGGCGAATCGGAGGCATTGTTCGAACAAATCCACGTCGATCCGGTACCCCTCATCGAGGGCGTCCGCCATCTGCTGCGCCGCCGCGATCAGGTGACCCTCGCCGACGTGATCGCCGACAAGCCTCTCGAGCATGGGCTGGCAGAGCTCATCACCTACATTTCACTATCCGACGAAGGTTTCTCGAAAGTCTTCGATGAGGACACGCACGAGTCGGTGACCTGGAACGACGACGCGGGCGGCACACGGACCGCCCACATCCCCCGCATCATTTATGCCCGTCGAAACCCGACCGATCAGGAGACCCGATGAGCCGGCCCGTGCCCCGCAACGAGCTCAACCTTCCGCTCGCGGTCACCTCGCTGATGAAGGGCGTCGTCTACCGCGATACCGCCGAATCCACGTGGCGCCATGTGCTCGGTCTGGCGTCGCAGGTCAGCGACTACGTCGCGACGCTGGGCCTCGCAGTGGTCATCGACGAGGCTGAGGGCTATGCCTTCCTACGGTCGAAGAGCGACGACGAACTCGCCGACCTGGGGATTCCGCGGCTTGTCGCACGGCACCAACTCCCGCTGCACACCTCGTTGCTGCTGGCCTTGCTGCGCAAGAAACTTGCCGAACACGACACCACCGACGCCGGCGAGCGGCTCATCTTGACCGGTGAACAACTCCGCGACCTGGTGAGTCCATTCTTCCCGGCCACCACCAACGAAGCCCGGACCATCGATCAAGCCGACACCGCCATCCGTCGCGTCGTCGACCTCGGCTTCCTGCGGCGCATGCCGGGCCAGGATGGCGAATACGAAGTCCGGCGCGTCATCAAGGCCTACGTCGACGCACAGTGGCTGGCCGATTTCGATGCCCATCTGGCGGAGTACGCCAGCATCTCCCGCGAGGAACAACTATGACGGGCCTGTTTGCCCCCACCGAATTGGAGAACCCGAGTTCAGCGCGGTCGGGGTTCCGGCTGCAGCGTTTTCAGGTCCTGAACTGGGGCACCTTCGACCAACGCGTCTGGACCCTCACGCTCGACGGCGAGAACGGCCTCCTCACCGGCGACATCGGCTCCGGCAAGTCGACGCTGGTCGACGCCCTCACCACGCTTCTGCTGCCCGCGCACCGCGTCGCCTACAACAAGGCGGCCGGAGGTGAGTCCCGTGAGCGCGACTTGCGGTCGTATGTGCTGGGCTACTACAAGTCCGAACGCAACGAAGTGACCGGAGCTTCGCGGCCCGTAGCGCTGCGCGGCATGAGCAACTACTCGGTGATCCTCGGTGTCTTCGCCAACGAGGGCTACGACGAAACGGTCACCCTGGCGCAGGTGTTTTCCATGCGCCACGACAGCGGCCAACCGGAGCGGTTCTTCACCGTCACCGACCGTGCCCTCGATATTGCCACCGACTTCGCCGACTTCGGCTCCGACCTCCGCGCACTGCGAAAGCGCTTGAAGGACAGCGATACTCGCATCCACGAGCACTTCCCCGAGTACGGCCGCGACTACCGTCGTTCGCTCGCGATCCGCTCCGAGCAGGCCATGGAACTGTTCCACCAGACGGTCTCGATGAAGGCCGTCGGCAACCTCAACGACTTCGTCCGCGACCACATGTTGGAGCCATTCGATTCCAGCGGGTGGGTCGACACGATGGTCGGCCACTTCGAGGATCTCACCGCCGCGCACGACGCTGTCGTCCTCGCACGATCACAGCTGGAACAGTTGGGTCCGCTGCTGGCCGACGACGACAAGTACCGTCGCCACACAGCCATGGCCGCCGAGTTGAAGGAACGACGCGGCGCTCTGCGGTCGTACTTTGCGCAGCAAAAGTACAACCTTCTCGCTGCCGACCTCGAAAACCACAACCGGGATCTCGTCGCCGCGCGCACCGCTCTGGAGACCGTCGACCGTGACCTGGCCGATCTGCGAATCGCATTGCGCGAGTTGGAGTTACGACAAGCTGGCCTCGGCGGCACCGACATCGCCGCACTCGAACAGCAGATCACCGAAGCCCAACGCCAACGAGAAGAACGGGCCGTCGCGCACGAGCGGTACTCGCGCCTCATCGACGACGCAGGCCTGGCCCCGGTGCAAGATCGTGGGCAGTTCGACCACCGTCGCACCGAGGTGTCCGACGCCGTAACCGCCCTTGACGCTGACACCGTCGAAGTCGAGAACTCGATCAACGAGGTCCGATACAGCCGCCGTGAACTCGACGGTGAAGGTCGTCGAGTGGCGAGCGAGATCGCTAGCCTCCGCGGGCGCACCAGCAATATTCCCGACCGCAATCTCCGAATCCGTGAACTCATTTGCACCGGTGTCGGCATCGATCACGACGAACTCCCCTTCGTCGGTGAACTCATTGGCGTCCGCGACGACGAGTCCCGCTGGGAGGGGGCCGCCGAGCGTGTGCTGCGCGGCTTCGGGCTGTCGTTGCTGGTTTCCACCGACCGCTACGACGAGGTTTCGGCCTGGATCGACGCCAACCACCTCGGTGGTCGCGTCGTGTATTTCAAAGTGTCCGACCATGTTTCGTCGAAGGGGGTGGCGACTCCCCCGGCTGGCGCGCTGGCCCACAAGATCGACATCAAGGAAGGCCCGTTTGAGCGGTGGCTGGAACGCCGACTGTTTGAGCGCGCTCGCCACCTGTGCGCCGAGACGCTCGAGGAGTTCCGCGCCGCCGAATTTGCGGTTACCGAATCCGGGCAGGTCCGCTCGGGCGGTGGCCGCCACGAAAAGGACGATTCGCAGCGCGTCGACGACCGACGCAACTATGTTCTCGGGTGGAGTAACGAGCAGAAGATCACTGCCCTTTTCACCGCCGGGCAGCGCGTGCAAGACCACCTCAATCGGGTCGACGCCGAGGTTACCGAGTTGGAGGAGCGTCGTCGGATCCTGATGAGTCGGCGCAATGCGCTGACCAGCCTCGACGCCTACCCGAGTTTCGACGCGATCGACTGGGCCTCGTCGGCCGCACGCATCGCGGAACTGACGCAGCGGAAGTCGGACTTGGCGCGGTCGTCGTCGGAACTCGCGGAGGTCACCGATGCGATTGCCGCGACCCGCGAGCAACTCTCGGCCGCCGATGCCACCCGAGATGGTCTGCGCGACAAGGTCTCCCGCCTGGAAATGATGCGCGACCAGGGCGAGAAGTCGCGCGCCGCCGCCCAAGCTGTCACCACCGAACCCGAGTTCGCCGACGCCGAACCCCATTTCGAGGCGATCGCGACGTCGGTGGCCGAGTACCGCGCCACCGTCGCGGAGGGATCCGCCGAGCCACTGACCGTCGCTGAGTGCGGCGAGTTGGAGGTCTCGATGACCGAGCGCCTAACTGATTCGTCAGAGCAGCACTCCTCACGCGCGGGCACCTTCGAGACTCGGGTGGTGGCGCGGATGTCGGACTTCAATCGCAGTCACCCCGTACTAACCACCGAGTTCGACGCCGATATCGCCTCGGCCGACGAGTACCGGGAACTGCACCGGCGTCTGGCCGAAGACGACCTGCCGCGTTTCGAGTCGGAGTTCAAGAACTACTTGAACACCAACGCGATCCGCGACATCGCGATCTTCGCCGCCAAGCTCAACAAAGAAGTACACCTGATTTCCTCGAAAATCGACACGATCAACGAGTCCCTCGCCGGCATCGAATACAACCCGGGCCGCTACATTCGGCTCGACGTGAACCCGACTGCCGCGCAAGATATTCGCGAGTTCCGCGCCGACCTTCGACGCTGCAGCGACGGCTCCCTCGAGGCCGACGCCGAAGGCGAAGAGACCACCGAAAGCTACGCCGAGGACAAGTTCCTGCTGGTGAAGGCGCTCGTCGAACGCTTCCGCGGCCGCGAGGGCTTCACCGATGTGGACCGCAAGTGGACCGAGTTGGTGACCGATGTCCGCAACTGGGTCACGTTCGCGGCATCGGAGCGCTACCTCGACACTGACGCCGAGTACGAGAATTACACCGACTCGGACGGTAAGTCGGGCGGCCAGAAGGAGAAGTTGGCGTACACGATTCTGGCGGCCTCGCTGGCGTACCAGTTCGATCTGAAGTGGGGCGCCACCTGCTCGCGCGACTTCCGCTTCGTCGTCATCGATGAGGCCTTCGGTCGCGGCTCCGACGACTCGGCACGCTACGCGCTCTCCCTATTCGCGCGCCTCGGCCTGCAACTCCTGATCGTGACCCCGTTGACGAAGATCTACACCATCGAACCCTTCGTCTCCGCCGTCGGCTACGTCGAAAACCGCGGCGGCAGCTACTCCCAACTCCAGTGCCTCACCATCGAGGAGTACCGGGCCCGCCGCGACGTCGTGGTCACGTAACGGTCCGCGCCTCGGCTTCCCGGTCGGCCGCCGCCACCACCTTCGACGACAGCGACACCAGCGCATCAATCTCGGCTTCGGTGAGCTGATCGGCGAACATGCGCTGGATCAGGGCAGCGTGGTCGGGGGCCGCAGCCTCCAACCGCTCGCGGCCGTGCGGCGACAACGCCACAACGATTCCCCGCGCATCTTCCGGCGCTGGCGACCGCGTGACCAGGCCCCGCTTATCCATGCGCGCCAGATGACGCGACAGTCGTGCCTTGTGCCAGGTCAACGACTTCGCGAGGTCGCGGGCCCGCATACTGTCGTCGCGTTGCGCGGACAAAGTCGTAAGGACGTCGTAGTCCGGCGCCGACAGCCCGTGACGTTCCAAATCGAACGCGATTTCGCCTTCCACGCGGATACGCAGCCACACATACGCCATCCACGCTGACATGCTGCGATCGTCGAGCCACTGGGTCATATACCCAGCCTATCGACCACACGTAGTCCGTCGATCAAGAAGCACTCGTAGCCCCCGCCCGATCACTAATGTCGAAGGACACCGGCAACCTGGTCAGGAGTCACAGAATGAGTAATCGCGTGTTCGTCGTCGGCGTTGGCATGACGAAATTTGAAAAGCCCGGATCCCGCGAAGGCTGGGACTACCCCGACATGGCCCGCGAAGCGGGAACCAAGGCCCTCGACGATGCTGGCGTCACCTACGACCAAATTCAGCAAGCCTACGTCGGCTACGTCTACGGCGACTCCTGCTCCGGCCAGCGCGCCGTCTACGAACTCGGCATCACCGGGATCCCTATCGTCAACGTCAACAACAACTGCTCCACCGGGTCCACCGCCATCTATCTCGGGGCCGAAGCGATCCGCGGTGGTCGTGCGGACTGCGTCCTGGCCTTGGGTTTTGAGAAGATGCAGCGCGGTTCGCTCGCCGCCGGATACACCGACCGCACCAGCCCGCTCGAAAAGCATGTGATGACGCTCGCCAAGCTGTACGAGCCGCAGCCGCCGATTGCGCCGTACATGTTTGGGGCTGCCGCCCGCGAGCACATGGAGCGCTACGGGTCCGCGCCCGAGCATTACGCGATGATCGGCGAAAAGAACCATCGCCACTCGGTCAACAACCCGTACGCGCAGTTCCAAGACGAGTACACGCTCGAGGAGATTCGCGAATCGCGCTCAATCTATGAGCCACTCACCAAACTGCAGTGCTCGCCCACCTCTGATGGTTCCGGGGCGGTCGTGCTGGCCAGCGAAGCTTTTGTCCGCGCACACGACCTCGCCGACCAGGCCGTCGAAATCCTCGGCCAGGCCATGGTGACCGACACCGCGTCGTCGTTCGGCGACAGCGCCATCTCCGCAGTCGGCTTCGACATGAGCCGCAAGGCCGCCGAACTCGTCTTCGCCCAAGCTGGCCGCAGCATCGACGAAGTCAACGTCATCGAACTCCACGACTGCTTCTCCGCCAACGAACTCATCACCTACGAGGCACTCGGCCTGGCGAAGGTCGGCGAGGGCCACAAACTCATCGAGAACGGCGAGACCACCTACGGTGGTCGTTGCGTGGTGAATCCGTCGGGCGGTCTCATCTCGAAGGGCCACCCCCTCGGTGCCACCGGTCTGGCACAGTGCAGCGAGCTCACGTGGCAGTTGCGGGGCACCGCAGATCAGCGGCAGGTCGACGGCGCGCAATTAGCCCTGCAGCACAACATTGGCTTGGGCGGCGCGGTAGTCGTGGGGCTGTACCAGAAGGCTGTCTTGTAGTTTCGGCGAATCGCGTTGAGTTTGCTACGCATACGGTGGCAAACTCAACGCGATTCGGCTGCATCGGACAAGAGTGCCGCGACCTCTTCGATCGTCTCCGTTGGTTTCTCGTTCAACATGTGCCAGGTGTAGACCTTCTTGCGCCATTTGGCGTCCTCGAGGGCGTTCAGCTTCGCGCGGTCGGACCCGAAGCGGTCGTGCTGGTAGTGAAAGGCCCAGCCGTCGATCTCGACCGCAACCTGCAGTTCCGGCCAGGCAAAGTCCAGTCGCCACCGACCAAACCGATACTGCTGCACCCAACCTGTGATTCCGGCTTCGCGCAGCAGGCGCACAAACAGTCGCTCAGCCTCCGACTCCGAATCCTCCGAGGCAATTCGCACGAGTTCGCGTGCTTCCGGCATACCGATGGTTCCCGCGTAGCGCTCCAGCATCGACACCAGCTCATCGACCCGGACCCGGCCCTGTTGCAGGACCCGATCGAGGAACCTGGTGCCGTCGTCAAGGGCAACCGCGGCGAACACTGCCGTCGCCGGCAGCGAGGTGACCGAAAGACCGCGAACCTCAACAACATCGACCGGGTGCAGAAACCGTCGAGATAGATCAACGTCACCGAACCGCCATCGCCCGGGGTGGATGCGGTTGGGAGCGGCAATCGTGAGTTGATGCGGCAGGTTGGGCAGCATGCCGTGCCACCACGCGGCGGTGGTTCGGTCGGCGACGCCTCGATGGGCCAGGACTGCGGCCCGGACCAACACCGCCTCCGTCAGCGGATGTGCCGCAGATCGAAAGATCGCCCGCGCCATTGGAACCCAGTCACCTTGATCGACCCGGCGCGCGATCTGCCTCCGCGTGAGCCCACACTCCAAGGCCTGCGCCGTCGTAACGACGCCGTCTCGGGCTGCGAGCAGTTGTGCAATTTCCCCGTTGTACTCCACCCAAGTTGGACGCAGTGGCTCCCCGTTCGGTTCCGCAACACGCCGAGCGCGTTGAATTTGCTACGGATAAGGTCGCAAACTCAACGCGCTGACACCTACATGCCGATCGAACCGCCGTTACTTCGCCAAGCTCTCGTCTTCGTCATCTTTCCGCAATCAATCAGTCGGGCGCATACGGTGAACGGAGACGCCGAAAAGAGCCCCAGATTGGAAAGTCTTTTGGGTTGCGTTGTACGACACAGCTTTCAGTCTGCGTCGTCGGCTAGCTCGTTGACGTACTCGCGAGACTTAGCTTTCAGAAGCTCGGCGATCTTGGTGGACGCCTCAGCCAAATCCTCACTGAGCCTGGTCAATTCGTCTGCGAGGTCGGGGAAAATCATGGCGAAGTCATCAAGTGCGACGGTTGCCTGCGTGAGCACCATGAACTTTCCAGCCTGGTCAGCCAACCCGTTCATTCGGTCAGCGGCTGCGAGCTCATCCTCGCCCAGTAAGCCCCTGTCTACTATGGCGTCAACATCTGTGTCTTGATCGTCGGCCCAGGCGAGTGCTTCCTGCCAGGTGTCGAAGTCCCGGTCGCCCTCGGTGGGCGAGGGCGGCGCGTCTGCGTCTGTGTCTCCGAGGGTGGCGACGATACGGCCGTCAGACTCCCTTCGACCAATGACATAGATGGATCCGCTCATGCGACTACAGCTTTCGGGTCAGTGGTCGACGTGTCGGCCGGTTTGCCGGGCTAATTGTTGGGTGAGTCCCGCATTGTTCCTTTCTGGTCTCGTTCACAGCGTAATTGGCCATAGCCGCTGACGCGCCCTACCCGAGATCCACGATGAAAATGTTCGGCGCAAGCTCAGCCAAATCGTCACATGCCGATCGAACCGCCGCCCCTGCGCCAAACTGCGACCACCGACGGTCGTGGCTGGGAGCTTCCACCGTCGGGCCAGTGCGAGAAGGGCTTGTCCGCAGAGTGGTCGTCGTCTTCGCCCGGGTGCTGAACGCAGACGATGACGCGCTTGTCGTCAATGATCGGGCCGCAGGTTTCGCCGCCACGCGGGACCGTCAGGAACTGTTTGGTTTCGCCACGGCGGTCGCCGTCGAGGGCGACCGCAAACAGTCCATCGTTGCTGTCGAGAGCGTTGCCGTCGGTGGAAATCCACAGATTGCCGTGCGGGTCGAAAGCCACGTTGTCGGGACACGAGATGGCGCTGACCTTGGTCTTGTCGAAGCCGCCGTAGTAGGTGTCGGCCTCCGCCGGGTCGCCGCAGACAAGGAGAAGGTCCCAGGTCAGACTCTCACCGACATGGTCGTCGGTGATTTCTAGGATCTGGCCGTTCTTGTTCTCGTTGCGCGGGTTGGTCGCGTCGCGTCCCGGCTTCCCGTCGACACCGCGCTTGCTGTTGTTCGTCAGCGCCGCGTACACCTTGCCGGTGGCCGGGTTGGGTTCGATGTCTTCGGGACGATCCATCTTGGTGGCCCCGACCTTGTCCGCGGCTTCGCGGGTGTAGACGGCAACTTCAGCGGCCGTCATGCCCTGGATGTGCGACGTCGCCGAACCGTCCGCGTTCACGGTCATCAACTTGTGCCACTTGCCAGTGCCTGCGGCGTCGTCGACGGTGACGGGCCTATCGCTGGAGAACGACGCCACGTACAGGGCGCCTTCGCTGAGGATGCCCATATTGTGCCGCTTGTCGCCCTCTTTGATTTTGCGGCTGGAGACGAACTTGTAGATGTATTCGAAGCGTTCGTCGTCGCCGGAGTAGACAACGACGGTGCCCGCCGCGGGACCGTCGTTGACGACCCACACGGTCGCGGCCTCGTGCTTCAGGCGGCCCAGTGCCGAGTGCTTGAGCGGCGTCGACTGCGGGTCGTCGGGATCAACTTCCACGACGTACCCGAAACGGTTGGCTTCATTGGGTTCTTTTGCGAGGTCGAAGCGCGGCTCAAACTGACCCCACTGGTGGTAGTCGGAGTCGTCCTCGAAGCCGTAGCGCTTCAGGTGCGCGGCCGCGGCCTTGTCGGTGACCTTGCTGGTGTTGGAGAAGTAGTTGTTGAAGTTCTCCTCGGCGGACAGCATGGTGCCCCAAGGGGTGATGCCACCGGAGCAGTTGGCGATGGTGCCGAGGACCGTGGTGCCGGTCGGGTCGGCGGTGGTCTTCACCAGGTCAGTGCGGGCGGCCGGCCCGGTGATCCGGAACGGGGTGCTCGCGGTGATCCGACGATTGCGCGGCCCAACAACCGGCGTCAGCGAGCCGTCCTTGGCGGAATCCTTGACCTCGAGAACCGTGATGCCGTGGGCGGCCATCGCGATCCGCGCCTGCTTCTCGGTCGGTTCTTTTTCCTTGTACCCGCGGAACATGAACTGCTCGGTCGTGTACTCCTGGTTCACCACCAGGTACGAATGCCCGGGCACGCCCGCAATCGGGATCAGACCGGCAAAGTCGTTGTTGAACCCGAACTGGCCCGCCTGCGCTTCGGGTGTTTGATTGTCGAAGTCAAACTCTGGTGCGCCAGGTAGGACGGGATCACCCCAGCGGACCACGACCTTCTGGTCATAGCCTTTCGCCGTGATCAAGGCGTCGTCGGTGTTGGGCTTCACCGGGTCGAAGCGCATGCCGTCGTAGGGGCCGCTCGCGGTGGTCGTGGTGTCGTCGCCGCAGGCAGTCAGGAACGACGTCGCTCCCGCGGCCACGACCGCGCCGACTGCGCCACGCAACACCGTCCGCCGTGACAGTGCTGTCCGGGCGACGTCGCGGAAGTACCTGTTATCGCTGGTGTTGCCCGGTTCATGCCAGCACGCCTCACCGCACTTGTACTTGCAGGTGACGCGCGAGCGGGCGGAACGACCAACGTCGTCTCCACCAGCGGTAAACAGTTGTAACGGGATTCGCATGGGCCGACCGTAAAGTCGTCAGGTCACCAAACTCGATCGTCGGAGTGAACGCGAAACGAACAGCGGGTATCGCCTACAGGGTGCGCTTCAACCCAACATGCTCGGACGCGAACCCCGCCTTCGCATAGAACGCGCGGGCGCGTTCCCGCACCTCATCGGTCGTCACCTGCACCAATTGGGCGCCGTGGGCCCGACTATGGGCTTGCGCCCAATCGAGCATTGCCGTGCCCAACCCCTGCGACCGCGACCCGTCCGCGACGCGCAAACCCTCGATCTGCAGCCGCGTGGTGCCGCCGCGCGACAGCCCCGGAATCACGGTCAGTTGCATCGTGCCGACGATCGCGTCGTCACCGTCGCGCACCACCGCCAGATAGTGCGAACGGTCCCGCGCGATGACGTCGAAAGCCGCCTCATACCGCTCCACTTCCGCACCTTCGCGAGTGCGACCGAGCTCATCGTCGGACAGGAGCGCCACGATCGCCGGGACGTCGGCGCGAGCGGCACGCTGCACGCGAAAGCGACGGCCACCGACATTGAGCACATCCCCCGCCGACGACCGCGCGCTCGCCTGCAGTCGGGCGACGAGTTCGTCGAGCCAGTGCCCGACATTCGTCCGCGCTTCCGCCGTGTCCGGATAGCGGCACCGGAGGTGGAGGCCGTTCTCGTCGAGGATGAACCACAGCATCACCCCGTTGGTGCGGATCACGGCCCCGACATACTGGGCGTCGATGCTCGAAGAGTCGACGCGAACCGGGAGGCGGCGCAGGTCGAGCCACGAAATCGCGAACATCCCAGGCGCTTCGGGCATGTCGCCGCCCCACGGTTGCAGGATGTCTTCCAGCGGCCACGACCCCAGGCTGACGGCCTCCCGAACGGCGCCCGCGCACGCACCAGGATCTGGATTGGCCGACGCCAGGACCGAATTGGTGATGAACCACCCGACGCACTCGTGCCAGGTTGCGTCGTACCGACTGTGCACCGGGAACACGGCGCGCAACGGTTGGCCGGCGACGTCGCGCGTCACGGCAGTCATGGCCGACACTGCCAGCGACAGCGTCGACACCCCGTCGTTCCGTGCCTGCGCCGAGAAGGCTGCACTGTCGTCAACATCGAAAACGTCGCGGACTTCGACGCGCTCGGACTGCATTTCCGGGGCACCCAGCGGGAGCGGGAACCGCGGCATCACATCACCACTGTCGGCGAGAATCTGCGCCCACCGATCACGGATTTCGGCCGGTGCCGTCGGGCGGTCGATCATGGCGCGCGCGTGGTCGACGAACGCGGGGACGACGCCGGTTAGGCGATGGTCGAGCGCGGCGAGCAGATCGCGGACAATCACCAGCATCGACCACATGTCGACGTGCGCATGGTCCGCGGCGACCACGATCGTCGGACCGGCAGTCGTCTCAAGAACACACAGCCGGTGCGACGGCCGCGAATACGGCCGGCAATGCGCGTCGAAGACTTCACGCAGTGCATCGTTCACGGCCTGACCGGTGCCGATGTCGTGTTCTACCCACGTGCCAGCGCTGATCTCGACCTCGTGCAGGCGCGGGCCGTCGACCGTGGGAACGAACACCGTACTGAGCGTTCCGTGCCGCGCGATCACTGCCAGCCACGCCGCCGCCAACTCCTCACGAAGCACGGGCGCAGGCAGCCGGAACGACAGCGCCATCCACGATCCGGGACGGTCGCCCGCGCCGACGTGACGACGTTGGTCGAAGGAGATCGGGAGCTCGCGCCCGGGGTCGGCCACGGTGACGTCGTAGCCAAACAATCGCCCGAACGGAAGACGGAGGTGCCCGATGTTCGTCAGCCGCATGGCGCTACGCTACGCCTCATCGCGACGACCGCAATTCGGGAGGAATCCGATGGCAAAATTCACTGTTCCGGGGGCTGAACTCGACGTGTCGTTCAGCGATGAGCACGGCCATCCGGTGGTCCAATTGCACGGGTTAACGTCGAGCCGGGCGCGCGATCGGACGCTCGGTTTAGACCTCGGTCGCGGCCTCAGCGGCACGCGACTTTTGCGGTACGACGCCCGCGCGCACGGCCTTTCAACCGGCCGTCCCATCGCCGACGACTACCGCTGGCCACAGCTAGCCGACGATCTGTTGCGCCTGCTCGACGCCTGGTTTCCGGGTGAACGCGTGCACGGCGTCGGACCGTCCATGGGTACCGCGACCTTGCTCCATGCTGCGACCCTGGACCCTGACCGGTTCTCGAGTCTGACCCTCGTGATTCCGCCGACCGCGTGGGCGACGCGGATCGCCATGGCCGACGGTTATCGGGCGGCCGCGGAGTTGATTGAGCGCGACGGGGTGGATGCGTTCGTCGAGGCCGGTCGTGCCGTACCGCAGCCGCCGACGTTGGCCGGTGTCGCTGAGACGGTGCCCGACATCGTCGCCAACCTGCTGCCGTCGGTGCTGCGCGGGGCGGCCGCGAGCGATCTTCCGTCTCCCGACATGATCGCTGGCATCCACGTGCCGACGTCGATCCTCGCGTGGGTCGACGATCCCGGGCATCCACTGTCGACGGCCGAAGTGCTCGTCGACCTGCTGCCGTCGGCGTCGTTGACGGTGGCCCACACCCCCGCTGACCTCGCCGCCTGGCCCGGCCTCCTCCACGCTCAGGTAGGCTCCGCGCGCCCCTGAATTTCCCCTTTTCTGTCACATCCGCGCCCTCCCGATCGCCCTTTCCGTCACCGATCGCGGTGTTTGGTGATGGGACGGTCGAATCGTGACAGAAAAGGGGAACGCCCGGAGGGAGAAAACCCGCCTTACCGGATCCCAGCCTCAAGCAGCACGCCTTGATCGGCGAGTGCGATCGCCAAGCCGCCGGCCGTCGTCGGGTGCAGCGGCGCCTTTCCGTCGAGCCCCTGGACAAACGGATCCGGCGAGCACAGGCCGTGGCCGTCAAACGACGGCTTGGCCGTCTTGAACGACGCCGACTCCGCGCCCTGCGCCAACACCGTGTTCAGCGATTCCAGCCAGCCGCGCAGCAGGTCGGCCTTCGCCGGGGTGATGCCGCGGTCGAGGATGCACGAACTGTCGCCGGGCAGCGGATCGTAATACTGGTTAATCACGACTACCGGCGGCTTCGGCAACGCCTTCAACTGCATCAAGAGCACGAGGTAGTCGCGGGTAAAGGTCGCGAGATTCTTATTAAAGAACGCTTGCCCGGCAGCGCCACCGCAGTCGGGCAGGGTCGCGCACAAGCCCACCATGTACGACCATCCGACGTCGTTTGCCCCAATGCTGATGATCAGCGCGCTCGGTTCTGCGGCCAGCGCGGCGGGCAGTTGGGGCGGCAGAGTCAGGTCGCCGCGCTTTTGCTCGCCGAGTAGGCCGTTGTGGATGGTCGCGCTGCTGCACGCCATATTGGTGACGTGCCATTCGGGCGAGCGGTCGAGGGCGACGGCGAACGATCCGCTGGTCCGTTCACACGCGGAATCTTGCGGTGTCGGATTCGGTAGTGGCGGGTTCCCGATTCCCGCAGCGGTCGAATCGCCAATCACCACCACGCTCCCCTGTTTCGGCAGCGGGCCCGGCGTCACCGGCGGTGGGACCGTCGCCGCACCCACCAACGACGCGAGCGAATCAATCCCGCGCAGGTCGTCGGCCGCGGAAATCGCTGTGGCCACGACGGCGCCGACGTTGATAGCCAAGGCGACGAGCACTCCCACGACGATCGTCACGATCGACGCCTTCAACGACAGCCGCTGCCAGCCGACCAGCGCACCCATCAGCAGGAGCGACACCCCAAGCACGATTAACACCTGAATGATCAGATAGTTGCGCCAGCCGTTGACGAGCGCATCGCGGAGGTCGTTTTGGGCGGCCTCACGGGACGCCGACGACGCGGTCGGGCCGACGAGGTCGCCCAACTCGCTCGACAGCTGCAGGTTCGTCAGTTCCAACCGCGGGCGCACCGGGCCAGGAAAGTCGATGACCGTCGGCAACGTCTGACCGAACAGGTCCACTTCTCCCGGTCCACTCCACGACCACGACGGTGCCGCCGCCCCCACCCGGACCGACTGTCCAACGGCCGTCGCTGTTTGCATCGGCGTCAGCCACAGCGAAACGGCAATCGAGATCGCCGCGATCATCACGATCGCAACCGCATTCAACACGTGCCGCAGCATGATTCGAGCATGGCACTTTTCTCCGCGCGGGACCCAAGACATCTGAGTACGCGGGCTACGACGGTGGGAGTGTGTCTGACGATTACGATTTCTTGGATTTTGAGTACGGGGTCGACGAAGACGCCATCCCCGCTGTCATCGCGTTCGATCAGTTGGCTCGCACGCCTGAGGTTGAGCACCGCTTCGCGATCGCCAAACAGATCACTGACGACCCGCATTTCTTCGATTCGTTCGCCGACCCGGAGATCACCGGGGCCGTCGTCACGATGATGCTCGATACTCTGCAGCCAGGCCGACCCGATCCAGGCTCGGGCCCCGCACCCACGGCCGCAGGCTACCGACTCGCGGTGAAGAGCTTGACCAATCGGGTCAAAATTCCCAACCCGTCGAGCCTGCAGTCCATTGCCATGATGGCCGCGATCAACGACCGCGATCCGGAAGCAGCCGAGGAGCTCGCCAAAACTATCGTGGCGTCGAACCCGAACGCGCTGGCCTCCCAACAGGTCCTGGGGACTTTCGCGTTGTTTCGCAATGAGTTCGCAACCGCTCGGGCCTACTTCCTGAAGGCTGGCCCCGACGTCTTTGAAGACACCCTCGCCGTGCTCGACGAGTTCCCAGATTCCAATGCGCCGACCCACCTCAGCGAGCAGCAGCGCAACTTTGCGTTGTGGACCAAGTTCAAGGAGTTCTTGGTCATCAGCAAATACAACCTCGACTACAACGACCTGTGTGACAAGCAGATCGACCGTCTACATCTCCCCGAGTTCGACGCACCGACGATGATGAACATTGACGTTTTGACGGACCTCATCCTCGTCGAGGGTGGTCTCGTCGAGGAGTTGATGGAGACCGCGGCCAGAATTCTTCCGGCCGACGACGTGAAAAGCGGCAAGGACCTGTTAGAGCGCGGGCGCACAGTGCTTCGGGTTGACTCGGTGACGCCGGGTGAAGGTTTCCATGCCACCGACCTTCGGACAGACAAGTCGGTCGAAATACGTTCGGCCGCCGTCCCCAAGAAGGGAGACCTGTTGTGCACTCGCGTTCTCCCCGAGGACGGCGCATTCGGCATGTACGGCGGTGTGGAACGGATCCGGCCAAAGGACGGCGAACCTCTCGTCGAACTCCTCAACGGCGAGCCAACGGCCTCCGGCGTTGCGCACCTGGTGATCAGGAAGGCCGACCGGTAGCGGCGCTCACGTCGCCTCGCCCCCGATCCCCGCGTAAGTCGGCGGAGCGAAGCAGAGCCGACGCATCGAGGAGCCCGTGACAACCCGCTGGCTCCCAGCCCGCGCAGCCCGAGCCGACACCTAACACAAACTCCTCGTCGCTCGAGTGACGCTCAAAATTCCGGGCGCCCCACCAACGACGACGGCTCGCCTCGAGCACATCGAGGCGAGCCGTCACGCTGGCACCCTTGTCACCTCATCCCAAGTCGGGCCACTGCACCCCAAAGTGCGATAGCCACGGCTCGAACGGCGTTCCGATCACACCCAACTCATCGCTAACAGGACTGGGATCTGCCTCGAGGTCAAGCAGCACCTGCGGATCAACACCGTAAAGTTCCGCCGCAGCCGCGGCCGGTTCAGCACCGGTGATCGCCCGCGCCGCCGTCGCCGGTTCCGGATCCTCGTCGGGGTCATGCACGTACGCCCGGTACACGCACTCACTCCCGGCCGGATCCAAACGCCACACCTGGAACAGGACCCCGTACTCATCGCCGTCCTCACAGATCACCGCACGTCCTGCCGGCGCCCCCGCGAAGAAGTCAGCCTCCCGACGATCAGCAACCATCCCCTGCACATTGATCGACACCCGAACACCGGCGTCCACGTCGACGACCTCGTACTCCAGGTCCTCAACCGGCGACTCACCAGCACCCCAACTCGCAATCAACGCCGCCTTCACTCGCGCCACCAACGCTTCAGCCGCGCCAGCATCTGGCAGATCAGCAACAACAACCAACCCGTACGTACTCACCACTGCACCTCCATTTTCGGAAAAATAGGATCAGGAATATCTTCCTCAGCAAGCCCAAACGCCCGCAATGAATCAAACCTCGTCTGCGCCAACAACTCCTCCACCGCAGGACGATCCGCAGCCTCCAACCGCGCAAACAAGTCCTGCCACATCGCCCGATTCCGAGCCTCACCCCGATCCGGACTGCGGTCCCCCAAAATCCCGAATGACGAAAACTCATCGTCGACCAAGACTCGACGGACATCAGAAACCAGATCCGGCAACGGCCTCGAACCGCACAACACTCGCAAAGAAATAAGGCGACGCAATGTCATTCCGCTGTAAATACGATCCTCATTGCCCCGCTCACAGTTGCGAACATAGTAGTCCTCCTCAACCTCCAGAGCTTTACTCACGTCAAACACCGGATCAAGCTTCAATCGAGAAGCCGTTTGAGCAAATTCTGCAACCACGCCTGGGTCACTAACATCCTTGAATCGCAGATCGGGGCGTTCGGGGTCGCGGAACTGCCCGCCAGTGACCCCACCCTGACCAGACTCACTCCCCGGCAGAGGTGCCGACAGAAGCCCCTGATACGCAACCAAACGACCGTTTGAGGTCGGTTCTTGATAGACCAGATGAAACAACCATTGAGGTCGACTCCGAACTAGGGCGGTATAGCGACCCTTACCTGCAACATGCCAGTCGTCGCCGAGAATTTCAGCCGATTCTGCAATCACCGATCGCCATTGCTTCACGCTTATTGCCACAGAATTTTCTCCTCGTCATATACCTGGGTGGGCCGGGGCAAACTCGGCCGCAGTTCCTGTATCGGGTCACCTAATTTTTCGCCTGGGATGCTGAAGATATCCCGCAGACTCCGCGCCCACGCCTTCGAAATCCCCGCCTTACCAGTCTTCAAATCGACGATGAGCACTAGGGTCTCCACTCCATCGATCAATTGCGTGACGATCACATCGGGACGGATCGTATTCGGTGTTCCGCGTGGTTCCCAGTCGATACTGCCGTCCTTGCCAATTCTGGGCGAACGTCCTTTTTCGATTGATTCCTCGGTATGGATGTTAAAGCCTTCACCAAGTACCTCCGCGATCTGGTCCGCCATCTCATCGACGAGGTTCTCAAACGCCTTGTGGACCTTTGTACCCCACACCTGCGCACTCAGAACGTCCTCCAAGGTCGCCTCAACGGCGGCGTGCGCGTCGTCTGCTATCGGCCCTAGAATTTCAAGGATCTGTTCCCGGACCGCCGGATCGTCCGCTGCAATGGTCTGCACGATCGCCGCTAATGCACGGCTGATCATCTCGGATATCTGATCACTCGGACTACCTGGGCGAACACGGTCGAGCGGAACATCGGGTGCCGCGTCGCCTTTCCGCCGGAAACCTCCTTACCCCCGATCTCCGAGTAAGTCGGCGGAGCGAAGCGGTGCCGACGCATCGAGGAGCCCGTGACAACCCGCTGGCTCCCAGCCCTGCGTCACCCCCACTGACAGGTTCCTTGCGTTAGGTGTCACTCAATCGCGTTGGGTGTCGATCAATACCGACACCCAACGCGATCGTCCGACACCTAACGCGAATTTCTCGTCGCTCCAACTCCCAGCCGCGGCTCGACGCGAGGATGCGCCAATTGGACACCGTCACCACTTACGTCCCCCTATGCGCCCTTCCTTCGAGTCAGTCCACGGGACGCTAGCGTCCGACGGTCATCGGGTGCAGTGTCACGAGTGTGGCGAGTGGTTTGCCGCGCTCGACAGCCACATTCGACATACCCACGGATCGAACGCTGACGCCTATCGCAAAGAGTGGGGCCTGGCACCGGAAGTGTCGTTGGTGGCCGACGAGACGCAGGTCCGGGCCCGCGCCAATGCTCTACAGCGCATCGATCAGGCCGGCCCGCTGAACACCCACAAGTTTGTGGCTGGCACCTACCCGCAGGACGGGGACGTCGCCGTCGAATATGACTCCCGCGCCCGAACACTGTGGAAAGAGCGGCTCGGTGCGTCGGGATGGTCGTCGTGGCAGGACGCCGTCGACTGGGCCCTAGACAACAACAAGACGTGGCCAGACATTGCCGCACGGATTGGCGTGACGACACAAGAAACACGCAATGCTGGCATGGCAGTCGGCACCGTTCTCCCACCAAAGTGGCAACGCATGCTCGCTCTCGCCGAGGCGCATGTCGCTGACACCGGCACTCTTCTCGATGCCACCGGTCCCCTCGCCGCATGGCTGAACACCAGTCGCGGTCATCTCAAGAGTGGTGATGCACCGCTCGCCGCAAAGGACCGACTCGATCAACTCGACCCCGACTGGCAACTCGACCATGCCGCCCGCATCGCTGCCGCCCACCGTCGCGGCATCACGGACTCCAAGCTGACGGGCTCCCCGTTCGCGCAAATCGTCGAGCGGATCCAATTCGCCGGGTTCGACGACATCACCGCCTTTGTTCGGTGGGCTGTCACCAGCGGGCAGACGACCGCGTCGATGGGTGAGCGCGTCGATATTCGCGGCGAGGACGTCATCCGACTCGTCACCGACGACAACCCCGTCGACCCGTTCGTGGCCACCGCTGAGTTCCGGTTGAGCACCTACGGCCATCTTGAGGACAACGGTCACCACCTCCAATGCCACGACTGCGGCATCTGGTTCCAACGCCTCAGCCAACATCTGACCGGTCATCGCGACGATGCCGGGGACCCGTTGACGCCCGCGTCGTACCGGGAACGGCACGGTCTCGACGACGACACTCGACTGAGCACTTCCGGGGCCGACGATCGGCCGAGCAGTCACTGGTCGCAGCGCTTAGCGATCGGCGGATTCGACTCGTGGCCCGATGTGGTGGCCTTTGCGGCACGGGCCCGTATCAGTCTCGCCGAGCTCGGCGACCTACTTGGTGCCCGCAGCGATGCCGTTGGCAATGCGTTGAAAGCCGTCGACCCGGCGGCGGTGCGGGCTGCCGTCGGCGAGTTTCAACTCAGCGTGCCCGGCACGTTGGCCACCGACGGCGACTACTCCCAATGCCACGAGTGCAGCTTGTGGTTCACCCGCTTGAGCCATCATGTGTCGTACACGTACGAGTCGTATCAGCGGGCGCATGGTTTGGGATTGTCGTCCCGGTTCGCGACATGGAGCGACGCACTCGCCTTCGCGGCCACCGAGTACTTGAATCCGGCGGAGCTGGCCGAGCATCTCGGAATGTCAGAGTTCGCGGTCCTTGAAGCTCTTGCTGACCTTCCTGATTCGGCGTGGAATGCGGCACGTCCAATCATGGAGAGCGTCGACGGGCACCTGGGCGCGCACGGCTCACGCGCGCAGTGCCACGAGTGCGGATTCTGGTTTGGTGCGCTCGACCAGCACGTTCGTACGCATCGGGGGTCGGACGGCAGGCACCTCGAAACGCTCAACTATCAGCGTCGACACGGACTGCCCGAGGGAAGTTCGCTGCGTTCGGTGTGGGCCGGGTACGACGATGTCTGGGCAGCGCGAATTGCCGATGCTGGGTTCGCGTCGTTCGACGATGCCCTGGTTGCTGCCGCGCGCAATCACGACGGCCTTGCCGAATTGTCTGTGGCGATGGGCGTCAAACGTGAGGCCCTCATCAAGTTTGCTCGTTCGCTCAAGTCCGACGACCCATGGGCAGCAACGCTTCCCTACCGCGAGAGTCGCGACGGTTTCCTGGCCTCTGATGGAGATCGCGTGCAGTGTCACGACTGCGGATTGTGGTTCGAGACCTTGGCCCCACACGTGAAGCTTCACTCAGGTGCGGACGGTGAATCGTTCACGGCGGTGACCTATCGGAAACAGCATGGACTGGCCCCGAAGTCGGCGATCGCAGTCCCGTCGAAGGCCAAGAGGGAACGCATGCTGAATCGTGTGAAGGCTGCGGGTTATGGGTCGTGGGAGTCGTTCATGGTGGCGGCGGTGAAGCGGTTCGACGGCGTGGCTCAGATGGCCGACGAGATCGGCAGTGGACGCGAAGAAGTGTGGTCGTATCTGGTGGAGAACTGCGGCCCCGACTGGCCACTCACGCAATCGATGACCGTGAGCAAGCCGGGATTCCTTGCCGAAAGCCACGACCGTTTGCAGTGTCACGTGTGTGGCCTGTGGTTTGCGGGCCTGGCCTCGCATGTTCCCCTCCACAACGACGCCAACGGCGTTCCCTTCACCAGCGCCTCCTATCGCAAACAGTTCGATCTCGACGACGATGTGTCGCTGTCGTTGCGCGTGCCGAAGGGGTTGGGGAAGCCCAGATGATCGAGCCCTTCACTTCTGTATTGCGGGCGCAAAACACTCGGACTGTCCACCTCCGAGCGCAGAGCCATGACAACACAGCGGAGTAGATGATGAGCAAATCTCGCAACCGCCTTGAGCAGGCACTCGCCGAAGCCGCCGATATCGAGGAGTCACCCGATCGCGTGGTGCGCACCGACGTTGTCACCACTCGTGGCGGTAGACGCACTCGGACTCTGCAGGTTCGCTTCAACGAGGACGGACTCGCAGATCTTGAGGCCCTCGCACGCGCCAGAGACCTGCCGGTTTCCACTGTTGCCCGCGATATCCTCCTCACCCAGATCTCCCAGATTCAGGCCGCGCCCAACTCCCCGTTGGCCGCGATCGATGAAGCAATCGAGGCGCTGACGCACCTACGCGAAATGGCTGTCGTACGGCCGTCGCGCTAGTCCCCAACGCCGCGATTGCCCACCCACGCCCTCACCTCAAGAACATCGCCGAGACACATCTACGGCTGAGTTATCGATGTCCGCGATTCGCTCTACCAAAGGGCCATGTCGCCAGACCACGTCGCGGTTGTCCGAATCACCATCAAAAGTTCGCCGAGCATGTTTGCACCCCGATCGACGCAATCGGGCGACCCACACACGCAGTCGCCCCAAAAGTTGTCGTGGTGCTCGTTGCCTTCGACGAGTTGCACCAGTCCCGTCGCCGAAAGTCGAGTGGCAAGGTCCGGGCTACTAAACTTTGCCGCTAACACCGACTGCATAGCCGCGACACGTCCACCAAATTCCCAGTCGGCCCGTAGCGGCGCCTCACGGCCGACGCGTTTCGTGTCGTGCGGCGAATCGGCTAGCAAGATCTCTGCCCTGGCCTCGAGGGCGTCGGTCTTCAATGCCTGGTAGGCGTGCTCGGCGCTCCGGACGTAACCAAGTCCCGGCACCTCGAACTCGCATCTGAAAAAGTTCGACAGGAAGAAGTAGTCTCCGCGGAACTTGGTGATTGCATCGGTCATGACACGAGACTCTCATCTGGGTCTGACATTTCTAGACGACCGACGCCAAGCAGATTTCGCTACCTAAGCCCGTCAATCGGTGCGACCCCCACCTTCTCGATTCCCCTCCCACCCCTTCCCCTGACTACTCTCAACACCATGGCAACGGAACAAGAAGTAGCTCAGTGGATGGTCGACGAGATCCGGCAATCCGGCCCGGTTGAGCAGGTCGCCGTCGTCGACGCCATCGAGGCGAAGTTCGGGGCTGCGTTCGTGTACGAGAAGAACGGGCACCGCGCCATCGCCAAGCCTGTGCTCCGCGAGTTCCGCAAGCTGCACGCCGGATCCATCGGATGGGAACGCGACGACCGCGCCTGGTACGTCCGCGAGGAGTCCGACAAGACCGAGGCGGACCAGGGCGAATCCGCCCCAGAGTAACCCGTCGGGGTCAATATGAGACCCTAAATATGTGACTCTTCCTCATGACGACATTGATCCGGACGGCCTGCTTGAGTACTCGGTGGTGTTCACCGATCGCTCACTGAACCACATGTCCAAGCGGTTTGTAGGCGTCATGCAGGAGCTCCTCGGCATCCTGCGCACCACCTACCAGGCCGACAGCGTCGCCATCGTTCCGGGCGGCGGCACCTACGGCATGGAGGCCGTCGCACGCCAGTTGGCGACCGGTCGCCGCGCCCTCGTGGTGCGCAACGGACTGTTTTCGTTCCGGTGGTCGCAGATCCTTGAGACCGGCGGCATCACCGACCAGGTCACGATATGCCAGGCCCGCCCCACCAGCGACGCCCACCAGGCACAGTGGACGCCCGCACCGATCGACGAGGTTGTCGCCGCTATCCGCGAGCAGCGCCCCGAGATCGTCTTTGCACCCCATGTCGAGACCGCTTCCGGCATCGTCCTGCCCGACGACTACCTCAAGACGCTGGCCGCCGCCGTCCACGAGGTCGGCGGACTGTTCGTCCTCGACTGCGTCGCCTCCGGCGCCCTCTGGGTCGACATGGCCGCGCTCGACATCGACGTTCTCCTCACCGCCCCGCAGAAGGGTTGGAGCGGCACGCCGTGCGCCGGCTACATCATGCTGCGCGAGCGCGGCCGCGACGCTGTGCTGAATTCGACGTCCACTAGCTTCGCGCTGGACCTGAAGAAGTGGCTGTCGATCAGCGACTCGTACGTCGACGGCGCAGCCCCGTACCACGCGACCATGCCGACCGACTCGCTCGCACACAACGTCGAGCTGATGCGCCAGACCGTCGACCTCGGCACCGAGGAACTGCGCCGCCGTCAGATTGAACTCGGCACCCGCGTCCGCGAACTCCTCGCAGCCAACGACATGCCGTCCGTGGCCGCCGAGGGCTTCGACGCCGCGACTGTGGTCGTTGCCTTCACCGACGACGCCACCCGCAAGACCGGTGCCGCGTTCAAGGAAGTTGGCCTGCAGATCGCCGCCGGCGTTCCGCTGCAGTGCGGCGAAGGCGAGGACTACTCGTCGCTGCGCATCGGCCTGTTCGGCGTCGACAAGCTGACCGACGTCGACGGAACCGTCGAACGCTTGGCTGCCGCGCTGGAAAAGCTGAACAAGTAGCAAATTCACGTAGCAAGGGACCGGGAGTTCGCTCCCGGGTCTTTTGCGTCGCTACTTTCAGCGCCCTCTATTCGGTGCCAGCTGTATCCGCGATCTGCCGCTTAATCTCCCGGTACCCCGCGACGCGCGCCAACACTTGATCGGCGGCACTTTCGCTCGGTGACTCGGTTGCCGAAGCTTCCGCACCGTAGAGCATGGTGCTCAACCTGCGGTGAAGCTCTTCACGCTGTTCTTCGGTGCGTGCTCGTTGGTCCTCATCACTCAGAGATTCATCGACGAGCGCAGCCTCCCGCGCACAGTCGGCGATCAGAGCGACGCGTGCCCGTCCGGCGTTTTCGAGTCTGTCTGTCGCGGCGACCGCATCGGCCAACAGTCGTCGATCTTCCGGACTCGGCTCCGGAAGATCTTTCAACTCGTTGGCGACCATTCGGAGTTCTTGCGCTCGCGCAAAGTCCGATTCGATACCTTCGATATCCGCGGCGAAGTCAACGTCGCCCAGCCACCCTTCGCGGGCCGCACGGGATTCGACGATCTGCTCGACGGCACTGCGCGCCAGGTCGACAGACCGCGCATTCTCAGACCCGAGTCGCTCCGTCCTCGCTTGCTTTTCCGCGACAGCAGCGGCCTTCCGTTGCTTCTCAAGCTCCACCGAACGTACTTGCTTCCGCTTATCGACCTCTTGAAAAACTATGACGCCAAGCCATGCCACGACTGCCAGGCCTACGAGGACGCCCAGCCCGATCCACACGCCTTTCGGAATCATCATCACGCCGCCGATCACGAGGAACAACAGCATGAGGCCGCCCATCCCCAGGCAGCCGTCGTTCGAATCGGCTTTTTTACTAGACATCAGGCTCTCCGATCACCGTCGCGGCACCACAACCGCGACGCTCGATCGAAGAGTACAAAGCACCTCTGACAAGTCCGACCATCGCTCATTCGGACAGGGCGTCAAACCAATTTCGCGTAGCTAATTCGCGAAGTTCACAATCGATTCGTTGAGCGGCAACTGATCGGTCCGGGTCTGCGGGGTGGTCGAGTGATGTGCGAAGTAGTCGCCGGTCAGGAAGTCGTCGGCGACACGGATGGCGGCGGGGTCGACGTAACCGGCGTAGTCGAAGGTATCGAACACGTATGGCAGGCCGTCGCTTCCCGCGAGGTCGGGGCCGTTCATCAACTGGAAGTGCAGGTGCGGCGCGTTGGAGTTACCGGTGTTGCCGAGTTTGGCGATCACCTGCCCCTTCTTAACCTTGTCGCCAGCCTTCACCTGCAGCGATCCCTTTTGCAGGTGGGCGTACATCGCCCAAGTCCCATTACCGAGGTCCAGGATGATGTGGTTGCCGTCGACATTCTCGATCGTCAGCTTCGCCGCGAGCACGGGGTCTGACGCGGGTAAGACGCCGGGAGCGTTGGCGTCCATGTCGTCGAGTGTCGACGACACCGTGCCGTCAGCGACGGCGTAGATGTTCTCACCGTACGACAGGTAGCTGTCGTTGTTGTTCTTGTCGCCGTCGTAGAAGCGACCCTGATCGTCGGTCCGCATCCAGTCGATCGCGAACCGCTGACTGTTCGACAGTGCGCCACTGAGCGGAGCCAGCGACGTGACGTGCGGGAAATCGGTGCCGCAGCAGCCGTTCTGGGCCAGCCAGTTGGTACCGCGCAGCGGCGGCGAGATCACCCGCGCGGTACCGGCGGCCACCTCTTTCGGAGCCACCGTGTACGTCACGTCAACCGGCGCACCGGGCCCCGGGTTCGCCGAGGCCTTAGCCGAAATTCGGTGCAGAACCGTCTGCGGCACGTCGCTCACCTGGTCGACGGCAAAGTCGACCAGGAATGCCCGAGATTGTCCGGGCGGAATCACCGCGTCGGGGGCGGGCGTCGACGGCAGTACGCGGAGTCGATTGCACTCGCCGGTTTCGCACTTCGGATCCGACAATGCCGGCCCACTGTAGGAGGCGAGGACAGCCGACGGCTTGCTAGCGTCCACCACCTCAACCTTCGTCAGCGTGGCGGGCGCGAGGCCCGCGTTGGTCAATTGCAGTGCGTACGCCACATGGGCACGACCGTCGCTGCCAACAAACGGGAAGGTCGGCGACCCCAGGTTCTCGACCGTCACCGCGGTGAACCCGGAGGTTACGTTGGCGGGCAGTCCGTAGGTGGAGTTGTCCCCCGCCGAGTTGTCACCCGACGAGTCGTCACTGCTCGAGCAGCCAGCGACCGTGAGCGCCAATGCCGCCGCGACCGCGACGGTCGCGAACAGAGTTCGATGCCTGTTGATTCTCATGCCTCGATGCTTCCGGACCCCGCCGGTGAAAGGAATAGACCCAGGCCCATGGTGTCGGTCGGTCCCGGCGACGCACAGTGTCCTCAAATGAGTACAGTTCCGCCACGCCGACTCACGACCGCGACCGATGCAGGCGACTTACGATGGCCCCATGAGCGGATCGAATTGATGGGCCCCGCATCGGCCTCGCGAACAGCGCATATGCGCTCGCTCGACCGCGCGCTCCTGATGCTCGGCGGTTCCGCAGCGGGCCTGGGTGCCCTGCAACTGGCGCTTACTCTCCCCGATTCGGGGTCACTGTGGTGGGTGCATCTCGTCATCATCGGCACGTTCGCGTGTTTCATCGTCGCGGGTCTACTCGCCTGGCAGCGGCGCCCCGGAAACCCGATGGGCATGATCGTCACCGTCGGCGGCTTCGCCGTCCTCGCCGGCACTCTCGGCAACACCGGCATCCCCGCTCTGGTGGCTGTCGGCTCGGTCACCGCCACGCTCGTGCTGGCGGTCACGGTCCACCTCTTACTGGCGTTTCCATCGGGTCGGCTCCCCGATCGAGCCTCGCGGGTCGTCGTCGTTGCAGCGTATGTGGTGTCGCTGGTTTTGGAAGCACCCCGATACCTGTTCGACGACCCTGCCGCGTCGATCGGCACGTGGCTCCAGCGTGTGGCAGGTGCTGTCGTCGTCGTGGCCTCCGCGGTGATTCTGGCGCGACGCGTCGCCCGCGCCCGCAGCGCTCACCGGCGGGTGCTGATCCCGCTGTTTGTGTACGGGATGCTCGCCTTACTGTCCGTTCCGCTGCGACCGGTGCTGTTGGAGCCACTGTTCGGGCCGGTCACCGCGGCGGTCGTACAGTTTGTGGTGATCGCCGGGGTGCCGCTGACCTTTGTGTTGGCCATGCTGCGGGGCGGCTTCGCTCGCGAAGGCGAACTCGAGGAGCTCGCCACCCAACTCGGTGACGGCGAACCGCGTAGGCCGTCCGAACTTCTGGCGCGGGCGCTCGGCGACAACTCAATCCAGGTCCTCTACTGGATCCCCGAGCAAGCCCAGTGGGTCGACGAGACCGGCGTCGTCGTCGATCTGCCCGACGATCGCGCCCACATCGAGATCACCCTGGCCGACGAACTCATCGGGGTCATCGTCTACGACTCGTACCTGATCGCCGACCCGGAACCGGTTCGCGCCGCCGGCCGCGTGCTGGCCCTCGCCTTGGAACGACGACGGCTGTCGGCGCAGTTGCTCGCCCAGCGCGATGCGCTCATCACCTCGCGGGCCCGCCTCGTGACGGCCGGTGACCAGGAACGACGCCGCGTCGCCCGCGCCCTGCACGATGGCCTTCAGGTGCGGATGGTCCTGCTGGCGTTGGAGGCGCAGCGCATCGCCTCCGACGCCACCGGCAGCACCCCCATCGACCGTGACCGCGTGGTTGCCCTGCGCCGCGAGCTCGACGAAACCGCGGGTGAGCTGCGCGCCTTCGTCCACGAATTGATGCCGCCAGCGCTGCTGGAGCGCGGTCTGTGCGCGGCCGCCGAGGATCTGGTGGATCGGATGCCGGTGCCGACCGCGCTGCACACCGAGATCGTCGACGGCTCACTGTCGGCCGACATCGAGAGCACCGCATACTTCCTCATCGCCGAGGGGCTCACCAACGCTCTCAAGCACGCGCAGGCGCAGCGGATGTCGGTGCGGATTGGTCGGGTTGCCGAGCGGGTGGTGGTCGAAGTTCACGACGACGGCGTCGGCGGTGCCGCCACCCGTCCCGGGCACGGCCTCCACGGTCTGGCCGACCGAGTCCACGCCCTCGGTGGGATTCTCCAGGTCCACAGCACCGCTGCCGACGGCACCCGTCTGCGCGCCGAATTGCCTTGTCGCACACACCAACCGGAGGCGCTGTGACCAGCGTTGTGATCGGCGAAGACGACCTTCTCCTGCGCCAAGGTCTGGAGTCGGTGCTCACTCGCGGCGGTTTCACCGTTGTCGCATCGGTGGGTTCGGCCGATGAATTGATCGCCGCCGTCGACGCCCGCCCACCCGATCTCGTCGTGACCGACATCCGCATGCCGCCCAACCACGCCGACGACGGCCTCGTGGCCGCCGCGCGCATTCGGGCGAAGTACCCGGACGTGGCGGTGGTGGTGTTGTCGCAGTACGTGCAACGCCGCTACGCCACCGAACTGCTGGCCGATCAGTCGGAGCGGGTCGGCTACCTGCTGAAGCAGCGGATCTCCGACCTCGACGACTTCCTCGGATCCCTGCACACGGTGGTCGACGGCGGCACCGCGATTGACCCGGAGGTCGTTGAGGTGATGGTGAACCGTGCCCGACTCGTCGACGGGCAACTGGCCCGTCTAACTCCGCGACAGATCGAGGTCCTCGCCTTGATCGCCGAGGGTCGCAGCAACGCGTCGATCGCCGCGCGTCTGGTGGTTTCCGAGAAGGCGGTGGTTCAGCACACGTCGCACATCTACGACGCGCTGGGCATTCCGGTCGATGCGAACGACCACCGTCGGGTGCTGGCGGTGGTGCGGTACTTGGCGCAGTAGCGGGTTCGCCCGAAAGCGACTTGGGTCTATGGCTGAACGGTGCCGTCGCGAAGAGACTGGGGTCACAGCGGCGTCGACGCCAGCGATCAAGGTGTCGGCGACGGTTCGGCTTTCCGAAAGGACTCAGTGATGAGCAGTAGCGCAGTCGTGTCTCGGAGCCGCGAGGCGTTGTTCAATTCCGATTTCCTCGACCGGTTTGGTCGGTGGCCGGTCGGCTTCATCGCGGCGGGCGGAGCGGAAATCGGTGACGTGGTCGCGGTGGCCGAGGCTGTCGACGACGGCGACGAGTCTGCGTTCTACGACGCCTTCGTCGCCTCGGGTGACGCCAAAGCAGCGGACGCCCGAGCGCTCCTGTCCAAGGGGCGTCGGCACAGTGCTCGGGACCGTTTCCTACGTGCCAGCTGCATGTATGGGGCGGCCTATCACCCGATCTACGGGGCACCCACCGACCCGCGACTGCTCGCGGCGTTCGACACGCAGATGTCGATGTTCCACGAGGCGATGCAATTGGGCGAGACTCCCGTCAGCGCGGTGAGCATTCCGTTCGAGGGCCACGACATGCCTGCCTACCTGGTTCCGGCGACGCATCGGTCTACCGAAGTACGACCGCTGCTGATCGTGAACAACGGCTACGACGCGACCATCACCGACATCTACTTCGCCATGGGCGTGGCCGCGCTGAACCGCGGCTATCACGTGCTGATGTTCGACGGTCCGGGACAGGGCGAGATGCTCTACCGTCACGGGATTCCGCTGCGCCCCGACTGGGAGACCGTCATCTCGGCGGTCATCGACTATGCCGAGACGATCAACATCGTCGACGCTGATCGGATTGCCCTGAGCGGCTGGAGTTTGGGCGGCTACTTTGCGCCGCGCGCGGCGTCGGGCGAGCCCCGTCTCGCGGCCTGCATCGCGGACCCCGGCCAGTGGGACATCTCCGAATCAGTCGGCTCCTTTCTCGCCGCCTTCGGTGTGAGCGATCAAGTGCCTCCTGCCGAGCTCGACGACGCTGTTCTCAACCAGATCATGCGGCACGTCCTCGACAGCAGGATCATGCGTTGGCAGATTGTCCAACGCGGGTTTTGGGCTAACGGCGTCAGCGACCTGCGCTCCTACTTTCAGTCGCTGTCGGAGTTCACGATCAAGGATCGCGTCGGCGAAATCACCTGCCCCACTCTGCTGACGTCGGCCGAGAACGATCCCCTCGCCCAAACCACACGCGAGTTCTTCGACGCCCTGACTTGCCCGAAGGAGTTGCTCACGTTCACCGCGGCACTGGACGGTGCTGGCGATCACTGCGAGATGGGCAATCGGTCGCTGCTCAATCAGCGGGTGCTGGATTGGCTCGATGAAACGCTCGCGGTGCAGTGAAGCTGTTTCAGGGCGTTAAGCCCCCGGTGACGCAGCTACTGAGCTCGGTCGATCCACCGAGTCCCCGCCGGTTCTACGGCGGATGTCCCCGAAGTCGCTTCAGCGACAACCACTTCCACTTGTTCAAGGCTCGTCGACGCCAGCAGCAGCGACACGTCAGCGCTGTACTCGGCGTCCAGCACTTCGATGCCGCGCGACCGTAGTTCGGATTCCACCCGACCGGCCTCGGCATGCGGCAAACTCACCCGCGACAGCATCCGTTCCTCGCGCCGCACCACCGGTGCCGATGCCAGGGCCAACGTCACCGCGTCGCTGTAGGCGCGCACCAGCCCGCCGGCACCGAGGAGCGTGCCGCCGAACCAGCGGACCACCACCGCGCACACATCGCTGAGTTCAGCGCCGCGCAGCACTTCCAACATTGGTGCGCCAGCGGTTCCCGACGGTTCCCCGTCGTCGTTGCTTCGCGTGACCTCACCTCGCGCACCCAGAACGAATGCCGTGCAGTGATGGCGGGCATCGCGAAACTCGCTTCGCAGGTCGGCGATCATTTCGCGCGCCTCGTCCTCGGTGTCGACACGACGGACGACGGCCAAGAACTTCGACCGCTTCACCTCAAGCATTTCCCGGGTTTCGACGTCGCGCTTCAACGTGAGGTAGGTGGCGGGTTCGCCGGGCATCAAGGCCTCCCCTTCTCACTGCTGTCGTTGGCGACGGAAATTGTCGTACCTCCATGATTGCCTGTCCTGTAATCGCGATGGCGATTGCGTGCCGAACCGCAACGGTAAGAACCCGGGAGGCGCTCGTACTCAGAGGAAGGCCGGACATGTTCGCTCGCGCAACCATTCTCGCCGGTGACCCCAACTCCCCCGTCATTCTGCACGTTCCGGTCGGCCCGCCGACGCTGTCCGCAAGCTCAGACCTTCCGGCCCACACTTCCACTGCGGGCGATCTGATTGTCGCCTCGGCCCGTCGTCACGCGACCGTGCGACCGCACGCCATCATCAATCGTTCCCCGCGCGACGACGCCGATGCGCCTCCACCCGACGCCAGCCGCAACCACACCCACCTCTGCGACCGACATGCGCTCGCACCCTCAGAATTCTTCGACGCGGTGGACCCGTACGCCCAACTCGTCAGCGACATCGTCAACGAACGCCTGTCGGCCACGGGTTCGGCGGTGCTGATCGACATTCGGCTCGTCGAAGACGGTCACCTCACGATCAGCGCCACTTCCGCCGCTTCGGATGTCTTTGGGCAGCATCCATGCGTCCAGCGCGTTGCGGTGTCCGTGCCCGGGGACGTCAACTCCGATGAGGCTGGTGAAGAGATTGTGGCCTTCCTCAATTCGACGACGTCTACCGATCGACCAGTGCTGACCAACTCCATCGCAAATCGCGCACCGTGAACGATCTACGTGTCGAGGTAGCCGCCGTACGCGTAGTGCATGAACACATGCAGATTTTCTGACTCGCGAAAGATGTAGCCGCGGGACTCAAGCTCCGAGAACAACTCGGCTTTACGATCCGCATAAAGGACGAGGCGTTCACCGTCGCCCTACCGACCAAAGAGCCTGCCGATGTTGAAGCCGCCCGAATCTGAATCCGAATCTTCGTCATCGCGGGCGGGATCGCTCAGTGCCGGCAACACCGAAGCGGGGACCAAGCCATGCTTCCTCATGTAGTCCAGCAGGGACGAGATCAGGTCGCGGCCCGCCGCGAGTCGTTCCAGGGTCGGCGACTTCGGGTCGCTGAACGGACTCAGACGATTGATCTGCGCTGAGAGTTCACTTTCGGCAATCATCACTCGCTCCCAAAGACCGGCGTCGAACGGTTCGCCCACACTCTTCAAGGAGTGTGCGATCGCGACCTGGATTGCGATGCTTGTGGGGTCCAGGACAACAGTATTGACTCCCGGTTTCGCAGTTGCTGCGGCGGCAGTGACCATTCCTCCCGTCCCTGCCAGTCCGCCAGCGATCGCCAAACCCCCCACCATTCCGCCCGGGCCGAACGCAGCGAGGCCACTCGTGATCGCGGCCGCACCGACGGTACCCGCGGCACCAGCCAGCACCAGACCAACGGGTGCCGCAGCGAGGAGCGCTACTCCAGCAGCAGCCATCGCCCAACGCGACTTGGTGCCAAGCGTCCGGCGTCGATCTTCCAAATGCGCATCGACGGATCGGACCGCATCTTGGACCTTCGATGCGATCCCGCTTGAGTAACCGAGTTGCCTCATCACCGACGAAATGGCGTCGATCGATGCCTCACCGGTATCAATCTCGTATGGGGCAACCGCATTCGAGTACGCGAGAACTACCACGTGCCTGATCGCGTCAGATAGATCCCATACACGAGGCAACGTCGGCAGACGTCCGTCGACCAATGTTTGCAGTTCAGGCGGCAACTGGCCTAGGTCGGATTGAGCCGTCAGCTCGGCGATATACAGATCCCGCACGACGCTCAACGCGTCGTCGAATCGCTCACGGGTGTCGACCTGCTTTTTCGGAATGTGGTCACCAACCGCATTAGCAAATTCGAGCGTCACCAATACCGTCACCTCGGCATCGGTTAAGCGGCGGACCACATCACCGCTTGCCGGAACTATCGCGGTCCCAGGGTTCACGACGGTGTCGATCAACGATGCCACCGCCCTGTTCTCCAGGTACTTGCTCGAGTCGTGGGTCTGCGCGCCCTTCAGCCAAAAGTCCTGTGCGCCGGGAAACAGCGACGCAAGTCCTCGGCCAGCAGTGACCCCGTCGAGCGGATCAAGGAAATTCGACCAATCGTCGACCCTCGAATACGGGAATCGCTTGAGGATCCGATTGCTATTCCGGTGAAGAACCGGACTGCCCGCAGGGCTACCAATCGTGATGAACCGGCGAACACGCATCGTTGTCGGCAGGTGGTCGAGAAGGTCGATGGCGACGACGCTGCCAAGACTGTGCCCGATCAGGACAATCTGATCGGTGTCTGGCAGGCGATCGAGAATTCGTTGCAGGACCGCACCACGAAGGCCTTCATCATCAAGGTAATTCTTGACTTGAGCGAGGACCTCGAGCGGAGCTGCCTCGATCAACGGCTCCTGGAGGCCATTCACCACCGAGTCAGACAGCTTGCCGAGGCCGAAAGAGCGGACGTCCTCCAGGTCGCGAATCTTGAGCTCGACCTGCCCCTGCCGCCGCTCGAATGCGCGCCGCGCATCCCGATCATTCTTCTCCGTGTAAGTCACCGCGGGATGCGTCGACTTCAGTGATGGGACTCGGAGCAGTGAACTGTAGCGAGGAGCGACGACATTCGCTTCGTCGACAGTCTTGGCACCGATAGCCGCCAGACCCCGGTTCAAGCCTTCGAACCACGTCATTTCGGGGTCGCCGTTGCCGACCCCGTGGAGGTACACAATATGCACGTCAAATCCTCAATTCCGACACATCTGATCTACTGCGTGAATGCTGATGGCCGCCCCTGGCAGTTTCGGCAGACAGGTAGCAGTACGTTGTTGCGAGGTTGTCGGGCTTAGAGTTCCCAGACGTGATCCGGATCGCCGAGCGCCGCGCGAATCTGACCAAGATCGCCGAGATCGGCGAGCGGCGACTTCTTCGCCACATCAACCACAGCGTTTACAACTTCAGTGACCATTCGTGGATCACCGGAATCCAGCGCCCGGTCCATGCGCTCGAAGAGCCCCTCGAACACTTCGCGACGCTCCGCGAAAGCACTGTCGAAATATGCCTTCAGCACCGACTCTGCAGCCTTGATCCTGGAGACTTCCATGTGCTCAATCGCACGGATCTGAGTACGCTTCGTCTTCTCGACCTCGTGAATCTCGGCAACCTCGCGGGCCGCGTCAACAATCGAGGTCAGCGCCTCAAACCCTTGCAACGCGCTCGGCGCTTGATCCTTGGCCACGCCAATGATCTTCCCAGTCAAGCTATGGTCCGGCTCTAGGCTCATGAGTTGTCCTCCACGACTACTTGCTCTTGTGATTCAGCTTGTTTCGGTAATTCGACGAAGCTTCGGTACCGCAAGACGACTGCTTGCCCAACACCGCTGACAGCGCCGTCGTCATCGACTACCTTGACTGCGGCCAACTCGGCGACGGCCTTCGTCATCGCCATCGCCTGTTGAAAACGCTCAGTGTGGAGCGTTGGCTCAAAATCTTCAGATTCGAGTACGTCGAGTCGATCGACGGCACGAGCAGTCACGCTGGTGAGGGTGTCACTGAGTTCTTTTGAACGTTCCTCGATGACGCCAAGTTCTGTGTCGAAGGCATCCAATTCCGCAATAGCGATGGCTACCTTAGCTTCGACCTCGGTGGCAGCAGTGTCCGCCTTCGTGCCCTGGCCTTTGATGACGAGACCGGTTACCAAGAGCGCGGGTCCGGCCACCACTGCGTTCAGAGCCACCGCGCCCGCAGCCATCCCGCCGCCACCCGACGCCAGCGACCCGCCCCCAAGCCAGGCCATCGTTGCATTCGATGCGGCTGCGCCAGACAGCGAGGATATTGAGGTACCGGTACTCGCTGTAGCCAAGGCACCCACTGCAGAGGTGGTCATCGAGCCAGTGGTCGCGCCAACAGTCGCGGCACCGATGATCCCGCGCGCCCACGACGTGAGATCAGCATCGACTCCGGTTGTCGTCGCTAGTTGGTTGGTGCTCGCCGAAGTAAGTCCGTCCAGCAGAATCCGCTCGGCATCACGAACCTTGTGCTGGTTTTTGACCAGGAAGTCGCGCATACGGACCACGACGTCTTGGAATGCCTGTTCCTGCTGCGATCCAAGCTTGCCCAACCGGCGATTGGCGTCGTCGATGCGCTCGTCCGAGTCGGCTCTGCGGATCGCGTACTCCTGGTTCGCCGCTGAGATGCGCGAATTCGCTCGCTTGATCTCGACCGCACCCCTGCCTCCGAGCACGGCCCCACCACTGCCGGTCACCACGCCGACGCCTACAGCGACCAATGGAATCAATGGCAGCACCATCGAGTTCTCCTTTCAAGGACGACGACCGTCGTTGGACATCCGTGGTAGCAGCCTGACTTGGTTCCGGACGTTGCATGACAAAACTCAGGGACCACACAGAGCGTCCATCTACTTCGGCACAACAACCTCTACCTTTGGCACGGGTCGGCCCATCCCAACAGCCATTGCGTCGTCCAAACCAAGATCTATGAGTGCAATAGTGCCGTACGGGTGTGACAACGCCGCGGGATCGATCGTTCGAACGACAGGCCGATCGGCGAGCTACAACGCAACGCGACGGATACCTTCATCGCCCGTAACCGCAATCCCGAGGCCAGACCGCACTATCTGCGGTGGTCACTTCTGGCCGGGCTCGTCGTCGTCGGCACTGTCGGCGCACTGCTCCCCGACTCCGCGTTGCAAACTGTCGACACCGCTACCAGCCCCAGCAGCACCCGAGCACACACCACGCCAGGTCCCGCCAGTAGGCCGGCTTCTAGCACCCCCGCGGCCGCGCCTCTCCAACCTCCTCCAATGAACGCCGAAGACCAACGTGCGTCAACGAAGAATCGTTCCTCGCAACCGTCCGCATGCACGGCATCTCAACAGAGTCCGGTCGCGCGGGGGGTACTGCGCCCCGGCTACCAAATCTGCCACTACCTCCGCAATGGCCACACGACCACCGAAACGGTTCTCCAAATAGTGTCCAAGACCTCGACGTGGACGCTCGAAGCAGCCGGAGCCGTTGTGGGTGCCGCGACTGGAACCCTCTGCGAAGACCAATGGATCGAGTAGGTCCCAGCATTCGCGCTGATGCCGCGATTACGTCTATCTAGACGACACCCGAAACGGCCCGAATTGCGAGCCCCGCTAGTACGTTGACTTCAACGAATCCACTTCTGGCGGAGCACTTCTCGCAAATTTCGGACTGTCCGCCTCAACGCAGTGCGCCGTGGTAGCCGCGGCTCACATTCTCAGCTACCGGCCATCTCCACCGCCCCGCCGCAGACGCCGCCACTGCGACGCACAGCCCGCGCACCTCGTTCACGGTGGGCGCCAACTCGTACGCATGCTGGTGACAGCACTCGCTGAGCCGATTCCACGCATAGACCAGATCCACGCCCGGGCCTTCAGCATCGAGGGATTTGAGGACAGATGATTTGGAACGCATCGTGCCCTCGGGACACGCGGCCCCGAGTTCCGCGCAACGATCGTCGATCAGAATCTCCGCGGCCTGTCTGGCGACGAACGCTGCAAGCCGCGCCGAATTGCCGGACGCCACCGTTGACTGCCCGGAGCGCAGTCCATCAGCATGCGCCAGGAGAACCAGAGCTGCGGAGTTCACGACTGATCCAAAATATCGTCGACGGTCTTCCGCAGATCGGATACTGACGCCTTGTCGAGAATCTGACCGTTGTGCACTCCTGCTGTGCAGACCGCGATTGTCGGCTGACGATATTGGCGGTGATGCACCCAGCCGGAAATCGTCCGAGCCGGGTCGCCGTGGACCGCAAGCGCTACCCGCGAGCCTGTCTTGCGTGCTTCCAACCAGACGGCTTCAGCACGTGCGGCACTGACCCCGTCTTTCGCCGAGTCCCGGAAGTAGCGTTGCCGTGCCGCAGACTCCACCGCGAAACGGAACAATCCTGGTGCTGCTTTGGCCTTCACGACGTCACTGACGTTGTCATCCACGATGAGCGCGAATGCGTCGTCAACGTATCGATGCGCGGGCGATTCAGCAGGTTTAGCGATCACTCTTGAGCCTGGCTCGCGGGTGACTTCCACCAGATCGGCCTCCACCGACAGCCGGCGGATCGCGGCTGGTAGGCGGTCGTCGTGCGAGAAGACGATGACCTGTCGGGTCTTGCCCAATTCCTGCAGCACTGACAGGAAGCCGTCGATCTTTGCTGGGTCCATGGCCTGGATCGGATCGTCCAGGACGATGAAGCCAAACGGGCTCGACGCTACGGTGGCGCGGGGAATGAACAGGGCCAGGGCCAAAGCGTGCAGTTCCCCTTGGCTCATCACCGAGAGGATGCCGGTGTCCTCGCCTTCCACCGATCCTTGGACGCTGACGTAACGCAGCTTCGACGTCCCCGCTCCCTCCAAGGTGATGCTGCCCAGGTCGACGCCACTCTCTTGACGCAGCTGCGCCCAGATCTCGCGGGCCTTGGAAGCAACCGGCTCCAGCCGTCGAGCACGAAGGACCTCCCCCTGCTCCTTCAGCCACAACTTCGCTGCATCCAGAACGTCGAGGCGGCTTTGCTTTGTACGAGCAGCCTGCTCTGCCTGGATCCAGGCAGCTACCTCAACAGCAACCGGTGCCCACTCGTCCTCAAGTTCATTCGCGTGTTGTTCTGCCTGTTCAGCAACCGCGGCACTTGTGGTGAGGGCAGTTGGCATCGTCGTTTCGAGATGTGCAGCCCACTCTGCGCTGTTCGTCGGTAGAGCTTGAGCGCTCGCAACCGCCGACGCATGGGCGGAGCATCCGTCCAATTCGACGTCGATATCGAACGGCCGTAGGCGCGCAACAAGCTCTGATGCCGAACGCTTGGCGTTAGTGAGTCGCGTCAGCGCTTGCCTGTGCTCGACGAGCTTCGCCTCCGATTCCGCCATTGCCTCCTCGACGCGCTCACCCCAGTCCTTCGCAAGCGGAGCCTCACAGACAGGGCAGTCGTCATCTCCTGTTGCAGCGACATAGGCTCGCGCCGACCGCAGCAACTCGGTGCGGTCGGCCAGCAACTGCAACACCGCGTCCGCACCATCGGCGACGGCTCCGTGTGCGGCGTTGAGTTCCGCAGTGCACGTGACAACGTCGTCGAGGGTCACCTGTTCAGTTGCGGCGTACTCCCGCAACGATTGAATGAGACTTGTCTGGGGTGACGCACTTCCAGTGATAACGCCAGCAATTAGGTCAAGGTCAAAGGGCCGTTGCTTGATCTCGGCGTGCACGGTCCTCGCACGACCGTCGTCACAGGCCGCGATCGTCTTCTTCAATTGACGCCACATGGCGTCAGCTGTTTTGCGTTCTTCACCCGCTGCTTTTAGTGCTGCGGCGATGTACTTCTCAGCGTTGCCGATCTCGTCGAGGCCCAGGATTTTGTTGAGCGCGTCGTAGAGGGCGGCGCGCCCGTCTTCGAAGAGGCCGCCGAGCTCGTCGTAACTCAGGATGGGCCGGTAGGTCTCGGCCGGCCGAGCCCATCCCAGCGCTTCGAGAGTGGTCCGTTCTCCACCGTCGCGTTTGACCCAGCTTTCGGCCTGATCGACGTCAGTAACCTCAGCCTTCCACTTGACGCCGACCTGCAGCGAAAATGCCTCGTCGGGTGACGTGTCGGACTGTCCGGCAAACGTGAGGCCGATCGTGGCCGGATGGCCGGCGTGTTTGTTGCGCCAGGACTCTTTCCAGTGGGCGGCTTTGCCTGTCCACCGGTAGCTTTTGCCGGTGACCGCGTACTCGAACGCCTCCGCGAAGCTGGATTTGCCCGACCCGTTGCGCCCGCTGACCACAGTGACACCGGGCCGCGGATTCACCGTCAGCGTCGACTTCGGTCCGATACCGCGGAAACCTTCGACGGAAATCGATTTGAGGTAGGCCTTCAGTGGCTCGGAATCGGCTTCGCCGCCCTCGGGACGTTGTTGCACGGACTCCTCGTCACCAAGCTGTGCGGCGAGTTCCGCATCGCCCTTCATCGCTGCGGCGACGACGTACGCGACCTCATCGGGAGTCTGCGTTTGATCAAAGAGGTCCCACACCTCTTCCTCGGTTGTCCGCGCACCACTCGCCTGACTCAAAGTTGTCTCCCCTCAGTCCAATTCACTTGCTGCACCACATTGTCATGTGACACTGACAGTTTTGGCCGCTGTTCAATTTTGTCGCCACAGTCTGCAGCTGTCGCCAATTCGCTGAGGGGAAGCTGTCATCTAGACGAACGAAACTTGTGCAGATGCCGGACCCACTACCCGTACAGGGGTTGACGTCGATCGAGTTCGGGGCAACATTAATCGAGCCCCATCGTCGCTGCGGACTGAACCAAATTCGTCGTCAGTTCAGCGCCCGTCACGCCCATCGCGGAAGGTCTTCATGTCGAGTCTCGCTTGGTTGGATACATCCCCCGAGGACGAGCGCCGCATGCGAGAGATTGTGAAGCTTTTCTCGGACACCGGGACGCTCGATGATCTCGGCATCGGCCAGGTCCGCGACGCCCTCGGAGACCTTCTGTTCCCTGGGACCTCGACCGTGCATGCCCGGGCCAGGTATTTTCTCTTGGTTCCCTGGGCATTCCAGAAGGCGGCGGCCAAGCACATCGGCACCTCGGTGCGCACCAAAGCGAATCTCATAGAGCGCTCGACGATCGAAACACTTCGCAATCCGGTTCCGGAAGCGGGGATGATCGGGGCCCAGGCTGGCAAGGCTATCCAGACATTGCCATCGAGTTTGTACTGGGCCGCACTTGGGCGATACGGGATTCTCGCAGATCCAAAGGCACTCACATGGAATGTACCAATCCCGGCGCCCGCCGGATTTCCGTACACAATCGACGAAGGGTTGTCGCTGACTTCGACTGAAGCCGAGTGGCTCAAGGAACGAATCGTCATGGCTGTACCTGATTCGTACTTGGCATACCTTCTGACCGACGGACTCCTCGCAGATCCCTACGAGTTTGACGCCCCGTGGGACCATCCGACCCTGGTGACAGCCCCCAGAAAGTTCCAGGATCAAATCGAGCATGCCCGCTTGTTCTCGCTCGCCATCAACGGTGCGGCGCTGATTTATAACCAACTGATTGCCACAAAATACGACGCACTACCAGACAGCGAAGATGGCTACTCCGACTTCTATTCCGAACGCATCGAGGCATGGGTCACCGAGATGGAGGCACCCAGGAACGAGAAAGCGTTTGAAAACTGGGACCGGCATGCGTTCTGGCAGACGGTTGCCAAGGGACGAACTCTCGGGCGCCCTGTCGCACCCGGCACCCGTTTATTCATTAATAACTGGATCGATATTGTCCAGGCCAACGGGGCGCGAGCTGTCGCGACCGACAACCAGGTGCGGCGCGCCATCACAGATCGCGAACGGCAGAACAAGGGGTCTCAGTCCCGACTACAAAACGAACGGCAGCTCAAGAACTGGGGCGGTTCGTCCGGCTCGAACAGGTTGATCTATCGCTGGCCCAACGTCCAAGTTCTTCTTGCCGATATCCGAGAGGGAATCGCTGATGCTACCGCCGGATAGTAGAACCACGCTGCTGAAACAGCTTGCACCCGAACCCGGCTCCGCGATCGAGTATTTGCTCGGAACCACGTTCACTCTCGACCTAGAAAGTGCACTGCTCCCCTGTCTTGCCCTCGCAGGAAGTGCAAGTCCGGACGCAGCGGATGCCGTCGAGAAAGTTGCCGCTATAACGGCCAGCGTTCAGAACGTCGACATCTTTCACCAGGTCGGCAAAGTTTCGGTGCCGAAGGATCAGAGCCCACTGTTCTCCCTTCTTGAGAATTCAATCCACGGGATCCATAGGCCGCACGGTCTCTTCCATCCCAAAGTCTGGATCGGGCAGTACCTCACTGACGACGGCGAGCAGACCATACGACTCCTCATCTTGAGCCGAAACCTCACCAAGGACCGGTCCTGGGACGTCGCACTCTCCGTTGATGGTGTAGTCGGATCCCGACGGAATCCTATGAACGTCCCGCTCGTGAACCTGCTCGCCTATCTCGGCGACTCCAACAGCCTGCCGGAACGCACGAGCCAGCGAATCGCTAGCCTTCGTGACTTAATCCTGAAGGCCGATTGGGACTTGCCACCCGGAGCGATCGATCTCGGATTTCATGTCTACGGACTGCCTGGCCGCAAAGCACCCCAACCCGATTTCTCGGGATACAAACACCTCGTCGTGTCCCCCTTCCTTACGGATGACGGCTTCGACCGGCTAACTAACGACGCGCGCGGACCGGTTTACGTCGTCTCGCGCCAAGAATCTCTTGATGGACTGAGCACGGAGAACGCCGACTGGATCGACGAGGCGTTCGTACTGTCACCTGATGCAGGGATTTCGAGTGAGGACGAGGACGCTTCGAGCAATTCGATCCTCAGCGGGCTCCACGCGAAGTTTTACGCGGTAGAGCGCAGCAAACGGAGCCATCTATTCGTCGGATCCGCGAACGCGACTGGTGCCGCATTCACCAGCAACGTCGAAATCTTGGCCGAACTTACTGGACAAACCAAGACCTTCGGTGTTGACGCATTTCTCGGGAAGGAAGGACTCGCATCGATCATCGCGGGTACAGACATCAACTCCGGGAAGACTGACCACGATGAAGTCCAGGCGAGGCTAGACAACTATGTCCGCGTTGTCGCTGGAATCCCGTTGACTGCCACGCTCATGGCCAGCGACGAGACCGCAATGCTTGCCGTCACCAGCGATGGACCCGTTCCGACCTTTGACGAGAACGTAAAGCTGTCACTGGCACTGCTAACCGATCAGGCGGCACGGCATGAAGTTGCCTGCGGAGCTCCGGTTCGGGTCGAGTTCCGCGACCTGAAGCTAAGCAACGTCACGGCTTTCCTCGTTCTCTCTGTCGAAATTGCTGACGGCACGACGGCCAAGACTGTGCTGAAAGCTGAACTCCTAGGAGACGATCCCCGACGCTACGACTCGATCGTTACTGCCCAGCTCGATTCACCCGAGGCCTTCCGTCGACTCCTCGCCCTGATCCTGGCATTCGGCGTCTCTCCCAGCTCAGATGACGGCGCCGGCGGCGAACCGCTCGGGGGCCAAGGCACGTCCTGGAAACAGTTCGACCAAGGCCTTTTCGAACTCGTCATGCGATCGTCTGTGAGTAATACGGACGGCCTCCGCCACTTGTCTGGGGTCGTGTCGTCAATCATTGCCAAGGGCGATCCAAACAGTGTTCTGCCAGAAGGGTTTTCAGAGCTTTGGGCAGCGGTCTCAGCAGCCACACAACTGGAAGGCGTCGAAGCGTGACCGACCAAAGGTTCTCCGCCGAGCCTTACCTAAACGGCCTCCGTGAGTTTCAGCGCCGCACCGTCGACAAGGTGGTCGACGTCTTCTACCGGAGTCGGTCCGGAACCAGGTATTTGGTTGCCGATGAAACCGGGCTAGGCAAGAGTCTGATCGCCCGAGGTGTCATCGCCTCTGCGGTCGAGGAACTCCAGGACGATGACAGCGTCGGACGAATCGACGTCGTCTACATCTGTTCAAACGCCGACGTTGCCCGCCAGAACATCAAACGCCTCAATGTGCTCGGCACTCCGGTCGAAATGTCGACGAGGTTGAGCCTTCTCGCGGTATCGAGTCATCAGTTGAAGACCCCGGTGACCAACGTTGGCAAACCGGTGAATCTGATTACCCTGACACCCGCAACATCGTTCCCGGACCGAGGATGGCGGACAGGATCGGCAGAGGAGCGCGCCCTTCTGTTTGTGATCCTTCGCGACCATATGGGGCTGAACATGAGACGGTCTGAGGAAACCGCCGCCCTTCGAATCCTGAAAGGTGGCATCGCCACGAAGGAACGGTTCCAGGACCGCATCGCGATGTTTGAGTCGCGATGGCGAGACGGTTCCGACGGAGGAGGCTACCTCGCCGAGGTTGTTGTCGAAAAATTCCGGGAACTTGCCAGGCAACATGAGCATGGGCAGCAATCAGTCCTGGAAGCATTCACCTCATTGATGGACCAAACTATCGGCAAACGAAGCATCCCTGGCGGTGACTCCGCAGCCGCCAATGTCGTGATTGGCCTTCGCAAGACGCTGGCAAGGGCTGGTGTGGAAGCGCTCGAGCCCGATCTGATTATTCTCGACGAGTTTCAGCGTTTCACCGACCTTATCGGCGGTGATCGACCCGTGAGTGAGCTAGCTCAGGAACTCTTTGGTTACGAAGGTGCTCGAGTTCTCCTGTTGTCCGCAACACCGTACAAACCATTCGACCTGGATGGGACGATCGATGGCAACCAAAGCGGGTCGGGCTCTCATCGCGATCAGTTCGAAGACACCTTGAGATTCCTTTCCGGCCCCGCGACTGGCTCGTCGTCCGACGACCGTGTCGCAGAGATCGCGCGGCTGCTCAATGAATTCCGCCAGTCCGTGACGTCGGAAGCCGATCCGCATGAGATCCGGGATGAGCTTCGCGAACGTCTCCTGTCGATCATGTGCCGGACTGAGCGCCCCTCCAATGTGACCGACTCCATGGTGCGCAAGGTGCACGTTCCCGCAGCTGCGGTGTCGATCAAGGACGTCGAGCAGTTCATCAAACTCACTGAGTTAGCACGGCTCGTCGACAGCTCGTTGCCGATGGATGTATGGAAGTCGGTCCCCGAACTGGTCCACTTCATGGATGCCTATCAAATTGGAAGGCGGACCCGAGACCATCGTGGTGATCCTGAAATTGCGGCAAAGCTCAAGGATCTGCAGAAGCTGGATCTGCAGGCACTAAAGCGGTTCGAGGAACTACCAAATGTGAATCCGCGACTCCGTGCACTCATCGACGAAACCACCGGCCATGGTTGGCAGGAACTGCTGTGGGTTCCACCATCGCTTCCCTACTTCACGCCCGCAGGCGCCTATTCGACCGTCGATGCACAAGCGATGACGAAGAAGCTCATCTTCTCTGAGTGGTCAGCGACGCCGACGGCCGTCGCCTCGTTACTGAGTTACGAAGCGCGGCGGCGCATCGCTCGCAAGGCTGGTCTCGGACACGAGTCGACTAACTGGCGCCTGCCCCTGAAGCGGGGCGATCTCTCCTCGATGATGAACTTCATCCCGTTCCTACCAATGCCGCAGATCGCGGATCAGACTGATCCGTTGCATGCCGCGAAGGTGACCGCAAGTCCCGCCGACCCCGGCTCAGCGGTGCAGATCGTTGCGGCATCCCTTCGCGCGAAGCTACCCAAGAATGCAGTTGAGTCACGGAGTCCAGAGTTCGCCGATCTTGTGTGGCGGTGGCCCCTCGCACTTGAAGGTGCCGGCTTCAAGGAATTTACAGGCAGTTCCACGGGCGAGTTCGACGCAGCTAAGTCAATGGGAGCAGACCGTCGGAAGGGGACATCTCCCGGCGTGGACACGGTCAGCGACTCCGACTCTGCGTCGGCAATCAGCGGCTACCTCGAAGCGGCTGTCGAGGCCAGCAGCGCGGTACCTCTCGACTTGGATCAACTTCCTCCTGCGCTGGCAGAGCGAGTCGCCAATCTGGCGATGCATTCGCCGGCCAACTGTGCTTGGCGATCATTAGGGCGTCTGGACGTCTCGACGGACGCGGTGTCCCGCGCTGGGAAATGGAGGGCTGCCGCTGTCCTGGCATCGGGGCTGCGGACGCTCTTCAGCCGTCCGGAGACCGGCATGATTCTCGACGGCCTGTATCCCGACAGCAGACCCTACTGGGAGAAGGTGCTTCAATACTGCGCTGACGGCAACCTTCAGGCCATGCTCGACGAGTACATCTTTCACCTGACTGCTGTCGAAGGCGACGCCATTGTCGACGACGAGTCCTTAATTGCCGTTGCGACCGAAGCTGCGCAAGCGATGCGCCTTCGTGAGGCGACCTACGAGGGTAAGGATCCAATGGACGGGAGCTCCATACCGTTCCCCTGCCGATTCGCACTTCGTTACGGCGATGCAAAGGTCGAGGAGGGATCGCTTCGTTCGTCTGAGGTTCGTGAAGCATTCAACTCCCCATTTGCCCCGTTCGTCCTCGTCACCACGAGCGTGGGCCAGGAGGGAATCGACTTCCACCCGTGGTGCCACAACCTAGTTCACTGGAATATCCCTGCGAGCCCGGTCGACTATGAGCAGCGTGAAGGCCGAGTCAACCGTTTCCGTGGTCACGCAGTTCGACGCAACATCGCACATACGCACGGCAGCACGATGCTCGGGGCAGCGAATCCCTGGCTGGCCGCATACAGCCTCGCGAAGGCGGACGCCCCCTACCAGGACGCATTGCCGGGTCTCGCTCCCGACTGGGTATACCCGGGACCACACCAAGTGATCCGGGAACTGATGCCATACCAGCTCAGTACAGATGAGGCGCGGATCGACCGCGTCCAAAAAAGAGTCGCGTACTACCGCCTCGCATTCGGTCAGGCCCGCCAGGAGGACCTGATCTCAGTCGTCAGCGCCGCGGGCGTTACCGACGACGAGGCAGAGCGATGGCGGGTCGACCTGGCGCCTGGATAAGTGAAGCCTAACGACGCTCGGGCACGTGCGGTGAACATTTAAGCTCCATGACCTGACGGATTATCGGGCTTCACCACTCGACGAGCCCAGGCATCCTTTCACAACCTTGACCCAATTTGCTCTAGTTTTGACAATTCTGACCCAAAACAATCGCAAAATCACCCGTTCGAAGGAATGGCCGAATACCCGCATTCAAGAATGTCAGTACCCCCGGCTAGCATCACGAATCTAAACAATTTGGCTATCACCAAAGATCAAGAATGGGGCACCAGTGGACGACGTCCAGGCAGCACTGAAGACGTGGCGCGACGGTCTCGTCGGACTGACGCGTACGAGTCAATTGATTGGCTTTAAACCACGAAAGACGTCGACGCTTCGAATCGACAGCCCAAGCCCCGACCATCTACTGGAAGCACTCCGTACGGGCACAGACCAGCGCCTCGTCGGAGACCTCGAGCCCGACGCTACCGACGGCACTAAGAAGCGCCCTTCCAATGCACACTTCCACTGTGCACGGCCCGACAGCGAGGTCGGCACAGTCGCTCGTTCGCTCATGCGCCGTGCGAGCTCCGACTACCTCGAACGTGGCGTATCCATCCTCTACATGTCGTTCGGACTGCTCGAATGGAAAGACATCGACGACAAGGACATGGTGTCGCCAATTCTGCTGCAACCGGTCGAATTGCACTCGCAAGGACCTAAGGCCACACCAACCATCGCGGAAGGTGACGACGGTGCCGTAATCAACCCCGCGCTCCTGCTGCGCCTCAAGGAATTCGGCATCGAACTTCCAGAAGCCGAGGACTTGGATAGCGAGAGCGTCACCGACGTCCTCGATCTTGTACGGACGAAGCTCGAGACCGCGGATGATGCCATCAGCCAATGGACGATGACAGACGATACCTATCTTGGAACCTTTTCATTCATGAAGGAGGCCATGTTTAGGGACCTCCAAGATAACGAAGCCGCGGTCCTTGCAAGTCCCCTGGTGCGAGCCCTCGCAACGTCGAACCCCAAAAAGCAGACGGCGGCATTTCGGTTCAACGCCATCCCCTCAGCCCAGATCGATGACCATTTTTCACCCGAGGTGACTCCGCTCGTCCTTGACGCCGACTCCTCTCAGCGTGCCGCGATCGCGGCCGCGCTGGCGGGGAAGTCCTTCGTCCTGGACGGGCCTCCGGGGACAGGCAAATCACAGACGATCGCAAACATGATCGGCTCTCTGGTTCACGCCAACAAGAGCGTCCTGTTTGTGTCCGAGAAGATTGCAGCGCTCGACGTGGTTCGTAACCGGCTGGCTGACGCAGGTCTAGCAAGCTACCTCCTCGAACTCCACTCGCATAAGGCCAGTCGCAAGGAGGTCGCCGTCGAGCTGATGAACACGTTAGACAACACTGTGCGGCCACCTCACGGAATGACACGCGGCGAGCGAAATCGGATCCGGCAACGCCGTGAGCAACTCAATGCCTACGCGGCAGCAATGAATGAGGTTCGGAAGCCGCTCAGCTTGGCGCTGCACGATGTGATTGGTAAGCACGACTTGCTATCAGATTCGCCAGCTGTCCCCGCCCCAGCGACCGAGCCACTCACGTTGAGCCAAGAGGACCTATTTGTAGTGGAGGAGACGCTAAGTCAGCTCGGCCGAGCTTGGCGTCCAGCGGTTCAGGGCGATTCGTTCACTTGGCGCGACGTCATCGTCGAACACCCGCTTGAGACCCAACTGGCGAGGGCGCTCGATGACCTCAGTGTCCTGCAGTCAGCGACATCCGTTAATGAAGCCCTAATGCGAGCCTTCAATTTGTCGCGGCCATCGGATGCACGGATGCTAGACGAGATCATCGGGCTTGCCACCCAGGCTGTCGGCGGTGAAACTTCGATGGGATGGTTGTCCGTACGGGACACCGAACCCATCAACACCTCGTTGAATACGCTGCGCCAGTTGGTCAGCGCCCGACGCAAATCCATCTCGACAGTCGAAGCTCTGATCGGCGGACAGTCGTGGACTTCAATTCCACAACAGGATCAAATTCCGCCGGAACCTAACCCGCTCCAGCTGACGCCAGCGGCGGTCCCGTTGCATACGCTGTCGACAAGACTCCTGACTCGCACCGCCAATACATTTGACAGCGACGCCGTCATGCTCGAAGACCATCGTCAGGCGCTGCAGGCAATCGCCAGCGAACTTGGACTGCCCACTGACATTAAGTTCTCGAGCCTTCCGCAAATGAGGGCGCTCCTCAACCTCAAATCGCGAGCGGTTCGGCTTGAGTCGACATGGTTCACTCCATGCGGACTCGAAGCTGCGCGTGCTGCAGCGCGACGGCTCAGCGCAAGGACGATAGAGCTTCGAACTGCCGAAGCCGCAGCGGCAAGCATGTTCACACCATCATCACTCGATCAGCCTTTGGCCGAGTTACAAGACCGGTTCCAGAACCTCCATCGCGGTTTGCGCAAACTCTCCGGAGCCTACCGGACCGACAAGCGCGCGCTCGCTGAAGTCTTGGTCGATGCTTCGCAGGTCAAGGTTGGAATCTCACGCCTCGACGATGCACTTCGGTGGAACCAAACGAGGACAGCATTCACGGTAGAAGCTGCAGAATCTAGTCATGCCCTCGGCCAGTACTGGGACGGCGCGAATACCGACTATCAGGCTCTTGATGTCGCGCTCAAAACTGTCGACGAGATCCTCCGTTACACCGGCGCAGACGTGCATCCGCGAACAGTCCAGTACTTCACCGGCGCAGGTTCGAGCGAGCCATATTCTAGCGTTCTCGGCCAGGCAGAAGCCGCCTTCGAAGCGTGGCGACGCACCCTCGCTGACCTCCCCACGCCGGCAGGGCGCCCTGCCCTCTATTTGGGCCTCGTCGAGGATGCAAGGACCTGGTTGTCGGCGAACGCCGAGGTCATGCGCGCTGCCGCAGCTCGAACAAGCGCAATCGAGGCTGCCCTCAGCGGAGACTGGACCCTGGGCAGCATCGCTGAGCTTTATGACGCACTCGGGCGTGCGCACGAGCACGATCAAGCGGTTTCCCAAAGTAAGCCGAAGCTCAGTCCGCACCTCGGGGCCTACTTCCGCGCCGAGGACACTCCGTTCGACGAAGCTCAGGACGCAATCGACTGGGTCGATCGATTTCGTGAGTTCACCGGGACGCCCCTGACCTCGGAACAGATTGAATCAGTGGCAAGTGCACAGCCAGCCGATAACTTGATCATTGCAATCGAGAACTGGGAACGCTCGAGTCAACGCATTATCACCTCGTTCGACGAGACAAGACAAGGCGAGATCGCCAGCGAACTCGACCATTACGAGCTGGGTCCGGAACTCCTTGAGGACTTAAAAGGCGATACCCGGGGGCAACTTGAGTGGTTCCAGTACGCGGCCGCTATGACAACCTTGAACAAGTTCGGCCTCGTCCCCGTCGTTCAATACTGCGCGAGCCAACGCTACGACGAGACAGTCATGCAAGGCGCAATCATGCGTTCGCTGTACGGAGCATGGATCGATTGGGTCTTCCGCGAGGACGACCGCCTGAATCCTAAACTAGCCAAAGACCGTACCGCTCTCGTTGAAGAGTATCGCGCCCTTGACCGCGACCTGACCACCGCCGCGACATCAGAAATCATCGAGTCTGCAAACGCCCGCCGAGCGACAAATAGCTCGTTCGGCGAACCCGGCATAATCCGTCGCGAAGGCGCGAAGCAGAAGAAACACAAGTCGGTGCGCGAACTGATGAATCTCACTCAAACAGTCACCCCGAGCATCAAACCAGTCTTCATGATGTCGCCTCTCGCTGTATCGCAGTTCCTGCCGCCAACTATGAAGTTCGATGTCGTCATCTTCGATGAGGCCTCTCAGGTGACACCGGGGGACGCCATCAACTGCGTATACCGCGGTGATGCCCTGATCCTCGCTGGCGACGACAAGCAGTTGCCGCCCACCTCCTTCTTCGCGCGTACAACCGACGACGAGGAAGACCCTGACACCGACGTCGCGGACTTCCAGTCGATCCTCGAGTTAGCCAAAGCATCGGGGGCACTCCAGAGCATCAGCCTCAATTGGCACTACCGATCACGTCATGAAGACTTGATTGCATTTTCGAACTACAAGTTCTACAGCGGCAAACTCATAACGTTCCCCTCTGCGCGCGCACAAGGATCCGACGTCGGAGTGGAGTTCTTCCACGCGGGCGGTACGTATCAGCGCGGTGGAGGTGCAATCAACCCGGTCGAAGCGCAGAAAGTCGCGCAAAGGGTCATCGATCACTACTCGACTCGACCTGACCTTAGCCTCGGCGTGGTGACATTCTCCGTGGCCCAAGCGGATGCGGTACAAAGGGCAATCGACGACGCCCGCACAGAGCGGCGCGATCTCGATGTCTACTTCGATACGGACGACCGACTCGATGGCTTTTTCATTCGCGCGTTGGAACAAGTACAGGGAGACGAGCGCGACGTCATTATCTTCTCGGTCGGGTACGGCCCAGATGAAGCTGGCAAGATCTCAACAAACTTCGGCGCATTGAACAGGGACAAAGGCTGGCGGCGACTGAACGTTGGCATCACCCGTGCCCGCCAGCGCGTCGAAGTCGTTGCATCGATGCACGCCCACGACATTCCTCCATCAACGAATGAAAATGTGGAGTACCTCCGTGCGTATCTCGACTACGCGGAGCGCGGACAGAAGATCCTCGCGGTCCCCTACTCCTCGACTGGCCTCGATGCTGAATCTCCGTTCGAGGAGTCGGTAATTGCGGCGATCCGAGGTTGGGGGTATGTCGTCGAACCGCAGGTCGGTGCGGCTGGCTATCGGATTGACATCGGAGTACGTCATCCATCGCGACCTGGAGCCTTCGTCTTGGGCGTGGAGTGCGACGGATTCCAATACCACTCAGCGCAGTCCGCACGCGACCGTGACCGGCTTCGCGACCAGGTCCTCACAGGCCTCGGATGGACCATGCATCGAATCTGGGGCACCGCCTGGTACCGAGATAAGCAGACCGAAGAGGCACGGCTGATCAACGCAATCGAGACTGCGATCAGAGAGCCAGAGAGTGCAGAACCGAAACAATTGCCGACGGTCGTGCGCGCAGAAGTTGAGACCGTAGAGACAATGGTTGTCGACATCCCTTCTTGGGTCATCGACTACTCGGCAGCGCCGGCGCAGAGTCTCCACTGGCGCGTTGAAGTCGGCGCTGCAGGTAGTCACCGTGACTTGATTGAGCCGTTAACGACACTGGTCACGCACGAGTCTCCTGTCCACATTAGTGTCATTGAGGAGCGGATCCGAGACTGGTGGTCGATTGGCCGAATCGGTCCGAAGATTCGACGAAACCTCGACTTGGCGTTGGAAGCGTCTGAGCTCATTGCGGACGGCGACTTCTACATTGCCCACGATTCGGAAGCTGTATCCGTACGTGGACCTGGCGAGTTTTCGAGGAAGGCAGAACATGTGCATGTCAGTGAAATCAGCCAGGCTATCACTCTCCTAGTCCGCGACGTGGGCTCACTTCCGCGACCAGAATTGATCACCGCGGTGAGGCAGATTTTCGGATGGAACAGATCCGGCGTCGTCGTCACCCGCAGGATCGAGGAAGCGCTCAAGTCACTCGTCTCAGCTGGAACAGCGATTGAGCAAGGCGGAGTTATCAGCGAGGCACAATCCGAGAAGCTAGCCAGCGCCACTTAACTCAGTTCCCACTCGCCAGTCTGCGGGATTATCAAAATTTCTTGTGCCCGAAATTCGGCACCCATTCTCGGTACCAGACACTGGCGGAGAATTTTCTATCAGGCCATTACAAACGACCATAAAAGAAAGGAACTCGACCAATACAGAAGTCCACTATCACCGAATCCCTCTCCGATAATTTCGCCATAGCGCCACCGAAAGGAATTCGCCAGATATTAATCGTAAAAATCCGACACGCAATCAGCTAATCAATCAAGAGTGAGGACCGACCTGAATGAACATTGGACTACTTCGACCCATCATTGAAAATTTCGATCGAACGGACTGGATCGAGTCCATGAGCGGCCATACCTAGACGCAGCGCTATTCAATAGCGGCGTATAAGAAGAATATCAACATTACCCTCCAGTGGGATTTCCCGTTTGAGGACTCGACCAAATTCGAGGGCGGCTTCGACAGCGACGTGTGCCTACTTTGGGCTGGGTCACCCATCCAACGGGCAAGCTATCATTACACCGAGGATTTCAGTCTAATCATTCCCGCGTGGATTGATCACAACGACGAGAGGGTTACATACAAGTCCAATATTGACCTGGTGCGCGCGGTACACGCACTAAGTCTGGAAGAATATGACTTCGACAAGGTCGTTCAGCGATTCGGGATCACGCATTTGGACATGTCCGCACTCGAGTGATTCGTAGCACCTTTGCTACCTTGATCGCTCCACACCAGGAGTGGCCCGCGGCCGCAGTAGCTTATCTCCTGCCCAACTCCGCTACACCGCGAGCCGCTCCGCCAACGGGTCCCAATGTCGGGACCCAAGACTCGGAATACGGCCTCGCACGGTCGTTGCGCGGCGAGTTCCAATCTGTGAACGCCCGCGCGATCCATCGATGCGTCGGTCGAGCCAAGCCCCTGCTGATTGCGTCATGCCCACAACTCCTCGGCGAGCGGCGCCTTGTTTAGTTGGTCTCGCCGGCTGCGCCAATCGGGCAAATACTTATCCATCAGACTGGTGAAACTCTCGCCGTGGTTGCGTTCGAAATAATGGGTCATCTCGTGGACAACGATGTATTCCAGGCAGTCGGGGTGCTTCTTGGCTAGTTCGGCATTGAACCAGATATGTCGACTCTCGCGGTTGCAGGAGCCCCACTTAGTCTTCATGCGCCGAATAGTCCACTTCGGGACCGTCGTGTTGAGCGTCTGCTCCCACTTGGCGATGAGCTCAGGAATCGCGCGCCGAAGCTGGTCGCGGTACCACCGGTCGAGATAGTCACGCCGCTGCTCTGCCGAGGTCTCGGCGGGCGCGTAGAGCACCAGCCTCTCGCCGTCGATCTCGAAGTGAACCCGACCTGGCCGCTCGACGACCTTGAGTCGGCGACGAACGCCCCACACGTAATGCGACTCACCGGTCACCATCTCGCGCTCGGTCTGACGTTCGGCGGAGCGCAGTTTGTCCCGCTGCCGCTTGATCCACGACAGTCGCTGAATCACGGCCAGGCGGACCGCATCGTCATCAAGTCGATCGGGTGCCGCAACTCGCACGCGGCCCAGCGGTGGATAGACGCCGATGTGCAGGTTCTTGATGTCTTTGTAAATGACGTCGATGTCGATGCCGCGGACGGTGAGGTAGGCGTTAGCGGTACTCATCGCGCGCCTTCACTAGTTCAAACAGTTCGTCGAGCCGACCGAAGCTGTCGGGCAAGACCCGGCTGATCGCACGGCGGACGACCTTCTCCTTCATCGTGTTGCCGACCCAGTCATACGGCTTGTTCCTCAGGATTGCAGTGTCGACCCGAATCGGCGTGCCCGGATCGGGCCAGCCGAAGTCAACCAGGGCGCGTCGTGCGCCGTTGTCCGCCCAGTCTGGATACTTCGTGTCCGACTCCTTGACACCGAGTTGCTTGGCGGCGTCGAGGAGCTTGGCCAGATACTCCTGGTAGTCGATAGCTTGCTGGCGGCGCTGTTCGATGATGGCGTCGAGCAGTTCGCTCATCTTGTCGTAGTACTTCGGGTTCAACGCGTGCTCGTCGATGATCACCTTGCGCATGTTGTTGGTGATGGTCTCGGCGACCGCCTCGGGGTCCTTCTTGATCCCGGCGGGCAGCTTGTCGATCGCACCAGCGCCGAGCCTGACGATCAGGTCAATCAGACCCGTGTCTTCGAAGTTGGAGACAACTTCGGAAGCGCCGGCCTGGATGTAGGTGTCGAGCAAGAACCGCATGCCGGCCTCGTACTGCTTGAAGTCGACATCCTCACCCGCACCGAGCTTCACCTCGGCACGCACGTCGACGTAGTGCGCGATCTCCTTCTTGATCGCCTCGGCCTCAGCCACGCTGTAGCCAGCGGCGGCCATGTCGTTGGCGAGGTTGGCGTAGGCACGGGTGACGGCCGCGACCGCCTTGTACAACTCGACGCGCTTCGGCTCGTTGGCCTTGAGCTGTTCGGCGTTGCCCTGCTCTACCGCGCAGAAGTACTGCTGGTACTGCAGCGTGTTCTTCGGTGGCGCAACAGGTTCGACGAGAGCGCGGATGCGTTCGAGGGCTTCGTCGAGGTTCTCGCGGGCCTTCTCGATGCGGTCAGTGAGCAGCCCCTCAATGTCACCCTTCTCGTACCCGTCCAGCGCACCTGAGGTGTAGTCGCCGACGGCGTCTTCGATGGAGTTGAACAGATCCTGGTAGTCGACGATGTAGCCGTAGTCCTTGTCGTCGCCGTCGAGGCGGTTGACCCGGCAGATGGCCTGGAACAGGCCGTGGTCGCGCATCTTCTTGTCGATATAGAGGTAGGTGGCGCTCGGCGCGTCGAAGCCGGTCAGTAGCTTGTCGACCACGATCAGCAGTCGCATCTGGCCAGGGTTCTCGATGAACTGGCGTTTGACGGCCTGCTCGAACTCCTCGACCTTGTTCACGGCGGTGTCTTCTGGTTCGTCGAAGTAGTCGGCCAGCATCTTGCGGTAGATGTCGTACTGGCGGATCTTCTCGGTTTTGCCGGCGCCGGAATCTTCCTTGGCGATATCGCTGGCGTTCGGGGTGTAGCTGGTGACAATGGCGCACTTGCCCTTGAAGCCGGCCGCGACGAACATCTCGTAGAACTTGCAGGCCTGGTAGATGCTCGAGCCGACGAGCATTGCATTGCCGCGCCCGTCCATCAGGCGGGGCTTGGTCTCCATATCGAGCAGGATGTCGTTGACGATCTGCTTGGCGCGCGGCTCGCTGGAGACGACCTTCTGCATGGTGCCCCAGCGCTTCTTGAGCTCGGCCTTACTGAGGTCGGTCATACCCTTGGTCTTGACCTCGAACCACTTGTCGACCTGTGCCGGGCTGGTCAGTTCCTGGTCGATGTTGCGAGCTTCGTACTGCAGGTCCAGGACCACACCGTCAGCCACCGCTTCATCGAACTTGTAGGTGTGGATGAACGAGCCGAAGGTTTCGATGCTGGTGGCTTTGTCGGCCTTCAGTAGCGGAGTGCCGGTGAAGCCGATGAACATCGCCTCGGGAAGCAGCGTTTTCATGGCGGTGTGCATCTTGCCGGACTGGGTGCGGTGGGCTTCGTCGACGAAGACGAAGATGTTGCCCTTGGCCTTGAAGTCCTTCGGAATGGTGGCGTGCAGTTCTTTGATGAAGTCGGCGGTCGCCTCCTCGTCTTCACCGGCGCTGTCAGCGGCGCGGAACTTGTGGACGAGAGAGCAGATCAGCCACTGCTCGCTGGCGTTGAGCGAGCTGATGAGATCGGCGCCGCTCTTGGTGCGGTAGATCTGCTCGTTGACGCCGTTGAAGACCTTCTCGATCTGGTCGTCGAGTTCGGTGCGGTCGGTGATCAGCAACACCCGGGCGTCGGGCTGGTTCTCGCGAATCCACTTAGCCAGCCACACCATCGTCAGCGACTTACCCGAGCCCTGGGTGTGCCAGATGATGCCGCCCTCACGCTTAGCGATGCGCTCCTGGGCAGCCTTGACGCCGAAGTACTGGTTGTGACGTGGGCCCTTCTTGACGCCCGCATCGAAGACAATGAAGTTGTGGATCAGTTCAAGCAGACGCGGCTTGCTGCACATCTGCAGCAGCGCCCGGTCGAGCGGGTCAGCGACGTCGGAGGATTCTTTCCACTCCAGCCAGTATTTTTCGGGAGTGTCGATGACGCCGTAGCGCGCGCCCTCGACATCGTTGCCAGCGAAGACGAACTGCACGGTCGAGAAGAACGACCGGATGAATTCGGGCTTCTGGTTGCCAATAGTCTGCCGGATGCCTTCCGAGACAGCGACTTTGGAGCGCTTGAGTTCCAGCGTGGCGAGGGCCAGGCCGTTGACGTAGAGCACCACGTCGGGGCGCTTGGTGTGTTGGCCCGCGATGGTGACTTCCTCGACGACAACGAAGTGGTTGGCGTCGGGGTTCTTCCAGTCGATCAGCCAGACGGTTTCGGTCTGCTGACCGACCCCAGGCTTGACCTTCACGCCGTAGCGCAGCAGCCCGTAGACGTCCCTGTTCGCTTCGTAAAGGTCGTGGCCGGCACCGACCGAGGCGGCTTTGCCGAGCTGGTCGAGGGCACGGTTGATGAGGTTGTCGTCGTAGCCGCGAGCGCGCAGGTTCTGCGTCAGTAGCTCGGTCTCGACGTTGGCGTTGCCCTCGCGGTACTCCCAGTTGCCGAGGTACTCGTAGCCGAGCTGGTCTCGAAACAGCGCCACCACCCGGTTTTGCGCCTTTCGTTCAATCTGTCCTACATCACTCATTGGTCACCTCCTGCTTCATCGCCTCCTCAACTCCTTCGGTTTCCCACTGTCCATAAGTTCTTCGTGCACCTTGTACCAGCCATTCGGTGCGGCCGTTAGCACTGCGGCCGGCCACAATGGCGGCGGCTGCGCTCGGGCTGGCAAATACGTGGTTGCGGGTGAAGCGCATCGCCGATCCGTCGGGTGTGGGCACGAGTGTGCCGTCCTGCTCCAGCTTCGTCCGCAGGCTGGTGTAGCTGTGTCCCTCGCCGCCCGTCCACTTCGGCCGGGCGCTGGAGCCTTCGATCACGGTGAACTCGCCGTCGACTTCTTGTGCGGTTGCGGTGATGCCGGACTTCTTCAGCGTCATCTCGAATACCGGCGAATCGGTGCGCGTACCCGCTACCTCAGTGTGCGGCACTGTCGTGGTCGTCGTTGGCGACCGGAAGAGGTTCACCCCGAGCACTGGCAGCACGATCTTGGCCTGCTCGATGAAGTACTCCATGTCCGACACATCGGCCTCGGGCAGGACGATCGGTGGCGGCGTGGTGCCGTTGGTGAGCCTCGCCCGGCTGGCCTGCAGCGCCAGCGTGATAAACCGACTTTCCAGGTAGCGGGCGTGCGCCTTGGTCAGGTTGGTGTCTTTGCTGGTCAGCACGATGGCTCGATCCCAGAAGTCTTTGCCGTTCTGGTCTTCCGAGCGAGCGTGCTGATACAGGCGCTTACTGACATCGTCACCTTCGCCGATGTAGGCCAACTGGCCACCCAGGCTGCTCGGATCATCGCCGAGCAGGATGTAGATGCCGGTGCGAGTCGCCTCAGGACGCTTCAAGAGCGCCGCCAGGTCAGAACGCGGTGCGGCAACGACATGACCAGTCCAGTTCATGATCTCGGCCGTCAGCAAACCACCAGGCGTGCCGTCTGCCAGGAACAGGCGAACCGATTTGCCACCACTCACGAAGCAGTCTCCAACGGCAGCCGCGTGCGGCCTGTCAGAAGCTGCTTCATCATGCCGGTCTTGACAGCACGAGCCTTGGTGAGGCGTGCTTCTAGTGTGTCTAGTTCATCGTCGGCATCCGTGAAGACATCGGCGATCCGCTTCTGCTCCTCAAGGCTAGGCAGGGGAATTCTGATGCGACCAAGTTCTGAACGCGCGATACGGGTCCGGGTTGATCCTCCACAACGTTCGCTCACCTCTTGAAACCATCCAGGTGTAGAGAAGGCAGCGACCAGAAAGCGACGATCCGCCAGCCCTGGATCGGGTCGATAGATGCTGACGTCAACAGACGTCAGCATGCGGCGTTCACCTATATCCTTCACGATGCAAGCCCGTCCGGCAGGCTCAGCAAGTCGACAGATCAAGATGTCTCCTGGCACAACTTCCTTGCACTTCAGCGTTGAAAATGACTCATCTGAGACGTAGCGCTTTGTACCGCGATCGAGCAATCGACCAACCCCGACGTTGCCAGTCTGGAGCAGGCGGTTTCCGGCGGTCGTAATGTGCTCTGACTCGACCCAATCACCATCGTTGAACAGGGTTCTTTGATTGTTCGCGAGCTGGTAGATACTGACTTCGGACCAGGGCTCGGTAAAGCCAGGGAAGCGCGTGCGGCCGGTCAGTAGCTGCTGCATCATGCCCTGCTTGATCGCCTGCTTCTTGGTGATGAGGCGTTCGAGGGTGGTGATCAGATCGTCAGCATCTCGAAGTGCCACTGAAACTGCACGCTGTTCATTGGGATCTTTCGGCATCGAGATCTTGAAGTCACGGATATCACGGGGACTAATGTGCGGGATGGCAGTGTGGGTCTTTACGTCATCGACGTGCTTTACAAAGTCTCGCGAGCCGATCCATTGATACAAGAGGTCTTGGTCTATCGCCTTGCCGCGCAATCGTGCAACTCGCTGGACTAGGTAAGCAGGGAGTTCAGCCTCGGTGATTCGGGCAAAGCTGCGCCCTACCAGGGCTCCATCCATTGCGATGACGATGTCGCCATCCCGAAGGACGAAAGCGCGGAGACTTGAATCGTGGTCAGACCAGTACCTAGCGATGTCTGACGACCAGTCGATGACTCCCCGCTTGACGTTGGAGCCGCGAATAAGGCGGATTCCTGTTTCCGCGAAAGCTGAGCTAGGGAACGGAAATCCGGTCAAGAACTCCGAAGCCTGGCCTACGGTTGTTTCAGTCCACCCGGTGAGACTCACGGACGTACCTCCATCGCAGCCAAATGTCCCGCGATCTTTGCCTCAAGTTTCTGTAGCTCAGAATCGAGATCCTCGACGGTCGTCGCATAGCGTTCACCGAGTTGCTGAATACGAACTACAAGATCACGCGTAAGTGCTTCAACCTCACCAGCGACGCGGCGTACAACTGTCGCCTGCCATTTATCGTCGAGCACGAGGGTCTTGATGTCATTCTCGGTCAGGTCGCCGTACTTCTTGAGCGTGGCGAGATCGAGCTCGCCTTGGGCGTCTTTGACAGCCTTCTTGGCGGTTGCTTCGGCGTTGTACAGCTTGGTGGCGTGTTGCAGTGCCTTGATTTCGTCGGGGTCGCCGCCGGTCTTGATCGCCTTTAATCGTGCGGCGACGAGCGCCTTGGAGATCTTGTCGTCATCCATAGCATCGGCAAGCAGTCCGTCTTCGACGGCATGTTCTTCGACGTATTCCTCGACAGCTCGGGTGGCTTCCTCGGCCGCAGCGGTGAGGTCGTCGATGGCGGCCTGTTCATTGGCGAAGTAGCGCGCCACGATCAGAGCCGGCGGAATCAGATCCATCTTGTATTTGGTGGCACTACGACCGGAACCGACCACAAGATCGGGCGTTTCGGAGAGCTTGCGTTCCTTGTCCTCGATGGTCTTGCGTGGCTTGGCGGCGTTCAGCCAGCCGTCCGCCATGACCAGGTAGGCGTCGTCGTGCATGGTGTCGTGCCAGTAGGTCATGAGCTGCTCATAGACGTCGTACTCGTCGAGCAGCGGCATCGGCTTGAAGCGCGACAGCAGGTCATCGCCAATGGCCGCGATGAGGTTGTTCGGCTTGGTGTCGGCAGTGATGCTGGCAAGGGTGTCGCGGTGCGCAGCGAACCAGTCTTCGACGATGCCGGTGGCTTCGTCGCGCAGCTTGTGGAAACCGGGTGCGTCGAAGATCGCCTGCTGCACGGCGCCCACGTCGATAGCCAAATCGCTGTAGCCCGGACGATTCGGCGCGAAGATCTGGCTGCGCAGCTGAGGGAAGGCGTCCCAGTAGCCCTGGAGTGCGTCGAGGTCGCGGTCGGGAATGCCGCCGTGCAAATGAGCGCTGAGGTCCTGCAAGTCTTCGGGTTCGGAGGAGTCGATGTAGCGCGGGATGTTGAGGTTGTAGTCGTTCTTGGCGTCGGCGATCTCGCTCATCGGGACCATGCGCGAGTAGCGGTCGATCTCGATCTGCTTATTGAAGGTGTCGACGACCTTGTGCAGGTCCTGGCTACGTAGGCGGTTCTTGTTGCCGTCTTTCATGAAGCCCTTGGAGGCGTCGATCATGAAGACACCGGTTCGGGCCTGGGCGTTTTCCTTGTCGAGGATGACCACGCAGGCCGGAATGCCGGTGCCGTAGAACAGGTTTGCCGGCAGGCCGATGATGCCCTTGATGAAGCCCTGCTTGAGCAGGCGGGTGCGGATGGTGGCCTCGGCGTTGCCGCGGAACAGGACGCCGTGCGGCAGGATGATCGCCGCCTTGCCGGTGCTCTTGAGCGAGGTGAGCGCGTGCAACAGGAAGGCGTAGTCGCCGTTCTTCTCTGGCGGGCGGCCGTACTCGAAGCGGCCGTAGTCGTTCTCGAGGCCGTTGTTCCAGGATTTCACCGAGAACGGCGGGTTCATGACAATGTAGTCGAAGGTCCGCAGATGGTCGCCCTTGGTGAACTGCGGGCTGGTGATGGTGTCGCCCTTTTCGATCTCGGCGATCTCGTTGCCATGCAGGATCATGTTCATCTTGGACAGGGCCCAGGTGGCGTTGTCCTTCTCTTGGCCGTAGATCGTCATGCCGCGCGGCGCTTCGGCGGCAGCCTTGAGCAATAGCGAGCCGGAACCACAGGCCGGGTCGTAGACGGTCTGGTCCTGGCGGGTATTCGGCCCAATGCCGACCACCTTGGCGAGGATGCGGGACACCTCGGCCGGCGTGTAGAACTGGCCCTTGCTCTTTCCCGACTCCGTAGCGAAGTGGCGCATCAAGTACTCGTAGGCGTCACCGAGTAGGTCGTCGCCCTCGGCGTGAGAGCCACGGAAGTCCAGGTCGTTGAAGATAGTGACCAGCTTGGAGAGGCGGTCCTGCATCTCCTTGCCCTTGCCGAGCTTCTCCTCATCGTTGAAGTCGGCCTGATCGATGACGTTCCGCAAATCGTTGGCCTCGGCGAGCTTGGCGATGATCTTGTTGAATCGGTCGCCGATCTCCTTGTCGCCCTTGGCGGCGAGCATGTCGTCGAACGAACCGCCGGAAGGTACCTCAATAAGGCTGTTCGCGTCGATTGTGGCCTTGTCGGACACGTACTTCACGAACAGCAGCGTCAGGATGTAGTCCTTGTACTGGCTTGCATCCATGCCGCCACGAAGCTGGTCGCAACTTGCCCACAGCGATGAGTAGAGGTCTGATTTCTTGAGTGCCACTGTTGGACGGACCCTTCAATAATGACGGTTGGGCATGGACGCCCGGTGAGGTCGATACCTCGTCTTTGGGCCACACCCACTTTACGACTGTAAGAATGGCAGGTGGGTCTGACATACCGACCCTGCGAATGTCGACAACGTCGCGGCGGGATGGTGAGCATTCCTAAAGTACCTGATCCAGGTTCGCTGCATGCCCGATGGCCACCACAAATCCCCTACGTCCAAGTCTCACCTCAACGCATACGAGATCGGGCATGCGTGACGCTATACCTGTCGCCACTACAAATAGCTCGCTATGAAATCACTCATTATTTCAGCCATTAGATAAACTGAGTGCGCGTCATTTGGGTTCCGCATGAGCCGGTTGTATTTAATCAGTGCATCCAACTCCCAGCGACCCACTTCACGAGACATGTTCCAGGTAGAGCCCTCAAGACGATCTAGGCCCCTCACCTCAGTCCTCAAATTGTCGAACGACTCAAGCGCCTCCCTGTTTGGCGGTTGAGTATTAGCTCCGCGAAATACCAGGTAATACACAGGCATCTGACCTTGCGTACTTAATAATGGATCACGCTCATCGAAAATATCAACCATCACATTGAGGGTCTCCATCACCGTATCCGCGGATGAAGCCAGATATCCATCATTGTCGTCACCACTTAAACCCGACCGAAAAAGCTCGTCAAGCTGCCTCTTCTTAAGATCTACAGGTCTTGCGGATGCCTCAAGTAGCAGTAGCTTCGCCGCCGCTTGATCGTGCGCTCGCCCCCTGTTCGAGAATTTCACACACTTGGAGAAGAACGTCGATGATGCGATACCTCGAACCAACTCCGGAACAATTCCATTCATCGCATTTCTTCGCTCTGCCGCCGTCAGAGGTTTACCACTATTTAATCGAACAAATAGTTCATTCACCATCTCCAACTCGTCGCTAATCACGCTCATCACAGGAAGATTGAAATTATCTACCTTCAAACGAAGATCTGGATACAATTCATTAAGTTCAGAATACCGGAGACCCGCTATCGGAACGTCCGGATCCGAGCGAAGGACAAAATCTGGCGGCAGCGAGAGCTCGTTGTCGAAATACTTAAAGATCGCAGAGAGCCGCTGCTTTCCATCGATGATCGCAAATCTCTTTCCTGATGTATTAAGATCAGACTTGAAGTAAGTAAAATCGGCGAGATAAAGCTTAGGCATATCAAAGTCATTAATGATCGTGTCAATCAAAAAACCTTGCCGATCCAACTCCCAGGCCGGGCCAGTTCTCTGATATGGCGGCTCAAAGTCGATGCTGTCACGGTTTCGATACCACCACGAAGCGGTCTTTGCCTCAAAAGGCCGCACTTCAAATGTCACAGTAGCCCACTCTCATCTAATCGTTCAACTAATTCCCGGGCCAACCCTGTTAAATCGGGGAATATCATTGATTGCGTGAATCCGAGATTTACCAATTCGGCACGAATCTGCGGGCGAGCGGCCGCCGGGATCGTAATCCTGAATAGCAAATCTTTACTCGAACATGAGCCAGCCCGCGCCAGTTCGCCAGCCTGATCCTCTATCGAACTTGTAGATAGACCCCCTAGCGTGAACACTCCACGCTGACTAACTATTCGCTTGGTATTGTGTACACCGTAAATACAAACGGGCGGGTCTGCGAGAACATCCCGTCGAGTCGCAGTCCAAGGCTGCATCGAATCTACCGTCTCAGAGTGAGGCGAAAGCACATTGTTGACGCTCCGCTGTTGAGAAAATACTAAATCGTTCCATTTCGCCGGATTCAATACCCAGATAGCGGCATCAAATTCGTCCGCCTTGCCTTGCACTGCAAACCAAAGTGCAACCAAAGCGCTTTCCGACCAGTCCAGGAGCCGGGTCGGAACTCCGTAATGCTGCATCTCGAAAAGGTAGTCAATCTTCACCACAGGCGATGGCCCCTCACGAAATGGTGCAGACCTCTCAGAAAATCGGTCAAGGAGCCATTCCTCGACGTCCAACAATCTATTAATTCCCAGAACCGGGCCGGAAGCTTCAGATTTAAGCCTATAAAGCGTAGGCTTCAGTTCATATTGGGTTGAGGAAATCCCCCGGAACCAGCGGACTGTTCCACCATCGTTCGGAGAACCAGCAATTTTCACGAATTCGGAAACGGACCCAACCTCGAAAGGCGGTGTTTGTGCGGTCAATTCTTGATTCCCCATTGCGGCTCTGATATATCCGGACAAATAATATCTCATACTTTACTACAGGTTGAGCGGCACTCCCAGCTAACAAGGATCTTGCAATACAGCGCCGGGGCTCCGGAAGTCGGTGCATGAGACTGCGACCTCGAACTTGCGCCTATTCGTCGGCGTGGCAGCTGGGACAGGAGTGGCTTGCGGGATTGGATGCAAATCGTTAGATGAACCGTCCAACAGCAAGGCGAAGCCCACACGCAATCTTCCACGATCACCTCTGCCATTGCCCCCAATTCGGAATTTACAACGGCTTCAGCCCGGATGAGTTCACCCTTACGCAAACTGTTCGCCCGCAAAGACGCCGGCGCCCTCGAGCTGCGATCGGTGGCCCTTCGCTGTTCGTGAGGAGAATCGGCGTCGGCCGAAGTTTCTAGCGGGTTCGATAAGGTGCGGTTGCCGTAGAGCCGATTGAGTGACCAACGCGGGCAGTAGGGCGGCTATCTACTACACACCAACTCGCCCCGCAGACCTAGTTTGGAAGACTAGGACTCTAGCCCACCGCCACCTCCAGAATTCGGTGCGACCCCTGCGGGATACCGCGCCTAACTCACCTACCCCTCACTCCACCTCAACCACCCCATGCGCCCCCTTCTCCGCATCCGCCATCGCATGCGTCACAAACGGATAGTGCCCAGCCTCCGGGAAGCTCAACTCCACAAACCCACCTTGCGCCGGAGCTAGATCCAGCACCTGCGCGCCGCCAGCCTCAGCATTCCCCGGCCGCAATGAGTACGAACCTTCCTTGAACACCGTGTCGAACTGACCACCCACAATGTGGAACGCGCTCCCCAGGTTCGGGCCCGCATCGACAACCCAAATGCGCACCCGTTCACCGACTTTCGCCTTCAGCGGAGCATGGTCGTACTGGTTGGCGTACCCATTGAAGACCACCAAGTCACGACGACCGTCGGCCACTTTCGCCGGATCGGCACCGTCCTTGCCGCCGAGGTACATCTCCGACTGCACCAGTACATACTCGCGATCCACTGCAGGCAGATTCGGCGGATCGATGATCACCGCACCGAACATGCCGTTCGCGATGTGCACTGACATCGGCATCGTCGAACAGTGGTACAGCCACGCACCGCTGCGCGTCGCCGTAAACCGGTAGACGAGAGATTCGCCCGGCTGAATCGTCCGCATCGGACCGTCCGGAGCCAACGCCCCGGCATGGAAATCGATGGAATGACCCATCGTCGCGTTGTTCACCAGCGTGATCTCAAACGAGTCACCTACACGACCACGCAGCGTCGGACCCGGCGCGCTCCCGGAGTAGTTCCCATCCGCGGCGACAATCCCGTACGGCCACTGCGTCTGCGTGACGCCGGGCGCCACCTCGCGCTGCACGTCGCGCACCTCAAACCGGTAGCGGTGCATCTTCTCCGGCGGAGCGGGCGGCAAGTTCGGATCCCGCGCCACAAACCCCGGACCCGGCGCAGCCTCCAGATCGACAGGCCCCGAGGGCATCTCGTGATTCATGGTCGGCTCGGTCGACTTCTCGGCGGGACTGCCAGCCACAACGATGTCGAGCACCATGCCCATCTGCCGATGCCCGGGCAGCGAACACCACGCCTGCTGCGTCGCACCAATCACGCCCGCGTCGAGGGTGGCCTTCTCCCCCGGCGACAACCGCGGCGTCCCACGACCGTCGGGCATCACAATGTCGTGCGTCTGCGTCCCCGTGTTAGTCAGGTTAATGACGAGGCGGTTGCCGCGCGGCACCTCGATCTTCCCGGGCGTAAACCGCATGCCCTTGATGCCGATGTCGACGGTGGTGGTCTGACCGGTCGCGACAACGGTCGACTTGTCGCTGCCCGGCAGTCCGACAGCCGCCGGATCCACCGCCACGCCAACCGCCGCAGCCACTACGACCGCCGCGACCCCAGCGGCGAGGGAACCCAGCACCACGCCGCCGGGACGTGCGGTGGGATTGGGGCGGGACCGCGCATCGTCGGGCAGGCGGAGCCCCTTGTAGGCACCCCAAATCACCAGCGGGATAAACGATCCCAGTGCGACGACGGCGACGGCCGCCCCCAGCGTGTGCGGCCAGCCCGACCCGGGCAGCGCCCACACCAGGAGGCCGGCGTTGGCCGCTCCCACGCGGGCGGGACCGGCGATGTCGAGGACGCGCATCGACGCCTGCGTGGCGATCGGCTTCTTCCCGAGCACGACGGGAATCAGGTAGCTGAGCGCACCGAGCAGCACCTGCGCCAAGAACCCGCCGAGCAGCGCGGTGGTGAGAATGTTGAGCCTGTCGTAGACGCTCTCCCAATCGGGGGCGGTCGCATAGGCAATGGCCCCGACAATCACCGACACGAACAGCCACAGCACACCGGCCAGCACCGACAGTCCGGCGAAGCTCGACGGCGTCTTGCGTCGCACCTCGTCGGCGTGCGACCACGCCATGTAACCGAACGCCGCCGCATACCCGAGCATGCCGATGGCCGAGACCACCTGCAGGCCGATCAACGCGCCGGTCACGATCACCACAATCGCGGCGCACAGCAGCGGCAACCCATTCTTGGCGGCCTTCTCCACACCGTCGGCCATGCGTGTCCGCAGGATGGTGGGCCACAGCGTCACGAGGGTGCCGATCACCGTGAGACCGATCCACCCGAACACGTTGAGCGTCGCGTGAGCGACGGCGAGGCGGGCGGGCCAGTCGCCGGGCAGGTCGCCGCGCGCGATCGTCGCCCCGAACCCGATGCCAATCAGCAGCATGGTCCCGGAGGCCACGTAGAAGTGCACCATCGGCCCAAAACGCGACGGCAACGCGGTCCTCACCCGCTGAAACAGGCTCGCCGAATGCCAGGCGATCGCCGCGAACGCGACCGTCGCCCCCGCCACAATGGCGTACCACAACGCGTGCGACACCTCCCCGCGCTGCGCCCCGATAATCCCGTACGAGACGACGACGGTCACGGCACCGATGTTGAACGCAATGAGTCGAACCGCGTGCTGAACCCGCTGCTCAGTGTGTGAAAGCCGCAGGACCGCCTCGGTGAAGTACCAACTCCAAATCAGGATCGCGTTGCTCGCGGCCCCGAGGCCCAGCAGATGGATCATCAGCCAATGCCCACCGGCCAGCGAATTGCCGGAGATGGTGACGCCAAGCAGCGCGATCAGCCATGCCAGGACGACGAGGCCGGCCCGCAGATTCCAGGTACGCATGGTCATGCCGTGGCCTCCTGCTTCGACGGTTCGGGCTTCGACTTCACGCGCGGCGTCATCAGTACCGACCCGATCGCGATCACCACAAACAGCAGCACCGCCACCACATTGCCGATGCCGCCCGCAGTGACCGCCCACAGCTGATCGGCACCGTCACCCACGACGATCCGCAGCAGCAACGTCGCATGCAGCACCACGGCTGGCACGTACATGACGGGGTGGTACGGCAGCGGGCGACGCAGGACGGCGGGCAGGATGATCGGCGCGTGCGCGAAGATCATCGACATCACGAACCCGAGGAACACCGCATGGGCCGACGCGTCGTACCCGGTGCCGTCGCGGACCGGTCCGACGACGAGCCAAATCCCGCCCGCAATCAGCAGCCAAAAGTAGCCGGCCAGCAGGCAGACGGCCGAGAAGCGCGTGAGGCCGGTGGAGCGGACGGTGCGGCGGGCAATGTCGTAGACGATGAGCCACACGGTGAACACCAGCAGCGCGCCGCCGAGCACGCGGTAGCCCGCCGTCGGCCACAGCAACGACGCTGGCACCGCGAGCCAAATCCCCGCGCACGCCACGAGCGCCCCGGCTTCGGCGTTCCCGACAGCGAAGGCGACGCGAGCCAGTTCGAGTCGTTCGCCACCGATGGTCAAGATCAGGTACCCGGCCAACCATGGCAGCAGGTATGGGATCGGGACACCGGACGCGAACAGGATCGCCCCGCCCAGCGCCAGGACCGCGCCGGCGGCTTGGACCAGCACGGCGGTCGCCGAATTGCGTTGCCACAGGGGCACATACACGGCGATCAGCATCGCCGACCCGAATGCGAGGAGCACTCCGCCGATCCACGACGGTTCGACGAAGATCAGCGCGAGCCCACCCAAGCCGAGGCTGGCGGGCGCCAGGAAGCCCCACAGTTTGCTCAGCGCGACGGCCCGTTCCAGCGCAACCAGGGTCCCCACGAAGCCGTAGACCATCAGCATGCCGTGCACGTCCGCGAGGCGTCCGACGGTGACGGGGGCGCCGACGCCGAGGAGCAAGAGTGCCGCGTCGAGTCCGGCGAGCAGTGCGAGTCCGCCGGGAATTAGCAGCGCCAGACGCAGGGCCGTGGGGCTGGGTTGGGCGGGTTTCGGTTTGGCAGCGCCGTCGTCGCTCATTCGTCGGCCTGCTCGTCGAGGCGCAGCAGGCAGCAGCCGGGCTTAGCGAACGGGGTCAGCACAGGTTTGAGATTAGTGTCGCCGACCACGTCCAGAGAGCCTTGGACCAAACCGACATGGATCTGGCATGTCACATCCGGGTATTGGCGTGCGGCGTCGAGCAGCGGGCAGCGCGTCAGAGCGATGGTGGCGGTGTCGTCGGACTGCGGCGCAAACCCGAAGTCGGTGAGGTGAGCGATCACCTGCGCGCGCGAATCCCCCTGCACCGTCCGCTTTTTCGCGATGTCCCTCCCCCACGTGCGGCCTAGTTCGCGGGCGGCGGCAGCGGGATCGTCGGACGTGGCTTTCAGGTGACCAGCCAGTGCGACGGCCATGCCTGCATAGGCGCGGAGGGTGGCGTCGGCATCGGCGGCGACGGCCTCGTAGAGCCAGGCTGGACGACCGCGGCCCGATGACTCAGCGCGGGTCCGTTGAGCGAGTCCGGCGTCGACGAGGGCGTCGAGATGTTCGCGAACAGTGTTGGCGTGCAAGCCCAAAGCGGTCGCGACGTCGACCACGCGCACGGGCCCGGAGACACCGCGAAGCTGCTCCAGGGCGGCCTGTTGCGCGGCGCTCAGCGCGGGCGCGGCGGTCGGCGTGGGAGCCGGTCCTTTGGCAGGCACTTTATTATTCACGGTTACTACCGTATTAAATAGAAGACAGATCGGCCACTGCACCCTCCGCATCCGGCCGACAACCATTTGGAAGGACACTCGCGATGACAAGCAACGACGTAGTGATGGCGTCCAACGCCGCCGACGCCGACACCCTGGAGCAGCAGCGACAGGCGGTCGCCGAACTGATGGGGCGCGTGGCGGCGCTCGACTCCGGCATGCTCAAGGCCGCGACCTCCGGCACCGGGGTCGACGAGGCACGCACCGCCGTCGCCGCGTTCGCGACCGGCGATGTGGAACCGTGGCTGGAGGCGGCCCGCAAGAAGTTGCTTCCCGAGGCGCTCAACGTTGGTCGTGCACGATTGCTGGTTGAGGGCCTCGCCGGCGAATCGCGGGTGATGAGTCAGCTGGTGAAGCGCGTGAACACTGCTGGCACTGACGCAGTGAATGCGGCCGCTGACACCACGGCACTGCGGGTGCTGATGGAGGTGTTCTTCGGCAAGGTCACCGACATGCTGATGCCTGCCCTCGCTGAGGACAGTTCGGTTTCGTTGGCGGATTTGGTCGCTGATTTGCCGACTGTTTCGGCAGCCCCCGCGCCTGATGCGGGTGGTCACGCCGGCTGCTCGTGCGGTGAGCACGACACCGAGGAGCCGGAACTCGACGTCCGTCAGATTCCGCACGCCATCCGTCACGCAACGGTGTTCGGCGCGTTCGACGCGGTCGCCGACGGCGAGTCGATGATCCTCGTGGCCCACCACGATCCGGTCCCGCTGCTCCACCAACTCGCCGACCGCAGCGGCGGCCACATCCAGGTCGAATACTTGGAGCAAGGCCCCGAGGCCTGGCGTTTGCGGCTGTCGAAGATTTAGCATCCCAATCTTCGAGTAAGCGGTCCGAGCGAAGCGAAGACCGCGCATCGAGAAGTCGGCGATCACAGGCTGGGCCAAAACCGTGCATTAGGTGTCACTTTCGTGCATTAGGTGTCGATCAAGTTCGTACCCCAATGCACGAAAGTGACACCGTATGCACGATCGTGTCGGACGTCCACGCGGAGCCCGTGAGAACCAACTGGGTCAGCCAGCTTCAAAAGCCCCGGCCGCTAAGCGGGCTTACCAACTTCGTCGGCCGTCTTCCCCTTGATCGTGATGACGGTCTTCGGGTCGACGGGCTCGAATGGCGGCGCCTTCTCGCCAAGGACCTTGCCCACCGATTCGACGCCGTCGAACACTTCCGGTGCGTCGAGGTCTTTGTTGTCGGCGTCGTAGTAGTCGAACCACGGGAAGCCGCGCTCGACGTAGGCGTCGCGGTCGACGGGAGTCGACGGCGCTTTCTCCCCCGTAATCGCGGTCCATTGGTCGGCGGAGCACAGGTGCACCACCACTTCCCACGAACGCTCGGGGTCGTAGTCGGTGACGGGCCGGGGATCCTCGTAAATCTCCTGCCGCATGCTTCCGCCTGCCCCCAGACCCATTGGCGCGCCAGTCGGCGGGGGCATCGGCGACGGCCAAGGCGAGTCCATCAGCGGCGCGCCCGAAGCTTCAAGCGCGTACACCATTTCACGCTCGGCCTCCGCCCGGGCGGCCTCCTCGCGACGGGCTGCAGCCAGCCCTGCGTCGGTGAGGCCGACCGCGCGCAACTGAATGCCGCCGTGAACTTCGACGCCCGTCACTTGCGCTTCCACCGTCGCCCCCAATCCGAGTGGGACAGCGACGAATTGGCGGATCTGCCCCTCGCCGGAATTGATGCCGTCGAGCCAAAGCTGTTCGGGTAGCGCCAAATAGTTCTGGGGCTCGCGCACGAGTTCAGGCGACCACTGCTCGCCGCTGACCGCACACACTTCACCAATTCCAACCTGTAGCGCGGCTGCGGGTTCCCGCGTGGAGAATGCCAACCACATGGCTTCGCGCTGGTAGATCGGGAGCATGACGCCGCCCCGAGCACGCCAGTCGGCGGGCACCGTGTCCGGGTAGTCGTCGACCCGTCGGAGTGGGAATCTCCCCATGCCGGGTGGAAGGTAGTGCAGACCTTTCTCGGGGATGCGCAGCGTCCGCTGGAAGTACACGCGCACCGGCCCGAGGCGCAGACTGTCGTGTTCGATACTCACGCCGGTTGTGCTGGCCACGGAGTCTTTCGTCATCGCACTCTCCTTCAACTCGCCGACTTGTCTGTGCCTTTAGAAGTACACGCACCCTCTGACAATTTCGGTCGGCTGTTTCCGGCGACTACGGCACGCGATACGTCCACTCCGGGGTGCTGAACTTGTCCTCCACCAGCTTGGTTGCCGCAGCGAGTTCACCCTCCGAGTATTCGGAATCATTCGTTTCGTACCAGGTCCGGAAGTGCTGTAGGAAAGCCTCGATGATGGCGTCGCGGGTCATGCCGGTTTGCGAGCGCATGGGGTCGACGCGCTTGCCGGAGCTGGTGATGCCTTTGTCGGAGATTTTTTCGCGGCCGATGCGGAGGACTTCGGTCATCTTGTCGGCGTCGATGTCGTACGACATCGTCACGTGGTGCAGAACGGCGCCCGCGACGATTCGCTTCTGGGCGGCGCCGCCGATTTTGCCGCGGTCGGAGACGATGTCGTTGATCGGCACGTAGTGGGCATTGACGCCGACGTCGGCGAGGGCACCCATCACCCAGCGGTCGAGGAACTCGTAGGACTGTTCAAAGTTGAGTCCGTCAACCAGCGACGTCGGCACCACCAGCGAGTAGGTGATGCAGTTGCCGGCTTCCATAAACATGGCGCCGCCGCCGGAGATGCGTCGGACGATCCCGAACCCGAGACGTTCCGCGGCTTCCTCATCGACTTCGTTGCGCACCGACTGGAATGAGCCGATTACCACCAGCGGGGTCGCCCAGTCCCAGAACCGCAGGGTCGGCGGGCGGGTTCCGTCGGCGACTTCCCGCATGATCACTTCGTCGAGCGCCACATGCATGGCGGGGTCGAGGACGACGGGTTCGATGACGTCGAAGGTGTGGTCGTGCCAGCTGGTCGCATGGCCGAGCGCGCGACGAATGGCTACGCCGACGGACTCCGGATCAAAACCGATCATCGCCACGTCGGCAGGTAGCGCTGCGCTGATTTTTGCCCCGAGGTCCTTCGCCGACGCCGCCGCAGGCGCACCCACGACTGCCGCCGTAATGAGCTCCAGGGCTTCGTCGGGTTCAAGAAAGAAGTCACCGGACAAGCTGACCTGCGCGAGCCGACCGTCTTCTATTTCGACGTCCGCGACAACCAATTTTCCACCGGGGACCTTGTATTCACCATGCACGCATCCAGAGTATCGACGTGGGGAGCTGACGGCGGCCATGCCTAGGTCGCATAGGGTAAACGGATGGTCAAAACGAGCCGTGGTGTTCCCCAACTGGCTGCCTTGTCGCGAGCAACAGTCCTCGCACTCACTGCTTGTTCAGTCTCCGGCAACGCCTCCGCGCCCGACCTGTAGGTGACGTCTGTGTCGCCCACGTACCCGAGAGTGAGAATCCGCTACGGGTTGACCAACTCTCAGATCCGGCAGAGGTCGATCAGACCGCACTTTTCGACTTCGTTCTCCTTCCGGAGACTGCCGATTGCAAGGTCTTGCCTTCAGTGGAAATACTGCACCGGCAGGCACCAGGGTCTCACGACGTGCCAATTCCATTGCTTCTTAGCGGGCCTCCAATGACAAGTCCGCAGGGGGCAGAACAAACGATTATCGGACCGGATAGACCAACGATCGTTCCCGTCGACAACAAAACCCCAGGGAACGGAGAACAGCCCCAAGCCCAGATCGACGCGGTGACGTGTACTCCTTACGGAACTAATAAGCATGAGGACGGCAGGGAGACAATTTCAAACCCGGAAGCACAGGCCAAAAGGGCCGCTGAAATCTTACGTAATCCGGACTCGAAACCGGAGGAGATCGAAGCAGCGAAGAAGCTCGTTGAAGTTGCTAGTGCGCTTCCCCCGAGCAACTGGCCACGATGTCAGGTGACGTCGACACGGAGGTCGAGCAAACAAAATACCGCTTCTCTACCACGTTCCTCACCGAACTTGGCGACAGCGACGGCGACAACGGCGTGTACCTGAAGAGGACACTAGATCAGCGTCCCGACCTAAGAACAGCAATTGGTCGGATGCTGGAATGGACATCGGATCCCAATGTCACCGCGAACGTAGACCCGGACGGAAACGGGAAGTTCAAGTTAGTTCGGGGTGGAGACCACAATATCCCTAAGGGCATTCGCCAATATTTCGATGGTCCCGTTGTATCCCAAGGTAGCAATGGGGATCATGTCGCCAAAAATTGGCATGAAAATTCATTTATTGCATGGGTCGCCGAAGGCGCGGAAGATGAATACAAGACAGGAACAGATCTCGACAAGCGTCTCTTGAATGTTGGTGCCGACCCTTCGAATGAAGATCAGGTCACCAATTATCTTGACCGGTCAGTAAACCTCCTCACGATCCTAATGGCGAATGGGGACAAGACCGGAAAGAAGACAAATCCCGTTCGCACGTCGATCATGAGGGTATTTGGGGCAAAGTATGAAGACTACCTGGCAAGCTACGGTCAACAGGACGACCGATCCGAATCCAACAGCGCACAGTTCCAGAAGGCCCCCCGTTTGGCCTCTGTCATAAATACGGCAGATCGCGAGTCGTTCATAACTAGTGGAATCAGTGCGACGGATATGGACTCAATCGCGGCCGCCATCACTGCACGAAATGAATCGGCCAAAAGCCTGATGTTTACATCCATGGGCGTTTTAGGAAAAATCGTTCCCTATGCAGATAAATTGGGAGCCCTCTCGAACGGCGTCAATTTCACATACGATACCGGTCAATATTTGGGTGACAACGGCAAGCCACTTCCGAGTACCAACGTTTCGACTCAGATGAGCCGAATTGATGAAGTGATCTATCCGAGGACTCGAGTACTGCGCGAGATTCCGAATTTGCGGGGAATGTTCGAAAAGGAAAAACCCGGCCAGAGTATAATTCCCAGAGTTCCGAATAGTAGAATATTTGACAGCTCTGGAAAGTTGAAGAGCGATGCGGAGATCGAGAAGGATGTTCCCTCAGCGGTCGAAAGGGAAATAATCTACGCAACACTCTTTGAAATGGCGTGTTACGACTACCCTGTTCGAACACCTGATATGGTGCCAACCACAGGCGGTGGGTAGTGTTTAAACTCGCGAAAAGCGCAGAGTATATCCAGTTCAGCCGCCTATTGTGTACAGTGACCCTTGTGGTCTCGCTCGCTTCCTCATGCAGCAGCGGAGAGGCGACCCCACTTCCGTCGGACTCTTCTGCGAACGAATCTAAACCGGCAGCGTCAAGCCCACCGCCGGTCCAGCGTTACTTTCAGTGGACCGTCAACCCGAACGTGGCAATTCCCCCAAGGAGTTACGAGGTCGTACGAGCCACCATTGAATCGGCAACCATATACGGAGGTATGCCGTGGGGCGGTTTCCCAGGTTATGAAGAGTCCTTCCTTGGAGGAATACCCAAGTCCGTCGATGATCCGCGTATCATCGACGGATCAATATCCAATGGATTCATAAAGAACTACTACGATTCCTATCCAAATTACCCTTGGTCCTTTAAGAACTGATTTATCAATATGAGGAGCGTGGCGACACAATCAGCGCAAGCGGATGCAATATCTCCTACGGGTCATTGCTTCCACCGGAGGGCGCGGATGATCTCCGGGATGATCTCCCAACTGCGACAGCCCTAGTTTTCAGCCTAGAATTCAAAGTAGATGACCTAAGTGATGTGGGGGCTAATGCGTTGACCCCCGAAGATCGCGGCCAACCGTTGCCGCGCTCAGCCACGTGGCGCCCGAAGATCAACGTATTTCGCGACTACCACATCACCCGATTCACCCTTGATCCGATACACCATGCGCCAAATCTAGGCCCTGCCTGTCGTGAATTTACAACAGCCACGTTTGGCAATGACGGACATTGGTCGTCAGACTTTACGTACGAACCATCACAAGCCGAATTTGAGCGTGAACGCGCAAATTTGCATAGCAGCCCTCGATGGATTCCAAACTAGGTCGTGGACGTAGCAGCTGCGTTGGCGGAATTAACTCCAATCGACTCCGCGAATTCCGTACACTGTTAGCACGAGACATCGCCAGTCTCGAACATAAAACAAGGCACCAACCCCGGGTAGAGGATCATGTTTGCACTGATGAAGGACGGCGGTGCCATCCGGCGGGGTCGGATCTTATTTGCGATGGTGATGACGTTGTCTCTGCTCACGTCATGTAGCTATGGCGAGCGGGCAACAGAGTCGTCGACCTCACCAGGCAACGAAGCAGAAGCAGCAGAGTCGAGCCCACCGCCAGCCCAACGTTACTTTCAGTGGACCGTCAACCCGAACGTGGCAATTCCCCCAAGGAGTTACGAGGTCGTACGAGCCGCCATTGAATCGGCAACCATATACGGAGGTATGTCGTGGGGCGGTTTCCCAGGTTATGAAGAGTCCTTCCTTGGAGGAATACCCAAGTCTGCCGATGATCCGCGTATCGTCGACGGATTGATCTCTAATGGATTCAGAAAGAACTACTATGAGTCGCTTCCAAATTATCCGTGGTCCTTTAAAGAACTGATTTATCAATACGAGGAGCGTGGCGACACAATAAGCGCAAGCGGATGCAATATCTCCTACGGGTCATTGCTGCCACTGGATGGCACGAACGTTCGCCCACCGGCGCGAGCCCTAGTTTTCAGCCTAGAATTCAAAGTAGATGACCTAAGCGATGCGGGAGCTAGCGCGTTGACCCCCGAAGATCACGGCCAACCGTTGCCGCGATCGGTCACATGGCGCCCGAAGATCAACGTATTTCGCGACCACCACATCACCCGATTCACCCTTGACTCGATAGACCACACCCCGAATCTAGGCCCTGTTTGTCGTGAATTTACAGCAGCCACGATTGGCAATGATGGACATTGGTCGTCAGATTTTAGATACGAGCCCTCGCAAGCCGAATTTGAGCGTGAACGCGCAAATTTGCATAGCAGCCCTCGATGGATTCCAAACTAGGTCGTGGACGTAGCAGCTGCGAGGAGGAATTAACTCCAATCGACTCCGCGAATTCCATACACTGTTAGCACGAGACATCGCCAGTCTCGAACATAAAACGAGGCACCAACCCCGGATAGAGGATCATGTTTGCGCTAGTGAGGGACGGCCGTCCCATCCGGCGGAGTCGGCTCTTGTTTGCGATGTTGATCATCTTGCCTCTCCTCACGTCATGTAACCATGGCGAGCGGGCAACAGAATCGTCGAGCTCACCAAACAGCGAACCAGAAGCAGCAGAGTCGAGCCCACCGCCGGTCCAGAGTTACTTTCAGTGGACCGTCAACCAGAACGTGGTAATTCCCTCAAGGAGTTACGAGGTCGTACGAGCCGCCTTTGAATCGGCGACTATTTACGCTGGCATTCCTTGGGGCGCGTTTCCAGGTCACCCGAGAGCAGCACCGCAGCCGCACTGTTGTCCCGCAAACCAGAGATAGACGAGTCGAATATGGCTCGTGCAGCACCGCTCGATTTACGGGCGACGATGATGTGCAAGCCAATGTCGCGTGCGTGCGGCAAGAGCGGGACCAACGGCGAAAATGGATTCAGCGCCGTTCCGGACGGCACCAGAACGACGTAGTCGTCGATAACTATAACCATCTCCGGGCCCTTCCACCAGCTCCGCTCACGCAGCTGTGCCGGGGTCACGTCCGGTCCAGACAAGCGGGCTCGCAGGTATTTATCGAGCGCCACAAACACTTCAGACGCCTGCTCCTGCGTCGTGACATATCGCCGCTGCGGCGGTGTCGGAACAAAGTCCAGCAACGACCGCCGCGGATCCACCACCACAACGTCGTTACTGAGCACGTCACGGCGCCGCACAATCTCACCAAGGGCCGCCTTCAGCAGGTTTGTCTTTCCCGCCTCCGTGTCGCGAAAGATGATCAAGTGCGGGTCTTCGCCGAAAATATCGAGCCCAGCGGCGACAGCGTCGCCTCTCTCTTGAGCATCCTCGCTACTTCTCTGGCCAACCTGGGATTGGGCTCAATGCCACCGGAGCTATAGTCTCCGGAGCCCCAAGCTGAGACCCTCGAATGGCACTGGGAATACTATCTAGGCTGGAAGGACACTCACCAATCCCGAGATCTTGGTTCGAAGTACTAATCCGCCACCCATCGAATATGTCGCTCGGCGGAACCCTACTATCTCCGCCAGTACCCCGATCCGTCGGATTAACGTCAAAATTTGGAATCAACTGGAAAACACTCGACTCGACTGTGGTACCCCAGTGCTCAAAAGTAGTCGGGTTCGTCTCCAACTTTTGCCTTACCCCGTCCGAATAATTGCACGAAAGAACTCGCCATCCCCACTCCATAGGGGTGAGCTTCAAACTGCGATAAGAGGTACCGTAGATTTCCCGAATAGTGTCACCTCCCCTACCAAACATATTCGGGTATTTTCTAAATTCACCAGAATCTTTCAAGAGGTTGACCCACCCTTGATAGGAAACACCCGAAACTGTTGAGAGGCTAATCGAGTTCGCCTCTACGAAAGCCCGAGCTACCTGCGCTTGTGGGCTCAAAAGATCACCGTCACCGTTCATAACCCACCGAAAAGTGGCATGATAATTCTGCGGCGGCATTGCCTGCCCACCGTTTGACGGATTATCACTGGTACACGCAGTCAGGAACAGCGGCACCATAGCAAAAAGCGCGTAACACCCGAATCGTAAAGATCGACTTCTGACAGACAAGTTTCTACCCACTCTACCCTGTTGAACTATTAACTCGACTTTCGAACTGACACCGGCAGTCGATCATTGATTACCTCCAGGCCACCCGGGAAACGTAGTGCGGGTAGGAACAGTCGTCAATGGCAACGTCGCAGGCGACAACCAACGCGACCCCGATGGCGTCGTCGACGAAGACACCGAAACCGATTGATCCGGAGAACCCGCACATCCAGACACCAAAACGACCGCGCCAGCAAGCGCAGACAGTGGCATCAGGCATCGATTCAAAATCATCCAGATACTCCTCGCGAAAGATTCTCCATCACCGGGCCGTTCGAGCGTGACATTATGACGCACCTTTCCAAATTCGCCGCCAATTTTGCCCTGGTCAACCCTCACAGAAAATGGCGTCTCATTTCGCTCATACGCCTCAACGATTTTCCGTGCCAAGTTTTCCTTCGAGTCTGACGATCCTCGGATTCCCAGGCCTTATACAAGGGGTTATTCTTGATATTAGGATCTTGCTGGACCATTCCCTCAATAACTTTGGGCATACGATATAGATCGTTATCTACCGTCTTCATCCTCAAATCCCAGCCTTGCGGCGGCACGGTCCCGCCCCGTCGACGGACGTCGCGACCTTGGATCCGAACGCAAAGGTGAAACCATCCGGGCTCGCGAATCTGACGTCGTAGTTCCCCGGTGAATTCTGTGGCGCGAAGTCGGGGACCGCGGAGTACTCGCGCGCAAGCAAGTCAGTGACCTCCGCCAGAGCTGCTGGCCAGGCCAGGTCCGGAATTGGACTATCGGAATAGTAAGAACCGGTAGACGGGAAAGCACCGTTAAACTGCTTATCCTTCAACAAGTCTCCACAGCCGGCCAACCCGCCTCGCCGACCTTCGGTGGTCGACCAACGAAACGCCGTCATCTCAGGAGCATGCTTGGCAACGATCCGACCGATCTCTTCAACGGTTCCTTTGAGTCGGGCGAGGAGCGCTTCGGCCGTCTCGGGATGGTCGAGTTGACGCCAGGAATCGTTGCTTGTCATGTCCGGCCCTTCATTGGAACTAGGCGTGATCGTCGAGCAGGCTGCCACGACGAAGGCGATCAGCCCGGCCGAAACCACAATTGAAATCCGTCGCATGATTAATCGCCTTCGATGAGATTGTCGGGCAACGACCCTAAGACGGCCGCCATGTTGTAGCCAGCCATCCGCATTTCGGGTGTCTGACCATCTGGACCGTATCCAACTCTCAGATAGTCAGAGTGCCCGGTACCTCCGATACGAGGAACGTTGGTTCTGTCCACGCCTGGATGGGTCGACAGCCGGGTAAAGCCGCCGGCGACCGATGGGTCGGGGCCGAAATGCCCGAAGTCGGCGACCAGGTCCTCCCCATTCTCGAGCAAATACATCCGATCGCTCGTGAGGTTGAAGTGCTTTGCCTCATAACGTGGCAGGTCATTCGGGTCGCCGCCTAGTCCCGGCGACCCATAGAACACCGCTTCATCAACCGAGCCACGAGTCTTGCGAAGCGCCTCGGCGGTGACTAACGAACCGTACGAGTGGCCGTACGCGACAATATGCGGGTCCTTTTTCACCGACGCAGCATCGAGTCCGTTGAAGAAATTCGCCAGCCGGGGCGCCGCCTCGTTGGCCTTGCCGGTTGACGCCACATCTCCGCCACCTCGGACGGTGTCAAGCTTTCCAGGCCCGGTCATGTTCGGTGCGTCGTATCCAAGCCACGCGATGGTGGAAACTGTTTCGTCGGGGCGTCCGGCAAGATCAAGCTGCCGACTTGTCTCCGCCCGTAGTTGCTGGGCTTCACCGACCATCCCGTCGGACGGGCGGCCACCGTCAAGCGCACCGCTAATCGTCGTCCCCAAGCCCGGAGTGGTCACCGCGACGTGATCGGCGGTATCGGGATTTCCGACTGCGACGGCGGCGTGGCCGCGCTCTCCCGACCGCATATCCAGCAGAAGGAGCAGCCTGGGTGCATCGGGCGTGCCTTTGGCGAGGGTGCTTTCTACGGTGTCGAGGTCCTTCAACTTCTCTTCGACATACCACTTCTTGGCGTCGTCGTTAGTGAAGGTTCCACCGAACCAGTTGTCGTCGAGGTTGCGTTGCAGTTGGTCACGTTCACGTTCGAGTCGGGCCCGTTCGATGGGGATCTGCGACCGGTTGGCACGATCGCGGTCCGTTGCCGCGATTCCGTCGATGTTGCCGACCCACTCGGGTCGCTCCTTCACGATCTTGTCCCGCTCGTCGCTCGGGAGATCCTTCCACCAAGTCGCAACAGCGTCAGGCTCTCCCGAAAGTTCTGCCGGCGGCTCTGACGCGGTCACATCGACGACCGGACTCTTCGGCTTCGGATTGTCAACAAGTGTCGGCTTCTGCTCCGGGATTACGCACATCGGGATGTCTCTAAATCCCGGCGTTCCCTTGGGCGCTTGTTCGCGCTCCCCCGATTTCACCGCCGACGGGCCGGACGGTTTCTCCGGACCCACACTTGGCGGCTCGCTTCCCGCTGCCGACGAAATGGGCACTGCCGGAGCTGCTGGCACCGAAGTTGGCGCGGCCTGAGCAGTTGGGGGCAGCGTCTTTTGCGATTCCGGACCAGCCATTAGCCTCGCGCTTCCATCGGCAGTGGGGATTACGTCGGCGATTCACTGCGAAACCACACCCTGCCGTGCAGAAATCCGTCTGCCTCGGCGGGAGCTACGGCAGTTCGAGCAGCATCATTTCCAAACTCGGACTTTACCGTCTGAATGCATCTGCCAACGGCCATCCGGGAATCACACGTTTGCTGTTCTCGATTCCGGTCAGATCAACAGCAGAGGCCCAAGCCTCGCAGCGATTCTTCAGATCATGCCGCCCAGAGGGAGTTACGATGGACTCAACAGTCCAATCGCCAAAGACGTTCGTCGAAGGGCGCCTCAGTGGCCCCGTTGTTGAACGCGCCTCAAACTGCCCCGGCCACACCTTTACCGCAAACGCCAGCACACTAGGGTCAGGAGCCGGAAGCGGTTCCGAGTTGAAACTCACATACCGTGTATCACTGCACACAAGATAGCTCGAGAGACCATTACTCGATTGTTCAACCCCCTGCACCGAGAGTGCGATAACTCCTTCAAATCGGTATCGCGCAGTGGGAAACCAATCAATATCAGTCTCACCATCGCTTACCGCCGCCTCAAATCCGGGATACACAGAAGCCAAAGCTGTCGCCTTATTCTCCGCAGAACCCAAGAGATAGTACGACTCCATAGACGCCCGCACCACCGCTCCAACCTGGGACGACAG
>NZ_JBARYI010000029.1:0-179671 GCF_049647785.1 Gordonia sp. (in: high G+C Gram-positive bacteria)
GCCAGCAAAGCCGAGGTGGCGCCATCGAAGCGGCGGTTGGCACGCTCGAGGACCTCGGCGGTTTCGAGGAGTTGGCCCTCGGTGGAGGCGGTGAACACCGAGCCCGCCAGGTGGGTGGCGACCGTGCCAGCCAGTTCGGCGAGCTCAGCCGGGCCGAGCTCGGCAACTGCTTGGTTTAGGTCCATCGGGGTCACCTCCTCGCGTTCATCGTGAACTTCGTGAAGTAGTTCACTGCGTGTTCGTTTGTATGTGTGAACACTATCGCGACCCTCTGACAATTTTCGCCGTCTGCAGTTTGGACCCCTCGTCACCCATTCGGACGAACTGACGCACATCTGCGTCGACCCCTCTTCACCTGCGGGATTATCGAAAAACAAGCACAAATTTCCCAGCGACACCGCGCAGATTTGTCGGACGCCGGGCAGGCTAGAACGGGCAGCAATGAACCTTCGAAAGATCAGCCGCGGAGCACTAATTTCCCTAGCCACGACGTCAACACTTCTTGCCTCAGCCTGCGGATCGTCCGACAAGGTGGCGGCCCCGTCAACGGTAACCGCGACAGAGACGACCACCGAGACCACAACTGTGACCCGGTCTTCCAAAACCAGTCCGACGACCGCTGAAACTCCGACTGAACCAGCAACGACCACGGTAGAGGCCACCACGACGCCTCCGGAGACAACCCCGCCGCCGCGCCCGAACTCGAGATCCGGTCTGACCACGTCCCAGCAGAATGCGGTCGCGAAAGCGTCCGACTACCTGTCGATCTCCGCTTTTTCACGAAAAGGCCTCATCGACCAACTGGTTTACGAGGGATTCAGCACCAACGATGCCACCGTCGGGGTCGACAACCTCAGCACCAACTGGACAGATCAAGCGGCCAAGAAGGCCGCTGAGTACATGTCGATCAGCGCCTTCTCTGAACAAGGACTGGTCGACCAACTCATTTTCGACGGCTTCACTCCATCCCAGGCACAGTCGGGTGCCGCAAGCCAGTTCTGATCACCGAACCAGCAGGTCAACAACAATTTTGGCCGACGATGTCACAAACTGCACCTCTATCTCGTCCACCTTCTGACCAAACAAGACACCAGGAGGACACCATGAGTGCACGCGTAAATTTCTTCGGCAACGACACCACAGCGAAGCTGATGAAGTACATCAATTCGGCGGGCAGGGTGATCTCGGAATCATCGCTACCCGCAGCTACCGGCGAACTAGTGAAGATCCGCGCCAGCCAGATCAACGGGTGCGGATTCTGCACCGACATGCACACCAAAGACGCCGCCCACGCTGGGGAGACAGCCCAGCGACTCAATCTGGTCGCCGCTTGGCGAGAAGCGACCGTCTTCACCGATGCCGAACGCGCCGCACTCGCCCTGACTGAGGAGGGCACCCGCATTGCGGACGCGGCGGGCGGCGTTTCTGATGAAGTCTGGGCCGACGTCGTCGAGCACTTCGACGACGACCAGCAGATCGCGCTGATCGGCCTCATTGCGCTGATCAATGCCTACAATCGGATGAATGTCATCGCGACGATCCCAGCGGGAAGCTACACCCCCGGACAGTTCAGCTGACATGTCCACTCCCGCCTTGCCCGGCGCTGAATCGGCGGCCGAGACATTCGAAAACCTGCGGCCCCGCCTCATCGGGGTCGCCTACGGACTGCTCGGCAGTGTCTCCGACGCCGAAGACGTGGTTCAGGATGCGTGGATCCGACTTCAGGGCACCGATATCGACAGCATCGACGACCTCACCGGCTGGCTCGTGACCACCACGTCTCGACTGGCCTTGGACGTCTTGCGGTCGGCACGAGTCCGGCGGGAGAGTTACGTCGGCCCGTGGTTACCCGAACCTGTCGAGACCGCACCCGACCCGGCCGACTCGGTTGGGCTCGCGGATTCGGTGTCGTGGGCGATGCTCGTGGTCCTGGAGACGCTCAGCCCCGCCGAACGCGCGGCATTCGTGCTCCACGATCTGTTTGGGTTGTCGTTCGACGAGGTCGGCACGGCCCTTGGCCGCGCACCAGCGGCATGTCGGCAACTCGCATCGCGCGCCCGCTCACACGTCCAGGAGCGTAGGCCGCGATTCGACGTCGATCCGTCGGCGCATCACGACATCGTCGACGCCTTCGCCGCCGCATCAATGTCCGGCGATCTCGACGGACTCCTGCGAGTGCTGGCCCCGGACGCGGTACTCACCGCGGATGGCGGCGGCATCGTCCAAGCCGCCCGCCATCCGATCGTCGGTGCGGCCAAGATCGCTGCCTTCCTCGCCGGCATCTCGAAACGCCACGGACCAGAGAAGGCGATGCGCACGACCATCGTCAATCACAATCCAGCGCTCCTGGTCTTCCTCGGCGACCAACTCGACGGCATGGTCGCACTCACCATTTCCGATGGCCTTATTGTCGCGATCGACTACGTCCGCAACCCGGAAAAGCTGACGCACGTCCACGGCTGACGGCACTTCTCAGTCAATCGCACGAACAATCGGCGACGTCGCTTGACCGTTCGCCGAACCATGGGCTCAGATGGACGCATGGGAGATGAATTGTTTGAGCATGAGACCAAAGTTGACCTGAGTCGCGAAGAAGCCGCACAGCGACTCCACGATCTGGCCGACGCGATCGCGCGCCACAACGAGGTGTCGTACGTGCAGAACAATAAGACTGTCCGGATCGACGTCCCGGACCGAGTGAAGTTGAAAGTCGAATTCGAGCGCGGCGACGAATCGGAGATCGAAGTGGAGATCTCCTGGTAGGCCGCTTCACGAGGCGGGCGTCGACGACACCAGTCCGTGGTCGAGGGCGTACAAACTCGCCCCCACTCGGTTCGACACCCCGATTTTGGAGTAGCAGCGTTCAACGTGGTTCCGTACGGTCTTGACGCTGAGGAACAACCTCTCGGCGATGTCCCGGTTCGAAAGGCCGCGTGCGACGAGTTCGAGGACCTCACGTTCGCGCGGAGTCAGCACTTCGGAATGCGGTTCGTGCCGCAGCAGGTTTCCGGTGGCGGCCGCGATCACCGCCTCCGCGCAATCCCGGTCGAGGGAACCGGCGTCACACCGGGTCCGCAGTCGCCTCGCGGCCATCGGTGCGGTCATCGCCTCGCGGTAGGGTCGCGGCTCCACGGCAGACTGGTAAGCGACCGCGGCGGCCAGCAGACGTTCCGGGCGCCCCAGCGACGCCCCGCCCAGCCCGAGCGGATAGCCGGTTCCGTCGATTCGCTCATGATGCGCACGGGCGACGGCCCGGACATCGTCCAAACCCGGAATCCGATGCAGCGCTCGCTCAGTGAGATAAGGGTGCATGCGAACCCGCTCCCACTCGGATGCGGTCAGTGCCGCCGGGGTCGACCACACGTGATTCGACACCCCGAGTCGTCCGACATCGTGCAGGTGGCCGGCCCGACGGACTGTGCGCAACTCGCGTGGGCCGAGTCCAATCAGCTGACCGCTGCTGCACGCAAGCGCTGCCACCGACCGTGAATGCCCCAGCGTGAAAGGGCATTTCAGATCGACGAAGTCACCGACCGCGGACAGCAGTACGTCCAGTTCGGCATCGTCTGTCACCGCTGTTCGGTCCGGTGCTATCGCGATCGCGGTTGTCCAACCGTCCCGGCCAGACAGCGCGGCCAGGAGCTCGCCCGGTGCGGCCAAGACGGCGTCGACCACTTCAGGATCGAACTGTCCGCCGCGACGACGCCGCAACATCTCCACCGCCCCATCGACACCGTAAGTGCGGTAGTGCACTTCCGCCACGTCGGACACCTGAGCCACACGCATCGGCATCGGGATCGACGTCCCCGATGCCCCCGTCGGCAGTCCGTCACCGTCGAACCGCTCGAAGGTGAACGCCAACGCGTGCTCCACCGATGGGCTCAGTCCCATGTGCCGTGCGAGCAGGGCGGCAGATGCGCAATGGGAATGGATCATGGTGGCGAGTTGCCCTCGCGCATCACGAAACAGTGCCGCGAGCACCTTCAACCGGTCCGGCAACGGCTCGCCGCGACGCACGTTCTGCACCAAGAAGCGCAGGTAGGGCAAGCCGGACCAGTCGACCAGATAGGCATCGTGCCGGACGGCGATGTCGTCACCGAACCAGCGTGCGTACTCCTGCGAATCGGCGTGACAGCCGATCCACATGAGCAGCGTCGAATAGTAGACGGCCTCGCGGTCGGCGGCTTCGAGGCCAAGACGGTCGGCGACCCGGCAGGCGATGATCGCGGACCTGAGCATGTGCTCGGAGGGTTGCCCCAGTCCCAGGTCGATGGCAACCGACAGGCCGGCGAGCACCTCTGCCCGCCGGGGAGCCACGACTTCACGTCGCTCACCTGCGCCCATCATCCAATTCTGCGACGGCCTGGATACCAATTGATAGTGCCCGCTGGTACCGGTGATGAGGTCAGACGAAGTTGGACGGCCGCCTCGGAGCCTGTTCACGTCCCGATCCCCACGGTGCGCCGACCGCCCTCCGAAGTCCGGACGTCGGTGCCGAACCTGGCTCGACCGACAAAGAACAGTCCGCGCTGCGGGAGCCAGAAATCGCCCAGTCGAGCCTGAGTGTCCAGCGGTGCCGGATCGCCGAAATCCTCACCGCTCAGCGTGGCTGTTGATTCGACGACCCGCCATACGCGCAGCGGTGCCGCGCGGAATCGCTGGCCGTTCGGCGCAGTTCCCGCCAAGCGAATTCGGCCGGAGCCGAGGACGCCGCTCGCCATCGGCCCCATCACCTGGAGTACCGCGGTGCTGTTCCAGGCCCACTGGGGCGTCGCGCCTCCCATTGTTGTCATCGCCCGCGTCGCCAGCCCGGATCCGAGTCGGACCTGCCACGCCAATCTGGTGCCCTTGGTGGTGTCAGTGTCCAGGGCTACGTTGAGCGTCCAATCGTCCTGCCACCGAAGGTCAATTGCGGAGACGCGGACGGCGTGATCGGATCCGACAAAGTAGCGCGGACAACTCCGCTCCGGATCGGTGGTCGTGTAGATGGTCCACTCCCCTTCCGGGTCGCGGTGCCAGACGGTGCGATAGGCCGGGCCGACGGAACTGGCCACCATTGACCGAAGCGCGAGGTAGTGGCCGCTGGAGAAGGGCAGACCCATGATGCCGAAGCCGGTGAATCGATCGTCGTTCCCACCAACCAGGTACGGGTCGGCGGTGAGTGCGTGTACTGAGGTGCATGGTGTTGTGTTCATGACTTCAGCATCGGCGTCGGGCAGATCGATGACATGAGGCATCGGCCTCAATTCTGGTGCGGAGGTGTCAGGGCTCGATCCGCAGGACGCGGTCATCACCGGGATCGGGATCGCCGCGGCCGTCGGTGTTGTTCGTGAGCACCCACAGGGACCCGTCCGGGGCGACGGCCACATCACGCAGTCGGCCACGCTCGCCGGACAGGTACTCGGTCGAGGATGAGGTGTCACCCAGAGGGACCTCGCGGAGACGCTCGCCGCGCAAATTCGCGATCCAGATCGAGCCGCCGGCTATGGCCATTCCGCTGGGACTGGCGTCAGCGGGGTTCCATTGTTGGACGGGATTGGTGAAGCGGCCATCCTGGGCGATGCCCTCGACCGTCGGCCACCCGTAGTTACGACCGGGCTCGATGACATTGAGCTCGTCCCAGGTGTCCTGGCCGAACTCGGTCGAGTACATGGTGCCGTCCTCGTCCCAGGCGAGACCCTGCGGGTTGCGATGCCCGTAGCTGTAGACCGGAGAACTGTCGAACGGGTTGTCGGCCGGCACGTCCCCATCCGGAGTCAGCCGCAGGATAGTGCCCGCCAGAGAGCCCCGGTCCTGCGCCGCTGACCTGTTCCCGGCGTCGCCCACGGTCACATACAGCATGCCGTCCGGGCCGAAAGCGATCCGGCCGCCGTTGTGGTTGCCCGCCGACGGGATGCCATCCAGAAGCGTTTGGGGCTCTCCGAGGCTGAGCGAGCCAGGTTCGCCATTCAACTCGAAGCGCTCGAGGCGGTTCTCCTCTTCTGCGGTGTAGTAGGCGTAGAGGTGGTCGTCGTGAACAGCGATGCCGAGCAGGCCGCCCTCGCCCATCGGCGCGACACCCTCGATTTTACCGACCTCGCGCGAGAGCCCGCCAGCTTTCAGCTCGACGATCCGGCCAGAGTCGCGCTCGCTGATCAGGGCAACATCGCCGTCGAAGGCGATCGACCAAGGCGCGTCCAGACCGGACGCGACCGTCGTGACGTTCCCAATGGAGGTGCGCTCGCCAGGTCCGGAAGCCGAGGACGTCGAGCTTGGCTGCCCGGAGCGCGAGTTGTCCGAACTGCTCGCACAGCCGGTCAGTACCACGGCGGCGACGAGCGGCGTCAGCGCGGCAGCAGCTCCGCGGCGGACGAGCAATGGCGTCCTCATGTGAGTTCCTCGCCGCCGAAGAACGTGGTCATGATGGGTCCTTCCGTCGGGCGCGAGGTCCGTGGAGGCGGCCTTGATTGCCGTCGGACCGGATCGGCTCCGCGGCGCAGCGCCGACCACGCTTCAACGCTACGCGACCGGAAAGGCGTGCAGCCCAGCGTCGAACTTCGCCGAGCCATTTAACGCACTCCCCCCGACAACGAAGAAACCCGCTCCGACCGTAGTCAGAGCGGGTTTCTTTCAGTGGAGCTAAGGGGACTCGAACCCCTTTCTATCTTGGGCGTTTCTGCCTTTGACCTGGCGTTTCGGTGTTTCGGGTGCGATTTGTGGTGTGTTGGCGACCTGGGGATATGCGTTGTGGTGTGTCCCGTGGACACACTTGGTTAGGGTTTTCGGCATGGATGGTGACGAGTACGCTGAGGACATCCCGGACCCTGGCCTGCCGCCGGTTGTGGCGGCCTGGTTCGAGGACATGCGCATGCTTCATCGGTCGTGGCGCGGAGACCCCGGCCCTACAGACGACGAAAGCCGCCCCACCTGAATGAGGTGGGGCGGCAGTCGAGCGTGGGTTGTGTGATGTCGTTAGGTTGGGATGACTTCGACGTATGCGGCATTGTTGATCGTGACCGCACCAAAAGGGTCGAACTGTGTCTCAATCCAGATAGTGTCACCGTTCGCCACCGTCCGCGGTATGGACCAGTTAGGTACCGACCAGCCAGCGGAACCATTCTTCTCATAAATGGCGATCTGTGTGCCGTTGTGCATGAGGTAGACGCGGGACCAGTTGCCGCCACCACCTGTTGTTGACAGGTTGTTTGTGGCGATTGTGGCCGCACCCGCACCCGAGACGACCAGCTTGTTACTGGTGATCGTTGCGGGGTAGGTGCCGTCACTGTTCCAGTTGGGGACGATAGCGCGGGTGCCACTCATTGACTGGCTACCATTCTTCACCATCCGCTGTCGGGTGAGAGAGACCGCTTCCGTCAGCGCAGTGAGTGAGGCTGTCGCCGTGACCTTGGCCGACACCGGAACCTTCACCGCCGCCGACACCACACCCGAAGCTTGGGCGCCAACCGTGCGGACCTCGATCTTCACAACACCAGCCGAAAGTGCGCCCGACGTCGTGGACTGTGCGGCCCGCGTGAACTGTGCCGCCACCAACGCGGACAGAACACCGTGCGCCGAGGCTGCGGCGTCACCAAACACACCACCATCGAACGCGAGAACCGCATCGGCTGCGATAGGTGCAGGCAGAATCGTGGTTCCACCATCAGCAACAACGTCCGCCGACAGTGATGCTTCGGCTGCGAGTGGTGGCCCATCGACCGTGGCGAGTGGTGTTTGTTCCGCCGTCAGTGCCCCAGTGCCGGTGAAGTCGGCGTCGGCCGCCATCGCCGCGTAGACGTTCGCGGTGAGGTTGGCTGTGGCGAACATGGCAGGGTTGACGCCTGCCCCCGCGAGGACGGTGAACGCCGCCGATGTTGATGCGGCCAGGGGTGCGGCGACCGCGGTCACTGCTACCAGGCCGCCTACTGCACCGGATGCTGCGACCGCCGAAGCGATCGCGTTCACGGCCAAGGTCATCGAACCCGAAGCCCGGAACACTGCACCGCGCGCCTCACCATCCACTGTGGTGAGTTCAAGGTCTGCGAACGCGGTGAAGGATGCGATGATCTCGACTGGCATCTGTGGCACAAACCCTGCTGGCATAACGGTGACACTGCCGTTCGGGAGAGCCGCGATGACGACGCTCCCGGCAGGTAGTGCGCCTGCTGTGACGGTGCCGTCAGGGAGCCGCCCTTCCGTCTCGATGTCAGGCAACCGCCCGAGCGTTGTTGACGGTTTGGGGAGTGGTGCGGTGAGTGCCACAGATGCCTGCCTTTAGGAGACCGTAATCGTGGGTGTGACCAGCAGTTTTCCTTGCGCACCTAGCGTTGTTGATGTGATCGCAACCTTCTCCACCAGCGTCCCACCCGACGATGCTGTGAAGATCCCAACATGGGTGAACGTGCCAGCAGGAAGATCGATCTCAACCTGCGAGCCGGTGGCGATGCCGTCGACCGCGCCACCTGCCCATGTGGTTTGTTTGCGGGCGTACGCGGGTGAACCACCGGATGCTTCGGTGGTGCCGCCTGTGGTGTAGACGGCGACCCAGGAGCCGAGGTTGGTGAATGCGGTTGCCAGTGCTTCTTTGGTGGAGTCTTGCGAGAGTGCCATTTGATTCTTCCTTTTCTTATTGGATTCGTTTGACGGTGCCGAAGTACCAGCAGTGTTCGAGTGATGGTGTGTCGGGGAAGCTAATGATGAGTCGGTAGTTGGTGCGGTCGTCGATGAGGTCGGCGGTTTCGGATTCGGTGCGGAATCGGATCATGTCGGGCAGGACTTCGGCGGCGTCCCATGTTTCGAGGATGGTGGCGTCGGTGTCGTTGCCGTCTGTGAATTCGATGCGTGCGGTGGTTGCGGAGTTTATAGGTGGGTCGCTGGCATGTTTTTTGAAGTCGGCTATGTAGTCTGCGCCTCGGGTGAGGATGAGGGTGTCTTTGATTGGCTGGTTGCCGCTCATGGTGTTTCCTCCGTTTGGGCTAGTGCTTGTTCGTGTGTGGTGCCTGGCGGGAAGGTTCGGATGGGGGTTAGTCCGTTGGTTGGGTCGCCGTCCGCGTCGATGGGTTGGCCTTCCGGGTCTGCGAGGAAAACGAGTGTCGGGCCTGGTTCGGTGCGGTTGATGCGGATGCTGCCGAGGATCGGCGCAAGACCCGCTGGGACCGGCTGAACGTCGGCGGGGACGGTGATGAGGACGTGTGTGCCGTTGTTGAGTCGGTAGTGGTTGGTTGTTGATGCCATGTGCGGGAGTGCCGCCGCAATCAAAGTCATGAGTGGTCCTTATCGGTAGAAGATGATTGCCAGGCCAGCGCCGCCGGTGCCGCCGGTGCCCGGCGTCCCGGAACCCCCGAAAGTTACGTCCGTCCTCCCGCGACCGCCGCCACCGCCGCCACCACCACCAGGAAAGCCACCAGCACCACCCGAACCGCCGTTCGTTGCCGTTCCCGAGAGAAAGTTCGAGCCGCCACCGCCACCGCCGCCACCGCCGCCACCACCGCAGGGGACGACCGCAGATGCTGCGACTGACCCGCCACCTGTGCCTGTGCCACCATCGGACCCGCTCTGTGCAGCGGCTGCGCTGCCACCTGAGCCGCTGGTAGCAGCGGGCGATGCCCCCCCATTTTGTCCACCCGTAGACGCGCGTCCGCCGCTTTGCCAGAATCCGGTGCCGCCCGTTCCGCCTGAGGCGGCCTGCGATGCTGTTCCGGTGTAACCGAACTGGGTTGCCATTGCGCCGCCGCCGCCGACAACTGCTTCCGACAGGATCGCGCCGCCAGTGCCGTTGGCTCTAAATTGTGTTGCGGCACCATTGGTGCCGACCACTACGCCGAGCGATGAAAAGGCTGATGGGTCTAGTGCCTGAGCCTTGTGCCCGCCGCCCTGCCCGCCCTGCCCACCATCGTTGCCACCACCGGCCCCATTCTGACCGGCCGCGATACCGACAACGATTACCTCGGTCGTGCCTGCCGGTTTCGTCCACGTCGTCGTTGCCGTGATGTTGACGCGCGTATAACCGTCGCCGCCGACCATCGCCTTAATCGCGGCCATTGTGTCGAATACGTCAGGGTCCGCACCATCCGACGAACCACCAGCCCAACCCTCAGTAATCCCAGACGAAACACCACCAACCTGCTGCTGCAAAAACAACTGCATAGCCTCCTGGCCCAAAACCTCACCCTCAATAGGGACAATCGGACCAGTCACGATGCAGCCTCCAAATCATTATTACGAATCATCAACCTGGTAGTCGCATACCCGCCACGAATACCCCGAAAAGAACCACCAACCACCGGAATAGAACCAGTCCACGCACGAACCTCAACAGTCCAATCAGGCTCCAAAGCCTCAACCGTCGTCACATTCGTCACCGTAATATCCCGATCAGATGAAGCCTTAGCCAACACGCCCTCACGGACAGCACCAGTCGCATCCCGCAAAAGGATCTCCAAGAATGTTTGTGGAGGCATGAATACGCCACCCCAAAACTCGACCTGCGCCGTAATATCCCACTCGCCCGCGAACGCCAAACGCCAACGACCATCACCCAAGTTCGTCACATTCTTCGGAATATGCGTCTGAGAAGTGAAAGGCATCCGCGTCGGTGTCGTCGTAGTACCAGGTGAGGACGTCATAAACGATGTTGCTTTGCCTGTGGAGGCAGTCAGGGATTCTTGGTCGGCGCGTAATGATTGCAGGTCGGCACCCTGGGCGTCAGTGATATCAAACAGGTCACCAAGGCTGCCGAAGATACTTGTCACGTTCGAGAACAGTTGAGTGATCTTGTCAAAGATCGACCCGATACCAGAATTGTTTGCGCGCCCAACAAACTGCCCATCAATCTGCTCACGCCAACCAGGCTCATCCCTCGCAGCATGAGCACCCAAACCCAACAAATTAACAGGCTGAGCACCCGGAACATTCGGAACAGAACCAGGCCCAACATTCGGAGTAGTCACGGTTCCTCCGGATGATACTTCGCAGCAATCCGATCCTGCCGAGCCGTCGCCGCATACATCTCACGCATAAACTTGCTCAACGTCGTGCCGTGCGCATCCTGCTTCGAATCAATCCGATCAACCGCATCAATCAAACGATCAATGTCATCACGAAGATTCGTGTCATGCGTATTCGACACCTGCTCACGCACCTCTTCAATCGTCGCCGACTGCCGCTTATGCTCACGCCGACCACGCCACGACTGCACAGCCCCCGCCAACGCAGCCACCGCGATAATCGACCACACAATGAACTCAAACCACGAATCGATATTCGAGGGGCCAGCCATCTACCGACCCCACGAATCAGTAGCCACCGGACGCTGATCGGCAACCTCTACCGCATCAACCTCCGCAACCACCCTCGCGTTACCACGCGGAGTAATCCCATTCGGAGTCGCCCGCGTAACCAAAACTGAAGCCACCGCAACAACCGAACCAATCACAACCGCCACCGCAGGAGGCAGATCGGTGTAAGTAGCGGTGGCCCAAGTCCCGAGGGTGACGAGCATTGAGCACGCCATCACAATCGTGTTCGCATAACGCGCATACCAAGGCTGAGTCTTCAATGCGGCATCAAGGATGGTGCCGATCATGTTCGCGTTCACTTGCCACCCCCGAGTCGTTTGAAGCCTGCGATGATGCCGTCACGCAACGTCAACTCGCGGCCCTCAGCGTCCTTCCCGAACGACGACGACTCACCCCACGACGGATGCTTAGGGCCAAGCTGGTCGAAAATCACGCGCGTCTTGTCGAGCAGTTCTTGCTGCTCCTTGTCAGACAAAGCCATCAGAAAACCTCCGGTCGGGAGTAGTTGCGCACCCACGTCGAGTGCGCGTCGGTAGCGGAGTGAGCGGTCTTCGAGACCGTTCAATCCGCCGTTGATTGCGCGGGTAGCGCCATTGAGGTCGCCCGCATCAGCGAGAGCGTTTAGTTGCGGTCGGGCGGCGACCCAGTACCAGACCGGGCCGATGAACCCGTACCGATCCGACGCAAGCTGCTGCGGCTGGTCAACGAAGAACGTCGGCGACGGCACCAGGCCCTTGCTGTGCGCCCACCTGGAGCACTCGGTGTAGTTATGCCGACCCGTCACCTGAATCGGACCGCGGCCCTTGAACCGGCGCCCATCCCCCGGCTGCGTGTTCCCGAGGTCGCCGCGGCCCTCGTACGCGGATCCGTCTGCGATCTCTTCCATCCACCGCAGCCCACCCGATTCATGACCGAGCTGCGCAACCCACATCGCTGCGCGCCGCACGGTCGTGATGTCGGCGGCGCGCATGGCATCAGCGAACGCCGGAGCCAACGCACGATAACGATCCATCGCCACCGCGCCACCCATCACCTTCGACAAGACAGCAGCGAAATCGGTCTGCTGCTCCTTGTAGATGCCGAGGTACCCGTCGAGAAGCTTCCGAGCGAACGCAATATTGCGGTCATCACCTTCACGGAACGCCATCTGGTAATGCATCGGGTCTGGATAATTCCAGTCGCCACCCCAAAATACGGTGCCCTCAAAAAGCCTCAGCCCCTCGCGGACCTTCTTAATCTTCTGCGGCGACATGACATCAGGCTCATCGACTCCCCACGGATACTTAGGCGCGAGAATGTCAACCGCCGTCCCACTGAGGTGGTTGCTTGTCGTGACGTCGTTAGTGTTAGACCAACCCCACACTGGCGTGGTGATTTCCTCGACATTGCGGTCATACCAGTAGACCCAAGCACCCAAGATTGTCAGTGGGGAACCAGAACGCAACGGTGCTGTATCGACCAGGAACAGTTCTGGAATGGTGACAATCCCACACTCGTCCCGGTTGCACATTCGCCAACCGTTCTCGGAATGAGTGTTGCCGTACGCGGTTCTGAAACTCACGGAACCTCCTGGAAATGAGTCAGCCCCCGACATTGCGGGGGCCGAACGAGTATGTGGTGACGCTATTTGCGTTTCGGTTTCTTAACATCCGCCAAAGGAGAACCCTTCAGCGTGCCATTCGCGCGACGATCCCGCTGCTCAGCAACAAACCCATTAGCCTCAGCCTGAGTCGCCCGCTTCACCCGAGCCCGCTGACGTTGTGACGGAGTAGCACCATGCTTCGGCAGGCGGCCGTCAGCGCGCATCGCCTCCACCTTCAACCGCAGATCCTCAGCCTGTTCATCAGCCAGCCGCGCATACTTCTCCATCGGCGTTTCAGGCGCAGGAATGTCCTCGTCATAGACCCACTTCCCTGCGGCCTCGTGACGGTCGAGTGAGGTGCCTGCCTCGTAGTGTTTGATGGGGTCGGCAACAATCCGAACACCCAACTCCAACAAGTGTTCGGCTACGTCGCGCCAGTACCCTTCGCCCATCACCATCGGCGCACCCACCACACCCGGCAAACCAACAAACGTCGCCGTCAACTGGTCGATCGCCTCAGCACGCTCGAGCTCATCCATATCGCGGTACTGCTTGAACGTCATTTCTAGAACACTCCCAATTCAGAGGCGGCAGAGGCTAAGCCTTGGATTTTGCGGATCATCATGTCCACCGGATCCTCATCAGCCTTGGGTCCGAATTCGGCTTCCCACCGCGCGAACTGGTGTGCTTCCCAGTCGAGGGTGGCTTTAGACATGCGTTCGACGTGAATGTCTCGGCGCGTATCACCTTCCACCTCAAAGCTCGCGCGGTCGCCTTTGTAGAGGTGTCCGGTGCCAGGCCACCCGATCAAATACGGGCCACTGCTGGTGAACTTGATGTTGGCGGATTTGGTGCGTCTGGTTGCGACGATCGCAGTCCGAATCGCCAACAGTGACGACAGCGTGTAAGCCTTGCCTGGTAGGTCGATGTGGTATTCGAGATACCCTGATGACCCTGCCTGTTGTTTTCGGTGCGGGAGTTTGACGCTAATCCAGGCGAGAACCGTGTCCGTATAGAACGGTGCCAGCAACGCATCCACCGAGCCGCCGATACTACCGACCTGCAACAACCCGCCAATAATGTCGAAACTGGCTTGGATGCCCGCCGAGATCGCCTCATTCACGCCAGGCATCGAATGACCACCAGTGTTGATGATCATGCCCTTGCTCGGCGTCGTCGTGAAGTTTGTTTCCTGACCCCAGTCACGAGGGAAGTGGACGAACGGGAAACCCTTCGGCGTCCCAAACATGTCCTCATAAAACTCGCTGGGCCACGACGGTTCACCAACCAGTTCGGTTTCGGTGTCCTCGATCATGTCGCCAACAATCTGACGCAGGGTGCGGGTGAATCCGTCGAAGATGCTGCCACCATTGGCCGCACCCTCCATGTGCCCTGACTTGTCCACGATGTCAACAATCAACGCGCCGTCTTTGAGGTCGGCTCCGGGCCACGGCTCAGGATCACCAGCACGGTAGCGTCGCGTCACAACGGATAGTTCTGCGTCCTTCAGGATCATTTCGGCACGGTCATGCCACTTCCCCCACCGCGAAACAAACATCCCCCACGTCGTACCCGCAGCCATGTCCTGAGCGAACGTCGTCGGCGCAACAACAATGTCCCAGTTAGACATATCCAGACCGTCGAGCCACGAAGACGGATTCATCGGATCGTCAGGGATCTGCCAAATACTCGAGTTGATGCGCCACAAGTTCACGAACAGCGCGGTCTTCAAAACCCATATTGCTGGGCCAGCGAGCAGGAAGATACGGGGAAACTGGAAAATCGCCGGAAGAAACGGATTCGACCAGCAGTCAATCCACTTCAGATTCTCGTAGTCAGTGAGGAACGTGACCGTGAGAAGCCGCTGCCCCTTCGGATCCTTCGAAACCGTCTTGGACTCGTAGCGGGCAGTGACACGGACACCGTTCTTCTCCACATCAATGTGGAAGTTCTCGCCCTCACCGCGGGCCATACGGCCCTTGTCGTCGGCCATCCACTGCGCGACCGGATGATCAAACGGCAACGTCAACTCGACCTGGCCGGAATCGTTTTCCGGGTCTTCGACGTGCAACTTCACCACATCAAGCAACAGATGCTGCAACCGCTGATGCCCATCAAAGATGAACACCGCAGGTGGTGCTTCAGACTCGAGCTTTAGCCGGCGTTCTTCTGCTTCGGTCGCCGCCAAAATCGCCTCGCACTGCTCCTGCAAGGTGAGGCCATCCAACGTTGGTGCGGTCACAGTTCACCCCCCACAGGTCGTGTCCATCGTCTCGGCTGATGCAGTTCCGCACGCGCACCCGACGACGGCGCACCCGACACCGAAATCGGCAACAACGTCTTCGGGGTATGCGGAGGAATATCGAACTTCACCCACTTGCCATTCATGCGGCCAAGCAGATTAGCCCCAGTGAATGTTTGGGCGTGAATCTTGCGGCGCTCGCGGGTGACCTTCGCACCCTGATCAGCAGCAGTAACCGTCACTGTGACGTTACGTGTGGGGAACTCCCCACCCGGTGCACGCTTACCCGGTGCGCCCACCCACGACGGATCAGGCACCAACCACGTCCCCTGCGTCAAAATCCAGGTGTGCCGCATCTCCGTGTCAGTCGGATTCGAAATCTCAATAAACCCCGACCCTGATGCACCCGACGTCTCAAACGTGGTGACCTTCTTCTTCGACTCAAACAACGGATCACCAGACCTGAGCGCATAGCCGAGCTCCCACACCTGCTTGCTGTACGGGTCTTGCCGCATCTTCATCTCAGGAGCCTCCCGAAGAAGCACCTCCAACCAGCGGACCCCCGACAGTTCAGACTCCACCTCGACGCGGGTGTGCTTAAAGTTCGGATCCCAACGATCCGCGCGCGCACCAAACTCAAGCCGAAACTGCGACTCCAACTCGCCGCCACGCGACCGCGCCAACTCATCAGAAAACGCAAACCCTAAATCCAGATCGCGGGGTAGGAACCGTTCGCCCGAGAAGATCGCACCATCAGTGTCCTCAATCCAATCGGTTTCGATCGGCGCATCCATCAACCCCTTCACCGATTCCTCCACCAGCGTCAGACCCGCGGTCCTACCGCCCTTTGACAGTCCGCAATGCGCAGGCCACCGAATACCGGACCTGCCGACCAATGTGATGTCGATACCAGCCACGATTTATCGGCCTCCCGATCCTGCGTAGATTCGCCCACGGTCACGCTGGCGTGCTTGTCGGTAGTACTCGCGGTCATCACGGACGGTGACGTTCGTGGTCCCGAGGTTGGCGTCCCGAATGACACCGATCAGTTCACGGAGCAGGCCGACAGTTTCACCATCAGCACCGAACCCGTTCCGCATCCCCTGCTCGAACGCCGCAGTTTGCGACGGCGACAAGACACGCTCAGGCTTGATCGTGTTCTTCAGCATCATTCCGACGCCCTGAGCAACACCACCAGCGTCATACCAGTTGTTCGCCTTATGGAACTCTTCGGCCGCGGTCGGGACTTTGTAGCGGCCCTCGACGTACTTGTCGAACGCCTTCGCCTGCTCAGCCGGATCCAAAGTGTTCGGATCGACACCAGCCGCCCGATACACTTCCTCACCAGCCTGAATCAGACCCCGGTACTTACCGTTAACAGCGTCAGGCTTCCACGACGACTCCTTGTTGACGATCCAATCCGTTGCATCCCACTCGGCACCGGTCCGCCACGCTTCACGCAGGCCACGCTTGAACGCATCCTTGATGCCATCAATGCCCGTAGCAACAGTGTCGCCACCTGTGTCCTCACCCTCGGCAGGCTCATGCGTCCCCGGATCAGACGGCACACCCTGAGTCTGCGGTTGCGTGCCATTATTGCCGCGACCTTGCTCAAACTGGTTCCACGCCTTCAACACACCAGGTGAATCGTTGATACCGAAGACCCCGAGAATGTCAGCAACGTTCTCGGACACGAACGCCGACGCCGCATTACCGAACCGTGAACTGATCGAATCGCCGCCACCAGTACCAGTGCCGGATGTTGAACCTGACTGGCTCCCTGGCTGGTAGTTCGGGTCAGCCTCATGCTGGTCCTGGAACGGACGGAAAGGATCAAACGACGCAGCGCCAGCCTCAACCGGCACAAACCAACGATCAGTGAACTGCGGATCATTCGCACCCACACTGCCGCCGACCATACCGCCGCCGTAACTGCCGCCCATCTCCACGTTCGTGCCATCAGGGAGCGTCCCCGCAGTATGACCGCCACCAGGGCCACCATTCATGAAGCCGACACCCATCGTGCCCGGCTGCCAATCGCCCTGCTGATAGCCCATCGCCGCCAAATCACCAGCAGCAGAACCGGTAGACCAACGCCCACCAAACGGCGACAGTCCGACCGCGGCCCGAGTGAACGCCGACATGGCCCCGCTGCAATCGCCCCAGTTGACGCCACCCCAGTTGTACGGGGCACCAGTCAACGGACCAGAAGCACCCTGACCATCAGCAAGATCCCGCAACTGCTTACCCGAGAAACCGCCGTCAGCAAACCGCGTCAGCCGATCCGCGCCAGCCTTCTGCAACAACTTCGACACCGCGCCACCAGCAATACCGCCCAACAAACCCGACACCGAATCGGCCGGCACCAACGACATCCCAAACATCTCAGCAACCGTCGCCAAAATGTCAGTGCTGCGCTTCCGCTTACCGGGCGCCAACGGAATGTACGCTTCGCCGCCAGTCTCTTCCTCAGCGAAAATCGTGCCCGCACCCCGACCCGCAAACAAATCAGCATTCTGCGGCTTACGGATCTGCTTAAAACCACCATTAGCAAACGCCTCAGCAGCAGCAATACCACCATTGACATAAGGGACAATCGCACCATTCGCACGACCACCAAACCATGAGCCAGACAATTCATTACTCGCCTGGGCCACAACCCGGATCGTCTTCATCTCATCCTTGGTCCACTCAGGCTTCTTATTGGCGTAATCCGTATCGTCAGCCTTAACAATGACCGTCTTACCGTTACGGGTATCCACCTCATAGCCAATGTCTCGCAACATCTGCAAGACAGGAGAACCGGCAGGAATGTCCGCGATAATCGTCTTATCGTTATTCTCCCGAACCTCAACACCCATGCCCTTGAGAAGCTGGTAGACAGCCTGACCACCAGGTGCGGACGTGACAACAGCCTTGCCAGCAGGGATCTGCGCGGCGGTATCTACAACATTCCGCAACTTCGCGCCAGCATCACCAGTCACGTCAACCTGAATAGTCTTACCGTCAGGCATCCGCTTAATCTTGACGCCCATGTTCTCAAGCATCGCAAGCGTCTGCTCAGACAGAACGCCGGTCTCAAACTCAACCTTCTTCGTGCCCGGAACAGCGTTCATCTTCGCGACAATCTTGCCGATATCCTGAGTAACCTCAGGAGCACCGGACAACTTCACCATCAAGTCAATGTTCTCGCCGCCACCGAAAGACGCATACAATTCACGGATCTTCTCGATCGGCCTATTCGTTGCATCAGCCAAACCCTGCAACGTAGCTTCAATCCGCTGATTCGCCGATGCGATCGCAGCCGGATCGCCAGAAGACGCCACCTGCTGCTGCTTCGTCGCCAAATCCTGCAACACATCGCTGAGTTTGCCGCCGGACTCACCCATCGCAGCCAACGCACCCGACGCATCAAAAGCATCCGGACCAATCGCAGCCGTAGCCTCAGCAGCAGAACGCAGCGAATCACCCATCTGCTTCATCGCGTCAGCCTTAGACCGCGCAGGATTAAGCGCATCCATCGCAGTCTTAATCGCAGTCAACTTGTCAGCAGCCGTAGCGGACTTATCACCAAGAACCCGCATCGCCTCGCCCACCTCGGCAATACCCGGGGTAACACGGCGACCAATCTCCTGCTGCTCCAACATGACGCCGCGCATACGGTCGAGATCGTCAGTCACAAACGCGACACCAGGCGCAGTCTGAACAAGCCTGGTCGTGAACGCTTCCCACTGCTGATTCGTTCCGAGCATCTGCTTGCCAAGATCGGCGTGAGTCATACCGAGCTCACGGAGCCCGTTATCGACCGCAACACCAAAGGTGCCGAACGCAGCACCGGTCTGCTTGATGTTGTCCACAAACGCATCCATGCCCTGACCGACAACCTGCAAAGTGTCGTCAGTCAACGCACCGCGAGACTTCTTCCAAGCAATACCCGTCTCCACCAGAGCCTTCGCCAGCGCCTCTTCCGACGCCTTCTGCTCCATAGCGCGAGCCTTCGCCTTCTCGTGCTCAGCAGCGAGCATCCCGACCGCGATACCCGCACCAGCGAGCGCGGCACCCCACGGGCCGCCGAACATGCCCATCAGACCTGAGCCCGCACGTTGTAGGCCGGTGAGGCCGACTGCGGCGACACCGGTAGTCCGGTGGAACCGTGTCGCGCCAGCAGCACCAACCGAGTATGCCGTCTTGACGGTATTGCCGAACGACGTCGCCTGCTGCCGGATACCGGACATCTGCCCGGCGACAGCATCCGTAACACGACCAATGGTTGACGGAACTGTCTTGAACAACGCCCACGCGCCAACGGCAGCCGTCACCAGAGCCGGATGCTTCTCCATCAATCCACCAATGAACTTCAGTGCCGGGTTCAGTACATCGAGCACACCCGTGACCGCACGCAGTGAACCAACAAAGATCTGCCAGGTGCCGACACCCACCGCGGCCGAAGCCTTACCGAGTTCAGTGCCGATCCGCACAATGTTCGGCCACAACTCCGAAACGGTCGCGCCGAGTGAACGGAACGCCGACACAGTGCTGTCGAGGAACCCTGAACTCTTCGCGGAATCCAAAGCCTGCTTCAGCTTCGGACCCCACTCGTTGAAAACCTTGTTCCCGAACGCGGCAGAGAGCGCCTTAACCTTCGGTTCGAGACCGTCGATTGCGTTCGTGATCGACCCGAAACCGGCAGGTAGTTGCTTGAAGAATGGTTCCAACGCCGACGCGCCGAGACGCCCGAGTGAAGCCTTCATGTTGTTGAACGCGCCGCGCACGGTGTCGCCGGTCTTGAGTGCTGCGCCGCCGATCTTGTCGTTCATCGCATCGGAGAAGTCTTGGAAACTGATCTTCCCCTTCGACACCATGTCGGCGATCTCTTCGGCGTTCTTGCCCATCTTCTTGCCGAGGATGTCGTAAATCGGGATCTGACGCTCAAGCATCTGATTGATGATCTCGCCGTCAACCTTGCCTTTAGCTGCGGCCTTGCCCCAAATCTGGCCCATGTCGCCAAGGTCGGTACCGGCGATAGCGGCCGAGTCAGCCACCCGCTTTAGAGTTGACTCCAACTCCTTGCCAGGCTTGATGCCAGCGGCGACCATCGTGCCAGCCAAACCAGCAGCATCACCCATACCGAACGCCGTACCACGCACCGCAGACAGTGCGTTGTCCATGATCTTCGATACGTCGGAAGCCGAGTTTCCGAGACCTGACAGTTTTGCCTTTGCTTGGTCGATCGCGTCTAGGCGTTGGAAGCCTTTGACCATGGCGGTGCCGAGGGTTGCGACACCTGCGGCGGCGGCACCAGCAGCACCAGCCTTGAGTGCGCCAGCGAGCGCGCCCGACATCTTCGACCCCATCGAGCGGCCAGCTTCGGCGCCCTGCGAGTCAACGCCACGAAGCGCAGACTTGATCTGCTTTGGTAGTCCCGAAGTTTCCGCGACGATTGACAGATAGGCTGTGCCGATTTCCACCATGTAGGCGAGTCCTCCAATGAAGTGAGCCGCGATTAAACACGCGCGGAATGTCGGATGGGCACACTAGAATGCGCGCATGATGAATAAGCTGGCCGCTGCCGGATTTGCCGCCCTCGCCGCCGTCGCGATCACCGGATGCGGAAACGAAGAAGACGGCCCAGGAATCCCCGTACTAAGCGGCCAAGACGCCAGCATTGTGGCCCAAGCTGACTGCGGCGAAGACGGTGTTGCCAATGTCCGCGTCCAGTACGGCGACATCGACGACACAACACTCATCGGCCGCAACCCGACCACACTCGGAATCGGCCAAGGATCACCGAACTTCGACCACCACTACGGGATTTCGGAAGGCTACAAGAACCTTTCGTTCACCATCACAACGTCACCCACCAAGGGAACGTGCGTGACAACCTTGACCGACCGGGAAACCGGCGACGTACTAGCCACCCGCGAATCCGCTGGGACAGTCAAGCTTGAGGCGATAATGGCTGGTTAGCCACGCAGTTCCGCTGCGATAGCTCGGGCACGATCTTCCGACGCCTGGACGGTCGCGACCGCCACGTCATCAACCTCGGCCGAGTCCTTCTTGGGGCCGTACTCCATCGGACCCCAATCCTCAGGAACCTCATCGAGTGATCTGGTGGCGGTCAGCCACCTGGTGACACTCGAAATCGAAGCAATCTCCGCGAGCATCAACACCTCAGGGCGGCCCCAAAACGCCTGATCAGGAAATGCCTCCCGAACGTAGGCCGACTCAGGAGGAAGATGATTCACGATCGCACGGAGATCCGACCACGAGAACTCGTAAGTACCGAGATCCCGCAGCCGCAACCCCCGGTCAATCAGGTCAGCCTCAATGGCCTCCCCGTACTCGCCTAAGAGTCGGTGGAGGCGTCGGATTCCCCCACGGGAATTTCCTCCACCTCTTCACCGCCTCCGGTTAGCGCCTCGTAAATCTCAGCCGCCAACCCTGGGCTAATCGAATCCCAAATGCGCTTGTACTCATCCTCAGTGCAGAACCCCTGAAGCCATCGAATCGTGAAGTGGTGGGCCGCGGTCGGAAGTTCCGCAACATCATGCGGTGCCTTGCCGCGCTTCCCCTTCTCTTCCCACTTAACGATCTCGTCAATCTTCTTCGACGCATCAAGGAACCAGTCGTCGTACTCCTGAACGCGAGGCCGAGGCATCCAGTTTAGTAGTGGAACAGTGACCTCGATGACATCGCCGCCGTCTTCCAGGTCGATCGGCAGGGTTACGAGGTGATCGTCAGATCGGCCGAGTTTGATTACTTTCGCCATTTTGGTCAGGAGCCTTTCAAAAGTTTTGGGGTTTGGTGCGGTCAGGAGTGGAACCCGGCCCAGCGGGGGTTCAGCACGGCATCGCCGTGCGGCTCCTGACCAAGGGTGCGAACACCCGCTGGGCCAGGCTTGTTGCCGAACTAGGCGACAGAGACAGTTCCGCCAGTGCCAGCCGCAGACACAACACTCACCGGAACAGTGAACGATGCAGTCAACGGACCACCCGAACTACCAGTCACAGTGACGTTGCCCGCACCGACAGTCGACAGACCTTCCAACGCAGTCTTGAGCGCAGCCGCAGTCATAGTCGACAGCGACGAAGTGGTCTGACCATCGACAGTCACCGTGTAGTCAGTGACACCCGAACCAATCGTGAAGACCTTCACAATCGGGCCAGACATCGTGATCTCGCCGTCATCGAGGAACGTACGGAACAAACGGCCCGCATCATCCTTCGACGCCTTCAACGTCACCTCCACGCCGGAAGCATCCTGCGACTCCAACTTGAACTCGGCGACGTCCGAGACGCGGCCCAGTTCGATCGTGTCGAACCGCAGCTTTCCGCCCGAGCGGGTCGTGAACAAGAAGCCCTGAATCGGGAGTTGCTCGCCAGTGTGGTTGATCTCGGTCTGGTTGCCGTGGACGCCATTAGCTGGCGTCGAGATGACGTTCTGCGCCCCATGAAGCAACGCAAGGACCGTCTCTTTGTCTACGTCAAGCATCTTGAACTTGAACTCGCCCGAGTACTTCGACTGGAACGTGATGTAGTCGTTTCCGTCGAAGTCAGGGACGGTCTGAGACTCACGAGTCTCACCGATCGAGAGACCATCCTGAGCCAGAGTTCCCAGGTCGCCAGCCTTGATTGCCGGATCAATCGGAAGTGCCGCCGACGTCGGCAGGGCGGTGCCTGCCGGGACGACATAGGCGACGCCGCCCTCGACTGACTTTGCCACGAACGTATGTTGCAGTGCCATGAGTAATTGCCCCTTCTAGGCAGAATGGTCAGGAGCCGAAGAAGAGTTATTTAGTTGTGGGGGTCTAACCAGCGACCAAGATGCCGACTGTTGCGGTGAATTGAAACCGCGCATGCGTTTCGCGGTCCGGGTCATCGAGCTCAGCTATCGGGCCGCCCGTGAAGTACTGGATTCCGTTCGGTGTCGATTCCAGGACGGTGTAGGCCAGTAGTGCATCAGCCTCGGCCTGTGATGAATCCCGACCTCCCGCTTCTGTTGATGCGAAACATTCGACGAGAACGAATGCCCTGTCGATTGCGTAATCTTTCGGGCCGCCGATACGCGAGAATCGGATGAACCGCTTCGGCCAAGTTCCAGTAGGTGCGCGCGACCGGATGACCACGCCCGGGAAGTGCGTCCTCAACGTCCCGATACCGACCGTGATCACCGACTTCGGCACAATCAACGGCGCAGTCACGACGAACCACCCAGGACTCGAGCCAGAGTGTTATGCCGCGCGTTGTCAATCTGAGCACGCGCATCCGCCGTAACCACCGACGCACGCCAACGACCCTGAGGCCGCCGCAAACCCTGCCGACTGCCGGTCGCATACGTGCCCTTGCCGATCGAATTCGCCTCAGCAGCCATCGCCTCAGCCTTCGACTCAACAAGCGCAACAACACCCGGCAACGAACGGACCTCGTAAAACGCATCCTTATTGAACACAACCTTCACCCGGACACCGCCTTCAAATGGACGACCCCGCCCGGATTCCAACCGAACGGATTGTGATCGAAATGCTCCGGACCGCCAATGACCTCAAACTCGACACCATCAAGCACCATCCGGTCACGCGCCGAAGCCACAAAACCAGGCGGCACCAACAGCTCGACCTCAACAATCTCGCGATCATGGCCCGCCAACTTCGGCTCCGACGACTGAGGCGCACCCCAGCCGTAAACCTTCTTGCCGACCTCAGGCAGCCACGTCTCGACCGGGTTACCGTGCGCATCCTCACCAGCAGCATCGAACACCTTGTGCCCAACGGTGAACCGCAACGGGAATGACGCCCTCACCATGTCCGGAAACTCGCAGCCATCCGAGCAGACCCACCACACACCGACCGAAGAATGCGCTTATCATCCTTCGTCAGCCACGGCGAACCCGACTGCGACCCCTCAGTGAAAGTCCCCGACCGCGAATACGTTCCAGCATTCTGCGAAAACTGATCCAGATGCGCCGGAAACTCCGAAACATCCGAATCCTCAATAACCCGCTTGACCATCCGCGACACCACCAACACCACATCCGGCTGAACCGGATCCGTCGGCGCACACCGCATCCAAGCCCGCACCGATGCCGACGCCTCATCAAGAAGCGCCAGCACCAGTGCAGCCTCGTCAGTCGTCAGCGGCCTCCCGAGACGTGTTGCCACGTCGTCGGGGCTTGCTAATGCCACCACTGGACGACTCCTTCACGGTGAGGTGATCGCCGACCGTCACGCCTTCGGGCACCACGTCGCCAGCAGCGAGAGTGTGCCCATCGACGTAGACGACGCCAACGAGATCGGGACGAATGTGCATCAGGCCAGTACCGTCGCAACCATCGACGCGACAGGGTTCACCAGAACCGGCAACGCGATCGCATTGCTGTGAACCCACAAGCCGATCGGATCGTTGGTCTTGTAGGTGCCGACCGCGATCCCGGGCTGATCGGATGCGCCGAGGCCGTAGTTCGGCTCCTGCGACTCCAGGGTCGGACCGTAGAACGTTGCGCCGAGCTCGTTGCTGCCGGTGTTGGGGTCGACAGCCTCGGGCAGGAGGAACACCTTCTTGTCTGAGGTGGTGCGGACGCCCTTGACCTTGCGGTCGTAGACCACGACAGTCGGCAGTCCGTAGCCGGTCATGACGGCGTTGAGGCCTTCGATCGACACGGGTGCGTCGACGGTCGACGCCGAGCCGCGGACGAGCGACTGAATCGCCGGGTCCTTGAGCATCGCCGACAAGACCTTGCGGGACACGACGAGTGAGCCGGGGGCTGCGCCTTCGTTGCCGTCGGCGTACACCTCCGACCACAGCATCAGGTCATTGAGAATCTTGACTCCCGATGCCGCATCCCACAGGGTGGCTGCGGTGACAGTGTTGCCAGCGGGACGACCGAACGAAGGGGTCTGAACCAGGCCGTTTTCGTTGATGCTCAGGGCACCGGTTTCGATGGCCTGGCCGCGAGCAATCTCAAGACGATCCGAGATGCCACGCACGATACGAATCGTCGCCTTCTCGACGCCTCCGAGAGCGATTGCTGCGCCGTCACCACCGCGAGCCCGAAGCTGATCGTATTCTCCGACACGCTCCTTTAAGCCGAGTGGCATCAGCTCGAACACCTTGCGTTCAGCCTGGCCGCCGCCACCGATCGGGGTTTCCGAATCGAAGCTGCGGAACTGTGCGAGAGTACCGGCACCGTCCGAGCCGACGACCGTGCGAACCACGACGTCGTTGACGGCAGTGTTGGGGAGCCATCGAGCGAGGGTGCCCTGCTTGGCTTCAACGTCAGCCTGGGCCGCGCGTGCGAAACCCGACAGTTCTGCGGGGGTGATGGTCTCGGTGTAGAGGGTCGCCATGATCAGGCCTCCAGGAGGAACTGGCCCGAGGTCGTCGCGGTTGCGGCGACCGTGGAGGGCAGCTTGGACAGGATGATGCGGCCATGCCACACGCCGGGTGCGGACACGTTGCCGCGGGCGGCGTCGACCGGCTGATCGGTGAAGATGAAGCCCGCAAGGATTTCACTACCGTCAGACTTTCCGGCGTCATAGGGGACGGCGAGACCGGCCTTCATGGCGTACGGCTCACCGGACTTGATGCGACCATCGGCGACCTTGCCCGACCATGCGGCCGGTGCGAGGGTGATGGTCTTTGCGACGTCGGTGCCGTGGCGCGAACCAAGCCAGGACTGGTCGCCTGCACCGAAAGACTCAGTGCGCGGGGCAAGCTGGGTCATCGTTGATCACACTCCTTCGTGTGCTCATTTCAGTGCAGACGACTTTCGCCTGCACCAGGGTTAAGAACTGTGCGACTGCTTGTAGCGGTCGCGGCCAGCAGCGAGTGATCCGCCGCGGCCTTGCGACGGATTCCCCTGCTGGGGATTGGGGGCCGGACCCGACTTGATGTGCGGGGCCAGTTTGTCGATCTGCGCGGTGATCTCTTCTTCGGTTGTCCCGGTGATGAGTTCCGCAATTTCGGGCGGCAGCTTTCCGGCAGTTAGTCGCGTGCGGAGTGCCGACACTTCGGCAATCTCGCGGGCTTCCTTCTCGGCATTCAACTGCTTCTCGAGTTCGGCGAGCCGCGTTGTTACTTCGTCACCGCCACCTTCGGGAGCCTTCGCGGGCTCCTTAGGTGTTTCCTTCGACGCGGGCGCTGCTGCTTTCGCTGCGGCGAGTTGCGCCTTCAGGTCTTTGACGGTTGCGCGTTCAGCATCGAGAGCCCGTTTCCCCGCATCGCCGAGATGCTGGTCGCCAGCCTCGGGAGTTGGTGCGGGATCGGGGTTTGGTGCGGGAGTTCCGCCGCCTTCGCCGCCTTCAATGAAGCGCAAACGCATCTGCTGCTTCGACATAGGTTGTGCTCCATCCCCTCCGTCGCGGAGAGTTTTGGTTCACCCGTTAGCGCCGGGTGTGCGCCTTCGCCCATCGCGGACGGAAGTCTTCTAGTGCGTCGGATTCATCAACCGGGCGATAACCTTCGGGTCACCGGACTCCTTCGCCGCAGCCTTGTAGTCGTCATTCCACTTCTCGACATACGCTGGCGGCTCATATGACTGACCGGGACGAATGGCCGTCGCAAAGCAATGACAATGGTCGTGATAACGATTGCCGTCACCGCCCGCAGCAGACTCAGATGAATAGAATGTCGCGGCGTCCCCAACATGGCGGGTCGCGATCATTCGGCACCATCCACAGGCGTTAGCTGACGCGTGCCGCGCCCACTTCGCACCGCGCTCTGCCGACACGTTCGTCATCACTGTCTCGCGCAGACCATCAAACAGAGCCCGAGTTGCGGCACCCTGCAACAGAGTCACCGCAGCGTCACCACTCCCGACTGCCAACGCCCACGACGCCGAACCCTCCAACCGCCCAACAGTCGGCAAATCGCCAACCTTCGGGCGATACTTCGACGTCGACGGCTGCGAGGCATACCACTCAGCACCCAACTCAGCAGCCGAAGCCGCATACGGAGTCACAATCCCCGGATACGCCGACACAATCATCGACCGAAACTCATCCGAAGAAACACTGCCCGAGATGGTGCGCCAAAACTTCGCGACATCATCACCAAGACGACGCCCCAACTCATCCAGGAGCGCCCGAATCTCAAACGGGGTCACTTAGCCCTCAAGCTTCGCGGCATCGACTTCAGGGACACGCAACGACACCGGAACATCACCAGTGAACTTGATCCCATCCAGCCCGAGACGACGAGCAGCATCAGCAGGATCCACACCCGCACGAATAAACACACCCAACGCATCAGCCTTAGCCTTCAGCGCGTTCGCCTCATCAACCGCCGTAGTCGAACCATCCGCCGCATCCGGGGTCGCGCCAATCTTGTCGATCAACGCACCAACCGTCGCCTGACGCCGCTCATCCTCCAAAATCGTCTGATCCTGCGGAGACAAACCGATCCGATCCGCAGTCACCTTCGACCGCGGATCCAACACGCCAACACTGATCAGCTTCGTCGTCTCATCAGCCGTCGCCGCCCGCGTCGGAGTACCAGCATCACGCCACCGCGTACCAGTAGCCGCAAACCGCACCGGATCAAACTCGCCCTGCATCATCAACGCCAACTTCGCGACTTCCATCCACCCGACATCAAACGACGCCTGACGACGCTCCACCCGCTTCACCAAACGAATCTCATGCTGACGAATCGAGTCACCCGAAGACTGCGACGTCCCATTACCAAAACCGAGATACTCGATCGGGATACCCGACTCGGCCGAAACCAAGCGCGCATACAACTCAACCTGCTCGATATACGGCGTCGGTGGCGCGGGACGAAACTCATGAAGCTTCGGCTCCACACGCTCTTCCGTCTCCGGGTCAATCTGCGGCGGCACCACATTCATCTGACCAGACGTCGAAGACCACTTCGCCGCGGCCTTCGCCTGCTCCGACATCCCAGCATCAAGACCAAACACTTCAGGATCGACATTGAGCATCGTGTACTTCGGAGACGTGTAGAACTCACGATTGACCTCAAGGCCCGACAAGGTACGCATCCCAGCGGCAGTGTTGTACTCGACTCCGCGCGTGATCTCCGACCGGCCACGCAAATCCGACGCGCGATCACGATTCAACATCCGCGCCACCGGAACACGCCCTAGTTTGTGGACATCCCGCGACACCACAGCCAGACGGCCACCAGCAGCCTTCTCAAACCGAATCGTCTCATCCGGCAAATACAAGGTCTCCATGATGACCACACCAGACTCATCACGCGTCTGCGACAACGCCGACGACGCACGCCGAGAACGGTAATCCCACTCAACCGTGCACGACTCCGTAGACTCCGCCATCACAATCACCGACGGCTCACCCGCAGCCACATCACCAGCACCGACCGAGACGAACCCGACGCCATAAATCAGCGCATCCAAATGCGACCGGCCCGACTCGACGCTCAGGTTATTGGCCCGGTAAATGCGGCCCAACTCTTCCGCGTACGCGCCGACCCACTCCATGAAGTCCAGGCGCTCTTCGGTCGCGTCAACAATCGTTCCGGGCCAGCCCATCACCGCCGCGATCTGCTCAGGCAGACCGGCAGGAGTACTGATACCCAAGTCCTTCGGATCCTGCTTCGCCTCATACCAGCGAGACTTATCCTCATTCTTCGCCGCAACCTTCAACAACCGGGCACGCAACAACCCAACCGAATCAGTCTCAGACTTCGAGAGAGTGAGAGACGGCAGCGCAATCGCAGGAGTAGTCATCACACCGCCTTCCGCACACGTTTCGTAGTCGCAGCCCTATTCCGGACCTTCGGAGAGTTCAAGGCGATCCTTCGCCCAAGTCGGGCACCAACCATGCACACCGCAAGGTCAACAAGCTTCTTCGAATCACGAGTCACCTTCCCCAACGTCGCGCCCCACTGATTCGGCCGACGCTTCGCGTTATGGGTATGTACTCGCAAGGTCGCGTCACCGTCATGCAGCAACGTCCCCTCGATATCGATCGCACGCTGCGTCAGTTCCGCCATCTCCGTGAACGCACGGTTCCGGTCCACGCCACCACGCTTCGAGATCCGCATATCGAACAGCACCGAATGACCACCGGCACCCGGTGTCGCCCATAAGGGCAACTTCGATCGGAAGTCCTGGTGCCAACGGTCGATCATCTCGGCCCAGTACAAGGCCTCGGTCTCGTCCTCGCGGGCAGGCGACGGGTCAACACCGAACCAAACGACCCGGTACCGGTCCATCGCCATCCGCACCTCGGCATCAACCTCATTGCGCGGGGCTAGCCAGTCCTTGCCGCGCTCACCGTGCGGCTTCTGCCACACACCAAGCACCGTCACGAACCCATCCGACAATCGGCACGCAACCAGTCCGGTCGCATCCTCCGACTTCGAACAGTCCAGGAACATCGCAATCTGCTCACCATCAGCGAGCGACAAGGAAGCATTCGACAGGTCATCGAACTTGCGGGGATCAATCCACGCATCCTCGGCCGCAGCCAAGCCGTTCAGGTAGAAGCGAATCGAATCAGCTACTGCGGTCCGCGGATCCAGAATCTCATCCGACAACCGCTCAAGGTCGGCCCATGGAGCGTCCTGGTAGGCCTGCTCCAACGCGCGGGCCCGCTGAACGTCATCAACTAGGTTTGTCGCAGGGTTCGCCTCGATCGAGTCATACAAGATGTCGCGGCGCTTAGCTTTCCCGGAAACCTGTAACTGCCACGCCTCGTACGTCCGCTCAGCTTCCGAATCTTGACCCTGCTGATGGGCGTTCGTCATCTCGCAAATCCGGGCCTGCAACGTCGCAGGAGACTTGCCGACATTGCGTCGAGCCACCGCCGCCACCCGATGCCCACCAGATGTCTCAGTCATGTGATGGGACTCGTTCAGCAGAATGAACGTCGCCGGATCACCCTCGGATGACTTCTCCGACGCCGTAAGTACCTCAAGTCGGCCACCCTGCTTCAGGATCGTCCGAGTCTCACCACAGTCGATGCCGTAAAACTCTCGAGCCTCCGCGCCGAACAGGGCGTTCGCGATCCGCAAAGTGTCCTTCGCCTGATCCTCCGAGTTCGCCGCAATCTGAACCATAGGCATCAAATGCCGCTGACCAGACCAAGACTGCGAATCCTCATCGAAGAACAACTGCGAAGGGCCAGCCAACTCGATGTCACAGAGGGCGGCACCGAACGGATCCTTACCCGTACCCTTCGCGCCACGCTTCACACCAGACCGGTAAACAAACCGGCCCCGATCATTGAACGCGTACCACATGATCAGGAACCGCTTCTGTCCCGGCGTGAACCGCCACGGACGACCAGTCAAGTAGTCGGTAAGCCCCGGCTCATCAGTGCGCCACTCAGCCCAATCGATCAGACCAGGACCGAGAGATGACGACAAAATCTGCATTTTCTCGTCCGGATCTGACGGCCAAGGTAACGACACCCAAGCGCCGAGACCATCCAGCCGATACCCAGGTGGAAGCTCAGAGGTCGCGGTAATCGGCAAGGCTCGTCACCTCAGCATCAACCGGACCATCATCAACCCGATCGACATACCGGATACGCAGACCACGACGAAACTCCGATGTCGTACCCAAAACCTTCTCCCGGTTCCGCAACTCCGTCTGAGCCGAAGCAATCCCGCAAAACGCAGCATCAGCGACAACCGCCGTCGACAGCGCGAACATCCAATCCGACTCAGCCCACAACCGACAATGAGGCATCGTCGAAACAACATCCCACCAAGCCCTCGTCATCGACTGAAGAGCAACCTTCTCCTGGCCCTCACGAGTAACGATCACACGCGTCGACGGAAGCTCAGGACGCTCACCCGAGAACGGGACATCAACAACCTCAACCCACTCCACATCCGACTTCACCCGATTCCGCTTCTGATCAGAAGGACGAGGCTGACGACCAGCAACAGCCACAGCAACCACCTCCAATACGCGCGGGACGAAGGGTTTGGGATTCATACAGACGGCCGACCACTAAGCCATACGGGGGTGGGTGGGTTCGGGCATTTGCCCTATGCCCCCAGGGTGTCTGGATTTTCGGGGGTCGGGGTTGCTAGGTGAGGCCGGGGTGTGGTTCGGGTGGCCGTTTGGCGAGTGCTGCGCGTCGTGCGCGGCCTCGCGTGGCTTCTGCTTGGGTTTTTGGTGTGTGGCATGGGGTGCAGAGCCATTGGGCGTTGTCGATGGTGTTGGGTCCACCTTCTGCTGCGGGGATGCGGTGGTCGAGCCAGAGTCGGCATCCTGTTGCGCCGCAGTTGTTGCACCGTTTTGGTAGTTCGCGTTCGGCTTGTTTTTTGACGTGTGTGGGGAATCCGCCGTGGTATCTTCCGCCGCGGTTCCAGTTGTTCATTGTGTTTCTGGTTCGCGTGTGGCTGAGCATCCGTGCGGCTTGCAGTCGCCGTGCCGCCAGAGCTCGCATCGTTGGCACCAGCGGCCCATGCCTGGGTCGGTGTCGTCGTCGTCGAAGATGTCGAAGTGGTCGGGCTTCACTCGATGGCTCCGAGTAGGTGGAGCCAGTCGGCTTGGGTGTTGGTCATGTGGTGCTGGATGGCGTGGGCGATGGCTGCAGTGAGGGCCGCGTCGACGTCCCCGCAGTCCCCGATGTAGTGCTGACCTTGGTCGTGCGGGCAGTCAGTCATCGGCTTCCACCGTGAGTTCGGCGGGCTTCCAGATCTTGAGGTCGATGCTGGTTCGCTCAACGTCCATGCCGTCGGAGGTGAGCACATACTCTCCGTTGGCGTCCATGGTGAAGATGGTGCGGACGTGGATGTACGGGTCACCAACCTCGGGCGTCACGTAGTCGACTCCATCGACGTCTACGATGCATCGACCCTCCGCGTCCGTGAGGTTCGGGTTTTCGAGTACGGCTGCGAGCGCCCACTCGTATGCATGGTGACCGCGAACGCAGGGCTCGGTCGTTACCTTGCCAGCCGCGAGCGGTTCTAGGTGGACGTAAGCCGTGCCGTGTTCAAGCGTCATCGCCATTCTCCTGTGGTTCGAAGTGCCAGCCGCCGAGGTGGGTGCATGGTCCTGCGTGCCCGCTGATGCCGATGCACCAGACTTTCCACCGGAAGCCGTCAGCGTCGATGTGGGGCAGGTATCCGGTGCAGGCTCCTGCGCGGGGCAGGCTTGGTCCTGGCTTGGGTGTGGTCACGGCAGCGGAGGTAGGACGTTGCGGCCCCAGTCGCGGGGGATGATGCGTTTGATCGCGGGCGGCAGGTAGTCGCGGACCGGTGTCGGGACGTAGTGGTCGGTAATGATGGGTGCGGTCGGGACTACTTCGCGGGCGAGTGGTTCGAGGATTTGCCGTGGCGTGGGTGGCGCCCATGGGATTGGCGTCTCGGGGATCGGTTGCGCGGATGGTGGCAGGTCGTGTTGTCCGGGCGTCTTGTTGACGTCGTTGTTGCTGTAGCCGTGTGCGCCGCCGACGAGGTATCCGATGCCTGCGTTGATGGCGTGTCCCGGGTTGGTGAGGGGGTTGCCGATGTTGCAGATGGCGTCGTCGTCGCGGCACGTCGATGCGGTGGGGATGGTCGAGTGTGGTCGCGGTCCGGTGTGCGTGAAGCCGGGGATGAATGAGGGCAGCACGCTCATGGCCCCGTTGTGTGCGCGCGGGTCGGAGATGAGCACGGCGCGGGTGTTGCGCCGCATGGTTGGGTCGTTGGCCCACTTGTCGCGGACGTTGCCAGCGACCAGTGCTCCGAGGCTTTGACCCTGGACGACAATGGTCGAGTCGGGGCATCGGGCACGGAATGATCGGGCGGCGCGGTCGAGGTTGCGTTCACCTTCGCGCGCGCTGTCGTTGCCACCGACAGGGCCGACGGGAGCCAGTGACGCCGAGTAGTGCACGCGGGCGACGGGTCCGCTAATGCCAGGCACGTGCCGTGCGCCGGGATCGCCTACGCCACCGACTGCGAAGGTCATCTGCTCGGGGCAGGTGTCTGCGTTCGCGGTCGCTGGGTCGCAGGAGACTGCGAGGGTTGCGAGCATGAGGGCAGCGGGCACAACTGTGAGACGACGCATGACGCACCGGCTTTCGTGTGGAGGGTCGAGCGGGTTACTGCGGGTCGAGCGAGAGGCGCACAGTGATGTCGATGCGGAGGTGTTGGAGGACGTCTGCTGTGATGGCGTGTGCGAGGGGTCGGACGGCTTCGGCGATCTGGTCGGTCAGCCAATCGCGGAGGGAAGTCATCCGCAGTTTTCGACGCCGCATGGTCGTGGGTCGTTCTCGTGCGCGTCGCGAAGATGTTGGGGTAGGTCGTCGTACTTGACCTCGCCGCGTCGGAGTTGCCCAACCGTGAAGTCGATGTCGCCGACCAGTAGCGAGTCGCGTGATGTGATTCGTCCGGCCATGTGAGTGCGCCGCATTGCGTCGAGCATGTTCACCTCTTCTTCGTTCATCGGGAGACCAGCGCGAACGGGTCGATGCGGTCAGGCCAGGCTCGGAGTAGGTGCCCTGCGGTGGCGATGACTGCGGCGTGAACGGCGATGTTTGCGGCTGGGTGTACGGCACGCGCACGATCCGCACCACGACTCAACAGCAGGTCGGGGTTAGTGCGGAGTGCGAACACTTCCCACGCGGTGATAGCGGCGATGAGGCCGATCCAACCGTGCGCTGCGGTCATCGCGTGCACCTCCCGAGCGAAGTTGGTGGTCTCGAACGTCACCTTGCGCGGCGTCGAGTCGAGACCGTTCCCCCGACCGGCAGCACGCCGCTCCCCCGAAAGAGATGAGGGGATCATGGCGACGGCTTAACCCCGTATGAGCAGGGGGTAGGAACCGGGTGTGGGACGTTGACCCCGCGTGTGCACATTGGGGGTTCGCTGCACGCGGGTGGCCGCCAACGAAAGGGCGGCGAAGGTTTCCGATGATGGGCGGGCGCTCGACCGCGCACACAACCCTGGTCCGGAAACGCAAAAAGCGACGGGCCCCGTAGGGACACCATCGCTTTCAGCGTCAGCATATCACGAACGCTGTCCGTAAGACTTCCTCTTCGGATACTTCTCGTGAGCATCCAGAACATCCCCCAGCAGGAACCGGGCCTCGGGCTTCACCTTCTTCCCATCCGGCCCGGTGAGCCATTCCTGATCCAACACCGCGATAGGCTCAATCTTCTTGGCCGCGACGAGACGCCAGACACGCTGCCGATTAAGCCCGTGCCCGCGCTCCCCAATCCGCTTAGCGAGCGTCGCTATCCCTGTCGCTGTCATCGCGCGCTTGTTGGCCTCGTCGACCTGCGCCTGCGTGAACTCCATTCGATCCTCATGCGCCATAACCCGACGTGCTTTGTCGATGACCCGGCAGAGTCCGTCGAACGTCTCCCCCGCGTCCGGCATCATCGACAGCGCGAACCGGTAGCGGATCAGCCACTTCGAGCAACCCGAGAGTGAATCCCCTGAGTCGTAGTCGATGCCTCGTGAGTCCATGACGTGACGGACTGCGCCAACGAGTTCGGCTTTGAGCTCGTCGAGCATGGCGTCGATGTGCAGCGGGTACGGCGGACGCGATCCGGGCTTGCCGTGACGCGATCCGTCCGGCTTTGGTGTCGCTCCGCCCGTGAGTGCGATTGCCATCTCGCGCTCGAGGTCGGGTATGTGGCCCAGCTTTTCTCCGAGGTAGTCGACCTCGGCTCTCGTCAGAAAACCGTCGGTACTCATGATTCCCCCTCATGGTCGGATTCGATGCAGTGGTCGGCGTGGTCGAGCGCGGCGGTCACGCAGTCATCCCAGTCGGCGTTGATGAGGGTGGTTCCGCACGCGCACTGCCACCGGCACGACGTCGACACCTGGGCTGCGATGCGCGCGCGAGGCGAGAGGGAACGTGCTGGTCGCTGCTGGTGGTAGAGGTCGCGCGGGGGCTGGTGCCAACGGTTGCTCATACTGCACCGCCCTCGGGAGTCCAGAGGACGAGAAAGGCGTCGCTGGTCGGCCCGCCATTCCACACCGGGACCCACATCTTGTCGCGGTCCATGACCATCAGGCATTCGCCAGATCGAATGGCCGATCCGGCGGGGAGCGCGTCGAGTTCTTCGGCGGTCCGCACAGTGCGTGCTTCCCGCCACGTCGCGGCAACGTGCGCGCGGTGGGCATCCCGGATGGTAGATAGCAGTGTTCGACTGTCGTATTCGAATTCCTGCCCGCATCCGCAGGCTCCGAAGGTGTACTCGTGCGCGGCGAGGTGCTGTTCGAGGGTGGTCACAATGCTTCTCCTGGGTCGATGAGGGCCGCGATGGTGCGGTAGATGAGTGCGAGGTCGGCGCGCTGGTTGGTGTTCAGGTGGTCGACGGCGACGACGGCGAGAGCTTGCCCGTTGCGGTCACGTCCGATGAGGCCCCCGTTTGGGCCGGGGGCAACGGAGATGTTCATCTGTGGTCCTCCTGGGCGTATCGGTCGGCTAACTCTTGGTCGGCGTCGGTGATGTGGCAGTTCGGCCCACACGCGGGCGGCGGCGGTGCAGTCTGGTCGCACACGAAGCAGTAGGTGGCTGGGATGATCGCGATTTCGATGCGCGGATTCTCCCGATCCACTGGCCCGATCTCGGTAGTCCCCCGGCGCACGATCGCCGATGTGTCGTCGGCGATGATTCCGGCCTTCACCAAGGCGTCCTGGGCGGCTTTCATGAACGGATTCAGGCTGTCGTGGTCGCGTGCTGTTCGGGTGGGTGGGTACTGGGTGACCCGAATTGCGATTGGTTCGCTCTGGCGGGCGACTGGGCGGGCGGAAAGCGCTGCCCTCACTTGCCAGTGCATCGTCTTGATCGCCTCAGACTGCTTCGACCAATGCCACCGACGCTGCTCGTTGCTCGTCATAGCGGGCTTACGGCACGGGATCGTCAGGATGTGCGGGGTACTCATGCGGTGCCTTTCTCGCGGTCATCGAAAACGGCGCGCAAGGCTGCGATGCCGCGTTGATTTCGTTCAAACTCGTCAGGGTCGTGGTTGCAGACGCGGCGGTTCAGGTAGCCGCGGTCGTCGCACATGTGGCAGGCGTCGATCGCGGCCCGCTCAACGTCGGCTTGGGTGGCGCGCTGTTCCCGCTCGGCTTCGATACGTGCCCGCTTCTGCTCGGCCTGCCACGCTTCGTGATTGCGTCTGGCTTGGGCGCAGTGTCCGCACGCCGGCGGATTCGGATTGTCAGCGTGAATCTGGCATCGATCGAGGGGCTGCGAGGTCGCGCGTGCTGGGTCAGCACCTACCCTCCCAACTTCTTTAATAAGGTCGGGTCGGGTCGGGTCGGGTCGGGAAACCGTGGACGGACTATTTTGTCCCCGGTCTACAGACCTAACCTGTCCACCGTGGACAGTCTCCGATTCGTGCTGGTCCTCGGCTTTTTGGTCCTTCAGTTCACGCCACCTTGCCTTCTTATTGCGTTCGCGTTCGCGATTTTTCAGAACCGTGTTTTTTGTCGGTTGTGATCCAATCCAGTCGTGAAACGCAAACGTTTCGCTCCCATATTGCTCGCCAATCGAACGCCACAAGCCCGCATCAATAAGCCCATCAACCTGAGCTTTGGTGCCCCCGAGTGCCCGAATCTGACGCCATGAAATAACCCCATCAGTGAGGTGCCGAGCGCAGTACGCGCCCGCAGTCACCCACAATCCGCGCGCAGACATCGGGACACCCACAAGCTTCGGATGGTCATAGAAGCCGTCATCAACCTTGAACCAAGTCACGGCTATCCCTCGTCAAACAGGGACGGTGCGGACAGTTCCAATTCGAGTGTGGTCAGGTTGTCGACCGCAGCCCGCCAGTACGACGGCTTCAACTCGATGCCGATTGCGCGACGGCCACGCTTCACCGACTGATACAACTCGCTCCCGATGCCGCCGAACGGAGTTAGGACCAGCTCGCCAGGGTTCGACCACAACCGCACACACCGGTCGATAAACCCGAGTTGCAACGGTGCGATATGGCGTTCGTCGGCCTGATCGCGGCCCGCTCTCGCATTCAACGTGTCAGACTCGCGGATGCCATGCCACACCGGGCACAGGTTGCCGTCCTCGGTCAGCCATCCGCCATCGTGAACGTCATCCCACACTGGCGATGCCCAATCAATCCAGTCATCGTTGGTGACTTCACCTTCGAGGACGTCGTGCGGCACCTTAACTTCGTTGTCCCCTGGCTTCTTGAAGATCAGCAGGTAGTCCGCGAGCGCCGGCCGAATCCGCATGGAGTCGCGGTTTTTGGACGCGAACGCCAACTGCTGCGATTTGGTGCGGATTGACTGCGCCTGGGGGTCTTTCCAGATGGTGACTTCGCCGAAGAACACCCAGCCGACTGATTGGAAGAGGCGGATGACGTCGCCACGGAAGTCAGTAAGGCCGATGTGGCCGTCGACGGCTTTCTTGGTTGCGATCTGCTGGACGTGGATGCAGGCGTTGCGGCCTGGCTTGGTGACGCGCAGCTGGTGTTCAACGATGTAGCGGTAGTGGTCGAGGAATGCGACGCGTGAGGGTGAGTTGCCGAGGTCGCGGACTGACGGAGAGTACGTGTAGAGGCTGTCGAATGGTGGTGAGCAGACGGACAGGTCGATGCTGTTGTCGGGGAGTTCGGCGAGGCGTTCGCAGGAGTCTCCGAGCAGCATGGACCAGTTGGTTCCGTGGGCCTCGTCGGTAATGTAAGGGGCGGTGTTTTCGGTGCTCATGCTGCGTATTCCTTTCGTGCGTGGTCGATAAGGGCGGTAGTGATGACCGATGCCTGACGTTCTTTGCGGGCTACGTTGTCGGCGATCTGTGATTCCAGGTCAGACAGGATGATGTGGGCTTCCACAATCCGGGTTTGTCCGTACCGGTAGCAGCGGCGCAGGCATTGGTAGTACTGCTCATAGGAGTCACCGAGGCCGACGAACGCCATGCGTGCGCAGTGTTGCCAGTTCATTCCCATAGACGCGATCGACGGCTTCGTAATCAGCACCCGGTAGTCACCGTCGGAGAACCCCAGGAGTAGGCGGGCCTTCTCGTCTGGGTCGAGGGAGCCGTGAACATTCACGGCGCCTGGGATGGCGGCGGCGAGGGCGTCAGCTTCGGCGTTCATGCCAACCCATAGAACCCACGGCTCGCTGGGTTCGGAGTCGACTAGCCGCGCGGTCTCGGCGACCCGCTCATCTAGCGTTTGGCGGCGAACCTGGGCGCGTCCGGTGACGCCACCTAGTTCAGTAGCGAACAGTTGCCCTTCTGCTTCGATTTCTGCCGCTACATAGTGGGGTTCGATCGTGAGGCCAGGGAGGTTGTACCCGGTGTCATCCCCACCAATGTCTGACGGCTTGCGGATCGCGACGGCCCATGTCGTCATCCACTCGATCATTGGGGCGAGTGCGTGGCCTTTGAGTCGGTATCCGCCTGCGTTGATCTGGTCGTGGACGAAGTACGCGGCAAGCATGTGGTTTCGTGCCATGCGTCCGAGGAACTCGGCCTGGTTGGTGAGTTCTTCGGGGTCGTTGGGTGCTGGTGTTGCTGAGCAGGCGAGTCGCGCGGGGATGTCGGCGAAGTGTTCGATCAGCATCGTGCGGGTTTTGCCGTCCGACTGCTTCAGGATTGAGGATTCATCGAGGGCTACGGCGTCGATGTTGGTGGTGTCGACGGTGGATGCGCGTTCGTAGTTGGTGATCCACATGCCGGGGCCGGTGATTTCGTCACCGTGACGGATAAATGTGGCGGTGACGCCGAGTTTCGCGGCCTCGCGGACGGTTTGTGCGCACACGGCGAGCGGTGCGACGATTAGTGATGTGGCGCCGGATAGTCGTGCCCATTCGACCTGCATCCACGTTTTGCCGAGTCCGGTGTCTGCCCATAGTGCGGCGCGTCTGGTGTGGACGGCCCAGGTTACGAGGTCGCGTTGCCAGCGGTGGAGGTTCTGATTGACTTCAGATTCGGTGATGGTTGGGCCGTCGATGGTGGCGGTGGTCTGTTTGATGTCGAGGAACTGCTGGTAGTCGTCGTCGGTGTCGCGGTTCATGCGGCCCGCGGCGAGCAGGTCTTGGGGTCTCACGCCATCTCCTTTACTGATGTTTTCCGTGCTGGTCGTGTTTGGTCGTAGTGGTTTCGATGCGGTCGCGGTGGGGGTCGATGATGCTCATCACTGCACCTCCCCGTCGAGTGGTCGGTATTCCCAGCCGTTTGGTGCTCCGGGTACGTCGGCGAACCATCGTCGGCGCTCGATGGCTTGAAGCCACCGCCCGCCGTGCATGTTCGTGTGCACTGGTCGCCATGCGAACCACTTGTGCCAGGGTCCGTAGGTGAAGATCGGCATCACTGCACATCCCCGCCGAGCGGGTGCCAGTTGCCGTTGTTGTCGCGGCGTTCGATGCGCATGGTTGTCATTCCGGGCAGGCATCCGAGGGCTTGTTGTGTCTGCTGGTCGTACTTCTCTGCCGATTTGCGGGTTGTGAAGTAGATGGGGGAGACGTATCGGTGGCCGAGGGTGGATGCGTACCGCCAGCTTGCTTCGGGTGATTCGATTCCGATTCCGGCCATCATCACTGCACCTCCCCATCGAGCGCGCGGCGGAGCGTTAGCGAGCAGTTGGCGTAGGGGTTCTGCTCCATGTCGTCCAGAGCGTCCTCGACCCGGGTGATGGTGGCGCGCAGTCGGTCCCGCTCGGCCACAGCTTCGTAGCGTTCGCGCATTGACCGGTGGTGCAGTTTGGTCATGTGGATTGCGGCGTCGCGGTTGGCGATCAGTCCGCGCTCAGCGGCGGCCTTTTCTGCCCGCAGTTTCTTGACTTCAGCCACAAGCGCCTGCGCTCGCTCGGTGGCGTCTGGGCCGGTGATGCGGTGCCCTAGTGGGACTCCGAGGGCTTTACCGAGGTCTTGAAGCCCTGCCGTCACGGTTAGCGCTTCACTCCTCCAGACCCGCAGTTTCTCGACTTCATCTGCGAGGTCGGCCACCAACTGCGGGGCAGCGGCAATCAGACGTCCGTCTGCATCGCCTCGCGTGCTCGCGATGACTGCCACCTGGTATGGGGTGTCACTGTCGTTATCGTCGGCGAAAACGGTGCCATTCTTGCTGCCGAGAAGGGTTGCTGGGAGTCGCCACGGTCCTGGTGTGATGCCGTCGAGTGCTTGGCGGGCACGCTGCACAACGTCGTCGCTCATTGCAGTTCCTCCGTCGTGTAGATGAGCTTCGCGGTGTCGCAAGGCCATGCGGGCGGGTCGTCATCGTCACCGCTCGCAATCTCGGCACACTCGGCGCAGGTCCACCCGTACGGCGGCAGGTGATCGCACACCATCTCGCCGTTGATGGCCTCGAAGTGGTGCTGCGACTCGTGCTCGCTGGTGTCGTCGTCGCAGTAGTCCGTTGAATCGAAAATGCCGACCTTGCGGTGCAACTTGCGGATCGGGGCGAGGGCTTCGCGGGCGGCGGTTAGTGCCGTTGCTGCGCTCTCGGTGTTCGTCTCCGGCTCGCCCCATGCGGCCAACGTCCGCCGTGCTGCTTCGATTGCCGGGTCGGTGTTCACCATGTCGGGCCGTCCCATCCGCACGCGAACGCGATTAGGGCGGCGATGGTGCCTATGGCGAGGATCGTGAGGATGGCGTCAACGACGGGCGTGTCACTCACCGCTCTCACCACCCTCGGCGTACTGTGCGGCCGCGAGTCGGGCCGCAGCGGTACGGCGCAGGAGGTCCGGTGACACCACGATCGCGCTTCCGTAGAGGTAGATGTCCAACGGTTGCCTCGATGTGGCGTCTACGCGGATGTCGCAGTCATCGAAGTACACCTGTCCGTCACCGTCGATCTCGTCCGGTTTAGGCAGCTTCACGACCGCGTAACCCTCTGTAGCGAGAGCTTCAAGAGCTACCTGCGCCCAGGCATCAAGGAATAGGGTCGCCTCGACATAGATGCCGCCACCGGGCCGCTCTTCTCCAACGACGCACCCGTTCAGCGCGGCGGCGATCACTTCGTGCGCGCTCATGCTGTCGCCTCGGCTTCCGGGTCCACCAGCAGACCAGCATCAGCCAGCCTTGCGCAGTCCCCGATGTACCGACCGCGGATGCCATCAGTGGGAGCGAGGGAACTGAAATGCCCATCCCCGTAGTAGCCGTCGCACTGGATCTTTGCGGCCTTCTCGATGAGTGCTTCCCGCGCAGCATCAGCAGCAGCCTCAGCCTGGGCAGCGGCGTGCTCAGCTTCGAGTTGGTTAGCAAGCCAGATGCAAGTTGCGGCTCCGGCAAGATTGTGGCTCTCCAGCAGGTCCGCTACCGTCCGGAGCGTCTCCCAGTCGGTCGGCTCGGGAACCAACCGCCGCAACGGAGTGCCATCGACCGCATTACGGTCGCCAGTCTCTTCGTCAACGAACGACCAGGGAAACCTCTTAGAACCGCAACGGATCGCTGGAATCTCAACATCGCCTACGCGGATAAGCCAGGCTTCCCCCGGCTTCAGGTCAGTGGTGGTCATGCGGAAACCCTCTCGGAATCAGAAGAATCAGGAATGTTGGAGCCAGGGCACGCAGGCCACGGCAACTCAGGAATAGGCGAAGCAACAGCCTCAAGGTCATGCCACAAACGACCACAACCACGCGGACACGTCGTTCGCGGCAACGGAACCAACGGTCGTACAGCAGCAGCCTCCTGACGCTGCTTCCGACGCAAACACATCTGACACAACCCATGCGACTTATGCGGACGGCCACAACCCTCGATGTCACACAAACGTTGCGGTGCCAGATGACGGCGCACACCCCTTGGCTGATCCAAAGGAATCCCGGACCGCCACCGCGAATAATGGGTGCTGCACATATTGCGCGCCTGATACGGCCGACGGCAGTCACCCACCGTGCACGTACGGCTCACAGCTCGCGGATGGATAATCGGCACGAGCAGGCCGCGGTCCATGCTCGCAATCGCCTCCGCTGACCTCACCGAAACCGTAGGGCGGGCACCGCTAGTGATTCTCCTGATTGTCCCCTCCGAGACGCCCGACGCCTTGGAGATGCTTGCCGTCGTGAACTCATTAATCAGGCTGATCACGATGGATCGAGTGGGGGCAGGGTCGACCGTCGCCGGATCAAGCACCGGATGATCTTTCCGCCACGCCTTGTAATGCGTGCGGCACATCGACCGGGCCTTATGTGGACGACCGCAGCCCTCCACGCCACACAAGCGTTGTTCACTCATGCCGCCACCTCGCTCACGTCGTGAATGGCGGGCTGGGCAGACATTGGGCACAGCGACCCCGCAGTGTCGAGGTGCGCGAAGACCGTGAGTCTGACGCGAACATGCTGCAAGCAGACAGGGCAAATCTCGATACTCGGGTCGATCATGATGCGGCCTCGTTGAGTTCAGCCTTGCGTGCAGTGAACGCTGCGAGCAGGTCGGCGCGGTGGTTTCCGAGGTTGTGTTTCTTCAACTCGACACTGATCGCATCGAGAGCCTGCACATTTCCGGCCGCAAGAATGTCGGCCGCGAATTGTCCGGCGATCTCGTCAGTGATGAGTGGAGGACCGGATGGGAGGGGGTCGACAGTGAACGGCGAGTGCTTTCCGCGGGTGACCGTTAGTGCGACCGACTTCGGCTTGTCGATGTGTGACAGGTGGCTGATGCGGATGCCGCCGACTGCTTGGCCGCCGAATCTGACGGACGGGTCGCAATACAGGGTCATCGATTTGCCGACGTACTCAGCGCCTTTTGGTCCCCATGCATTGACGAGTACGCGGCGCATGGATAGTCCTGGACGGTAGGGCTTCCCTGGGCCGAAGTGGTCGGTTACCAGGTTGATCGGCTGCTCTTTGCTGCCAGTAGTTACGGCGACAATCGTCACTGTGACAGGACCAGCAAGGAGGTCCACGGCGTTCGTCTGGTCCGATCTGGCTTGGATCATCTGCGACAGGTCTACTTCTTGGGCGGTCATAGTTCGATCTCTTCTGTGATGCGTTCAGTGAGGATGAGGCCTTCGGTGAGCTCGTTGTACTGGCGGCAGGTCTCTTGGATGGCGGTTTCGGCGTAGCGGATGGTCGCTTTGATGGCGTCGAACCAGCGGTCATCGGGTCTGACGCGGTGGACCCACATGTGCATGCCGCCCGCGTAGGAGATGTAGTCGATCCATTCGCGGCCCGACACGAGCAGCCCGCACTGCAACTGCGGCATGTTGAAGATCGGCGGATGACCGGCAAGGATCGTTTCGATCTGTGACTTCGGTGCGCGCGACTTGATCTCGATCAGCCCGTCGTCACCGACTAGGCCGTCTGGTGAGTAGCCGAGTGGTCCGCCGAGGTCGTCGCGTCGCATGAAGCCGATTTCCTCGACCGGGGCGTAGTGGTCGTTGTAGAGGTCGCGTGCCCGGGGCTCATCTTCAACGCCGCGCCACATGGCTGCGTTCATCGGTGTTTCTTCGGTCCACCCGTTGATGCGTTCTCCAGCTAGTCGCAGGATGATTGCGCGGCTGGTGTCATTTTTGGCCGGTTCGAGGATGAGTTCGTTGGATCCGTCGCGGGCTGCTTGGGCTCGTTCGGGATGCTTGGTTTTGATTGGGGATTTGGTGCGTGCTGACAAGCAGTCGTCGCCGCCGGTTGCGCCGCATGCCGGGCAGTCGTAGTCGATGGCGGTGCGTTTGCCTGCGCTGATAAGTTGTCCGATGATGCTGGCGGTGACGATGCCTCGACGTGCCTCGAACCACTCGTCTGAACCTTGGGCGAGCATCTGGAACGTTTGGACACTCACTTGGCACCCCGCTTTGCTTCGGCACGGGCGTATCCGATGGCGCGCTGAATGTTCTGCACGCGACGATCGACTGCAACGGCATCGAGGTAGTCAAACTCGGGCGTGTAGATCGTGAGATCCTGGTGCGCGACCTCGACCGCGGACTGGCCGTGACCGAAGTACGCAGACACGCTCGTCACCAGATCAGGGATGAGGGTCGGGACGTCGGTGGGTGCGGGTGGTGCTCCGACGATCGAGCGTAGAAGGTTTTCGGTGTTGCTCATGTGTTTCTCGTTTCTGAAAGTGGTGCCCAAGGGTCGTCCTGGTGGCAACCCTGAACCGGTGCGCAATGCTCGTTCTCACACCAGCGGCAGTAAATGATCGGAAAATCTTTCGGACAACGACGGCCTTTGTGCTCGCAGCACTTGCGGCGCCGGTATCGGTACTTGGCGGGTTTCACGGCTGTTCGTTCTCGTGGGCGCGGCGCTCTGCGGTGTCGAGTGGGAGCCAGCCGGTCGGAATGTTGGTGCCGTCATCAATGGGGCGCGGGTAACGGCAGGCGAACAGTGCGGCACCGACAAGCGGCCCCCAAATAATCAGGTTGATCAACATGTGATCGGTCCTTTCGAGGTGGTGTTCTGTCCCGCCCGCTCCCCCTGGATGTCGGGCGGGACAGAAGTCTTTTAGGACGCTCGGCGGTGGCGTGTGCGAGGGGAAAGACCAGATGCGGGAGGCTCTGGATTCGGTGCAGCAGGCTGGTATTCAAGATCTAGAGCTTCCTGAATGTCGGCCTCGGTCATGCGGCGTGATGTCCCGATTAGTCGGTGCGGCCAACGACCTGATGACATGCGCCGTTGCACGAAGTAGGTACGGGAGTCGTCGCCGAAGATGCGGGTCGAAACTTGTGCGGCGTCGAATGTTGCCTGTTGAATCTCGACGGTCATTGGCGTCTCCTTTGGATGGTGTTGTCGGTGATGAGGTGCGCGATACTCAACAACTGGTCGGTGAGGACTCGTGCGTCGGAGGGTGTGAGGTGGAAACCCACACCGTTCGGGTGGCCGACACGGATGAGTGGGTGCCCTGCGATGCGCACGTTTTCGACAGTGACCTCGCAGGCGGCTACGGGGTCGAATGGCCGGCATTCGTATTCGGTGGCAGTCATGCTGGCACCGGGGTTTCCGTGCGAACGAAGTCGAGTGCTCGGCGCATCGCTTCTTTGTCGGTGTCGCCAATGACGGAGATGATTGCCTCGCCGTCGAGGTGGCTGACACTGATGTGCGGCCAACCGAACTGCGGAAACTCTTGGGGCTGGTACTCGTCGGGGTCGCAGCGGTAAATCTTGATCCGCCATGTTCCGTTGACGCGTTCGATGTAGACGTTCGGCCCGAAGTCATCTACCGGGATCGTGTGGCGGTCGATCTTCTTGGTGAACTTGGCGAGGTTCATGGCGTCACCACCATGTCGGCGAGGTCAACGCTGGGGTCGATGATGGTGATGTTTCCGTCGCTGATGACTACCTCGGCTTTTTTGCGGAAGGTCATGTCGCAGTAGAAGTAGCGGTTGATGGCAACCACCTGCACGGAATCAAGGTTCAGATCGGCGCTCATGCCGCACCGCCGTTCGCCTGATTAGTCGACGGATCTGAAACCGGACCCGCCGACCAATCGGCATCTCCTACGGTCGAAGCACCACACAACGAACAAGGAGAAGAATCATGCAGAGCACTCGACGGGAACTCGTCCGCGAGGGAATCCAGAATTGCGAGACTGCGAGCGCGAAGGTCGCTAGGCTCCGTTCGCACTCCGATCCGGCGGTGAAGGAGATTGCGAACGCGATTCACTTCCTGTCGTTCGGTGTCCGTCAGATCGGCCAGGCTCTCGCCGAAGATGGCCGTATCGACGATCTCCCTATCCAGCGCGCCAAGTAGTTTCCGCAGGATGCGTGCGAATCGCATCGCCTCAGTGAGGGTGCAGGGACGATCCCAGGGGTCTGCGGAAGTTGCGGCATGAATCTTCCGAACGAAATCTTCAAACTCGGTAGCGCTCAGCACTCGCTCGGGTTTGATGTTTCCCGACCGGATTACGACGAGAGGGACGCCGAGTTGGTCGGCAATGCGTCGTGCCAACTGAGGGGTGCATGGCTTGCGACCAGCTTCGATGTTTGACATGTACCCATGGGTGATGTCGAGTGATCTCGCGAAGTCGCCGAGTCTCCATCCGTCCTTCTGGCGGAGCGCCTTGATTGTCGCGCCTACCTGGATGTTTGAGGTGTTCATGCCGCACCGCCCAGGCGCGTGAAGTCGTCCGTGTACTCCGGGCAGTACGTCGTCGTCGCAGCCCCCAGTAGGGTTCCTGCGTCAGTCGGGCCATACGTGTCCATCGTGGCGTCGGCAATTCTCTTCGCCGGGACACCAGCGTCGAGGGTTTCGCACACGGTGTGCGCGAGGTCGATCGCCTCAGACTCGGCATCGTCGAGCGGGAAGCCCTGATCGCGAAGCACCCGAATGAACACCTGGTCTTGCTGTGCTGGCGTGAGCGTCTGTGCTTCTTCGGTGGTGTCCGCTGCGGCTGCGGGTGCGGCGACGTTGGTGGTCGTGGTGGTGGCTGGTGCGCCGTCGACTGAGCACGCGGCGATCGGCACGGCAGCGAGCGCAGCGAACGTCACAGTGACAATCCGGCGGATAGTGGTGGTGGTGTTCATGCTTCGGTCTCCGTTTCGGGCCAGACGATCAGGTTTGAGCGCTCGACAATGGCGACCGCTCCGAAGGAATTGAGCAGGTCGGCGCGCTTCTTGGCGGACGACCGCGAGTGGTAGGTCTTGTTCGTGACCGGCCAGATGAAATCCGAAGTGCCAAGGATCTCTACGTAGTTGCCTTCGGGTCGCCAACCGGGTGGCGCCCAACCTTCGACCGGGGTCCAAACTTCCTCGTCGTACAGGTTCGGGTGATGCGAGCCGTCGGGGTACGACGTGACAACCACGCGATACAGATAGCGGGGGCTCATGCCGACACCTCCTGCGGCGCGAGGGTGCCGAACTGCTCGACGTGGGCGGTGATCCACTTCCACGCCACGTCCTGGCCGCGAGGGCTGATGCGGGTGGTCACGTACTCGTGACCGTTTTCGGCGGTACCCTTGGTGTTGCGCGCCCAACCTGCGGTGATCGCGTGCGACGACGCCTGGTTACGGTCGGACCTATCTCCGGCGATCATCATCTTCTTGCGGCGCAGGAGCTCGTAGACGTGCTCGTGGCTGATCGCGATTCCGCGACCTACTCCCCACTGCTTAACCTCGCGGGCGAAGTCCTGGCGGTGAATCCAGGTGATCGACGCGGTGTGTGCTTCCGCCTTGGCGACGAGCGGTGCGTCCTTCTCGATGCGGGAGACGAGCACGCGGTTGCTGGTTTCTGCAGCATCGGCGCGGGCGGTGGTCAGTTCGTGTGCCTCGACCTCGGTGGCGTATGCCCGGAGTGCTTCGGGGAGAGTCTTGGGGATGAGGAAGTGAACGGTTGCGTCGGCGCGCTCGACGTCGAGCAACATGTCCCGGACGCGGCGCGCTACGTCGGAGTCGCGAAGCAGCATCCCGATACGGAGAATTGCGCGGCGCGGAAACAGTGCGATCTGGCGAGCGCGGGGGTCCAGATTTGAGAGGTCCTCGTAGAACCTCTCAAATTCGGAGCGGATTACGACGCGGTATCCGTCCTCTTCGAGTTCTTCACGGTTGTCCTTGACTGCGCTCTTGACTGCTTCGAGTCCGACGCCGTAGAACTCGGCAACCATCGGCGTGAGTGCGTTCATGTCGTCGGGCAGGGTCCGTAGGACACCAACCTTGTCGAGGACATCCGTGCGGCCCGCGAGCTGGTCGCGTTCCGTTCTTGCTGCGGGTAGAGTCAGATCTTGCATTGGTTTTCCTTTCATGCGTTGGCCCTCGCCTGTTTGCCCAGGCGGGGGCTGTTCTTATGCAGGAATTGGCATCTTGTCATCGGTGACGGTTGCCACTTCAGGGTTGGCTGTGACCTCCCGGGCGATGAACAAGTCCTCCCACGGGACTTCGAGTCGGTTAGCGATATCGAGGGCCAGATCCTCCGAGATGTTCGTGAGGATTCCCGCCTCGATCTTGTAGATCGTGGTGTGCGTTCGCCGGACCAGGAAGCCGAGTTCTCGTTGTGAGTATCGGGCCTTCTTTCGCCAGCGCCGTACCTGTGCGCCGTCTTTCACTTCCATCCAGATATCCCTTCGGATGATGGGTCGCTTTCTTCTGACGGTTCTCATCTTTTCCTCCTAGTTGCCGCTTTGTCAACCTGGCAACGTTGACAGTAGCCAGTGGTTGCCAAAGTGTCAACCGTCAAACATGCAGCGCGCCGTGGGAAGATCAATATGTTGGTTGCCACTACTAGTGGGTGCGCCTATGGCTCACCTACAACACCCCAGGTCAGGATTCGAGACGTGAACGAGACTCAAACCCTGCGAGACCTCGTGCTCAAGGCCAAGGACAGCGGACTCTCCTTCCGCCAGATGGAAGAGAAGGTCGCAGCTGCCGAGGCTCGCCAGCCACGAGGGCTCCGCCTCAACCGGACGACCGCAAGCAAGATTGCTCGCGGTACCCACGGAGGCGACGCCGAAGACGGGACGATCCGAGCGATCGCCCTCGTCGCAGGCGTGCCGGATCACGTCGCGTTCGCCGCCGCCGGACGCCGGACGAACGGGCCACCGTTCGCCGACGAACTACCTTCCGGCGTCGATGACCTCGAACCGAACGAGCGACGGGTTGCGCTGGACATGCTGCGCATCCTCGTCGCCCAGCGGAGGGAACTGAACCGCCATGACCAACCCGAACAGCAGCCCGCTCGCACCGATGGTTCGTCGTCGGCCGCGCGAACACCGCGCACCGACGACGAAAACCAGAAGACTAACAAGCCCACGGACTTGAGTGCACGAAGGTCAAGGCGCGAGGCTTTACCCGAGTCGATCGAGGATGCGATCGCGGCCCGGAAGCAAGACCCGAGATTCAAGGTCGGCTACCCCGACAGCAGCGACATCGGCGAAGAAAACCAAGACCCCGAGGACGGCAAGTGACCGACCCGACATTCCTACCCCTCGGGCTCCATACCTTCATTGACGAGTCGTACGGAAGTGGCCAGGCCGATTACTACGTTGCAGCCGTGACCGTCACCGCCAAGCAGTTAACAAAACTCGTTGACGACATCAATGCGCTGAGGGCGGAGGTAATGGAGAAACTAGGTGTACCCCCAAACGTCGAGCTGCATGGCCACGAAATTATGCAGGGCAAGGGCGGTTGGTCCGCACTAAAAGGCCAAGTTCACGAATCCGTCTGGATCTGTCGCAGAGTCCTTCAGGCTGTAGTCAATAGCGGAGCTCGAATTCACATGCAGGGAGTCGACGTACCGCGACTCAATGCCCGATACCGATATCCGGATAGCCCCTACCAGGTATCACTCCGACATGCGCTCGAAAGAGTCCATGACCAGTGCATAAATAGCTCTGTTCGGAGCACGGTAGTAGCCGACATTCTTGACGAGTCAGCTGCGGCCGCAGCGGTAATCGCAGGCTACACGCGGGCGGCGACACCAGGCTTTCGACCCACTCGACTCTGCCATATTGAACCTATGCAGTATGTCGATTCACGGACGAACATCGGAGTGCAAGTTGCAGACATTGTGGCCTACACGCTGCGCAGGCACATCGAGGAGACTAGTGCGCACCCAAAGGCCAAGAAGGCAGCCCGGCAGCTATACCTAACGGCAGCACCGGCGATCGCCACCGTCCGCAAGTGGAGCCCCTAGATAGCTCTAAGGCCCCGACATCTCTGTCGAGGCCTTAGGCGGACAACGTATCCGGCAACCGGTACGTCATGGCAATACAGTACGACATCCTTACGACAATTTCACAGCATCCACTGAACTACATCCGTGTAGTTACTGGTCACGCCCGTTTTTGTCAGACCGGCGTGTTCTGATTTCGGGCATGACTATCTGGCATCCGTGGCGGTGGGCGCGCGACCACCACCCCGACGTGGTGATCGACTGCACCCGCCGACTACCGGGCGGCGTCCTAGGGCTCGTCGGCGAGCGCACCGTGTGGCTGCACCGCGGCCTCACCCAACGCGACCGCCGATCCACCCTCACACACGAACTACTCCACCTCGAGCACCCCGAAGCGTCGGAAGCATGGGTGGAGCGGGAGACCGCACGCCGCCTCATTACGCTCGATCAATTGGTGGATGCTTTCGCATGGTTGCGGCACCCCACCATCGAAGCGCTCGCCGATCACCTATGGGTCGATCAGCAGACTGCGGCCAACCGTATGCAGCACCTCGACCCCATCGAGGTCGCCGAGATCGAGGCAGCGTGTGATGGGGATTGGTCGTGGGTGGCATGACCGACGACGACCGCGCGCTGCTCGACTTCGCGGCCCGCACCTACCGGGACCGCAGCACCCACGCCGAAGCCGTACGGACCGAACTAGGCCTGTCTGTGACCCGCTACTGGCAGCGGGTCGCCTCACTGCTCGATGACCCTGAAGCGCTCGCACACGCGCCGACACTCGTGAACCGGCTACGGCGACTGGCTGGGCGCTAGCTGAGCATCTTCCCAATCACTTCGGCCGCAGCTTCCCCACTCGACCGGTCGATATGGGTATACGTGGCGATCGTCGTCTGAATTGACTCATGCCCCAAATGCTGCTGAACAACAGCCATCGGAACACCGTTGTTTATCATCCATGACGCACACGTATGCCGAAGATCATGCGGACGCGGACGCTTCAACAGTCGCGGCTCAGCATCTTCGGCGCACACCTTCGCCAACGCCGGAAGCCACGCCCGATTACGAAACAACTGGTGAGAGATGGGCCCCCCCGACTGCGTGGGAAACAGAAGCTCGCCACCAGGACGGTTGAGGTCTAACGAGTCAATCACCGAGGCTGGCACGTTGATCGTCCTATGCCCCTTGCGTGACTTGGTGTGCCCCAACTTCCGTTCACCGTTACCTGTGTGCTTCCATGCCTTGCTGATCCGCACGGTGCCACTGCGGGCATCTACGTCGGACACTACGAGCGCGGTCGCCTCGCCGAATCTCATTCCGGTTGCCACTAGCCATCTGGTGAATGGGCGCCACCGTGGTGTCATTGCGTCGTGGATTAGGTCGAACTCGGCGCGGGTGAGCATGACTGTATCGTCGGCGGCGTCGGTACGCGGAAGCCTGGTGTGGTCGCACGGGTTCTTGGCGATCTTCCCGGCCCTGACTGCATGGTTGAGTGCTCCCGCCATGAATCCGTGCTTGTTGGCGATCGTCTTTCCTGACGCCCCTGATTCGTCCATGTCGTTGACCCATCGGCTGATGGTGGTGTCGGTGATGGCTGATAGTGGCATGGTGCCGATTTTGTTGAGGTCGTTGCGGACGTATGCGCGGTATCTGCGGCGGGTGCCTTCTTCAACGCCGGTGAGGGTTTCGATGTGTGCGGTGCACCATTGTTCGAGGGTCATTTGTGAGATGCCGGAGTCTACGAGGTCGATGATGCGCATGGCTTCGGTGGGCCCGAATTTTTCGACGTTGCGGCGGAAGGCTTCGGCGCTGGCGGCGTCGATGAAGGTGAGTGCGCGGGCTTTGCCGTCTTGTCGCCAGCGGACTCGGTAGGTGGTGGTGCCGTCGCTGGTGGTTCTGGCGTCGATGCTTGCCATTATTTTGTGTCCTTGCGGGGGTGCATGTACCGCATTCTACAAGGGAAGACCGGACGATTTGTGTCCACGAAGTGTGTCCATCGTCCGGTCTTGCCTGGTTTAGGTCTCTGACCTGCATCTTCTAGTGGAGCTAAGGGGACTCGAACCCCTGACCCCCACACTGCCAGTGTGGTGCGCTACCAGCTGCGCCATAGCCCCGTGTTCAGTTATTCGCACCATAGTGTTTCCACCGCCGAGTGCGCTAGCTAAGTTACCGTAACCCGATGAGCCGGACCAAATCGGCTGGTCCGCAGCGTACGACTACCCCGTCGGCTGAGTCCCGGCGATGAGATCGTCGAGCCAAGCTGTGCCGTCCATGATGTGCTCCACTTGCTTGCCAGCCAGGAGCACGGACGGGGTGGCGACCTGACCTTCGGTGGAGTTGCTTAGCTGAGTTTCCGACGCGGAAGCCATGTCGCGGCCTTCGTCGACCAGCTCGCCGGACGCGATACACCCCTGGGTGGCCGGGCTGGCACCGTCCGACGCCGCGAGAGCAGCGATTTGCTGGTTGTTCAGGTCGTCGCCCGCCTTCTCGAACAATTGCGAGTGCAGCTTCCAAAACACCTCGCGGTTGTCGTTGCGTGCCACGCACAGCACTGCTCCGGCCGCACGCGACGAGTAGTCGCCGGACTTGGAGTTACCGTCCAAGAAATTGAGCATGTGGTAGCGGACACGGATCTTGCCGTCGATCACGTTCTCCCAGATCGCAGCTCCCGACTGTTCCTCGAACTTCTTGCAGTGTTCGCAGTTGAAGTCCTCGAAGATGTCAATCGTCTTCGGCGCGGTGCGGTCACCGACAATGAATGACGCATTCTGGGCGAGGACCTTGTCGTCGACCGGCGGGTAGGTCTTGTTGTTGGTGAAGATGATTCCGCCAACGATGAGCGCCGTCACGGCCAGCAGGCCTAGTCCGATGAAAAAGTACGGCCGTTTGCTGGCCGCCTGCGGCTCGTAATTCGGATTCTCGCGAGGACGCTTAGCGTTGGTCACGACAACGACTGTAGCCGGAACGCTCCAGCGTCAGTCGCTGCCGAGCACACCGTCCACCAACGATTGCGCTTCCGCCTGCACACGCGCCAGGTGCTCGGGTCCATGAAACGACTCCGCGTAAATCTTGTACACGTCCTCGGTGCCCGACGGCCGGGCCGCGAACCATGCGTTGTCGGTCGTGACCTTGAGTCCACCGATCGCCGCGCCGTTTCCGGGTGCTTCGGTGAGGATCGCGGTGATTGGCTCCCCCGCCAACTCCGACGCGCTCACCTGGCTCGCCGACAGCGCTGAGAGTCGTGCCTTCTGATCACGATTGGCTGGCGCATCGATCCGCGCGTACGCGGTGCGACCGTACTGCTCTGCCAGTTCCTCGTAACGTTCGGACGGCGACTGTCCCGTCACGGCCAAGATTTCGCTGGCCAGCAAGTTCATGATGAGCCCATCCTTGTCGGTGGACCAGGGTCCGCCGTGCATCGTCAGGAATGACGCCCCGGCGCTTTCCTCTCCACCGAAGGCGATGCTGCCGTCGAGCAACCCGTCGACGAAGTACTTGAACCCGACGGGCACTTCCACCAACTTGCGGCCGATTCCGGCAGCGACGCGGTCGATCAACGACGACGACACCAGCGTCTTCCCGATCGCCGCGGTGGCCGGCCAGTCCTCCCGGTGCGTAAACAGGTAGTCGATCGCAACCGCGAGATAATGGTTCGGATTCATGAGCCCCGCATCGGAGGTGACGATCCCGTGGCGGTCGGCATCGGCGTCGTTGCCGGTCGCGATATCGTACGACTCCCGCGCGGCGATCAGCGACGCCATTGCATTCGGTGAGCTGCAGTCCATCCGGATCTTGCCATCGGTGTCGAGGGTCATGAACCCGAACGCCGGGTCAGTATTGGGGTTCACGACGGTCATCGAATCCAGGCGGTAGAAGTCTTTGATCTCGCCCCAGTATTCGACCGATGCCCCACCGAGCGGATCAGCGCCGATGTGCACGTCGGCCGCCCTAATCACATCCATATCGACGACCTGCTCCAGCGCAGTGACGTACTCGCCGAGGAACGGGTAGTCGATGACGAGATCCGACGTCCGTGCCCGTTCAAAGGGCACCCGCTGAACGTCGCGGAGCCCACCTTCAAGGATTTCGTTCGCGCGGGACGCAATCACCGACGTGATGTCGGTATCGGCGGGTCCCCCGCTGGGTGGGTTGTATTTGAAGCCACCGTCGGCGGGCGGATTGTGCGACGGGGTCACGACGATTCCATCGGCCATCACGCCGGGGATCTCGGAATTGAAGCGCAGGATCGCACGAGAGACAGCAGGTGTTGGGGTAAACCCGTCACCGTCGGCGGTGAACACTGAAACCCCGTTGCCGACTAAGACTTCGAGCGCCGTCCGCCACGCCGGAATCGACAGCGCATGCGAATCGAACCCGATGAACACCGGTCCGGAAATACCCGCGCGTTCCCGAAATTCGACGATCGCCTGCGTCATCGCCAACACGTGCGCCTCGTTGAACGCGCCGTTCAAGCTCGATCCCCGGTGTCCAGAAGTGCCAAAAGCCACGCGTTGGTCGACGTTCGTCGGATCGGGAGCGATGTCGTAGTACGCGCGCTCCACCGCCGCGACATCAATGAGATCGTCAGGTGTTGCGGGGGTGCCTGCTCTCGGGTGTGCCATAGCACCCGATTCTGCCCCACCGCGGCCCAACTGACACGGCGTCGCGCAGCCGGTATGTCGTACTTTCCGGATACGCTGGCGTTCAACAGGCCGCCCGGCCACGTCCACCGAAAGTCCAGAGGATGCTGTTGCACATGGCCAATGCCTTGCTAGCACCCGTGCGCTCAGCACTGCCCGCACCCGAAGCTGCCGTGCTGGTGCTGCCCGGCGGTACTGATTTCAGTTACCGCCGGTTTTCGCCCCTCCAGGGCAGCGCCGTGCGCATGTACCCGTTTACCGCATCCATCCAGGCCCGCTTCGGTCCTCGGGTCCGCGTTCGCCAAGCCCAGTACCGCGTCTACGGGTGGAACGGCGAGCAAGCGAGCCCTATGCCTTATGCCCGCGCGGCTCTCGATCGGCTCGCCAACAGCTACCCGGATGTGCCCGTCATCGTGATCGGACACTCGATGGGCGGGCGGATTGCCGCGCACTTGGGTGCCGATCCCCGAGTCACCGGCATTCTCGCGCTGGCCCCATGGTGGCAATTCGCCGATTGGCAATACATTCGCGACGGTGTCCGCGTGCGTGCCATCCACGGCGACGCCGACACCGTGACCCGCGCGCCTCGCACCCGCAAAGGCATCGCCGAGTTGGCGGCCCGCGGATTCGACGCGGAATTTGTGTCCATTCCCGGCGGTGGTCACCCCATGCTCGACCACGTCGGGCTGTGGCAACGTCAAGCTCTCGACTTTGTCGCCAACACGCTGGGAGATCGCCCGTGACCACTCCGCCCCCGCCGGGAATGTCCCCGGTCCTCGCCACCTCGGCGCTGTCACGGTCCTTCGGGCAGCATCGGGCCGTCAGCCATGTCGATATCGCGCTCCACCCGGGCCGTATTACCGGCCTCGTCGGACCCAACGGCGCAGGCAAGACGACGCTCTTGCTGATGCTTGCCGGACTGCTCGCACCCGATGGCGGAGCCATCATGCTCGACAACGAACCTGTCGACCACCGGCGTCTGCGGTCCGCGATCGGCTGGATGCCCGATACCTTCGGAACGTGGGAATCGTTGACGCCCCATGAAATCCTGGTCGCCTTCGGTCGCCTCTACGGCATCGACAAGTCGGCCTGCGATGCCCGCGCCCGCGATCTCCTCGCACGGGTGCATTTGGAACCGTTCGCCGATCATCCGGCCTCCGGCCTTTCTCGTGGACAAAAGCAGCGACTGGGACTTGCGCGGGCCCTCATCAATGCGCCGCGGATTCTCCTCCTCGACGAACCCGCGTCCGGGATGGATCCGCGCTCACGGATTGAATTGCGATCCTTGCTCCGCGCAGTCGCCGACTCCGGAGCGGCGGTACTGGTTTCGTCGCACATTCTGGCCGAACTCGATGAAATGTCCGACGACATCGTCATGATGACGCACGGCACCACCCAGGTTCCGCCGCCCACACGGGCAACGAGTTGGCGGATTCGCCTGGTGGGACAAGCCCCCAACCAAGTCGCAACCATCGAACTGCGCGACGATGCCGCTGCCGCCAGCTACCTGGCCGGGCTGGTGGCCGCCGGCCATCAGGTCGCCGAGTTCTCAAGGACCGGTAGCGGCCTCGAACAGGCCTACCTCAACCTCGACGCGGATCGGACCTGACATGCCATTCAACGTTTCGGCCGCCACCACGATCGCCAGCCTGGAAATTCGCCAGCGCATCCGCTCCACCAAGTGGAAATGGACGCTCGGCATCCTATTTGCCCTCATCAGCTTACTGATCCTCGGCTCACTCGGACTCACCCTCATGGTGGGCGGCACCTACGCGGCGTGGTCTCGGTTCCTGTTCGACCTTGCCCTCGGCATTGTGCTCTTCCTGGGTTTGGTCGCCGCCCCAACGATGTCTGCGACGTCAATTAATGGCGACCGGCGTGATGCCACCCTCGCCGTCATCCAGGCCACCCCCATCACATCGACGGAATTGGCGGTCGGCAAGTGGTTGGGCTCGTGGTTGGCCTCGCTCGCACTGATCGCAGTCGCCGCACCGTATCTCCTCTGGGGTGTGTTTACCGGGCCAGTCTCACTGCTGGGTGCGGTGCTGGGCATCGTTGTGCTGGCGATCTTGCTCGGCTGCTATTGCGCGATTGGTTTGGGTTTCTCATCGCTCACCGCACGTCCTGCTGCGTCGGCAATGCTGACGCAGTCGACGGTCCTTCTCTTGCTCGTGGGCCTGCCCATCCTATTCGGCATGACGTTGCCGCTAGTCACGCAGAGCCATGAGGTGACAACCTCTAGCCACTCTCCGGAAACGCCTGGCGAATGCACGAATGCCCAGGTCAACCAAGATTTTCTGCATACCGAACGGACTTGGTGGCTGCTGGCCGCCAACCCCCTCCTGATCGTCTCCGATGCAATCGCCAGCGGCGTCGAACGCGGACCGGCAGAATACGGCGAGTCCGCTTCATCGCTCCCCGCTGCGGGGTTGTCGATCGCTCGGTCCGGCCCGTACCTCAAGGGGAGCGTTTGCCTGGAAGAATACGGCGACTACCGATACGGCAGGCAGGTCCATGAGACCCGTTTTATCGGCACCAGTTGGTACATCGGTTTGATCTTCAACATGGTCCTCGGCGCACTCGGTTTGTCGGTCGCGAGCCGCCGGTTGCGCGTCCCCGCGCACAAACTCGCCAAAGGTGTGCGGGTGGCATAGCGACCCGTTGGCAGCCCTCGGCCGACAGGCCGATGCCTCGCCGAACTCCCTCGTTCACTCGCGACCGATCGTCCGAACGGAGCCGTCAGTACCAGACTTTTCGTCCCGCAATCGGGCGACCGACGGCTCCGAGAACCCAGAGAACCGCTCCAATGACAATGAGCGCGACGCCGACGTAGGTCAAGATCGCGATCGAGAACACGAAGCCCAGAATCAGAAGTAAAACTCCAAGAAGAATCATTACGTTTCCATTCCGCCGACGCAGAGTTCGGCTATTTTATTTGGTCGGCCGTTTCATTCACTCGGCTGCGGAATCTGGACATCGCAGTCATCGACCTTGGGGTTGACACCCGCGTAGTTCAGCGGCCCAGCGACGATCGTCAACGCGATCGTCCCCGCGGTCGCGCAATTCGCGTCCGATTCTTTGAAGTAATCGCGCTGCACTGCCGCGACCACGCCGATCACCAGCCAGATGAGGACGATCACGCCCAAGATTCCGCTATTGCGTCGCACGGCCATCGCCACCTTTCGGTTCATCACACGTTGTGATGGAACGTGGGTACCCAACCGTGGCCGTCCCGAAACATGACGCCCACGACCGACGTCCTGTGCTCCGCAAAAGCTACTCCGATGACGCCCAACGTCGCTGTTCACGGGTAGCGTCAGAGTCAGGTAGACGAAAGGCGCAATCATGACGATTTCCATTGCCCGCGTGTACGACCCCCCGAACGGTAACCGCGTATTAGTCGACCGACTGTGGCCGCGAGGTATCCGGAAAGACGATCCGCGGATTGGCCGGTGGCTCAAAGAAGTGGCACCGTCGAGCGACCTTCGCAAGTGGTATCACGCCAACACCGACCAGTACGACTTGTTTGCCGAGCGCTACCGCGACGAGTTGGCAACCCCCGGCCCACAAGCCGATGCCCTCGCCGAACTCGTGGAGTTGGCGAAGGCGGGCGACGTCGAGATTGCGACCGCCATGAAGGACCCCGACCGCAGCGAAGTCCCCACCTTGGTCGCAGTGTTGGCCGACCTCGGGGTCACCTAAGGCACGATCCCAAGCTCTATTCCCGGTGCTGTGGAAACGCGTACCGCAACCAGGATGGCGGACGGAAAGGCGCTGGCGTCGCTGACGGAAGAGCGAGGCGATCGGCGATGCCCCACACGGCCGCCAGATTATGGCCAAAACCCAGGTGCGAGCTTAGAACTTCGATGTTCTCGTGCAGGTTCGACGGGTCGTCGCGGCAGACCTGCCACGCCACGACCCCATCCAGTCTGCTGTAGAACGAGGTGGTAGGCATCGATAGTGGCTCGGCATCAGCCTCCAGCGGTGTTTCGAGCCGCCGGGCATGCAGTGGGGTTAGCAACTGGTACACCGGCTTCGCGCGACTCTGATTGTGCGTCTGCATGCGGAACGGACTCCCCAGCGTAATGACCTGCCTGACCATCTCTGGAGTCTCGCGCGCGAGTTCGCGGGCAAAAATACCGCCGAGACTCCACCCAATTAAGCTGACCGGCTGCCCGTGCCGCCGGTACACCTCATTGAGTCGCGCGCGCATACCATCCAAGATCCGCGTGGTCGGGCCGAGATTGACGCCCGACTTCCAGCCGTACGTGGGGTACCCAAGATTGGCCAGGGTGGCCCGCAAGGGGGCGGTGGTCAGGTCCGACGTCGCCAGCCCCGGCAGAACCAGGACGGGCTGGGAATCGGAACTGACTGGAGCGGTCGTCATGGCTGGCCAAGTCCAGGCGTAGCCAGCTAGTTCCCACAATGACCGCGAAAAGTCCGTCGACGTCAAAGCCAGCCCCGGTTTGGGTGCCGACGCCCGCGGGTCGCTCCGTGTCAGTCCGTGCATGACATTCCTACCTTTAGTTGGTCAACATTCCGCCGTCGACCGGCAACGTAATCCCCGACATGTAGCTGCTGGCATCGCTGGCGAGGAAAACCAGTGCCGAATCCAATTCGCCTGCGTCGCCCAAGCGACCGAAGAGGGTGCGCGGCACCACGTACTTCTCCAGGACGCCGTCCTCGAACTCGCCGGTCATCTCGGATTCGAAGAAGCCTGGAGCGAGGGCGTTGACGCGAATCCCCTTGCGCGGCGTCCATTGCTGAGCGAGATCTCGGGTGAGTCCGATGACAGCGGACTTACTTGCCGAATACGCGGCCTGCGGCATCAGGACGCTCGTAATTCCGAGGATGCTCGCGATGTTGACGATGGAACTCCCCGGCTGCATCACCCTCGCGCACGCCTGCGCCATCCAGTAGGTGCCGTTTAGGTTGATATCCATCACCCTGCGGAAGTCGTCCGGTGCTTCACGGAGCGCGGGCACCGAACTGGCGACGCCAGCATTGTTGACGAGGATGTCGAGGCGACCGAATTCGGCGATGGCGGCTTCGGCGGCCACGGTGCACTGATCGGGGTCAGACACATCGGTACTGACGGCGACGGCGCGACGGCCGAGTGCCTCCACGGCCGCCTTCGTCTCCTCGAGACGGTCTGCGCGTCGGGCCGCCAGTACGACGTCGGCACCAACACCGGCGAGCGCCTTGGCGAAGCCGACACCCAGACCGCTCGATGCGCCGGTCACGAGGGCGACTTTGCCGTCCAGGCGGAAGCTGTCGAGGACTGCAGACATGAAAGGTTCTCCTGATCAGTTTCGAACTATTACGTTGAAAGGCGGTCGGCAAAGGCTCTCATCCGAGAGCGTCCACGACTCCAATTGCCCCGAGGGTATCGAGGCCTTCGCGCGAATGGTGCGCTAAGACAATGAGGTCGCGCAGTTCCCCGTCGCGATCGCGAATGTGGTCCCGAAGCAGAGCTTCACCGGTGAATCCGAGCCTCGAGAACATCTCGATGATCGGTTCCTGATCAGTGGTGAGTTCGATGACGATTTTGCCCAGGCCCGCACCGAATCCGGACCGCAACGCCTGCTTGGCCAAGTCTCGGCCGGTGCCGCCACCGCGGGCGGCCGGGTCGACGACGATCCGTAGTTCACCGACGTGATCGGACCAACCAGGCAACCGATTGACCGCAGCCCACCCGACGACTTGGTCGCCGTTGACAGCGACCCATCGCAGATCTGATCCGGTCGCAAGGGCTGCGACATGTTCGATGTCGTGGACGTTCTCACGGATCAACGTGAGGTCGAGGTCCGATAGTCGCGCGAACATGGCTCCCAGTCGGCCGATGTCATCTGCGGTGATCGTGCGGATTTCAACAGACATTTCTACAGCTCCTCGCTTTGCTTCTGGAGGAAGTCGATGATGGTTGGAACTGTCGTCTTGGCCGCCGTGCGGCCAACCACGAGTCCGATGTGCCCGGCGGGCAACCGTAGCTCCGTTTTCTGCTCTGAGCCGACGAGATCCATGACCGGGGAGGCGGCAGCAGCAGGCACGATGTGGTCCTTCTCCCCGAGTACCGCCAGGAACGGGACCTTGATGGCCTTCAAACTGACTCGGTCGCCGTCGAGGACAAACGTCCCATTGACCAAGGCATTGCGTTCGAGCAACTGATCGACAAGTTGGCGTGCGAGCTCTCCGGCGAGGGGCACATGGTCACTGGCCCACCCATTCATCGCCTGATAGGCCTTGACGTAGTCGTCGTTCCACAGTTTTTCCAACAGATCGACGTAACCGGTGATGTCGGCCGTCGGAGTGAGCGACCGGAAAGCGGAGTACACGACGTCTGCGGGCACGTTGCCGTTGTCATCGAGAAGTTCCTCGATGTCAGCGCCGCCCAGCATCGAGACGCCGATGTCCATGGGTTCCAGGTCCACTGGGCAGGCCATCACGGTGTGCGTTCGCACCGGCGAATCCGGGTGATGGGCGCCGTGAAGCAGGGTGAAGACGCCGCCGAAACAGTAGCCGAGGATGCTCACCTCGTCGGCTTTCGAGCGGTCACAGACTTCGCGGACCGCTGCCGGGATAACGCCATCGACGTAGTACTCGAAACCGTTGAGGGCATCCCGCTCATCGGCCTCTCCCCAATCGAGGAGATACACGTCAAACCCGCCGTGCAGGAGATGCTCAATGAAGCTGTTTCCCGGCGCGAGATCGAGGATGTACGCCTTGGAGATCATGCTGAACACGATCAGCAGCGGAGGGCGGTAGCGAATGTCGTCGTTTCGGTACCGATACAGGCTCGCTCGACCGTTGCGCCACACGAGATCGCGAGGAGTCTGGCCAGTCTCGACACTCGAGATACCAGCTGCCATCTTGATTCCGTTACGGGCACGCAGCGCATTGCGTTCCACCTCGCGCCGCACCCGATCGATGATGCTCATTGCCGGTCACGCAGTTTTGCCTCGCGCGCCTCGAGTTCCATCCGCAGTCGGCGCACTTCGTAGTCCAATTCGCCGATCTGTCTGCGGAGTTTCTTGACGTCGGTGCCCGCTGGCAGGTTCACCGCGTGCAGCACCGATGCGGCGGCATCGTGAACCCCGCGGACGATCGATCGCTGCAGTCCACCGACCACCGAGTTGGCCGTACGAAACTCATCCGAATGAACGACGTCTTCGACCACCGGCGTTAGCCGCTTCTCGACGGCGTCGTACACCCCACGCAACGACAGTTCCATCAGCCAGCCCTCCGAATTTCTGTGTTGCGAGCGGGAGCACCGAGCATCGCTGCGCAAGCCTGCTGAACCTTCACCGCGTCCGGCGCTTCGCCGGTAATGAGGTTCGCATAGACAAAGGTCTCGGTGATGCGCACCAAAATCAACGCCAGATCGGGAATCGGCAAACCCGGCTCCAATTCGCCAGCGTGTCCTTGCTCGTCCAACATTTGGGCTACCCGACCGACAATGCGCGGTTGCACCCCACCGGCCCGCGTGGTCAACACTTTGAAGGCCCGTTCAGGCTCGCGGGCCAAAAATGCGCGAAAAGCACTATCTCGGTTGGCAATCGCCGCAAACTCGCCGAGCGTATTGGCGATTTTGACGGCGCCGACACCCGGCGCACGTTGCTCGGATGTGTCGAGAGCCACCTCACACATCGACCAAATCACTTCGGCGAGCAACCCGTCGCGACCCTTGAAACGGCGGTAGATAGTGCTGCGGTTGACCCCGACAATCTGCGCGAGTTCGCCGACCTCGATGCGTCCACGCGCAATGAATGCCTCGCGCGCTGCTACGAGGATGGCACCGTGATCGATCATTCCGCACTCGCCTCCTCCCCGACACTGCACTCCGACGCGCCGTGCACCATTTCGGCAAAATGGTGCACAATCTCCTATAGTCAGGAACATTATCCTATGGGTGAGTGACCTGGCCCATGTTGGAGCAAATACGGTGGCACATCAGAAGTGCGACGGCGGACAGAGGAGACATAGATGATTGAGACGACGATGCAGCACGGAGATCTTTTGATCTCGGGGTTAGTCGAGTACAGCCGGAAAGTCTTCCCCGAGGCGAAGATCGTCACCTGGACTGAAAATGGTGCTCGCGACACATCGTTTGCCGACATCGGCAATCAGGGTGCCCAGATCGCGAACGCACTCGCCAAGCTCGGAATCGGCGTCGGCGATCGTGTCGCCACCTTCATGTGGAACAACGCCGAACACCAAGCGCTGTACGCCGGCGTCCCGTCGATGGGCGCAGTCCTGCACACCCTGAACCTGCGTCTCTCGCCCGAGCAGGCCATTTTCATCATCAACCACGCCGACGACAAGGTGATCTTTGTCGACGCCTCTGTGGCGCCGCTGCTGTCGCCGTACCTTCAGGGCACGCCGAACCTCCAGCACGTCGTGGTCGTGAACGGCCCAGTCGAAGCCCTCACCGCGCCCGACCACATCACCGTGCACGCCTACGCCGACCTGATCGCGGGCGAACCCACCACCTACGACTGGCCCGCGTTGGACGAGAACGCCGCCGCCGTCATGTGCTACACGTCGGGCACCACCGGCGACCCGAAGGGCGTCGTCTACTCGCACCGCAGCATCTACTTGCATTCGCTGCTGGTGACGTCGACCACCGGCATGGGACTGTCGAACCGGGACTCGATGCTGGCCATCGTTCCGATGTTCCACGTCATGTCGTGGGGCCTGCCTTACGCCGCCATGTTTGCCGGTTCCACCGTCGTCATGCCTGACCGCTTCCTGCAGCCGGAGCCGCTGTTGGCGATGATGGCCGCCACCAAGCCCACCCTCGCCGCTGCCGTCCCGACCATTTGGGCTGGTGTTTCGGCGATGCTCGACGCGAACCCGCAGGACATCACGCACCTGCGTGAGGTCATTGTGGGCGGTGCCGCGGTTCCGCCGTCGATGATCACCAAGTTCGACGGCTATGGCGTCCCGATTGTGCACGCATGGGGCATGACCGAAACCTCGCCGTTGGGCACCATCGCTCGCCCGCCGGCCGGCATTGAGGGCGACGACGCCTTCCCGTACCGCGTTACGCAGGGACGCTTCCCGGCTCCGGTGGCCGCGCGCATCATCGGCGACAACGGCGAAGAACTCCCCTGGGACGGCATTGCCCAGGGTGAACTCGAAGTGGCTGGTCCCTGGATTACCGGTTCGTACTTCCAGCCGGACGGTAACGTCACCGACCCGGCGAAGTTCAACAACGGCTGGCTGCGCACCGGCGACGTCGCGACCGTCACTCCGAACGGCTTCATGACGATCGTCGACCGTGCCAAGGACATGATCAAGACCGGTGGTGAGTGGATTTCGTCGGTCGAACTTGAGAATGTCATCGCCTCGAACCCGACGATCGTCGAAGCCACCGTCATCGGCGTGCCCGACGCCAAGTGGGACGAGCGCCCGTTTGTGTTGGCTGTGGTCCGCAGCGAAGACGACGCCGACGTCGATGCCCAGCGCGCCTACCTCGAAGACCTGGTTCCTCGCTGGCAGATCCCCGAGCGCTGGTCGTTCGTCACCGAGGTCCCCAAGACGTCGGTCGGCAAGTTCGATAAGAAGCGTGTGCGCCAGCACTACGCGGAGGGCGACTACCAGATCCTCGGCCAGCCGCAGGAGTGACGTAAACGGCCGACAATTTGCCCCGTGAAGAGCCCGGTTACCCTCGCGGTAACCGGGCTCTTCACATCTCCGGAGCTCGGTCTAGACTCGCGTGAGTGAGTCGCAAGAAGATGGCCCTCGCGGCACTCGGCACCATTCTGGCGCTGGCGTTAGGCCTCGTGGTTTGGCTACTGGTCGCGAAGGACTATGCGATTGCCGAAGAACACGTGACCATCGAAGGTCCGCGTAGTGAGCTCCACGCCGTCCTCGCTAAACCAGTCCAAGATGCCAACCCGCACGGTGTCGTGATTTTTGTCCAGGACCGCGGACCGAACGATGCGGACACCGGCACCTACCGACCCATCTGGGACGCATACGCCAAAGCCGGTTTCGCGGTTCTCAGCTGGGATAAGCCCGGAGTCGACGGTGCTCCCGGCAACTGGCTCAACCAAACGATTCACGATCGGGTCTCCGAAGTGCAGTCGGTCATCTCCTGGGCCTACAAACGGCCAGACCTGGACACGACTCGTATCGGGATTTGGGGTGAAGGCCAGGCGGGGTTCGTCGTGCCAGAGGTGCTCGCGGCGCGCAGCGACATACGTTTCGCGACCCTCGTCGGCCCATCGACGAACTGGATCCACGATCGCCTCTTTGCCGTGCGCGCCGATCTGACGGCCCGCGGTGACAGCGCCACCGAGGTGGCGGTGGCCGTCGATCGCCGAGACCGGTTCTTCACCCTCTTGGAAAGCGGCTCCAACTATCAGACCTATGTGCGGTCGGGCATCGATTCGCCACCGATGCTCGCGCCCGCGTTCGCCTTCGCTGAGCGAAACTTCCGCGCCGATGCCGCCAATGCTGTGGCACGGATCTCGACGCCGCTCCTTCTCGTGCTCGGTGGCGAAGATCGTGCAGTCGACATTGCTCAGACAGAAAACCTCTATCGCAGCAAAATGCGTTCCGACCTGCTAACTGTCAAGACTTTCGCCGATGCCACACACATCATCACCCGCAATCAGATCGAATACCGGGACGACTTTCGCGTGTCCGCACGCACGTTATTCGCGCCAACGAGCGTGTACGCACCCGGTTATTTGGACACCCTCCGGATCTTCGCCAAGCACGCCATCGCTTAACCGCGTAACGTCGTGTTGGGTAATTTGAACGATCGACAAGGAAGCGAGATTCTCATGGATGCAGCATTGTGGACGGCTATCACTGAAAACCCGCACGTCTTCGAACTTCTGAAGACTGTGTTCTCCGGGGTCGCATAGTCCCTCGGCTTTACCAGCGCCGCGTCCGGTTTCGGACGCGGCGCTTTTGCTTTCTAAGCGCTCGCGACCGGTTGTCTGCGGTAGTCGTCGGTCCGGAGGGCATCGACAGACGAGAGATGCCATCGGCCGTGGTCTCCGGTATTGGTTCCCAGCGCAGCTGGCCCATGAATCGCCACCGCATACGCCCAAGCCCGCGGATCGGAGACCAGTTCTGGTTGGTATGCCTCCGAAAGTCGTGCCAGATAGGTGTCCCCAGCCCGTGTCCGCCCGAAGCGTGCCCGAATCACCAGCGCCGCCGCGACCATTCCCACCGCCAACGCGAACGGGATGAGCGCACTCACGCCGCCACCGTTGATCACGACCGCAACGGTCAGCACCGACAGCACCACCGCCGTCGCCAGAAGCGGTGCGAGCGCGAGCCGACGGTCGTGCCTGCTGGCGAGAAGGCGCCGCGAGATGAGGTAATCGGTCATCTCGTCGAGTCGGTCGCCGGTAGCTTCGCGGACGGCCTCGACTGTCGGTGCCGTGAGCGACTTGCCGCGTCGGGCTACATGCGCGGTGTACGCGTCACCATTGACCGTGTCCGCGGAGCGACGGCCTCGGTCGTCCACGGATTCGTCGAGCCATAGCAGCGCGACAGCAGCGGCCCGCCGATGCCCATACAGGCATCCGACTTCGGTGGGGGTGAGCTCGCGGCCCGGTTCGATCTCGCGTTTTCGCCACAGTAGGTACTTGCGCCACGCGAAGGCCAAGGCTGCAATCACGACGACGATGACGCTGAGCCAATAGAAGAATTCTGGGTTCCCGACCATGCCCATCGCATCACCTTGCCACAACCGCCGGGCACCGTCTTGCCGATCGTGAACCACGCCTTGGCACAACGGAGTTCGCGTCTCATCTCAATGAAAAACCTCCCACCTGAGTTTCTCAGGTGGGAGGTTTTCGTGGAGCCGCCGGGAATTGAACCCGGGTCCTCCGTCACTTTGGTGGGGCTTCTCCGTGTGCAGTCCGCTGTGTCTCTACTTGGATCTCCCGGGCTCGCGAACAAGCCGGGATGACGATCCCAGTCGCTGTTAGGTGTCCTAGCGTCGTCCGCGACCGGCGACGATAGTAAGTCCCCTAGCTGATGCCGGCATCCGGTTCCGGGAACTTAGATCCGGGCCGACAGACTAGCCTCGGTGCTTAGGCAGCGAGGGCGTAGTCGCGCTGATTGGAATCGGCGCTTAATTGGTTGCTGCGACGCTTACGGTGGTCTCTAGCCTGCACCGACACGCTTCCCCCACCTCGATGCACGTAGTCGAAACCGATCGGCCCCTAGGTGGTGCCCGCCAAATTTCTTTGCCGGACATCTAATACTAACCAACACCACCGACAGAATCATCCCGATATCCGTCGGGAGATTAATCGGCCCTGCGGCGCAGGGGCTTTACATCCCCTTGACGCGCCGTCCGACGATGCGTTCGACTTCGCGTTTGGCAGTGCGTTCGGCGATGTCACGGCGCTTGTCGTGGTCCTGCTTGCCCTTGGCGAGGGCGAGCTCGACTTTCGCGTAACCGTCGGAGAAATACATCGACAGCGGCACCAGCGTCATGTTGCCGTCCCGCAACTTGCCGATCAGGCCATCGATCTCGCGACGGTGCATCAGCAGTTTGCGCTTGCGGCGCGGCGGATGGTTCGTCCACGTTCCGCTGCCGTATTCGGCAATGTGCACGGCGTTGAGCCACACTTCGCCATCGTCGATCGTTGCGAATGCGTCCACCAGTGACGCCTTCCCATCACGCAGGGCTTTCACTTCGGTGCCCTGCAGCACCATGCCTGCCTCGAATGTCTCGAGGATCGTGTAGTTGTGCCGAGCCTTTCGGTTCGTCGCAATTACCGACTTACCCTTTTCCCTGGGCACGGCAGACCTCCAAATCCACTAGTGACAAAAGCTCGGGGTGAATTTACTCCCGAACGTAGACGCGCAGCGTGCCGTAGCTGGTGACACCGGCGAGGACAATGCCGCCCAGGATCAGCCACGGCGACACAAACCACACGTCAGCCGACGTGATGCGCGCCAAGATGTTCACACCGTAAAGGTCCGCGAGGGCTTTGTCGAAGAAGAAAACCTTCGCCAAGAACAGCCCACCGATCGCGAGCAGCGCGCCGGCAAGGGCCGCGATCACCGCCTCCAGCAAGAACGGTAACTGCGTATACCAGCGGGTGGCACCAACCAACCTCATGATCGAGACTTCCGTTCGTCTCGTATACGCGGCAATCTGCACGGTGTTGACGATCAGCAAGATCGCGGCGACCGCCAGTACCGCAGCTATTGCAAACGCCGCGTTGCGCGCGCCGTCGAGCACGCTAAAGATACGTTTCACCAAATCCCGCTGATCCAACACCCCATCGACGCCCTCGGCGCGCGAGAACTTGTCGAGGACCGCACCGAACCGGTCCGAGTCAGCCATCTTGACGCGCAATGCGCCCTGGTAGGCCTCCTTGCGGATGAAGTCGGCCAGTTCCGGCGATTCCTTCTCCCAGGATGCCTTAGCCGTTTTGAACGCCTGATCCTGGCTGATGAACGTCACCGACGCGACGCCGGGTTCGGACTCCAGATCGGCGCGCAAGGTGGTGCACGGCGCTTCCAAGCAGTTGGGGTCCTTCGCGGTGACAGCGTCATTGATGAAGAACTGCATCTCGACGCGGTCGAGGAAGATGTTCTGGCTCTTGTTAGCCATTTGAATCACCAGCAGTCCGCCGCCAAACATGCCGAGCGTGATTGCGGTCGTCAAGACCATGGCGACGGTCATGGTGAGGTTGCGGCGGAATCCGTTGAGGACTTCGCCGATGATGAAGTTCAAGCGCATGTGTTGCCCTGTTTCGTCTCGTCGAGTTCTCTGCGTGCCTAGCCGATTCCGTAAACGCCGTGCTCGTCGTTGCGGACGAGTCTGCCGTTGTCGAATTCGAGAACGCGGCGCCGCATCGCATCGACGATGGAGCGGTCGTGGGTGGCCATGACGACGGTCGTACCGCCGCGGTTAACCCGGTCGAGCACTTCGACGATCTCTTCGCTGGTCTCCGGGTCCAAGTTGCCGGTCGGCTCATCCGCGAGCAGTAAGGCCGGACGATTCACGATGGCGCGTGCGATCGCCACCCGCTGCATCTCGCCACCCGACAATTCCCGAGGCATCCGATCGGCTTTGCCCTCCAAACCCACATATTCGAGGGTCTGTGGCACCACCTCGCGGATCGTCGAAGACGGCTTACCGATCACTTCGAGAGCGAAAGCCACATTGTCGGCAACCGTCTTCTGCTGCAGCAGTCTGAAGTCCTGGAAGACGCAACCGATGGACTGGCGCAACTTCGGGACGTCCCGGTTTCGCAACTTGTTGACATGCATGTCGCCAACGAAGACGTCACCGGCGGTCGGCTTGTCTTCTTTCAGCAGGAGCCGAAAAAACGTGGACTTACCGGAGCCGGAAGGGCCGATCAGAAATGCGAACTCGCCTCTGTCCACTTCCACGGACAGATCGTCCAACGCGGGTCGAGAGGACGCCTTGTACTGCATCGTCACATTCGTCAGGGTGATCACGTTAGCCAAGTGTACTGACCGCCCCGCCCTATCCTCCGACGCTCTCCGGCACCTGCGTGGACTGCTGCGGTGCCACCGTCGTGGTTTCCGGTGCCTGATGACGCTGACCTGTCGCCGGACCCGACGTCGGGGCAACAGACTCGTCGACGCTAGTCGACGCCGAGCCCCGACCGTCGGTTGTCGATGACTCCGGAGCGCTGGTGGTCGTGGGTGTGGTTGTCTGCGGGACAGTCGTCCTGGTCGGCTGTACTTGCGGTGTCTGAGTTACCTGTCCCGGCGAGTTGCGGGTCGGTTCGTAATGCTGGCTACTGAACCCGTAGAACGCCAACAGCGCCAGCCACACAATGACCAGCACGACGGTAGTCGTGCGGACACGGGTCCGATACACGTGCTGCATCCGCGACATCAAGCGAGATAATTTCGACTCGGGCGTGTCGAGCGGATCATTCTCCTGGACGCCAGCCCCCGTCGTTGCATTTTCACCCGTCAAGGTTCACCCCGCCACCAGGTTCGCCTGCCATTTCAGCGGCAGTGCGCGTAACGCCCTGAGCCTGGGCGCTCGTTACGAAAATTCCGTGACTGGCCAAGCCCGCGATAATGTCGCCGCGCAGGGCGCGACCAATCGCGAACTGCTGCCCGGGGAGCGTGCGCGCCACCATGCGGACGGTCGCCGATTCCAGTTCAAGTTTCGTAATACCCAGCGGGGTCGGGGCGTCCAAGAGGAGTCGATTCCACTCCTTCTTCTCGTAGAACGCCTGGCCGACTTCACGCAGGGCCGCATTGACCTCGTTGATGTCGGCATCGAGCGGAACCGGCACATCGACGACCGCCCGCGCCCAATCCTTCGACAGGTTGGTGGCCTTGATCATTTGCCCGTTCGGCACAATGATCAGTTCACCTTCGGAGTTCCGGAGGCGCGTCACGCGCAGCGTCACATCTTCGACGGTGCCCTCGGCGGCAAGCCCACCGGTCACCGTCAGATTCACGACGTCACCGTAGCCGTACTGATGCTCGGCGATGATGAAGAAGCCCGCCAGCAGGTCCTGGACCACCCGCTGTGCGCCAAAACCGAGGGCGGCACCCACGACGGCACTGAGGCCGACCAAACTGCTGCCGGGAACCCACGTCCCCAACACGTGCAGACCCGCAATCACTACGGTCAACGCCACCAATGTCCACGTGATCACTTCGACGAGCGCCCGCCGGTGCTTCATGTCCTCGGACTGGACGATGTCGTCGCTCGACTCAAACTGTCGGAGGATGTGCTTGCTGTAGCGGTTCGCGAGCCATCGGAAAAACCGAACAACCAGCAGTGCGCCGACGACCCACAGCATGATGTCGACGAAATCGACAGCCAGCCACTTCTCCCACGACCGCATCCAGCCCGGCAGGCCGAGCTCGTCGACTAAATATGTCGGAGTGTCGATACGATCACTCGCCCTCGTCCATCCGCCAGCGGATACCCGCCTCGATGAACTGGTCGAGATCTCCGTCGAGCACCGACGAGGGGTTGTTGCTTTCCACGTTGGTGCGGAGATCCTTCACCATTTGGTAGGGGTGCAGCACGTACGACCGCATCTGGTTGCCCCAGCTGGAGCCGGTGTCACTCTTGAGCGCATCCATCTGGGCGCGCTCTTCCAGTCGCTTGCGTTCTAGCAGCTTGGCCTGGAGCACGCGCATGGCGGCAACCTTGTTCTGCAGCTGACTTTTCTCATTCTGGCAGGTCACGACGATGCCGGTCGGGACGTGAGTCAGGCGCACGGCGGAGTCGGTGGTGTTGACCGACTGGCCGCCGGGACCTGACGAGCGGTACACGTCGACGCGGAGGTCGTTCTCGTCGATGTCGATGTGGTCGGTGGTCTCAACGACGGGCAGCACTTCAACTTCGGCGAACGACGTCTGGCGGCGGCCTTGATTGTCGAACGGAGAGATCCGGACGAGACGGTGTGTGCCCTGCTCAACCGAGAGGGTGCCGTACATGTACGGCGCCTTGACCGCGAACGTTGCCGACTTGAGGCCGGCTTCTTCGGCATAGGACGTGTCGTAGATCTCGACACCGTGCCCGTGCTTCTCGGCCCACCGGATGTACATGCGCATCAGCATCTGCGCCCAGTCTGCGGCGTCGACGCCACCGGCACCGGACCGAATATTGATCAGCGCCTCACGCTGGTCGTATTCGCCGCCGAGCATCGTCTTGACTTCCATCGCCTCAATGTCGCTGCGCAGTTCGGTGCGTTCGGCCTCGGCGTCTTCGATCGCCGCGGCAGCCGAGTCACCTTCTTCGGCCTCCGCCAACTCGTAGAGAATCGGCAGGTCGTCGAGCCGCGAACGCAATTCGGTGACGCGACGGAACTCCGCCTGCGCATGCGAGAGCTGGGATGTGACCTGCTGAGCGTGGTCTTGGTTGTTCCACAACTCGGGGTCGGAGGCCTGCATCTCCAGTTCGTCGATGTGGCGACGCAGCTCATCGAGGTCCATCACCTTCTCAACGGTGGTGAGGGTGGTGTTGAGCGATTCGAGATCAGCAGAGACATCTGGGTGCACGAGAAACCAGGTTACCCTCTGCCACCCGGCACGAACCTCAATGCGGCAGTGACCAGCTACGCGGTGAACGACCAGGTGGAATCGACCTTGCCGGGGCGGTACATCACCGGAAGGTCGGCGCCAACGGTGGGCGTCTGAACATTGGTTGCCAGGATTTGGGTGCCATACACCTCGGTGGGGTTGATCTCCGGGCCGATGATGGTGCCGCTCAAGGTGCAGTATCGACGACCGTTTTTGTCGGGCTCGTTAAGCCTGCCAACACCGGTCACGGTGAGCGTGCCCTGCACATATCCGTCGCCGCCAGCCCCCTGACCGCCGAACATTCGGCGACCGCTCCGCTGCATGAACATCGCGGCGAGCGTCGTCAGGATAAGGAGAATGAACACCACAGAAATCCACCAAGGCATGCCTGGGAGCCTACCGTTGCCGACGCCGGGGAGGTGGCCGTCGCGGTGATAGCGTCGAACATTGTGGCTATGAATCCGGACTTGCAGCTTGCTCTCGACTTGGCCGACGCCGCCGACGCCCTCACGCTGTCGCGGTTCGGTGCGCTCGACCTGCAGGTCGACTCCAAACCTGATCTGACGCCGGTCTCCGACGCCGATTTGGCGACCGAACGGCTGATCCGCGAGCAGATTGCCGCTGCGCGCCCCGACGATGCGGTCCTCGGCGAAGAGTTTGGCGGCGACGCCGTTCTCGCTGGTCGCCAATGGGTGATCGATCCGATCGACGGCACCAAAAACTTTGTGCGCGGCGTTCCGGTGTGGGCGACGTTGATCGCGCTCCTCGTTGACGGTGTCCCGACAGTCGGTGTCATTAGCGCGCCTGCCTTGGCTCGACGGTGGTGGGCCGCCGAGGGGCTCGGAGCGTTCGCGACCGCGAACGGTTCCGACCCGAGGCCGATTTCCGTCTCGAAGGTCGGCAACCTCGACTCGGCATCGCTGGCGTTCTCCAGCCTTTCCGGCTGGGCCGACCGCGGTATCCGTGACGAACTGATCGCCCTCACCGACGCCGTGTGGCGGGTCCGCGGGTACGGCGACTTCTTCAACTACTGCCTCGTCGCCGAGGGCGCGGTCGACATCGCGGCGGAGCCGGAAGTGTCGCTGTGGGATTTGGCACCGCTCGACATTCTGGTTCGCGAAGCTGGCGGCACGTTCACCTCGCTCGAGGGCGCTGTCGGCCCGTCGGGCGGCAGTGCCGTCGCAACGAATTCACTACTGCACGAACGGGTTCTCAAGTCGCTAAGCCGGGAGTAATGTCCGGTTCATGAGCAACGAAGTGAAGATGATTATCCTCTCGACCGACAACCTCGACGAGTCGATCGAGTTTTACAGCGGCACGCTCGGGATGCCGCTGAAGTTCCGCGACGGCGCCCATTTCGCGGCCCTTGACGGCGGTGCCATCACCGTCGCGCTTGCCACTTCCGTCGACCATCCCATTCACGGCCAGGTTGTCGTCGGTATCAAGACCGACGATGTCGACGCCGCAGCGAAAGCGGTCGAGGCCAACGGCGGCGGCATCGTCACTCAGGCTTACAACGACGCCCACGAACGTCGTGCCGTCGTCTACGACAACAAGGGCAACGGCCTCGTCTTCTACAGCCCCCTCCCGAAGTAGTCAGCAGATCCCCCGCCCCGCACCCCCGCCCTGCCGTTCTCGCATGATGCGTTGATTCCCGCACTACGTCTGACATAGTGCGGGAATTAACGCATCATGCGGGAACGACGGCGGCGGGGGTGCTTGGTGCCTACAGGTCGGTCGCGGTGCCTTCGTCAAGTACGACGAAACTCGTCCCCGCCGGGGACATCTCGCTGATCCGGGCATTGTGGATCGTGCGACCGGCGTCCGACAGCACCGCCTGGTGGATCGGGAACGCGACTCGGGGGTTGACGGCGCGGAGATAGTCGACGGGCTCGCTCAGCTTGAGCCACGGGGCGGCCGCCGGGAGTGCCAGCACATCGATGCGTTCAAACGGAATATAGAGACTGTCACCGGGATGCATAAAGGCACCCGTCCGATCGGCCGTATCCACCACGTAAGCGGTGTTGTCGATAACCGGTAGCTCCGGATGAATCACCGCGTGTCGGCCACCGGTGCCGCGAACGGTCAGCGCGCCAATCGTGACCGACGCACCCGGTGCCATCACCTCCCACCTACCGACGTCGGTCCGCTCGGCAAACTGCTTCGCGGTCTGCGGATCGGCGTACCGAACGGCGCCGGGATTAGCCGCCACCAGCGCGGGCAGTCGTGCCGGATCCGCGTGATCAGGATGCTGGTGAGTGATGAGAATGGCGTCGAGATCACGCAAATCCTCGAAGCCGTTGGAGAAGGTGCCCGGATCGAACAGGATTCGCGTGCCGTCGTTTTCAAGCAGTACGCAGGAGTGTCCAAAGTGTGTGACGACCATGACATCCACAATAGTTCGCGCTCCCACGTGACAAGCTTCTTACCGAGGAGTAAGGTTCGTTCTTACTACGGAGTAATAACGCGTGTCGGCGGTGCACCGCACCACCGCTCCAGGGCCCAACTCCGAGCCGAAGAAACTTCGAGAACTGGTGAGGAAATGACCACTAATACCGAACCCCGCGACACCTCGTCCGTCGGTGCGCAGCCGCACAAGCGCAGCGCCATCGGTACCGCCATGCGGGTACTGACCACGATCACCGGCTCCCCCCTCGCCGAGAAGTACAAGCTCCGCGAGCCGATCAACCGTGTTGCATACGAAGCCACCAAGACCGGCTTCAAGACCCTTGGCGCCGCAAACCGCGCCTTCACCCAGGTCTCCAGCACCGGAAAGCCGCAACGCCCAGCGACGCCATCCAAGGGCTTCTTCAACCTGAATCCTGACGAAGAGCAGGCGATGATCGCCGAGACCGTCAAGGAGTTCTCCACCGAGATCCTGCGCCCGGCAGCCTACGACGCAGACGCAGCGGCAACCGCTCCCGAAGACATCCTGAAGCGTTCGGCAGAACTCGGCATCACAATGATCAATGTGCCGGAGGCCTTCGACGGTGCCGCGACCGATCGCGGCGTTGTCACCAACGCGCTCGTCGCCGAGGCCATGGCATACGGCGACATGGGCCTGGCCCTGCCGTTGCTCGCCCCCAGCGGCGTAGCCACCACCCTCACCAACTTCGGCAGCGACGCGCAGCAGCGCACCTACCTGCCCGACTTCGCCGGCGAGAATGTACCGACGTCGGCCGTCGTCATCGCCGAGCCCCGCCCCCTGTTCGACGCCTTCGACCTGCAGACAAAGGCCAAGCGCGTTCCCAGCGGCTACCGCCTCTCGGGCGTCAAATCGTTTGTCCCCGCCGCCGCAAGCGCCGAACTGTTCATCATCGGCGCCCAGCTCGACGGCCGCCCGGCGCTGTTCATCGTCGAATCGAACTCCGAAGGCTTGGTCGTCGAAGCTGACCCCGGCATGGGTCTGCGCGCCGCAGGCATGGGTCGCCTGCTGTTGAACGACGTGGCGGTCCCCGCCTCCGCAGTCCTGGGCGAAGGCGACGCTGACGAGTCTTTCGCCGCCTACCGCGACGTGGTTCGCCTGTCGCGCCTTGGCTGGTCCGCACTGGCCGCAGGCACCGGCAAGGCCATGCTCGATTACGTGGTTCCCTACGTCAACGAGCGCGAAGCCTTTGGTGAGCCGATCTCGAACCGGCAGGCCGTGGCCTTCATGGTCGCCAACATCGCCACCGAACTCGACGGCCTCCGCCTGGTGACGCTCCGCGGCGCATCCCGCGCCGAGCAGGGACTGTCGTTCGCCCGCGAGGCGGCACTCGCCCGCAAGCTCACCATCGACAAGGGCCTGCAGATCGGGCTCGACGGCGTGCAACTCCTCGGTGGACACGGCTTCACCAAGGAACACCCGGTTGAGCGTTGGTACCGCGACCTGCGTGGCGCAGGCATCGGCGAGGGCATCGTCGTCCTCTGACGACGAGCCAGTCCAAGGAGTCTGAAATGGCAATTAATCTCGAACTGCCCACCAAACTGCACAGCACCATCGAGCAGGCCCGCGACGCCGCGCTGCAGATCTTCCGGCCGATCTCGCGCAAGTACGACCTTGCCGAGCACAGCTACCCGGTGGAGCTCGACACGCTGGCGAGCCTCTACAACGGTCTCGCCGCCGCAGGTCAGGCCGGTGCCGGCGCGGCCGGTGGCCGCGGTGACACCAAGGAGCGTCCGGAAGGCTACGTCGCCAACGGCGGCAACATGCAGTCGGTCCTCAATGCGATGTGGGCGTCGTACGGCGACGTCGGACTGATGCTGTCGATCCCGTATCAGGGACTCGGCAACGCTGCGATCGCTGCGGTCGCAACAGACGAGCAGATCGAAAGCTTCGGCGGCGAGGTCTGGGCGTCGATGGCTATCACCGAACCGAGCTTCGGTTCGGACTCGGCCGCCGTCACCACCACCGCGATCCGCGACGGAGACGAATACGTCCTCAACGGCGAAAAGATCTTCGTGACCGCTGGCAGTCGTGCCAGCCACATCGTGGTGTGGGCATCGGTGGACCGCAGCCTCGGTCGCGCCGCGATCAAGAGCTTCGTGGTGCCGCGCACCCATCCGGGCGTCACGATTGCTCGGCTTGAGCACAAGCTCGGCATCCGGGCCTCCGACACCGCCGTCATTCGCTTTGAAGACTGCCGCATTCCGGCCAAGAACCTCCTCGGTTCGCCGGAAGTCGACGTCAAAAAGGGCTTCGGCGGCGTGATGCAGACCTTCGATAACACCCGCCCCATGGTGGCTGCGATGGCTGTGGGCTTGAGCCGCGCCGTACTCGAAGAACTGCGCGCCGTCCTCGAAGGCGCCGGACTGGAAATCGACTACGATCGGCCGACTTCCGATCAGCCTGCCGCTGTTGCCGAGTTCATCCGTATGGAGGCCGACTACGAGGCTTCGTACCTGCTGGCGCTGCGCGCGGCATGGATGGCCGACAACAAGCAGCCAAACTCACTGGAAGCGTCGATGTCGAAGGCCAAGGCCGGACGCACCGGCACCGACGTGTCGAACAAGGCCGTGGAACTGGCGTCGACGGCGGGTTACTCGGAGCACTCACTGTTGGAGAAGTGGGCTCGCGACTCGAAGATTCTCGACATTTTCGAGGGCACCCAGCAGATCCAGCAGCTGATCATTGCGCGCCGCATCTTGGGCAAGAGCAGCTCAGAACTGAAGTAGTCGAGCAGCGACGGTAAGGCATCGGGGCCGAGAGTTCACGGGAACTCTCGGCCCCGATTTTTCTTCATTTGACCGGCGCTTTTCTGTCACATCGACACGCCGACTTCCGACCGTTCCATCACCGATCGTGGCGTGTCGTGACGCTTTGGCCGAATTGTGACAGAAAAGCGGAAGTGGCGGTCGCGATCGGATCAACTTTTCGGTCGGGATTGTGATCAGCACTACTGAGACGGTAGTCTCAATCCATCTTGTGAAATGAAGTCATTTCACACCGGGAGTTAGGGCCGGATGGATGTGTGAGGACAAAAAGGGGAATCCGTGAGAATTCGTTGCTATGCGGCCGCCGCACTGAGCGCGCTCGTCGCCATCACCGCGGCACCAGCGCTGATCGTTGCACCGGCCAGCGCCAACCCGGCCGTGAAGGTCGCACCCGCGCCACTGCTACCGCTCCCATCAGAACTCGATCGAGACTTCTACCGACCGTCTGCAGCAAAGGTCGCCGCCGCCAAGCCCGGCGAAATCTTGCGGGCACGGAAGATCACTCCAGCCAACTTCGGCTTGGTGCCGATCAATGTCGACGCATGGCAACTCACGTTCCGCTCCACCGACACCCAGGGCCGCGCAATTCCGGCAGTCACCACCGTGCTGAAGCCGCGCGGCACCACCAAAGACATGAAGCGCGGTGGTGCCCGCAAGGTGATCTCCATGCAGATTGCCGAGGACTCGACCGCCGGCCACTGCTCGGTGTCGTACGCGGTGCAGCAGTTCAACGCGAGTTCGCTCCTCGGACAGGTGGTTGCTCCCGCCGAACTGTTGATTGCGCAAGGTTTCCTCGACCAGGGCTACGCGGTGGTCCTGCCCGACCACGAGGGCCCCAATCACGCCTACGCGGCAGGCCCGCTCGGGGCACGGATCACTCTCGACAGCCTGCGCGCAGTCAAAGCGTTTGCCCCGTCGAGCATCACCGAAGCATCCCCGATCGGCCTCTACGGCTACTCGGGCGGCGCCATCGTTACCGGCCACGCGGCCGAACTCAAGAAGAGTTACGCACCGGAACTGAACATCGTCGGTGCGGCCGAGGGCGGCGTTCCCGCCGACCTAAAGGAACTCCTGCTGGCTGCCCAGAACGGCGCGACCAGCGGCCTGGTGTTCGGTGCCGTTGTCGGCCTGACCCGCGAGTACGACTATTTCCGCGACTTCACCAACCGACACGTCAACCCGGTGGGCAAGGCCGTCATGGCACTCAAAGCTCCGCTCTGCGTGCAGTACCAGTCGATGACCTTCCCGTTCATGAACAATCTCGGGTTCATCCAGTGGCCGGGTGGTGCCCTCCGCGCACCGGCGGTCAAACGCCTATTGAACGACACCAAGATGGGTAAGTCCCTGCCCGATATGCCGATGTACATCTGGAACTCGTCGCTCGACGAGATCGTGCCCATCCATCAGGTCGACACCCTGGTGAAGACGTACTGCCGCAATCCGGAAGCTCAAGTCACCTACACGCGAGATCACTTGTCGGAGCATCTCATTGGCGAGATCTCGGGCGCACCGATGGCGTTTCTATGGCTCAAGGATCGACTGGACGGCAAGCCAGCCAAAGCCGGTTGCACCACGCGCGATGAGTTGACGATGGCCTCCGACGCACAGTGGTGGCCGACGTTCTCCGCCACCATCGGCACCAACCTCGCCGGACTCTTCGGTAAGGCCTTGGGCGCGGGACGATAGCGGGCGTCCCCGGTTGGTCTCGGTCGCCCACGGTTAATGTTGAGGGGTGAGCGAACCGAGGCTGTACCGGGGGCAGTCGATCGAAGATCGGCGGCTCGACCGCCGTCGTCGCTTCTGCGAATCCGGACTCGCACTGTTTGGCACGGCCGGTTTCGCGGCGACGTCGGTCGCCACCGTCTGCAAACATGCCTCGCTGTCATCGCGTCAGTTTTACGTGGAGTTCGACGATCGAGAGTCGTTGCTACGCACTATTTACGACCAGATCGAGGATGCCGCGTCGACCAAGGTGGAGGCCGCTGTCACCGCCGCGTTCGAGGCGGGCGGCAACCTTGACGAGGTGCTCGACGCGGGTATCAGTGTCTTCGTGGAACACTTCGCGGCCGATCCGCGGCGGACGCGACTGTGTTTCGTGGAAGTAGTCGGCGTGAGCGCCGAGTTTGAACGTTACCGCGCCGAGCGTCGGACCCGGTGGGCAGATCTGTTGTCCGCGGTCGCATCCATCGGCATCGACCGCGGCTTGATCACCGAACCGGCCGACCCCCTTCTGTGGACCGGGTTTATCGGCGCGGTCAACACAATTACTGTCGCGCAGTCGAATTCACCGGAACTCACCAGCGACGACACTCTGCGCGCCATGCGCACCCTTTTGCACCGAGGCGTACTTGGTTAGGGTGGCTTCCCTCTAGGCTTTGGCCATGACTGCTCCCCAAGGGATTTCGCCCAGGCGCCGGATTGAACTCGGCGTTCTCGCGATCCTCGCAATCGCGTTGGGAGCACTCCTCCTCCTGAGGCCCTTCCCCAGCATTCCGTGGATGGCCGCCATCCTGGCCATTGCGCTGATCGTTGTCGGCGTCCTTGACCTGATGGATGCCGAGCTTCGCCGAAATCCCGTGCGTCTCGCAGTCGCGGTGGCGCTCCCCATCGTCGGCGTGGTGCTGCTGGCATGGCGGGGTCTCTCGATCTTCGGAATCGCCGTCGCCGCCACCATTGCGTTGGGTGTTTGGGGCATTGGTCGGTGGCTCCGCGCCGCGCGGGGTGCGCACGCCTGGTGGGTCGATGTCCTTATGGGTGTGGCGGCGATCGCCGCGGCGGTCCTGGCCCTGTCGTGGCCGGGCGTCAGCGTGTTCCTCACTGTGCAAGCCGTCGGTGTTGCACTTATCTGGCGCGGCGGGGCCGAACTGATTCGCGTGGTTCGTAATCGCCGCAAGATGGTCGAGGCTGCCGACTCGGTCAGTCGCTGGCGTACCTTCCTCGGCACCGTCGCCGCCCTCGTGGCCGTCGCAATCACGGTGCCACTGGCTATCGCGACCTTCGTCGTTCGCGGCACCGCACCGGTCCCCGGACCCTTCTACCAGGCCGATCTCCCCACCAATACTGCACCGGGAACCCTGCTGCGGGTCGAACCATCGACCCAGGGCACACCGACCGGTGCCCGCGCTTGGCGGATTCTCTATTCGACGATGCGCGGCAACTCACCGGCACTCGCGAGCGGCACCGTGCTGATTCCCGACACTGCACCGGCCAAGTCGGGCCCGCGACCGGTGATCGCGTGGGCCCACGGCACCACGGGCGTCGCCGAGAATTGCGCGCCGTCCATGATGGCCGAACCATTCGGTCACATTCCCGGCCTGAAGCAGGTGATCGCTAACGGGTGGGCCCTGGTTGCTGCCGACTACATCGGATTGGGAACGAAGGGTCCGTCGCCGTATGTGATTGGTGAGGGTGAAGCGCGATCGGTTCTCGACTCCGTCCGCGCAGCCAGGTCGCTCCCCGATCTGACCCTCAGCAATCAGACTGTGGTGTGGGGCCATTCGCAAGGTGGGCATGCCGCGCTGTGGACCGAGTTGCTGGCACCGTCGTATGCCCCCGAAGTGACGATTATCGGCACCGCCGCGCAAGCACCCGCGGCGAACCTGCAGGACCTTGCGGTGGGGATGGAGACGATGGCTGGTGGTTCGCTACTCGCGTCGTATGTTCTGGAAAGCTACGCACAGGCCTATCCAGACGTCTCGTACGCCGATTATGTGAAGGTCCAGGCACGACTGCCGATCCGCGGAATGGCCTCGCGCTGCCTGTCGTCGAAGGCCCTACCGGTGTCACTCGCCGAAGCCTTGCTCCTCGGCAAGAACTTCTACTCCCAGCCGCCCACTTCGGGACCGCTTGGGGTGCGGCTCGCTGAGAACACACCCAGCGCCAAACTCCCGTATCCGACGCTCATCAGTCAGGGCTTGTCTGACGAGGTGATTAGCCCGGGTTCCCAGAATTCTTTCGTGGCCGACCAGTGTGCAACCGGCAGCAATGTGGAGTATCGAACGTATCCGGGGCTGGGGCATATGACGCTGATCGAGGACGACTCCCCCGCCGTTCCCGACCTGTTGTCGTGGACGCAGGCTCGGTTCGACGGGGCGCCCACCACACCGAATTGCCCATCCGCTCGGTGACAACGATCCCCGGAATTGAATCAGTTCGTCGTCTGATCAATGTCAATCTGGAAACGAACCGCGGACGGGAAATGGCCCAACCCTAGTATCGGGTAATGCCCCATATCGGGTCCGCCGTGCGCTGCTCGCGGCAGCATCGTTCCTCATCGGGATCGTGCTGATTCTGCGGCCGTTTGACTCGCTCACCTGGTTCGCCGTTACCTTGGGCCTTGCCCTCATTCTCGGTGGCGTCATTGAGATCATCCGCGATCGAGATCAGCACAGCACCTTCTCCACGGCATGCGGTTACATCATGATCGCGTGCGGAATGATCGAGGCAATCTGGCCGGGCCTCACGTCGTTCGGAATCAGTGCCGCAACCACCGCGGGCCTCGCGACTTTCGCGGTCTCGCGCCTCGTCGACGGTGTTCGCGGGACCGGCAGTCCGCGCGTAGCGGACGGTCTGATCGGCATCGCAGCTTTGGCTCTGTCGTACGTCGCCTATGCCACGCCGGGCGTCAGCATCTTCGCAGTGGCGCTGGCAATCGGGATCGCGCTGATCTGGTACGCCGTCGCCACGGCCGTTTCGGTGTTTAGTCGAAGTCCGCTACTTTCTCCCACACCTGTCCCCCGCATTGCTGCCGCCCTGCTCGCGGTTGTCGTAGCAGTCCCGCTCGCGGCGGTCAGCTTTCAGACACGTCAGGGCACTCCCGTGGCCGACAACTTCTACGAGGGTGCGGCCGAAGGACCCCCGGGAACGCTCCTTCGGGTGGAACCGTTCAACCGCGAGATCGGTAAAGGCAGCAAGGCCTGGCGGATCCTCTACACCACTCGACGCGGCGATCACCCGGCCCTGGCCAGTGGGATTGTGGTTGCCCCATCGGGTGAGCCGGGCACCGCACACCCGGTCATCGCGTGGGCGCATGGAACCACCGGCACTGCCGCAGGATGTGCGCCGTCGTTGCTGGAGAAGCCGTTTACCGCCGGCGCCATGCCTGCGTTGTCGCGGGCGATCGACGAAGGCTGGGCGGTCGTCGCCCCGGATTACATCGGACTGGGCACCCAGGGCCCACACCCTTATCTGATCGGCGAAGATGAGGCACGGTCCACGCTCGACGCCGTACGTGCGGCTCGCTCGGTCGACGGCCTCTCGTTGGCGAACGAGACCGTAGTTTGGGGTTACTCGCAGGGCGGGCATGCCGCGCTCTGGACGGATTTAACGGCACCGAGTTACGCTCCGGACGTCCCACTGTCGGGAGTCGCTGCCTTGGCACCCGCATCGGATTTGCGGGCGATCGCCCACAATTTGCCGTCCGCGCGCGGCACCGCAGCGTTCGGTGCCTACCTCCTGGACGCCTATTCGCACGTCTACCCCGATGTGGATCCCGATCGCTACCTGCGTCTCCAGGCCCGACTGCCAATGGAGGCCCTGCAGGACAAGTGCCGCACCGCGCCGGGATTCGCGACAGCCTTAACGCAGTCCATTGCGGTCGGCACCAATCCGTACTCGCAGGATCTCGATACCGGCCCGATGGGCCGTCGTCTGGCCGAGAACACGCCCGTCGGCACCTCGACCACACCACTGCTGATTCTCCAGGGCGGCGACGACCAGTTCATCGCCGAGAGGGCACAAACGGGCTACGTCAACCAGTTGCGCGCCGTAGGCACCCCCGTCGACTATCGCACCTACCCCGGTATCGACCACCCGGCCATGGTCGCCAGCGACTCACCGGCCATCACGCCCCTCATCGACTGGACCCGCGACCGCCTGAAGTGAGCACCGCCCTCACCCATTTTCATGCCCGCCTCCTCGCTCCGCTCGTCGCGCATTTCTGTCACGATTCGGCACTAACCATCACCGATCGGGTCAATCGGTGATGGTTAGGCAGACGCAAAACTCGCAGATGTGACAGAAATGAGGAGATTTGGGCGCCCGGCAGCCCGGAGTACGCCGTACGACGACGCGCGCCGCACCTATTCCTGGCCGAGTTGCTCCACGAGTGCGTCGAGGACGGACTTGTCTTCGATGGTTGACGGGACGGAATACTCTTCGCCGTCGACGATCTGACGCATCGTCTTGCGGAGGATCTTTCCCGACCGAGTCTTCGGCAACCCCTGCACGACGGTCACGTCGCGGAATGTCGCGACGGCACCAATCTCGTCGCGCACCAATTTGACGAGGTCGGCGCGAAGGGCGTCGTCGGAGATGTTTGCGCCCGCTTTCAGAACCACGTAGCCGCTCGGGCGCTGCCCCTTGAGGTCATCGTGGATGCCGATGACGGCGCACTCGGCAACGTCCGGGTGCGCGGCGACGACCGCTTCGATACTTCCCGTGGACAGTCGGTGACCGGCAACGTTGATCACGTCGTCCGACCGCCCGAGGACGAACACGTAGCCGTCCTCATCGATGTACCCGGAGTCGCCGGTCAGGTAGTAGCCGGGAAATGCTTGCAGATACGACGACCGGAAGCGGGCTTCGTCCTGCCACAGGCCAGCCAGGGTGCCCGGAGGCAACGGCAGCTTCACGACGATGTTGCCTTCGGCCGTCGCCGCGACCTGCTTGCCGTCGGCGTCGACAACCTGCACGTTGAAGCCGGGTACGGGGACAGTCGCGGTACCAGGCTTGAGCGGCATGGGTTCCAGGCCACGCAGGTTCGCCACGATGGCCCACCCGGTCTCGGTCTGCCACCAGTGGTCGACGACCGGGACGCCAAGCTTGGCCGACGCCCAGGCGAAGGTGTCCGGATCGAGGCGCTCTCCCGCAGCGAACAACGTCGTGAACTTCGACATGTCGTAGTTCGCGAGTTCTGCGGCCTCGGGGTCGGCCTTTCGAATCGCGCGGATCGCGGTGGGTGCGGTGAACAGTGCCGATACCCCGTGCTCGGCAATAACGCGCCAAAACGCGCCAGCGTCAGGGGTTCCGACGGGCTTACCTTCGTACATCACGGTGGTCGCGCCCAGCAGTAGCGGACCGTAGACGATGTAAGAGTGTCCGACCACCCAGCCGACGTCGGACGCCGTCCACCACACGTCCTCGGGCGAGACGTCGTAGACGTACCGCATCGACCACGCCAGCGCCACGGCATGACCACCGTTGTCGCGGACCACGCCCTTCGGCTTACCCGTGGTGCCGGACGTGTAGAGGATGTACAGCGGATCGGTGGCTGCCACTTCGACGGCGTCGGCCGGTTCGGCGGTCGCCATCTGTTGATCCCAGTCGAGCCAGCCGAAGTCCGTGGCCGATCCACTAACTTGCGGGCGGTCTTTAACGATCACCGTGCTCGGCGCCATTTCCGACAGTCCCAGCGCATCGCGAACCATCGGCAGGTATTCGACGGTGCGCCCCGGTTCCAGACCACCGGATGCGGTGACGATGGCAACGGGAGCGGCGTCGTCGATGCGCGTGGCAAGTTCGGGGGCAGCGAATCCACCAAACACCACCGAGTGCACCGCGCCGAGGCGGGCGCAGGCGAGCATGGCGATCGCCGCTTCGGGAATCATCGGCATATAGATAATGACGCGGTCACCCTTGGAGACGCCCTGCCCCGCCAGCACACCGGCGAACCGGGAGACCTCATCAAGCAATTGCGCATAGGTATAGGTGCGCTTCTCGCCGACCATCGCCGAATCCCAAATAAGGGCGTCACGGTCGCCACGGCCGGCGGCGACGTGGCGGTCAAGGGCATTGCTGGAGGTATTGAGGGTGCCGTCCGGGAACCATCGGTAAATGGGCGGAGCGGAATCGTCGAGTGCCTTCGTGGGTGGGGTCATCCAGTCGATCGCGGAGGCCGCTTCAAGCCAGAAGCCATCGGGGTCGTCAATACTGCGCGCAAAGGCGTCTGCGTAGTTGGCCATGCACGCCACGGTACTAATCCATCGGTGATGGCCATCACTTTTTGAGCGTGGAACCGCTCACATTCACTAAATTTTTGGTCACGGATCGATAACAGCCCGTTTGCGCGGCGACCAGGCGATACTCCCAAATTACACGCCTGCAATTGTCGGCCCGATGTGATGGCAGCCACATTTTTTCGGCGTGACCTCGGGTTTTGCAGCCAGTACTGTCACTTCAGTCCACGAACGCGGCATGAATTTACGCCAGCCGCGCCCCAGGAGGAATTGATTTATGAGCTTCACCAAGCTTGCTGCACGTACCGCTATCGCTGGCGCCATCGCCATTGCCCCGCTGACCCTCGCCGCAGGTGTCGCCTCGGCTGACGCCGGCCACAACTGGGATGCTGTCGCACAGTGCGAGTCGGGCGGCGACTGGTCCATCAACACCGGCAACGGCTACTACGGCGGCCTGCAGTTCTCGCAGAGCACCTGGGAAGCCAATGGCGGTACCGGCAACGCTGCGAACGCTTCGCGCGAAGAGCAGATCCGCATTGCCGAGAACGTCCTTGTTACCCAGGGCGCAGGCGCATGGCCTACCTGCGGTGCCTACCTGTAAGCACCAAAACTAGTTCGTTGGTTGAACCCGGTCGCGCACGGCGCGGCCGGGTTCAACGCTGTCTAGACCGCATGCTTCTTGCTTGACCTATGGTCGAAGGACAACCAGCACGAGTGGGAGAAGGTCAGGCCAATCATGTCGACGCTCTCGTTTACGAGTCTCGGTGCTGCGGGCACCGTCACCGGGTCCAAACATCTCCTGCAGCGCGACGGCGCGACAATTCTCGTCGACTGTGGACTGTTCCAAGGCATTAAGAATCTCCGCGAAGCCAACTGGCGTCCGCTCCCCATCGACGCGACTGCCGTGGACGCCGTCGTCATCACGCACGCGCATCTCGACCACACCGGTTACCTACCTCGGCTAATCCGCGACGGCTTCCGCGGTCCCATATTCATGACCCCGGCGACCCGCGACGTCGCCGAGATCATCCTGCGCGACTCCGCTCACCTGCAAGAACGCGAAGCGATGCTCGCCAACAAGCACAAGTCCACCAAGCATTCCCCCGCCAGAGCGCTGTACGACGTCGCCGACGTGGAGCAAACCCTCAGCCAGATCCACACGCGCGCAGCCGGAAAGTCGTTCGCACCCATCCGTGACGTTCGCGCCCTATACCGCGGTGCCGGGCACATACTCGGTGCAGCGACACTGGAAATCGAGTGGGGCGGGGTCACCGTCGCCTTCAGCGGCGACCTTGGCCGGTACGACGATCCCCTCATGTACAACCCGGAACCCATTCCGAGCGCCGACTACCTCGTATGCGAATCCACCTATGGCGACCGTCTCCGCGACGCAGCCGACCCAGCCATCGAACTGGGCCGCATCATTACTGCGACCACCGACCGCGGCGGGACAGTCGTCATCCCGGCTTTCGCAGTCGGCCGGACGCAGATGATTCTGTACTACCTGTGGACGCTGAAACGCGCAGGCAAATTGCCCAATGTGCCGATTTACGTCGATAGCCCCATGGCGATCAACGCGGGCGAACTGATGCGCACACACCCGGCCGCGCATCGCCTTGACGTCGCCCACACCGATGACATGTTTTCCATCGCCACCTACGTCCGCGACCCCGAAGCGTCGAAGGCCATTTCCGCCGATCGCAAACCGAAGGTCGTGCTGTCGGCCAGCGGGATGGCGACCGGTGGGCGCGTCCTCCACCACCTCGCGGCGTTCGCACCCGGCTCGCAGAACACCATCGTGCTGGTCGGCTACCAGGCGGTGGGAACCCGGGGACGGTCGTTGGCCGACGGTGCCCGCTACCTCAAGTTGTATGGCGAGTGGATTCCAGTTTCCGCACGGATCGAAAATCTGCACATGCTGTCGGCGCACGCCGACGCGGACGAACTCATCCGGTGGATGCGCGGCTTCGCTCATCCACCCAAGCGGACATTCTTGGTGCATGGCGAACCCAATGCGTCAGAGTCCCTCCGTCACCGACTTGACCACGATCTCGGCTGGCCCGCGGTGGTTCCGCACCAGAACCAACTCTTCGAACTGCCCTAGGCGTCGGTCTATCCCCAGGTGCGGGCTTGTTCGACGATAAATCCGACGATGATCACCGCGCTGCCGCCGATTTCGGCGATGATCAGCGCCACCATCGACGCCGATAGGGCTGGCGATGTCGGATGGAATTGGTTCGTGGTGTCTTGCTTGTATCCGTGAAGGCAGTACGCGGCGATCGCGCTGACGAAGAACGCCACCACGATGACCAGAGCGGTGACATTCACGACACTGGGCCAGGCACTGAACTGCACAAAAATTGCGAGCATCGCGGTTGCGAAGGAGTACATCAGGGCTGCCCGGTGGGCGATGTCGACGTAGATGTGCGCCTGCCCCGTCGCACTGTGCATGATCTGCCAGTACTTCCACACTCCGAGGAGCAAGGCCCAAAGAAAAATGAGGCCGGCTGCGATCATTCCGACTTGGGTCGCGAGCGACAATGTCATGAGTCAGAACCTAACAGTTCGCGCACCGTCGGCTTTGGCTGTCTACGGCGGACCGTTGCTACGGTGCAGTCATGGCCCCCCAACAAACTTGGATGCGCTCTTCTCGTCTCGTGCCATTGGTCGCCGTCATCGTGGGCATTGCTGCGGTTGCGTTCGTCCTCTTCCAGGCATCGGACAAGGAGGAAGCCGCCAAGCAACAGTCCGACCACGGCTTTGCTGCGGTCGAACAATCAGAGTGGGAGCACCGCGACCCGGAAGACCCGATGGCCCTTGGCGACGTTGATGCGCCCGTCGGGCTCGTCGTCTTCAGTGATTTCCAGTGCCAGTATTGCGCCAAGTGGTCACATGAGACCCTCCCAGAGCTCCTGAAATACGTCGACGACGGCAAGCTCCGCATTGAGTTCCGCGAAATGAACATCTTCGGTGCCGAATCCGAGCAGGCTGCCCGCGCCGCCTATTCGGCCGGCTTGCAGGGCAAACTCCGCGAGTATCACGCCCTCCTGTTCCCGGAGGGCAAGCATCGCCCCAAGAACCAGTTGAACGACGACGCCTTGGCCGACCTGGCAAGCCAGGCCGGACTCGACGTCGAACGATTCAAGACCGATTACGGTTCACGACGGGTGCTGTCAGCTATTCGTGACAAGGCGAGCGACGGTTTTACCGCCGGTACCGTCTCGACACCGGCTTTCATCCTGGCGAACCAACCGATTCTTGGTGCGCAGCCGACCAGCGTCTTTACCGACAAAATCGACAGCGTGCTCGACGCTTCCGGAAACTAGCGGCGACCTGTGGATATTGGACTCGCGACCGCGTTTCTCGGTGGTGCCCTCAGTCTGATTAGCCCGTGCAGCGCGCTGCTTTTGCCCGCCTATTTTGCGTCGGCGGTCGGATCTGGGGCGCGCCTAGTTCTCCACACGAGTGTCTTCTACGCTGGGCTGCTGCTGACCCTGGTTCCGGTGGGAATTGGCATTGGCGCCGCGGGGCGCATGTTTGTGGAGCATCGATCGGCGATCGTCGCACTCACCGGTCTCGCGTTGGTCGTGTTCGGCGTCATTGCGATGTTCGGTCGCGGCTTCGATTTGGCGGGCAAGATGCCCGGAGTGGACCGATTACGCCACGCCGCGCAAAACCGGTCGGGGTTAGTTAAGAGCGCGGTCCTCGGTGCGGCTTCCGGAGCCGCAACGTTCTGTACCGGCCCGATTCTGGGTGCCGTGTTGACGCTGGCTGCCGCTCAGGGCGATGAAGTTGGCGCGGGTATTCTCTTGGCCGTGTACGGGGCGGGCATTGTGGTTCCGATGATGCTGTTGGCTTTGACCTGGCAACGGTTGTCGGACCGTGGTCGGGCGATTATCCGTGGACGCGAGTTCACCGCGCTGGGCAGAACGTGGCATACATCGTCGGTTCTGACGGGGATTTTGCTGATCGCCGCCGGTTTGTTCTATTGGCTGACCGACGGATTCGTCGGCGTCGCCGACCCGGTGGGCGGCGGCGTCACGGACAAACTGGCGACGATTGCCGAAACGCTGTCGCGACCGGAAGTCGATATTGCGTTGATCGTGCTCGCCGTGGGCGGAGTGCTGTTCTGGTGGTGGCGCGGACAGCGTCGTGCCGAAGTCGACGCCGATCGTCACCCCGCCGAGTAGGCACCTAACGGACGCGGGGGCGGCGGGCAGCTACCGCTTCCAGTGGCGAGCGCCGGGCAACCCAGTCGCCGGCATCGACGTGCACCCAGGTGGCCAGTTCTACGGCGGCCCGCAGGTCAGCGCGTAGGTCTCGCCGATGGATCGGCTCGTGGTGAGCGGCCCGATTCCGAACGAAAGCGAGTGTGGTGAGGTGGCGTTCGACGCCCCTGCGGCGTTCCCGAATGTCCCGGTAACCGGAGGGAAAGGCCTTATGGAGAGCGGGCACCCACAGCGATGTCAGGTAGCGCTGCGCCACTAGGTAACGCCAGAAACCGATGGTCAGTTCGGCAACAACTTGGTCGTGGTACTCGGTGCTCACCCCGCGATTCTCGACGCTGCGCTGTGCGCGATCGAGGTCTTCGAGCCCCCGCGCTTCGATCGGAATGATCTCGAACCACGAGTCGTCGCCTCGGTGGCGCGCCCAATCCACCAATTGCGTGTCCATCGCGTTGCGGGTCACCACTTCGACCATCGCGACAGTCGCCATCACGGCAGCCGACGCCATGATGTTCCAATCGTAGAGCCGGAGTGCCGCAGCAATGTCGCCACGCGCGGCGTCTAGATACGACCGCAACCGCACCGCGGTGAGCAGTCGTGGCACACCGGTCAGCCCTGTGGGCGCGCCCCACCGATTAGTCGTTGACATCTCCCAACACCCCCGTATCGTTGGTTGACGAAGACCCCGGAACGATCCCTGGCGACAAGCCACATCGCCGGGGTTACGTCGTTCCCGGTGCCCCGATGCTCAACAACATAGACCCGACCTACGACAATTGGACGCCGCTGGTGTCACGAACTCCGCTGATCATCGTGGCCCGGGGTTAGCGTTAAAGACGATTCGCCGATTCCCGGTCAAGCTTCTGTCAGCCGCCGATACAACGCAGCAGGCCGCCCCCTTAGGCTCTCCGCCAATACTGGTTCGCCGTCGAGAAGGACCGGGTCCAGGAGCGGTTTCATGCGGCGGTTGAAGTTGTCCTTGTGAAGGCGTTCGCCAATCACGGCTTCGTGCACCTTGCGTAGTTGATGGAGAGTGAATGGCTCGTCGAGGAAGCCGTCCGGATCCGGGAGCGTATCGGCGTACCGGTGGCGAAACTCGTAACGCGAGCGAAGTTCCCTGACTGCGTCAGCAACGATCTCGTCGTGGTCGAACTGCAGTGGGCTCTCCCCGTCGAGTCGGCCGTCGTGATCAACTCGAACCAGATGGCCATGCGCCGAAGTCAGATCCGCTTCCCGCACCGAGATGGCGTGTGCCGCCGAGATCACCCAGGAACGACTGTCGCGGTTCGGGTCGTCGAACAGGCGCAGCAGTCTTGGGTGCACCTCTCTGCCGAACTCGACCCCCACCTTGCGTCGAAAAACCTCGGCGGTGGTCTGGGCAACGGTTGTGCGTTCGCGCACGAATCCTCCGGGGAGCGCCCGACCATCCGGGTCCGTGCGGTCTTGGATTAGCACGCGCAGTTCAGGGATTGCCGCTGTCGCACCGACAACCGTGAGAATCGCTAAGTCGACCGTCACGCCTGGTCGCGGGTACTTCTCCAATGCACTGTTCGCCACCCCCAAGACATTAGCGCGTATCGAGTGCTAATGTTTAGCTATGATGACATGCTAAAGGAGTTGGGATGACGCAGGACAAGAATTTCGAGCGCGACGGCAGCAGCGACGCACTGTGGGCAGATTTCCAGGCGGCCGACCGCAAATCCGAAGCCGCGGCCCACCACCCAAGGAACCGAGACCATCTGATCGGACTGGTGAAGGACACCCTGCGGGACAAGTTCGGGCAGCAACCGTTGGTCGATGACGACGGCGACTGCGTCCTGGACCATCTGGGCCACAAAGTGTGGGTCAGGGTACTTCCGGACGCCCCGCTCATCGTTGCCTTCAGCCGTGTCGCGCACGGTGTGTACTCACGGCGAGCGACCGAGGTGGAACTGGGAATTCTCAACCGCCGCAGCGTGGTCACCAAGTGGACACTGGTCAATCGGTCCATCTGGCTGGAAAGTGCGATGATCTGCACGCCCTTCGCTCCACAGCACCTATCGCTACTGCTCGACCAGTTCTTCTCAACCATGACGTCAACCCGCGATGACCTCGCTTATCGCACCGGCTCGGAGGTGGCCTAAATGAAATTGACTCCCGCACAACTCGATCGCGCCTGTGGCGCGGTCCTCGGTTCGGCCGTCGGCGACGCACTTGGCGCACCCTACGAGTTCGACTACCTGCGGCCAGGCCCCGACGGCCCGCAGATGCTCGGCGGTGGCCTCGGGAACTTCGCCCCGGGCGAGTGGACCGACGATACGACGATGGCCTGGGCCATCTTGGACACATCGGCATCCGGTCTCGATCTACGCTCCGAGGAAGGCCTCACCGCCGTCGCCCGCCGCTTCCGTGACTGGTACGACTCCGGGCCCGCCGACATCGGCAACCAAACCCGCGCGGTACTGCGCGCTGTCGGGCCAAACCCGACAGGGACAGCCGCCACTGCCGCGTCCATCGAGCATTGCAAGTCTGTCACTCACTCCGGCGGTAACGGATCCCTCATGCGCACCGCCGCCGTCGCACTTCCATACCTGCACGACCCCGCCGCCGTCGCCGACGCAGCGCGGAAAGTCAGCGCGCTGACGCACTACGACCGCCGCGCTCAGGAGGCGTGCACGTTGTGGTCGTTGGCCATTCGTTGCGCGGTTGTCGACGCCAGGTTCGACGTGCGCGCCGGCCTGAACTCCCTCGACGACGAGGCCGCCGCCTATTGGAGTGAGCGCATCGACGAAGCCGAACAGCGCGAGCCCGCGGAGTTCACCCCGAACGGCTGGGTGGTTGCCGCGTTTCAGGCCGCATGGTCGGCCATCGTCCACACCCGGGTACCTATCGATCAGCCGTGCCGACACTTCGGAGAAGCACTGACCACCGCCATCCGCATCGGCAACGACACCGATACCGTCGCCGCGATCGCCGGCGCCCTCCTCGGTGCCCGGTGGGGTGCATCCGCTGTACCAGCACGGTGGCGTCGCATCCTCCACGGCTACCCGGGACTAAGCGGCGAACAGCTCGTCGGTCTCGTACACCTGGCCGCCACCGGCGGACCCGAATCGCACGGATGGCCCACCGCCACCCGGATCGACTACCCCGCCAGCCCGCCGATTCTCGTCCAACACCCGCACGACGATGGCGTGTGGCTCGGGGACGTCACCGCGCTGGGCGCGCTCCCCGCCGACGTCAGCGCGGTGATCAGCCTCTGCCTCGTCGGAACAGACCAGATCGCACCCGATGTCGAGCACATTCCGTTCCGCCTAATCGACGAACCCGGTGCACAGATAAACCCCAACCTCGACTTCGTCCTCGCCGACGCGGCCGCCACCATAGCGGCGCTGCGCAGCGAGGGACGCGAGGTACTGGTGCACTGCGTCGCCGCGCAAAGTCGGACCCCGGCGGTCGGTATTGCGTACGCAATTACCAAGGGCGTGAACCGCCAAGCAGCGACCGAAGCAGTAGCTGCCGCCGTCTCCGGAGCTAACCCGAATCCGGGATTCCGCGAGTCGCTCGCACGATTGGAGTCGTCATGGCAACGCGGCCTCCGCCCGTAACGGTGCCCCCTAGTCGGCCTGACGCTCACGTTCCATCAGGTAGAGGGCTCGTGACTCACGGGCGTTGCGGCCGCGGAGGTCGTGCAGCAACTCCGGCGGCAGACTGACGAACTCGTAGTCGGCGTCAAGCGAACCGAACGCCATCGCCACCCAGCGGGCGTCCTCAACGTGCAGCGTCACCAAAGAACCCTCGGGATGATCGGCCGCTTGTGCCCAGCGGCCGATCTTCGCCCGTACCACCTCGGGCGAGGCATGGACCACGGCGGTGACCTCGTGCGATTGGTGGACGGCGCGGAGGCTGCCGCGAACAAACTCGCCTGCGTCACCACCGGGAATCGCCCGCGGCCGGAAACTCCGCTTGCCCGGTGTTGCATTCTTCAACCGGTCGAGCCGGAAGGTTCGCCAATCCTGGCGACCCAGGTCGTAGGCCAGCAGATACCATCGTTGACCTACCGGGACCAGGCGGTTCGGCTCCACGCGACGACGGCCGGGCGTACGGCCAGCCCGCGCAGCGGGGGCATAGTCGAATTCGATTTCGACGGTGTCGCGGCAGGCGAGCGCCACCGTCGTGATGACTTCGGCGTCCAACGGTGGCGCTGACTGTCCGGGGATGGCGACGCTCATCGCGCGTAAAGCGTCGGCGCGCTTGCGAAGCTTCGGCGGCAGCACCTGCGTAACCTTCGCCAACGCGCGCACCGACGCTTCCGCCACCCCTGCCGCAGACCCCGAGGCCGCGCTCCGCAAAGCCGCGACGATTGCGACGGCTTCGGCTTCGTCGACCACTAGCGGAGGCATTGATCCACCCGGTGCCAACTGGTATCCGCCGCCCGTGCCACGCACCGACTCCACCGGGTACCCCAACTCCCGCAGACGTTCGACGTCGCGGCGCACCGTTCGCTCGGTGGTCTCCAGCCGCGCGGCGAGTTCCGCTGCGGCCCACAGTCGATGTGCCTGAAGCAACGCGAGCAGCTTAAGGGTGCGTGTCGTCGTAGCGGCCATGGGTTCATGGTGCCGGATTCAGCGGACAGAAACTGTCCGGAAAGCTGAAATTGATTGCGGACACTTCCTGTCCTTTGAGGTCCCTAACGTCATGGTCACACCAAGTTGCGATCCGACCAAAGGAGCCCGAAATGACTGTCACGTCCGAGGAAGACGCAAGAAGCGGACCCATCGCGAAGCTCACTGAGACCACGTCTCAGACTGCGCTACCGACACTCAGTCCGCGGGCCCGGACCATCGCGTTGATCTGCCTGCTCGCGGCTTCATTCATGGAGTTGATGGATGCCACCGTCGTCAACGTCGCCCTCCACACGATGACCGACGACCTCGGTGCTTCAGCGAGCGCCCTGCAGTGGATTGTTGCCGGATACCCCCTGGCCTACGCCGTCGGACTGATTCTCGGTGCTCGCCTCGGGGACCGGTTCGGCCGACGCCGCCTCTTCATCATCGGGCTCGCCGCGTTCGGGGCCGCCTCGCTCGCCTGCGGACTGGCCGCCGATCCCACCCAACTCGTCGCCTTCCGGATCGTGCAGGGAGTCGCCGCAGCACTCATGGTGCCGCAGGTCCTGACCAGCATCCAGGTGATGTACGCCCCCGAAGAACGAGGCAGGGCGATGGGCCTGTTCACCTCGATCATTGGGCTGGCCGCCGTCAGCGGCCCGGTCTTGGGTGCGTTCATCACGAGCGGCGACTGGTTCGGCATGTCGTGGCGGCCGATCTTCCTGATCAACGTGCCGTTGGCAGTCCTCGCGATCATCGCCGCACGCGCCTTTGTCCCCCAGACTCGCGCCGACAAACCGGCACCCATCACCGCCGGATCGGCCATCGTCCTCGGTTTGTCGTTGGCGGCGATCATGCTGCCGATAACGCTCGGCCCGGAGAACGATTGGCCTGCCTGGGGGTTCGGACTCATCGGCTCCGGAGTTCTCGGTTTGGGCGTCTTTGCCCAGCAGCAGATCAACGCGCAGCGAAGCGGCGTTGAGCCGATGATTCCGCCAGCCCTGTTCCAAACGCGATCGTTTAGCGCGGGCCTTGCAACGTTCGGCGCATTGATGATCCCGACCGGCGGCTATTTTCTGGTGCAGTCGCTGCACGTGCAGCTTGCCCTGGGCTGGTCGGTGCTGCACACGGGATTGATGTGGATCCCGTTCTCGCTCGCGGTTCCCGCTTCGGCTGGTTTGGCTGCCACGATGTGGGCCCCGCGTTTCGGCAAGCGCGTCTTGCAATACGGTGCCGTCGTCTTCATTGCGGGCATGCTGACGATGGATTTCGCCGAGTCTTCGGCGCATCCGGCGCTCTGGTTCACCGTCGCGTTGACTGTTTCGGGCCTCGGGTTCGGTGCCATCGTCGGATCGGCAGGCCTTCTGGTGCTCGACGAGGTGCCGGTCAATCTCGCCGGTGCCGCCTCGGGCGTCTTCAATACCGTGCAGGCGTTGTCGGTCGCGATTGGTGCGGCCGTAATCGGCACTGTCTACAGCAGCGTTGGCACCACCCACGGTTTGGAAGCCGGCTACCGCGCGTCGTTCGCCATCATGGTCGCCTTCCTCGCGGTGGGTGCCATCGTCGCCCAGGCAATGCCCAGCCCAACCCCGCGCTAACTGGTTCTCGCATGATGCGTTGATTCCCGCACTACGTCTGACATAGTGCGGGAATCAACGCATCATGCGAGAAGGGCGGCGCGGGGTGGCGATAGCGGTCTGACGTAGGCTGCAGGTTGCTCCCGCGCGGCAGGAACCCGGTTCAAATCCGGGGCGGTTCCGCCACTGTGACGTCGCATTGTCGACGAAGCCAGATACTGCGCGCGGGTTGATCCGACATACGACGGGGCGCGAACCCCGGAGGAGGAACTGCCGCCATGGCATCAACTGGTGTGCCCTCGGCACGCATTGCGCTGCTGTCCACGTCCGACACCGATCTGCTCTCGGCGCGCGCAAGCGATGCCGCCTATGTACTGGCCAACCCGACCCGCAGCAACGACGCCGAACTGACAGCGGCCGTCGAAGACGCGAACTTAGTCGTTGTCAGACTCCTCGGTTCGCCCCACGACCTTTGGCCCGGTCTTGCCGCAGTCCGTGACCGCGGCACACCGGTGGTGGTTCTTGGCGGAGAGCAGGAACCCAACGCCGAACTGATGGAAATCTCCACCGTCCCGATGGGCGTTGCCGCACAGGCCCACCGCTACCTTGCCGAAGGCGGCCCCAACAATCTCGCCCAACTGCACGCCTTCCTTTCCGACACGATCCTCCTCACGGGCGAAGGATTCGAGGCCCCGGAACCCATCCCGAACTGGGGATTCGTCGACCGGAAGCCCATCGACAACCAGCGTCCACGAGTAGGAGTCCTCTTCTACCGCGCTCATCAGGCCAGCGGCAACACCGCGTTCGCGCACGCCTTGGCCGATGCGATCGACGCGACCGGACAGGCTGTTGGCCTACCGATCTTTGCTGGCTCATTGCGATCCGCGCCGGACGACCTCTTCGACGCACTCGGCACCCTCGATGCACTGATCGTGACGGTCTTGGCAGCAGGCGGCTCGGTGCCTGCAACAGCCAGCGCCGGCGGCGACGATGAAGCATGGGATGTCGCGCGCATGGCCGCCCTCGACATCCCGATCCTGCAGGGCCTGTGCCTGACGTCGAGCCGCGCCGAATGGGAGGCCTCCGACGACGGCGTCACCCCGCTCGACTCGGCCAGCCAGATTGCGATCCCCGAGTTCGACGGCCGGATCATCACCGCACCGTTCTCTTTCAAGGAGATCGACGACCGCGGTCTCCCGCACTACGTCGCCGACCCCGAACGGGCGAACCGCGTTGCCCGAATCGCCGTCAACCATGCACGACTGCGCGCTGTGGGAAACGCAGAGAAGAAGCTGGCCGTGATGCTGTCGGCGTATCCGACGAAGCACGCTCGGATCGGTAATGCGGTCGGTCTCGATACCCCGGTGTCGGCGATTCGGGTGCTGCGCCGCCTGCGCGACGAAGGCTACGACCTCGGCGGCGACAATCCCGTCACTCGACTTCTCGACTCCGACGACGACACCCGGGCTGGCGATGCGCTGATTCACGCGCTGATCGCAGCGGGCGGGCAAGACGAAGAGTGGTTGACGTCGGCACAACTCACCGACGCGCACGTGCGGATCACCAAGGCCGAGTACGACGAGTGGACCGCCGATCTGCCGACCGACCTCCGCGAGGCGACGGTCGACGCGTGGGGCGAGTCGCCGGGAAGCTTGTTCGTCAACGACTCGGGCGAGTTAGTCTTGGCCACCTTGCAGGCTGGCAACGTGGTGATCCTGATTCAGCCGCCCCGCGGCTTCGGTGAGAACCCGGTCGCGATCTACCACGATCCTGACCTGCCGCCGAGTCATCACTACCTTGGTGCCTATCGGTGGATTGAGCACGGCTTTGGTGCCGACGCGATCATTCACCTGGGCAAGCACGGGTCGATGGAGTGGCTGCCGGGTAAGAATGCGGCGCTCTCGGCGTCGTGCGGACCGGATGCCGCGCTCGGCAGCCTGCCGCTGATTTACCCGTTCCTGGTCAACGATCCCGGTGAGGGTGCGCAGGCCAAGCGGCGGGCGCACGCGGTGATCGTCGACCATCTGATTCCGCCGATGGCGCGCGCCGAAGCCTACGGCGACATTGCCCGACTCGAGCAGCTTCTCGACGAGCACGCCAACATCGCCGCGATGGACCCGGCGAAGCTGCCCGCGGTCCGCGGCGAGATTTGGCAGTTGATGCGGTCTGCGGAAATGCATCGCGACCTCGGCCTGGAGGAACGCCCGGAAGACACCGAGTTCGACGACTTCCTCCTGCACGTCGACGGGTGGCTGTGCGAAATCAAGGACGCCCAGATCCGCGACGGCCTGCATGTTTTGGGTGCGGCACCGACGGGTGAAGCCCGAGTGAATCTGGTTCTCGCGATCTTGCGGGCCGCACAGGTGTGGGGCGGGGTCGGAAATGCGCTGCCCGGGTTGCGGTCGGCCCTCGGCTTGGCTGAGGGCGCCGAACTCGCGGAGGTCAATGCCGTGGAGGCGCAGGCTCGCCGGTTGGTTGAGCAGATGGAACAAGCCAATTGGGATCCGACGGTCGTCGCCTCCTTGCACGACGACGTCGGCGTGCAGGGCGTCCTGACGTTCGCGGCCGAGCAGGTTGTTCCCCGGTTGGCGCAAACCACCGACGAGCTCGACGCGATCACGCACGCTTTGAACGGCGGCTTCATCCCGGCCGGACCGTCCGGTTCACCGTTGCGCGGCCTGGTGAATGTCCTGCCGACGGGCCGCAATTTCTACACCGTGGATCCGCGGGCTATCCCCTCGCGGTTGGCCTGGCAGACCGGGCAGGCGATGGCCGATTCGCTCATCGCCCGGCACCTTGATGAGACCGGGACGTACCCAAAGTCGGTGGGCCTGTCGGTGTGGGGCACCAGCGCCATGCGTACCTCCGGCGATGATATCGCCGAGGTCCTCGCACTCCTGGGCGTTCGCCCCGAATGGGACGAAGCCTCGCGGCGCGTCAGTCGCCTTACCGTGATTTCACCCGCCGACCTCGGACGCCCGCGGATCGACGTGACCGTCCGAATCTCTGGGTTCTTCCGCGACGCCTTCCCCCACGTGGTGGCGATGCTCGACGACGCCGTGGCGATGGTGGTCAACCTGGACGAGGACGCCGAGACCAACTTCCCGCGGGCCAACTATCTGGCCGACCTCACCGTGCACGGAGACAAGCGCCGCGCCTCAACGCGAATCTTCGGGTCGAAGCCGGGCTCGTATGGCGCGGGCATCCTGCAGGTGATCGAATCCGGATCGTGGCGCGACGATGCTGACCTCGCCGAGGTTTACACCGCGTGGGGTGGTTTCGCGTACGGACGTGACCTCGACGGCGCTCCGGCGGCCGACGATATGCGCGCAAACTATCGACGCATCACGGTGGCTGCCAAGAACGTCGACTCCCTGGAGCACGACATTGCCGATTCCGACGACTACTTCCAGTACCACGGCGGCATGGTCGCGACCGTCCGCGCGCTCACCGGCAGCGACCCGAAGGCCTACGTCGGTGACTCCACCACGCCCGACGCCATCCGGACGCGCACGCTCAGTGAGGAGACCGCCCGCGTCTTCCGTGCCCGCGTGGTGAATCCGCGGTGGATCGCCGCCATGCAGCGCCACGGTTACAAGGGCGCCTTCGAGCTGGCGGCGACCGTCGACTACCTCTTCGGTTTCGACGCGACAGCGGGCGTGGTTCACGACTGGATGTACGAGAAGCTCTCGCACGAGTACGTCCTCGATGAGACCAACCGAGAGTTCCTCCGCACGTCGAACCCGTGGGCGCTGCGCGGCATCGTCGAACGACTACATGAGGCGGCCGAGCGCGGTCTGTGGGCCGACCCGGACCCGGACACCCTCACCGCGATGGCCGAGGTGTACCTCGAAGTCGAGGGCGATCTGGAGGACGGAGTACACGTATGACGGCGACGAAAGTACGCATCCTCGGGATTGGGATGGGTCCGTCGCAGGTAACCGCCGAGGTCGCCGAGGCCTTACGGACCTGCGATTACGTCATCGCCGCCGCGAAGTCCGACGACGATCCGCTCCTTTCCGTGCGCCGCGCCGTCGCGCAGTCATCGCGGATTCCCGTGGTGGCCGTCCCCGATCCAGAGCGCGATCGCAGCGACTCTGGCGACTCCGGCGACTACGTGACCGCTGTCCGCGACTGGCACGAGGCCCGCGTCGATGCCTACGAAAAGGTGTTGCGCGCACGCGGCGGCACCGCCGCCTTCCTGGTGTGGGGCGACCCCTCGCTCTACGACTCGACGATCCGCGTCGTGGAGCAACTCGCCGACCGGATGCCGCTGGAGTACGACGTTCTCCCCGGCATCAGCGCGCCGCAACTGCTTGCGGCTCGGCATCGCATGGTGCTGCATCCGGTGGGTGTTCCCGTCCACATCACGACCGCCCGCCGGTTGCATGACGACATCGCCGCCGGTCAGCGGAATGTGTGCGTCATGCTCGGCGGCAGTCCGGACCTTTCGGGGCTCGGTGACTGGTCAATTTGGTGGGGTGCCAATTTGGGCGATGCCTCCGAAGAACTGGTCGCTGGGCGGGTCGCCGACGTTGCCGAAGAGATCGACCGGGCCAAGTCAAGGGCCAAGCAGAAGGTCGGCTGGGCAATGGACGTGTACCTGCTGAGGGCACCCTGATGGCGGGTTTGCTGGTGGCCGGAACCACCTCCGACGCGGGCAAGAGCATCGTCACGTCCGGCCTCTGCCGAGCCTTGGCTCGACGCGGCATCTCCGTGGCCCCGTACAAGGCGCAGAACATGTCGAACAACTCGATGGTGTGCGTGGCGACCGACGGCACGACCGCCGAGATTGGTCGTGCCCAGTGGGTCCAGGCGTTGGCGGCCGGGGTTCCGCCGGAACCGGCGATGAACCCGGTCTTGCTCAAGCCCGGTACCGACCGGCGCAGCCACGTCGTCGTGATGGGACAGCCCGCTGGCGAGGTGGATGCCGCCGACTGGACTACCGGCCGACGGCATCTCGCCCGTGCGGCCCATGCCGCCTACGACGGCCTCGCCTCGCGTTTCGACGTCGTCATCGCCGAGGGTGCCGGCTCCCCCGCCGAAATCAACCTGCGCGCGGGCGACTACGTCAACATGGGTTTGGCTCGACACGCCGGTCTGCCGACAATCGTGGTCGGCGACATTGATCGCGGCGGGGTTTTCGCCGCCATGTTCGGCACCCTTGCCCTCTTGGAACCCGCAGATCAACAGCTGGTCAGCGGGTTCGTCGTCAACAAGTTCCGCGGCGACGTCGGACTGCTGACGCCCGGACTGGACTCGCTGGAACAGCTCACGGGCCGACGGGTGTTTGGCGTGCTGCCATGGGATTCGACCCTGTGGTTCGATTCCGAGGACGCCCTCGATCTCGCGGGCCGTCGCGCCCGTACCGATCGAGCGCGGAAGGTCGTCGTGATCCGACTCCCCCGGATCAGCAACTTCACCGACGTCGACGCGCTCGGTCTGGAACCGGACGTTGACGTGGTATTCACCACCGACCCGCGCGAGGTGTCCGATGCCGACCTCGTGGTGCTGCCGGGGACACGCTCAACCATCGCCGACCTGGCGTGGCTTCGTTCCCGCGGAATTGATCGGGCCCTCATGAAGCACGCTGGGCAAAACCGCCCGCTCCTCGGCATCTGCGGCGGGTTTCAGATGCTCGGCCACACCATCGCAGATCCTCACGGCGTGGAATCCCGGGCGGGTGTCTCGGTTGACGGCCTGGGGCTCCTTGATGTCCGGACCGAGTTCCAGGCAGAGAAGAACCTGCGATTGCCGAGCGGTTTCGCTTTGGGTGCCCTCGCGAATGGTTACGAGATCCACCACGGTCACATGACGGTCGCGTCCGGCGAGGACTTCCTCGGCGGAGCGCGGTGGGGCCAGGTGTTCGGCACCATGTGGCACGGAAGTTTAGAAGGCGACGACTTCCGCCGCGCCTTCTTAAGCGAGGCCCTCGGTATCGCACCCTCGACGGTGTCGTTTCCGCAGGCCCGCGAAGCTCGACTCGACCGTCTCGGTGATCTCGTCGAAGAACACCTTGACGTGGAAGCACTCATCGAATTGGCCAGGTCTGGGGCACCCAAGTCGCAACCGATTCTCCCGCCGGGAGGTACCCCATGAAGGTGCTTCTGCTCGGCGGCACCGGTGAGGCCCGCGCGCTGGCGTCACACCTGGTCGCCACCGGTATCGACGTCACCAGTTCTCTTGCCGGCCGCGTCGCGCGGCCACGACTGCCGGTCGGCGAAGTCCGGATCGGCGGCTTCGGTGGTGTCGATGGCCTGCGGCGCGCGCTGGCCGAGTACCACGCGGTGGTCGATGCCACGCATCCGTTCGCCCGCGGCATCAGCACGAACGCCGCACTCGCCTGCGATGCGGAGAACGTGCCCCTGATCCGATTGGCTCGCCCCGGTTGGGAACCGCAGGAGTCGTGGCGCTATGTCGATTCGCACGCCGACGCGGCTGTCGTAGCGGCGCGTCTCGGCAGCCGCCCCTTTCTCACAATTGGGCGGCAGGAGTTGGCGCAGTTCATTCCAGACCTCGGTGAGCACCACGTGTTGGCTCGAGTGGTTGATGTACCGGACGTGACGATTCCGTCGTCGTGGAAACTAATCACCAGCCGCGGCCCGTACACGCTCGACGGCGAGCGGGCATTGATGCGGTCGCACGCCAGCGACGTCCTCATCACCAAGGACTCCGGTGGCAGCTTTACCTGGCCGAAGCTGGCTGCCGCCGCCGAACTCGGCGTACCGGTCGTAGTTGTCGCGCGACCGCCGTCCCCCTCCGGGGTCGCCACCGTGAGTACGGTCGACGAAGCGTTGGTCTGGGTGCTGACTCAGTAGCCAGACCAACGCAACTACCCGCCCGGGTCAGAGGCTCGCCGCGAACTCCTGTCGCCGGATTTGCGCCGATTGTTCGGCATAGAGCCGTGATACGAGCCCGGTCAGCACGACACCAATGACGCCCCACATGGTGGCGAGGGTCAGCAAAGATGCGCGACGAAAGAACCACAGGGTATCGGCTGGGAAATCCCCCACCTCATTGACCGTGCTGAACAGGTTGCCCGCCACCACGACCACCAGCAGGTAGATCGCGATTCCGCTGACGACTCCCGTGTAGGTCCCAAACTTCTCACGCAATTTGACTGCCGCGTAGGTGGCTCCTGCCGCGGCTGCGACGGAGATCGCGACGAACCCGAAGTAGAGAATTGTGCGACCGCCGATGGTGTCGCCGCTACCGACGGCCGGTGGCGTCGCCGGGTACTTCAGAAATGGGACCAAAGCAAAGGCGACGAACCCGATCGCGGCGATCAATGCGGTCGAACCGCCAGGCTGAAGTCTCCCTAGGCGACCGAGAGTAGCCGCCGCGATGAGCGCGACGATGCCTCCGAGGGCGACTCCGACGCCAACAGTCCCGGTCAAGAGTCCCCAGGTTTTTTGCGTTTCCCGAGAGACTTCAGCGGCGCTGTCGTCGTGGGAATGGGTGTGTCCGGCCTCGGCGGCTGTTTCGATCCCGATCGCGGTTTCGACTTGGCTCTCACCGACCGCGTAGGCCACAAAGAACGTGGCGATGCCAGCGAGAAGTCCCGCGATCAGGCCACGGACAAGAAATGCTCGTGCGTTCATGGCGTATCCCTCCGCAACTCAGTGGCAGGGATAGCCGAGCAGGTGACGTCCGTCGTGGAGCCACTCGTGGACACCGGTGCCGGGCGGAACCGACACTGCACCCTGAGTGGTGCTGACGAAAAAGATCACCACCATCGCAAGGAGACCGAAAAACACTACCCACGGAGCAAGTTCTTTCAACGGGATCGTGGGAATGGCACCGGCAACCGGTACCGCAACAGAATGCGACATGTGTCCTCCTCAAGGGTTCATGCGCCCTTGATCATTGGGTGGTGACAGGCATTCGGGTCTGGCTTCACCCCTGATGATTTCTCGAAAAGGGATGTCACAGTAGCGCGACTGCGCCGGAATCTCACCGGCTTCCTCATGCATGCTTGCACCTGGCATCCTATCCCCAGCGATCGCGTGACCAGCCCGTGGGGTCGGCGCGCCTCTTCACGTTGAAAGTCGGGGATACAAGTTGGGCACTATGCAATCGAAGCTCGCTGAACTCGGCGGGTTCTTTGCCCTCGACGACACGGTCGACGATGCGACCTGGACGCCACTCCGCGCTCTCGTGGAAGACGGTGCCGTGCTCGATGAACGGGTCACATTCACGCAGGCGTTGCTGGCCGAGATGGCCGGAGCAGATATTGATCGTCGGGTCGCGGCGTCGACGATGTCGCTGGGGCTTTTCGCCCGCCTACTAGCGCCGCAGGTCGCAGCAACAGTTTTGGGGATCGATATTCCCGCCCTCGATCTGGACACGACTTTCTGGAAGCCGGCCGCCGCGGGCCCGTGGCCGATCGTCGTCACCGGACCTGTTGGTGTGCCCGACATTTCGGCGGCGTTGACGACGGTGATGAGACCCCTCGCCGAGGCGATTGCCGCGCACTACGCACTTTCTTCGACCGTGTTAGACGGCAACATCGCCTCGGCGGCCTTCGGCGCGATCGCCATGATTAATCTGGTCCGCCCCGAACTCGCTGACGCTGCGACCGCCGTCGGACGGCACCTCCTCAACGGTCCTTTCGTCGGGAAGGGGACGCTGAGCGAAGGAACAACGCCGAGCTATGTGCGGCGCTCCTGCTGCTTGTACTACCGAATCCCCGGCGGCGGTTACTGCGCCGACTGCATCCTCGGCCGGAGCTGATTCACGGCGCGCTGATGCACCGCGTCGGCAAACCGCTGCGCCAGCTGCGGGTGCCCTGCCCAATGCACGTGCAGGTACGACGCATGCAGGGTGTCGGTCGCGAAGCCCGTCGGCGCGTCGTCGATACTCCATGCCGCGACCGGCCCGTTCGCCGGACTGGTTTGAGTGCGGTGAAATTCGTGCCCGGTCACCTGCTCGCCGGTGCGTGTCAACAGGGAGTCTGCGGTGGCCGTGGCCACCGGGTATCGCAGCGTCAGCCGACCCGACATCTCCGCCGAGGCATGCACGGCACCGGCCATCGGTGCGCCGTCGAGCGTGTTCGCCAGGTACAGCAACCCCGCGCATTCGGCGACGGTCGGCATTCCCGATTCGACCGCACCCCGCAGGTCTGCGAGGAGTTCACGGTTGGCGGCCAACTCGCTGGCGTAGACCTCCGGGAACCCGCCGCCGAGGTAGAGTCCGCAGGTTCCGGCGGGCAGCGCGGTGTCGACGAGCGGGTCGAAACCCACCACATCGCATCCGGTCGCCCGAAGGAGTTCGTCGGTTTCGGCGTAGCGGAAGGTGAAGGCACGACCGCCAGCCACTGCGACAACGGGACGCTCAGTCCCCTCCGCGACAACCTCGGTCCCCGGATTCCACGCCTGTGCTTCCAGGTCTGGTGCGGTGCGGGCAGCGTGGAGGAGCGCCGGAATGTCGAGGTGCGCGGCGATGACGCGCCCCAGCAGGTCCACGAACTCGTCCGAGTCGTCCCGTTCGCTTGCTGTCACCAGGCCGAGGTGCCGGGACGGCGTGGCGAGTTGCTCGTCGCGCGGCAGCAATCCAAAAACCGGTAGTCCCGCGGTTTCCATGGCCGCGACAATCTCGGCGTCGTTGCGGACCGATCCGGTCCGGTTGAGGATCACTCCGACGATGTTGATGGTCGGGTCGAAGGCCGCCATGCCCGCTGCGACGGCGGCGACAGTCCGCGACTGTCGCGCCACGTCGATCACCAGCACCACCGGCGAGGATGTCAACGTCGCGACATGTGCCGTCGAAGCAAATCCGCCGGTGCCGAGCCGACCGTCGTAGAGGCCCATAACGCCTTCGACGATCGCAATATCTGCGCCCGCCGCACCGTGCAGCAGTAGCGGCACGATGCGATCTTCCCCGACCAGGTGCGGATCGAGGTTTCGTCCCGGGCGTCCCGTCGCGAGGCAGTGATAGCCAGCGTCGATGTAGTCGGGTCCCACCTTATGTCCGCTGACCTCTTGTCCGGCCAAACGGAGCGCCGCCATCAAGCCCATGGCGACTGTGGTCTTACCCTGCCCGGTCGACGGTGCCGCGATCACCAGTCGCGGTAGCTTCATCGGCTCACCATTCGATGCCCCGCTGCCCCTTCTGCCCGGCGTCCATAGGGTGCTTGACCTTGGTCATCTCGGTAACCAAGTCGGCAGCGTCGACGAGCGCGGCGGCCGCATTGCGGCCGGTGATGATGACGTGTTGGTGGCCCGGCCGGTTGGCAAGGACCTGCACTACCTCGTCGACGTCGACCCATCCCCACTTCATCGGGTAGGTGAATTCGTCGAGGATCAGCAGGTCGTGGGTCTCGTCGGCGAGCCGACGCTTCACCTCCTCCCAGCCTTCGACGGCGGCGGCCGCGTGGTCTTCGGTGTCGCCTTGCTTGCGGCTCCACGACCATCCCGAGCCCATCTTGTTCCACTGCACGGGCCCGCCTTCGCCGGTCTCCTCGTGCAGTTGGCCGAGGCGTTCCAGGACGGTCTGTTCACCGATGCGCCACTTGGCGGACTTCACGAATTGGAAGACCCCGATGTTCATGCCCTGGTTCCAGGCGCGCAGGCCCAGCCCGAAGGCTGCGGTGGATTTTCCCTTGCCGTCTCCGGTGTGGACCATCAGCAGCGGTCGGTTTCGACGCTGGCGAGTGGTGAGACCGTCGTTGGGGACCGTCGTTGGTACTCCTTGCGGCATCAGGCGGCTCCATTCAAGTGGTGGGTGTGCCGGCGAACCGAGGCCGTCAGCGCTTCGGCGCTCACTTCGGCGACCGGCAGATGTTCGGCACCCAGTCGTGCGGCGAGTTGACGGGCGAGGCCCAAGCGCAGCGGACCGCTTTCGCCATCAACGACGACGGTCGTGACGCCGAGGCTCGCGACGTAGTCGGCGGCGTGCAGCGACCGCGCGACGGCATCGGCACCACTCGTGGCACGACCATCGGTCACAATCACCAACAGCGGCCGCAGGCGCGGGTCGCGCAACCGTTCGCGCGTCACCACACGCGCCGCTTCGAGGAGTCCTTCAGCCAGCGGCGTACGTCCGCCGGCCGGGAGGTTGTCCAGTCGCGCTGCGGCGACGTCGACGCTGTGCGTGGGCGGTAGGGCGAGATCAGCGGCGTTCCCGCGGAACGAAATCAGGCCAACTTTGTCGCGGCGACGATAGGCGTCCAGCAGCAGTGACAGGACGGCGGTCTTGACCTGCGTCATGCGTTTGCGTGCGGCCATCGAACCGGAGGCGTCGACGCAGAAGAGCACCAGGTTGGCTTCGCGCCCCTCTCGGACGGCGATCCGCAGATCTTCACCGCGCAGGTCGATCCGCTCTCGTCGATCGTCGGTCGCTCGGCGTACCGCCTGTTTGCCCGCTGCGGCTTTGATGGTTTCCACCAGGTGCAGGGATCCGGTCGCGCCGACGGTGGCTCCGATACGACGGCCGGTGGTGGCGATTGCGCGACTGCGGCGTCCGGCTGTGCCGGCACCGATACCGCGAACAGTCAGGTGCTTTGGTCGATAGGGGTCCGTCGCCGCAGCGACGGTCTCGGGACCGACCGAGCCCGGTGACGGCTGCTGGTCGTCGGAAGCGGGATCTGGCGCGGGTGTGGATTCACCGCTGTCAGTTCCGTCCTTTTCTGCCCCGTCCTTGCCTGCCCGGTCGTTGTCTGCCCCGTCGGTCTGCGTCGACTCGTCGAGATTGTCGGGACCGTCCGGACGATGCTCGGGTTCCGGCGGTTCCGGAGGCAGTTCATCATCGCCCAGGATCTGATCGAGAAGTTCCTCGTCGATGCCGGGAGCGTCGAAGGGGTTGCGGCGTCGCCGGTGCGGCAGCGCGAGCAGAGCTGCCTGGCGGATATCGGCCTTGGTGACGGTGTCGCGGCCAAACCATGCAGCATGTGCGACGGCCGCGCGAGCAGTCACGATGTCGGCGCGCAGCCCGTCGACCTCGAACGCCGCGCACACTTCGGCGATCTTCAATAGCGCAGGATCGCCGAGTCGTACCGCACCAACGCGTTCTCGGGCCGCTGCGATCTCGTCGGTGAGCGCAGCCTCGCTGGCGGCGTAGTTGGCATTGAAGGCTGCGGGGTCGGCGTCGAACGACATCCGGCGCCGCACCACTTCGGCGCGCAGAGTCGGCTCACGCGGGGCCGCGACCTCCACGGTGAGGCCGAACCGGTCGAGGAGTTGGGGGCGCAGTTCCCCTTCCTCGGGGTTCATGGTGCCGATCAGCACAAATCGCGCCGCATGCTCAATCGAGACGCCGTCGCGTTCCACCGTCGCGCGTCCCATGGCGGAGGTGTCGAGGAGGAGGTCGACGAGGTGGTCGTGCAGCAGGTTCACTTCGTCGACGTAGAGGATGCCGCGGTGCGCGCGGGCCAGGAGTCCCGGTTCGTACTCGACCTTGCCTTCCGACAGTGCCCGTTCCAGGTGCAGGGACCCGAGGACGCGGTCTTCGGTGGCACCGACCGGCAGTTCGACGAGGCGAACCGGCCGGGTGAGAGTCGTCGTATCAGCGAACGGGGCGTCGGGTGAGGTGGCTGCGGGGTCGGCCGGGTCGATGGAGAAGCGGTCCGCCGCGTACACGTCGATCGGCGGCAGCACGGCGGCGAGCGCGCGGACTGCGGTCGACTTTGCGGTCCCTTTCTCCCCACGAATCAGGACGCCCCCGATTTCCGGGGCGATTGTCGTGAGGATCAACGCCAGTCCCATATCGCCAATGCGGCGACCGACGTCGGCGTTCTCGGGGGTGGCCGTCTCGCATCCGAGGACAGCAGAAAAGGGGTACTGCACCGGCATTTGAGGCTCCCGCTCATGCACACGTGGTCGGCGTTCAGAACGCCGCCACACAATAGGGTCGGGCGCGAGGCCGGTCTTCGGACTTGTCGGATCCCCTCGCATGGAGGGGCCCGATTTACCGCAGCGGGCCTGTGCCGGAATCTCACCGGCTTCCCAGATTCTCCTTGTCGGCAGTTGCCACCGTTTCCGATGCCGAAGCCTCCAAGGCACCTCGTGCCTAGTGCCTACGATAGCGTCAGCGTTCGTGTCCCAGACAACGAGCCCCGCGACCCCGCCGCCGATCACCGTTGTTGGCGTCGGCGCCGAAGGTTGGGCGGCGATGCCCGCTGAACAGCAAAAACTAGTACTCGACGCCAGCGTGGTTATCGGTGGCGCACGACACTTGTCGATGCTCCCCGACCGTCCCGACCAGCGGCGGCACGTTTGGCCGTCGCCTTTGCGCGAGCAGCTCGGGGCTTTTCTTGGCGAGGTCGCAGGCGGCTCCGTGGTGGCGCTCGCGTCGGGTGATCCGCTGGTCTCGGGGATCGGTTCTACATTGATCGACGTGCTCGGTGCCGACCGTGTGCGGGTGATCCCGGCAGTGTCGTCAGTCGCGTTGGCCCGGGCTGAGTTGGGGTGGTCAGCCGAGTCGTGTGTGGTCGTCTCGCTGGTGGGTCGCGATGTTTCGCTAGTGGTCCGAGAGTTGTCTGCGGGTCGACGGGTGGTGGTGCTGTCGTCGGACGAGAACACTCCCGCGGCAGTGGCGGACCTGCTGCGAAACCTCGGCTACGGCGCCAGCGTTATGCACGTGCTGGGCGACCTCGGATCGGCCGATTTCAGCCGACGCGACGGGACCGTCGCCACCTGGACCGGACCGTCGTCGAGGCTCAATGTGATCGGCCTCGAGCTGATCGGGCCGCCCCACGGATCGTGGGTTGCCGGACTGCCCGACAGCGTTTTCGAGAACGACGGGCAGCTCACCAAACGCGACTTGCGCGCCTCGGCGTTGGCGCGGCTCGCTCCTGTCCCCGGCGAGCACCTGTGGGACGTGGGCGCTGGCGCAGGCTCGGTTGGGATCGAGTGGATGCGCGCGCATCCCACCTGCACGACCACCGCAGTCGAAGCCCACCCCGACCGGGCAGAACGGATCGCCCGCAACGCCAGCAACCTCGGGGTGCCTGGTTTGCGGGTCGTGGTCGGGAAGGCACCAGAAGTCCTCGACGGCCTACCCGAACCGTCAGCGATCTTCATCGGCGGCGGCGCGACCGCCCCCGGCGTCGTCGACCATTGCTTGGCCGCACTGCCCGCGGGTGGCCGCCTGGTGGTGCACGGCGTGACGATCGAAACCGAACGACTCCTCGGCGAATTGCACGCCGCGCACGGTGGCGAACTTACCCGCCTCGCGGTGGAGGTCGCCGCCCCGATCGGCACCTTCACCGGCTGGACGCCCATGCGCACGGTGACCCAGTGGGCGTTTACGCGCGGAGCTTAGTTCCGCGCTCCCGCGCAGGGTCGTACAGGAACGACTCCCCTCCGGCCGTCGGGTCCAGCGCCCAACCGACCAGGATTACGGCTGCCCGTTTGAGCCTGGCCGCGTCGACGATGTCGGCGATGGTCGCCACGGTTCCCCTAAGGATCTGCTGGTCGGGTTGGCTGGCTCGGTACACGACAATCACCGGGCAGTCGGCGCCGTAGTCGCCGATCACGTCGTCCATCAGGGCGCGGGCTTTGGTGATTGCCAGGTGCAACACCAGTGTTGCCCGAGTCGCCGCGAACGCTGCCAGATTTTCCGTCGCCTGCATCGCGGTCGATCGAGCCTGCGTCCGCGTCAACACCACTGACTGGCTGATGAGCGGGACCGTCAGTTCCCGCCCCACGACAGCCGCTGCGGCCGCGTAGGCGGGAACGCCCGGCGTTACGTCCCACGCGACGCCTGCCGCGTCGAGCCGTCGAGTTTGTTCGGCGAGAGCCGAGTAGATCGACAGGTCACCGGAAGCCAGGCGCACCACGTCGTCACCCGCCTCGTGTGCTTCGACGATGCGGTCGATGATCTGGTCAAGGTCGAGACCCTGTGTATCGACGAGTTCCGCGTCCGGGCTGGTGTGAGAAAGGACCTCGGGATCGAGGTAGGTCCCCGGGTACAGCACCACATCGGCGGCGCCGAGCAGTCTCGTCGCGCGGACGGTCAACAGGTCTGCGGCACCGGGTCCGGCACCCACAAAGTGGACGGTCATTGCGCCAGCTCCAAAGCCTTCACGTAGCGAGGCGTCCACACCCCGGCAGCACTGATTCGCGTGGAACTTGCACCCACGATGAGCAGGCATTTCATGTCAATGGTCGTCGGATCCAGCGCGGCGAGGGTCGTCACCGTGAGCGATTCTTCGGCCCGTCCCACATCACGTCCCACGATCACCACCGTGTCGCCGTCACGATGTTCCAGCAGCACGTCCCGCGCGGTCGCGATCTGCTCGGTCCGTGACCGGGAGGCCGGGTTGTAGATGGCGAGAACCAGGTCGGCTTCGGCGATCGCGCGCAGTCGTCGTTCCACGACCTCCCACGGCTTCAGCCGATCCGACAGCGACATCACCGCGAAGTCCGCGCCGATCGGAGCACCGGCCTTCGCTGCGACAGCCTGCACCGCACTGACTCCGGGCAGCACGCGGATCGCGATACCCGAATAGGCGGGATCCTCCGCCGCCTCGAACACGGCAGCGGCCATGCCGAATACTCCGGCGTCGCCACCGGAAACCACCGCAACCTTCTCCCCCGCCTTCGCAAGGTCGAGGGCGTGGCGGGCACGGTCAACTTCGACGGTGTTGCCCGACGCGTGCCGGGTAAGGCCCACCCGCTGCGGGACCCGATCCACGTACGGGCCGTAGCCAATCACGTGGTCAACCTCAGCGAGCGCCGTCGACGCCTCGGGCGTCAGCCATCCGTCGGGGCCGGGTCCAAGCCCGATCACCAGTAGTTCCGCGGCCGGACGTTCGACGACCGGCGGCTCCGACTCATCGCCGTCGGTCCGCATGCGCGCTGCCGTGGCCTTCTTTGCGTCGTCGCCGGGCACCACGATCAGCGAAAAGTACGGCACCGACGCGGCGTCGACGTCGGCAACGGGCAGCCAGCGTTCCTCCGGCTGGGAGGCACGTTCCACGTACCAGGCACCGTCGAGGCGACCGGCTTGCGCGAGCGCCGACCGCACCGCCGGGAACGTCCGACCGAGCTTCATGATGATCGCGCCGTCGGTGTCGGCGAGGCGTCGAGCGAGTTCCGGTTCTGGCAGCGTGCCGGGCAAGACGGTCAGAACGTCGGATTGTCGGACCAGTGGTCCGGCGCTGCCGCCGATGGCGGCGGTCGCCGCGGCAAACGCTGGGATTCCGGGGACCACCACCGTCGGATAGATGTCCTTGAAACGGTCGTGCAGGTACATCGATGACCCGTAGAACAGCGGGTCCCCTTCGGCGAGGAGCACCACATTGCGGTCGGCGTCGAGGTGCGCGGACAGTCGTTGGGCGCACGTCTCGTAGAACGCCGTCATGGCACCGACGTATCCGCCCGGATGGTCGGTGGTGCCGGTCGTAACCGGGTACCGCAGTTCTTCTTCGATAGTCTCGGTCGGGATGAAGCTGTCGGCGATCCGCCGCGCATGCGACTGCTTGGTGGTTCCCGCGTGATACGCGACGACGGTCGCTTCACCAATTATTCGGGCAGCTTTGATCGTGAGGAGTTCGGGATCGCCGGGCCCGAGGCCGACGATCGTGAAAGTGCCGGTCATTCCTTCTCCTGTGCCAGGGCGTTGAGCGCCGATGAGGTCATGGCCGAGCCGCCGCGACGTCCGCGGACGGTGACGTACGGGATGTCGATGCCGTGGGTCGCGGCGAAGTCAATAAGGGCCTGCTTGGATTCGGCGGCACCGATGAAGCCGACGGGGCATCCGACGATCGCGGCCGGTCGCGGGCCGCCGTCGAGGATCATTTCCAGCAGGTGAAACAGGGCCGTCGGCGCATTGCCGATCGCCACGACCGCCCCTTCCAAGCGCGGTTCCCACAGCGAGACGGCGGCAGCGGTGCGGGTCGTCGACCAGTCGGCGGCTAGGCCGGGGACACGGCGGTCGTTGAGGAGGCAGAGGACGTCGTTGTCTTTAGGGAGACGTGCGCGGGTGACTCCGGTCGCGACCATGGTGGCGTCGCACAGTATCGGTGCGCCCGACGCCAGCGCCGCCCGCGAGGCCGCCACCATCTCCGGGTGCACCACGAGATCGGCGGCGAGGTCGACCTGACCGCTCCCGTGGATCATGCGGACGGCGAGCTTTTCGGCGTCCGCCGGAATCCCACTGAGGTCGGCTTCCCGTCGGATCGTCGCGAACGAGTCGACGTAAATGGCCGGGCCGGAATCAATGTACGGATAGTGGCGCGAGGGCCTGGTTGGGCTGGTCATCGTGGGTCCTTGGGAATCAGTACGCCGCGCCAGGGCGTGACGATCAGGTAATCGGTGGTGCTAGTGCGGGCTTCGACAAAGTCGCGGTCCATGCCCGCCCCGGGGACCTCGACGTGTGCCTCGCTGTAAGCCAGGGCCGGTCCTGGCGGAGGCACGCGCGGGTCCGGCAGTTGGGGTTCGACGAGCGGTGCCGCCAGTTCGCGCACATGCCACGGGGCGGTCGGACCCGTGCCGCGACGGTCGACGAAGGCTGTGGCCAGGTCGGCCAAGGTTTGGGCGGCATCGTCGAGGTCGACGACCGGACCCCATTTTTCGCCGACTCGGACTTGGACGGTCGCGCCGTCGAGTGCGACAAGTCCGAGGTCGCAGGCGTGGTTCATTAGGTCGCCACGACCGTCGTCGAGGACGAACAGGAAGCGGCCTGACAGGGTGGCGATTTTTGGGTCGGTGCATAGCAACCGATCGAGTTCGTGGCCGGTCGGGCGAAGATAGGCTCGACCACCGCTCAGTCCCGTCTGCGGCGAGATCATGATGTTGCGAACGAGTTCGTGGGTGCGCGTCGGCAGGAGTCCGGTGGCTTCGATGGCCGCGAGCGTCGCGTCGTCGAGTTGTCCCGTGCCTTGCAGGGCCCGAAGTTGCAGGTTTGCTCGGGACGTCACGTGAATGCGGCCGTCGCCGAACCGTTCGGCGACTTCGAGGATTGCCGCAAGTTGTTCCGATTCGACGCGTCCGCCAATGAGTCGGAGGCGGACGAGGAGTCCGTCGTCGGCGGGCCACGGGCGCAGCGCACCCGGACACCGGTCGCTGCGCGTTCGGTGGGCGTTGAGCCTTAGGCCGGCAGGCATGGGTAACCCATCTGGTCAGGGACCCAGTGCGCGAGGTCCGGCATTGACCTGGCGGCGATTGCCGCTAGGGCCAGCAGGTTTTCGGACTCGGGTTCATTCGGGCCGAGGCGCCTTCCCGGAGCGTTGCTCCAGTGGCTGCCGATTCCTCGGCGTGCCCCGCCCGTCCCCCTCACCGCTGCGCGTCAGTCCCGGAATCTCACCGGGTTCCCTGACCCCAACATGGAGTACGACTGGCAACTTTGGACCGTACCAGCCTCCCCGACCTAGGTCGGAACCCGCAGCACCCCTTGTTCCCGCATGATGCGTCGATTCCCGCACTATGTCAGACGTAGTGCGGGCATCGACGCATCATGCGAGAACGGGCAGGGGGGCGCGGGAAATGCAAGAAGACCCGCACCAAATGGTGCGGGTCTTCTTGTTTAGTAGCGGGGGCAGGATTCGAACCTACGACCTCTGGGTTATGAGCCCAGCGAGCTACCGAGCTGCTCCACCCCGCGTTGCATTGATTACGTTACACACCGGTGAACTTCCAACGCAAATCGGTTTGCCTGCAACGTGATCGAGGACACTGACCAGCCATTTTCTACCGCGGGTGGACGCCCATGAGAGCTGCCATCTGGGTGGCGACAGGCGTCAGGTTCAGCTTGTCGGGATCCTTCTTCGGCTTGTTATCCCACGGTTGCGGGATATCCGGGTTGGCCAGCGACGCACGATCAGCACCACGGACCGACGTCGGGTTGCCGACCGGGACGGCGCACTTCGCGTCCGTGTTGAACGGGAAGTCGTCGTAGTTGATGTCGAAGTTCGGGTTCTTGCGTTTGATCTCCGCGATCATCTGCTGGGTCGACTCGTAACCCCGCGTACAGCTGGGCGGATTCCCGGTCTCCAAGACGATCCCAAACCGGATTTGCCCGTTGCCGGGGGCGGGCGAATGGCTACCAGCCGACAGATTCGACAGCAGCGCGACCGTCATCTCGGTAGCGAACGAAGTCGGGGAAATCGCATCAACCGTCCGCCCCAACTGGCCGATCAGCTTGGTCGCATCGGCACCATTGTCGTCAAGAAACCCTGACAGTGCGGCCGCCGCACGGGGGCCATCGGCCAAAATCCGGCGGATCGCCGGGTCCGAACCCGCCAACTGCGCGGCCACCAGATCGAGACTTCGCGACCACTTCAGGATCTCGTCGGACTGTTCCGCCTGCGTCTCGAGAACCACATTCGAGCTCTTAATCAGGCCGATCGTACTGTTCAGGCTGGCGAGCCCGTCTGCGGATACCTTGTCGAGGGAATCGATCAGCCGCGACAGGTCGTCACCCTTACCGTTGAAGGCCTTCCCCAGCTCGGTCACGACGGTGCGCAACTGGTCGACGGGGATCGTCTTCGTCAGATCAATCGTGGAGGCAATTACTTCGGCGATCACCGGCGGCATTTTGACCTTGTCGATCTCCGCACCGTCAGCCAAGTACGGCCCCGCAGACGACGGCGGCTGCAAGTCGAGGAACTGTTCACCGATCGCCGACCGGTTTGCGACCACCGCAACTGACGACTCCGGGATCTTGTGGTCGGTGTCGATCATCAATTCAACATCGACGCCGCCCGGGCGCATCCGCATGGCACTGACTCGACCTGCGTGAACCCCTCGGTATGTCACCTCGGCGTTGTCGAAGATGCCACTGGCATCGTCCATGTGGACCACCACTCGATACCCGGCGATTCCGAGGGCCTGATCCATGCGCGCGAAACGCACTCCCGCGTACACCGCGGCAAGGAGTCCGACAATCAACACGACCGCCAGTTGGGTCCTCACCAGTCGACTGAGCGGCGGCATGTACGACCTTCTCTACGCATTGGCTTCACCTGGAAATCCGATCTCCAGGTGAGCGTATGACGCAGCAGTCGCCGTCCACTACTTCAAACCCGCACGTGTGAGGAACCGATTGCGAGGTTTACTCCTGTGAGGTTTCTCACGAACTGCGGTAGGGTGAAATTGCACCCCAGGTTCTGTACCAGGTGTTTTCTCCACTGTTCGACCTACCGAGGAGGAGCAATGTCGAACCACGCAATGAAGCGACAAAGTCATGGCAACCATTGGATGGGCGTAATCGCCTTCATTCTGTTGCTGACCGGCGGCGCATTCTCCGGTCTGTGGGTCGTTACCCTCGCCGACCTTCCCGCAAACAAAGGTATGAACATCACCTACGGCGTCTTGGCGCTCGGCTGCCTGGTGTTCTCGGTCATGATTTTCAGTTTGCTCGTAAGGCAACTGCGGCACTCCCCGGTATTGCCGGACAACACTCCCGCAGAGATCAACCGCTACCTCGCAAAGGTGCGCCCTTCCTAACTATCCCTGCAACACAAAGAACGCCGGCCGATCGGATTCCGATCGGCCGGCGTTCTTTACGCGTTCGGGCTATCCGCCCGTCGACTCGTACTTCTTAATTGCCTTGTCGAGGTTGTCGAGCGCCTCGCCGTAGGCCTTGAAGTCACCACTCGACTGGGCCTTGCGTACGTTCTCGAGCGCCTGCCCCAGTTCCTTCACTGCCGCATCACGGGCCGGGCTGTCCTTACCGTTGTTCGACGGTGCCTGCGGTGTCGGATTGGCTGTCGGGGCGGGCTCTGTTGCCGCGCCACCGTCCTTCTCCGGCGCGGTGGCCGCGACCGGTGAGATACCGACCTGCGCCAGCGCCTCGGCGACCGTCGGGGCATAGCCGACACTCACGTTGTCGCCGCCAGCTGCCGCGTTGTAGTAGGTCAGGACGCGGTACAGCTTCGGAATCGCCGAGTTACCACTCTTGGCCTCGGTGTACATCGGCTGGACGTACAGGATGCCGTTGCCGCCCACCGGCAGCGCCAACAGGTTGCCGTAGGTGACCTTGGTGGTTTCCTCCACCAGCTTTCGGTCCGACGCGACGCGACCATTCGAGGTCATGTTCTCGGCCGCCTGCTGCGGGCCCATCGTCTGGTTGATTGTGGGCAACACCTTGACGGTGATCTTGCCGTAGCCGTCGGGGTCGGACGCCGCCGTCATGTAGGCCGCCAAGTTCGGTCGATTCAACGCCGTCATGACCGCGGTCAGCTGGTACTGAGCGTCGTAACCGAAGGGGCGGCTCGCCGTGAAGTAGTACGGCGGCTGCTGCAACCGGTTGTCATCGCTGGTTGTCGGGTCGGCCGGAACCGTCCAGAAGTTATTCGCCCGGTAGAACGTGCCCGAGTCGGCCACGTGGTACTTGGAAAGCAACTGACGCTGCAGCTTGAACAGATCTTCCGGGTACCGCATGTGCGCTAGCAGGTCGGTGTTCTTGTCCAGGTCCGCGCGCGGCTTCACCGTGCCCGGGAACACCTTCATCCAGGTCTTGAGGACCGGGTCTTGGGTGTCGAACTGGTAGAGATCGACTTCGCCGGTGTACGCATCGACAGTTGCCTTGACCGAGTTACGAACATACGAGACATCCTCGTCGGGCAGCTGGCGGCCGGTCTGGCCGACAGTCGTCGCCCGCGAATCTGCGGTGGCCTCGGCGAGCGACATGCGCTGCGCGTACGGGTAGTTCTGCAGCGTCGTGTAGCCGTCGACGATCCACTTGATCTGGCCGTCAATCACGGCAGGGTAGGTCTTCGAATCGACCTTCAACCACGGTGCCGCCTTCTTGACGCGATCGCGCGGGTCACGGTTGTACAGCAGCTTCGATGCCTCGTTGATTTGATCCGACAGCACAAAGTTCCGCTCGCCGTACTTCAGCGCGTACAGCAGTCGGGTGCCGAGGTTACTCAGCGGCACACCCGAATCAGCAGTGTAGGTGTAGGTGAGGCCGTCACCGTCGTACTCGTGCTTCTGCCCGTCTGCCGATCCGACGATCGCGTAGTCGGGGTTCACGTTGGCGAGAAGCTCACCGAAATAGATGCGAGGCTGCTTCACCTGAATCGGCTGCTGGGCGTAGCCGGGCTTACCGATCGTGTCGAGGTCGGACACCAAGAACACCGGCTGCCCACCGCGGTCCGAACGACTGTCCGCGCCGCTGGCCTCGTCGACCTTGTTTGCCTGAGCCGCAATGAAACCATTGCCGTGCGTGTACACGGTGTGCTTATTGATCCAGCCCTGCTGGTTTGCGTCGTACTTCGAGGGGTCGAGTTCGCGGACCGCAACCACGAAGTCGCGCTGACGTTCAACCGTCTGTTCCGAGTCCGGCAGCGTTTCCTTGACCGGGTATCGGTCGACGGCCAACTGCTTGGGGAAGCCGTAGAAGTTCTTGAGCTGCTGACGCTGGTCGAAGGCGCGCGACACCACGTCCGGGTCCAGGATGCGGATGTTCGACAGCGTCGGCTCGTCTGCGTTCACCAACTCCGGCTTCGCGGGCGTCGAAGTCCAGTTCTGCTCGTACGTGACATCGACGCCGTCCCGAATCCGGTAGGCATCGGTGGTGGCTTGGATATTGCGCTGGATGTAGGGGTCTTCCTTGGTGATGGCGCTCGGCTTCACCGAGAACTGTTCCATCGCCGCCGGCCAGATGACACCGATAATCAGCGCCGAAACCAGCATCAACACGGCAGCCAGGGCCGGGATGCGCAGGTCACGCAGGGCGATGGCCGCGAAGAAGGCAATCGCACAGACAATCGCAATAGCCATCAGGATCAGCTTCGACGGCAGCACGAAGTTAATGTCGGTGTACGTGGCGCCGGTGAAAATGTCGCCGCGACGGTCGCTGTAGAGCAGGTCGTAACGGTCGAACCAGTAGCCAACCGCCTTGGCGATCATGAACAGGCCCGCGATAACCGCGAGCTGGACCCGAGCGGCACGGGTCAGCGATCCGCGTTGCCCGCCGCCGCCAAGTTTGATTCCGCCAAACACGTAGTGCATCACCAGGTTGCCGATGAAGGCGACAACCAGCGCAATGATCACGATGTCGAGGATCATCCGGAAGAACGGCAACGAGAACGCGTAGAAGCCGATATCCATGTTGAACTGCGGATCTTTGATCCCGAACGATTCACGGTTGACGAAAGTTTGGACCGTCGCCCACGAACCCTGCGCGATGAGGCCTGCCATCAAACCAATCAGCACCGCCGGTAGCGCGAACATGAGTTTTGGTCGGGTACCGATGGTGGTGCGGTAGCGCGCGAGGGGATCGTTGGGACTCGAAAGCATCACGAAGTCAGGTCGCACCCGGTAAGCGGCATACATGGCACCGAAGATCACCGCGGCCACAAATACTGCAACCACCGCGAAGACGACGATCCGCGTGACGATCGTCGTGCTCATCACCTCGGTGTAACCGATCGACGAGTACCAAAGCCAGTCGGTAATCAGCGACACCACGCGCGGCGCTATGAGCACCAAGAGCAGAAGCCCGACGCCGATCCCGATCAGGATCTTCGACCGCCGCGACAGCGATGGCCGAGGGTGCGATCCAGTCATGCTCACCACGTGAATAAACTCCCTGATTACTCCGTGCCCGCGCCACTGCGAGCACAATGCCGACCAGCTTACCGATTTGTGCGAGTCGGCCCAGTTGACCGTGGCCCGCGCACGGCACAATGGAGTCCGTGACCCCTTCCGAAAGTTCCTCACGCCCCGGCTTTTCGCAGGCCGACGTCGGCAATGCCCTCGCCCAATGCCTCGCCTACACCGCCGAGTTGCCCTGGGGTTCGCGGCCGATTTTGTTCGCGTTGGTTCCGACCGCGGTATTGGCCGCCCAGGCTCCGGGCCTGGTGGATCCCGACGACGTTTCGGCGTTGAGCCCGGTGGTTCAGGAAACCGAGAGCGACGACCTCGAGCAACTTCTCACCACGGTGGCGTGGCCACCACAGGTGGTCGGGTGTGCGCTGGTGTCGGAAATTACGCTACTGCCACCGGACGCCGAGGCCGATTTGGATGCCGCGCTTGAGCCGCTACTGGCCGACGCCGATGCCGCCGACGAGGCGGCTCGTCAGGCAGCCCACGCCCATCCGGATCGTCAGCAGGCTCGCCTCGCCGCAGGTGTGCTGCGCAACGGTAAGCGGGTTGCGCTTCTAGCCTTGCGCGACGGCGATGGTCAGTCCGGTGACCTGCAAACTCACCCCGATCTCGCGCCGAACCTGCTCGATTCGCTCGCCGAGACTTTCCACGGCTAACGATCAAGAGCAGCTAGGGCGCGTCGCCTTCGGATCGTCGAGCGAGTCCAGCGACTGCACCGCACTGGTCAGGGTGTCGATCTTGACGAGTTCGATGCCGTCAGGGGTGTCGGAGGTCGCGGCGGCGCAATTTTCTGCCGGTACAAGGAACACGGTGGCACCGGCGTCGCGCGCAGCCTTGATCTTGTGCGTGATGCCGCCGATCGGTCCGACGGTGCCGTCGGGCTTGATGGTTCCGGTCCCTGCGACAAACTTTCCTGCAGACAAGTCGCCGGGCGTCATCTGGTCGATGATCGACAAGGTCAGCATGGTGCCGGCTGACGGGCCACCGATGTCACCGACGTTGTAAGTGATGTTCGTATTGGGGTCTTCGGCCATCGTGGTGAAGGTCACGCCAAGGTAAGGGCGCGACTTGTCATCGGGCCGCTCCCCCAGCTTGATTTGCTCGGTCAACCGCGCGTTTCCACGCTGCACGACCACCTCAATCGTCTCGCCTGGCTTGAGCTTGCTCAGCACCTCAACGACTGCCTTAGGGTCGGGAACGTCGACGCCGTTAACACTCACGATCCGGTCGAACTGCTTCAACTTGCCAGCAGACGGGCCTTTCGGGGCCACATCGTCAACGCCGAGCGTGGTCGGCTTATGAAGATAGTTCAGCGCTGCGGCAGTCGCGTTCGCTTCCGAACTGCTCATCTGAGCGACGTTCTGCTGCTGGACTTGCTCCACGGACTGGTCCGGCGGGTAGTACAGCTCGCGCGGCTCCAACTCATAGTCGCTCGACAGCCACATACCCAATGCTTGGAACAAGGTCATTTGGTCGTGGAGCGACACCGTTGTGAGGTTTAAGTGCCCCTTCGGGTGGGGGTCGACCGCGTCGGAGACCGAGACCACCGGCTTCCCGTTCTGGTCGCCGAGAGTGTTCACCGTGGGGCCTCCGCTCAGCGCCACGTAGGGCACTTTGAACGTCATGCCTGCGACGAGGAAAACAATAAGCAATGCCATGCCGACAGTGATCGTGGCGATGCGGCGATGGGCTGGCTGGATGGTCACCCGAACCAGGGTAGTGCAGCAGTGTTCAAGGACGCGGCGCGCAGCGTCCCGATGCCGGTACCGTTGACGGTATGAATGATCTGCCCTTCGGCTTTTCCTCCTCCGACGACCGTGACAAAAACAGCGGCGACGGGGATAACAACCGTGGCGATAACGACGGCAACAACGGCGGTCAGAATCCGACGAACCCGTTCGCCTTCGCGATGGGCGATGGCGGCGCTATTGACCCATCCCAGCTGGGCCAAATTTTCAGTCAGCTCGGCAACATGTTCAGCGGTATGGGCGCTGGCATGGCCGGTGGCGCCGGACAAGGCGCGGTCAACTACGAGGTAGCAGCCAACCTTGCTCGACAGCAGGTGGGCTCGTTTACCCCGATGCTTGAGAAGGAACATCGCGCCGTCGCCGATGCCGTTCGGCTGGCCGAGGTGTGGCTCGACGACCAAACGACAATGCCTGCAGGTATCACCACCACTGCGGCGTGGACGCCTGTGGACTGGTTGGAAAACACGATGCCGACCTGGCAAACCCTGTGCGATCCGATCGCCGAGCAAATGGCCAAGACGATGGACGCCGGTCTCCCCGAGGAAGCCAAGGCCCTCGCTGGCCCGATGATGGCGATGATCGGCCAGCTCAGCGGAACGATGTACGGCACACAGCTGGGCCAGGGCCTCGGCCAGATGGCTGGCGGAGTCCTGACATCAACCGACATCGGTTTGCCGCTGGCCCCGGATCAGATGGGCGTGCTGTTGCCGGAGGCGATCGCGAAGTTCGCCGAGGGGCTCGACCTGCCCGCCCAGGAAATCGTGGTATTTCTCGCGGCCCGCGAAGCCGCCCACATCCGCTTGTTCACGCATGTCCCGTGGCTCAAGCAGCGACTGCTCGCGACCGTCGAAGAGTATGCGCGCGGAATCCGCGTCGATTTCGATGGCCTACAAAACATGGCGGGGGGCATCGATCCGCAAGAGTTGCTGACCAATCCGGGCAAGATCGAAGAGCTCATGGGTTCGGCGGCGTCGTTTGAGCCCGTCACGACCCCGGCACAGGAGGCCGCCCTCGCTCGTCTTGAAACCCTCCTCGCATTGATTGAAGGTTGGGTAGAGACCGTCGTGTCCGACGCGCTGGGCGACCGGATCCCGAGCACGGCGGCGCTGACCGAAACCATGCGTCGGCGGCGGGCATCGGGCGGACCGGCCGAGCAGACCTTCGCCACGCTGATCGGCATGGACTTGCGTCCCCGTAAGCTCCGCGAGGCCGCAACGCTGTGGCGGTCGTTGACCGCGGCTTCCGACGTCAGCGTTCGTGACGGCGTGTGGGGCCACCCGGACTTGCTCCCAGATGCCGAGGATCTCGACAATCCGGCAGGATTCATCGACCGCGTAATCGGCGGCGACACCTCGGGCATCGACGACGCCCTCGCCGAACTGGAACGCCAGTTCAAGGACGACGGGGATATCAAGGACGACGGGGGCAAGAACGACGGGGGCAAGGAGTAGCCGGTTCCGTCATCGGCTTCCAACAAATCTGTGGATAGCGTGGTCGCGGAGTTAGCGATACGGTGCCAGCCTTAGCTGCATGGAATCGCGCGATCTACTTCCGATCCTGACTCCGGGTACCCCGGTGCTGACTCGAGCAGACAAGCGCGTCCACATTGGCACCGACCCGCGGACCGCGCTGGTGGTAGACGTTGGCCCCAACGTCACCGCCACCGCCGTTACCGAGGTCCTCAAACGACTCCGCACGCCACAGCGATACCGGCATGTCAGGCGGGCGGTGCGATCGTCTGGGCTTACCGTGACCGCATTCTGGTCGATCCTCGATCAACTCGTCGACAACGGTAAGGCCGTCGAACCCACCGCCCACCGATCACCTTTGCGTATCGCCGTCGCGGGGCACGGTGAACTCGCCGACGTACTCCTCAATGGCCGCGTCCCCGTGGGCACCACCACCGAACCCTACGATCCCGAGGCACTTCCCGGGCCGGGCGGTCAGCGCCCGAGTTTGGTGGTGATCGCCGATCAACCGGTGGCGGACCCTGCGGTGTGGCATCCGCTGATGATGGCAGCGGTCCCCCACCTGCCGGTATACGTCCGCGACGACGTCGGGACCGTGGGACCGCTGGTATTACCCGGGCTGTCGAGTTGTTTGCGGTGTCTCAACCTGCACCTGACCGACGTCGACCCCGCATGGCCGCTCTTGGCCGCCACGCTGCATTCCATCGCGGGTGCGTCGAGTACGGCAACCCGGTTCGCCACTGCGGCGTTGGCGCTGGCCCAAATCGATGAGCTGGCAACCAAACTCCGCGTCCGCGACGCCCAACCTCCGTCGACCTTGGGAAATACCATCGAATTTTGCCCGCATCCGAGCACCGTTCGGACGATCGACGCCCCTGTCCATCCTCGCTGCGACTGCACCACAATCAATCGGGTCGCGCCTCGGCCCCGGCTTTCCTCTATCCTCAACCATGCGGCGAAAGGACACCATTGAGCGAGATCACGCGGGGCCAAGGCCGTCGCAATGCCAAACTGGCCTCACTTCCGTTGGGAATGGCCGGACGCGCGGCAGCCGGACTCGGTAAGCGCATCGCAGGTAAAAGCAAAGAAGAAGTCAGCGCCGAGCTGATGAATAAGACGGCCGAGCAGCTTTTCGCCGTCCTCGGTGAGCTCAAGGGTGGCGCCATGAAGGTGGGACAGGCCCTGTCCATCATGGAGGCCGCCATCCCCGATGAGTTCGGCGAACCATTCCGCGAAGCGCTCACCAAACTGCAAGCCGAAGCGCCGCCACTGTCGGCCGCAGCAGTGCACAAAGTCCTCGACCAGCAGCTCGGCACGCGGTGGCGCGAACGATTCCTGGAGTTCGACGACGAACCCGCCGCTTCGGCCAGCATCGGTCAGGTTCACCGGGCCGTCTGGTCAGACGGCCGCGAGGTTGCCGTCAAGGTGCAGTATCCGGGTGCCGATCACGCCCTCAAAGCGGACCTTAAGACGCTGAGCCGGATGTCGGGAATGATCCAAAAGCTGTCCCCGGGCACCGACGTCAAAGCGATGGTCGATGAACTCATCGATCGCACCGAGGACGAGCTCAACTATCTCGCCGAGGCCGACAACCAACGCGCCTTTGCCAAAGCTTTCGACGGCGACCCCGACTTCTTTGTCCCCAAGGTTGTTGCTAGTGCCCCGAAAGTTGTTGTTTCCGAATGGATTAACGGAACTCGACTGTCGAAGCTGATCGTCGATGGTACGCAGGAGCAGCGCAACAACGCCGCCGCCAAGATGACCACGTTCGAGATCAGCTCACCGGCGCGCGTCGGCATGATCCACGGCGACCCGCATCCCGGAAACTTTTACATCCTGGACGATGGTCGGTTCGCGATCCTCGACTTTGGGGCCGTCGGGCACTACCCGGACGGATTGCCTCCGAAGACGGGCCAAATCTTAGCGCTGGCCCGCGACAAGAAGTACGACGAGTTACGCGATCTGATGGTGGAAGCAAACTTCATCCAGGCTTCGCACGCCGACCATGTGACGCCCGAAGACCTCGCGAAGTACCTGCAACCGTACGTCGATCCGCTGTACACGGACACGTTCCACTTCACGCGCAAGTGGTTGCAGCGGGCCGCAGGTAAGGCGACCGACTTCAACGGTGACGTCTACAAGACATCGCGCAACCTCAATGTGCCGCGCGAATATGTGATGGTTTTCCGCGTCCTCATCGGCTGCGTCGGCATCGCCGCTCAACTCAACGCCGAGGCCCCCTACCGCGCCATCTTGCGGGAATGGATGCCGGGCATTGATGCCGAATAGCCGGCGCCGACCGGGCACCATGGAACTGTAACCTCGCCAACCAAACAAGAGCCGGGACAGGTCACTACCTGTCCCGGCTCTGTGCTTGTCGCGTCGATCGGTATACCGGTCCGGCGCACCCGAGTCGCTCACCCCCTTTTTTCAAGAAATGCTCGCGGCCGGGTACTTGCGCGGACGGCCGCGCGGCCGCTTGCGGGCAATCACCGCGCCGCGCTCGAAGATCTCGCCGCCCCACACGCCCCACGGCTCTTCGCGCTCCATGGCGCTCTCCAAGCATGGGACCTGCAGCGGGCACTGCTTGCACAGGCCCTTGGCTTCCTCCAGTAGTTGCGGCTGATCCGCGAACCACATGTCGGCGTCGATCTGATCGTCCTGGCAGGGCAGGGATATTCGGGGAATTGCAAGGGTAGACATTTCAAGTCGGCTTTCTGTTCGCAGAAGTTAAGAATCTGGTGAACCCGGGCCGAGCTTTTGCGCCAACGCAAAAGGCCACGGATTCGCTTTCGCGATTCGCCGTGGCCTTGATGTTCCGGTGATCTCTTAGGTAAGAGACCTTCGGAAGGACGTCGTGATGCCGTCCATACGGGCCACGGGGAATCGCTGGCGCGCTGGCGCCACAATCGCTGCTGTTACAGCCAGATGTTCTGCTTGCCAGTTCATGTCGGTCGACTCCCTTTCGTTTGACCGTCGTAGTCGGCACAGGAGATCCCCGCACCGCGTAAGTACTCCGCCTACTTTAGGCGGCTCTGCTAGAAACGCACAACCTATTTTCTACCTGCGGTTTTACCGGTGCCGACGCCTCCGGGGAGAGCCGAATCCACCACTTCGAGGATCTGCCGACCGATCAACTCGGCTCGTTCGGATCCAAACCCGCGGACCTTCTTCAATTCTTCGATGCTCGACGGCACGGCAACGGCGATCGATCGGATCATCGATACGCTCATCACATTGACCGGAGAAATCCCTTCGGACTTGGCATAATCTTCCCGCCATTTGCTCATGGCCTTGTACACGTCGGGGTCCGGTTCGGATCGCTCAGGCATCGGCCCGGCAGCGGCTTCAAGCCGCGGCTTCTCAGGCATCAGCGACTCCAAGAACCGGGACCGGCGACGCTTACTGCTGCGCCCTTCCCCGCGCGAAAGACTCCACGACAGGTGCAGGTGCTCGCGAGCACGGGTGATTCCGACGTAGAAGAGTCGGCGTTCCTCTTCCACTTCGTCGGTAGTTTTGGAGGCGCGCCCCAGCGGCATTGAGCCCTCATGCAAACCGGTGAGGAATACGGCGTCCCATTCGAGGCCCTTTGCCGCGTGCATCGACGACAGGGTGACGCCGCCACCGACCGGCGCGTGCCGCATGCGGGAGCGTTCGTCGAGTTTGCGCACGAGGCCCTCGAAGTCGAGATCGGGGGCTTCCGCGGCGATGGCTTCGACGATCTCCATTAACCGCAGTAGCTGCTGCCAGCGGGACCGCGCATTGGCACCCTGGGGTTCGGCTTCGGTGAGGCCGACCGAGCGGAGCGCGTGGCGCACCGCGTCGACCGGTTGCATGGGTGGCGGCGCACCCTGCGCCAGCGAGATGAGGCGACGCATGCCCGCCGCGATCTCCGGGCGGTCGAAGAAGCTCTGAGCGCCCCGCACCTGGTAGTCGATACCGGCATCGGAGAGCGCTTCTTCGTACTGCTCAGACTGGGCGTTGATGCGGTAAAGGACCGCGATCTCCGACGACTTCACACCGGTCCGGATGAGGCGCTTGATCTGGGCAACAACACCGACAACCTCAGAGACATCGTCGTCGAATCCGGCGAAGATGGGTTTGGGTCCGTCGGCTCGTTGACCGATCAGTGTCAGGCGGGTACCCGCAGCGCGGCCGCGCGCCTGGCTGATTGCCGTGTTGGCGAGGTCGACGACCTGCGGGGTGGACCGATAGTCGCGCTGCAGTCGGACGAGCGTGGCTTCGCGGTAGCGGCGCGTGAAGTCGAGCAAGTACGTGGGCGTGGCCCCGGTGAAGCTGTAAATGGTCTGGTTGGCGTCGCCGACAACGGTGATGTCGTCACGACCACCGAGCCAGGCGTCGAGCAGGTTCTGCTGAATCGGGGTGACGTCCTGGTATTCGTCGACCACAAAGCTGCGGTAGCGGGACCGGAACTCCTCGGCAATCGACGGATCGGATTGCAGGATTGTGGTGGTGAAGATCAGCAGGTCTTCAAAGTCGAGGAGACGGTCTCCGTTGGGGGCCACCTTGGCGGCCTCGTATGCGGAAAACACCTGCGCCACGGTCCGCGGATCTGTGGGGACGTCGCGGTGCGCTTCTAGAGCAGCGGCCATGTACTGGCCGGGACCGATGCCCGACGACTTGGCCCACTCAATTTCGGACGCGAGGTCGCGCAGCAGGTCGCGGTCGGAGACGTCGAGCCCCAACTCCCGGCTGACGCGTCCGACCATCCGAAACTTGTGCTCGAGGAGTTCCCACCGGACGTCGCCCATGGCCATCGGCCAGAAGTACCGAAGTTGACGCATCGCCGCAGCGTGAAAGGTTTGGGCAACGACTTGATTGCCCGGCCCGGAGATACCGAGGGCGGCGAGTCGTTCACGCATTTCGGCGGCGGCCCGCGCGGTGAAGGTGACGGCGAGAACCTGCTCCGGGTTGACCTGCCCGGATTCGACAAGATGCGCGATACGCCGGGTGATAGTGCGGGTTTTTCCCGTGCCAGCACCCGCCAAAACACAGACCGGGCCGCGGGGTGCGAGGACGGCTTCGAGTTGTTCGGGGTCGAGGCCGGACGTGGTTGCTGAACCTGCTGTCCGCGACCGACTACCAACCGTTCCGCCGCCTGCCATACGTCCTGCCGTTCGAGTACTTCCCGCCGTACGTGATTCCGTCACCGTCATGCGCCTACGGTCGCACGCACCTCTGACATTTTCGTGGTCGGTGCGGGGCCTAACGCGGGTGTTAAACCTTGCCGAGTTTGGTGAGGATGTCGCCGATCGGCGGGTTGGTGGCGGTGGTCCCGTCCGCGTAGAGGACCGTCGGAACCACATGGTTGCCCCCGTTAACGCTGCCGACGAACTCGGCGGCCTCGGGCGTGGCTTCAATGTCGATCTCGGTGTACTCGATTTCCTGACGCGCGAGTCCGGCGCGCAGGCGATCGCAGAACGGGCACCACGAGGTGGTGTAGACGGTCAGTTCCGGGTTGGTCGCCGCATCAGTCATGTCGCTATCTCAACATATTTTCCCGACCCGGGCACATCCGGGGCGAGTTCAGGGTTTCGGTGCGCGAGCCCAGCCGGTGATGAGGCTGCGGGCAATGGAAATCGATCCGGGGAGGAGCAGTTCGGCGTCGGTGTTGGTGCCGTTCCATTCCCGGTCGCGGCCGAGGGCCTGCAGCACGTCGTCGCGGTGGAACCAGCGAGCGTCGCCCAGTTCGCCGTCGCGAAACGACAGCGGATCTGCCGGATCGCCGATTGCCTCGAACCCCAACATCAGCGATCGCGGGAACGGCCACGGCTGCGAACCGAGGTAGTGCGGCGAGTGCACGTGGATTCCGGCTTCCTCGAACACTTCTCGGCGCACGCACTGCTCGAGTGACTCTCCCGGTTCCACGAACCCGGCGAGCGTCGAGAACCAGCGTTCGGGCCACACGGCCTGCCTACCGAGCAGAACCTGGTCGGCACCGTCGTGAATCACCATGATGACGGCCGGATCGGTGCGCGGATATTCTTCGGCCCCGGTTTTGGGGTTGCGGCGTAGCCACCCGCCCTGCACGAGCTCAAGTGGGTCGCCGTCGATCGGCGAATAGCTCGCGGTCCGGTGCCAGTTGAGCATTCCGAGCGCCGTCGCGAGCAGACCTGCTTCATCTGCGGGTAGGCGATGAGCCCCCGAGCGCGCCTCGCCGAAAACGTCCGGTGTCTCCTCAACGCGCAGCGCCCACGAGTCGACTTCGTGACCGTCGACCACCTGTAACGCGAGGAACACGGCGTCAGCGACCGGTTCGGCACCGAGGCTGATGGCCGGAACCCAGCCCAGCGTTCCCTGCTCGGTTACGCCGTACTGGCCACTGTGATCAACCAGCAAGACGCGCGCCGTTGCCCACCCGGCACGCAACCGCTCCGGGTTCTTTCGAACTTGGTCGGCGCGGTCCAGGTTGGCACGCGCCAGCAGCGGCTCTTCGCCGAGCTCAAACGAGGCGGGCATCAGGCCGGTCCGCCCTGTCGGACGTACAGCAGTCGGTCACCAGCTTCGATGGCTTCGACTTCTTCATCGCCGACTCGATACAGCTTGCCCGCCCGCACCACGCCCAGGACCAGGTCCTTCGTGTGTGCGGGCGAGCCGCCGGTCTCCGCTGGCTCCACCTCGCGTTCGGCGATCGCATAGCCCTCTTCCGGACTCAGCAGGTCTTCGACGATCTCCACCACTGACGGAGTAATCGTCGCGATTCCGAGGAGGCGACCTGCGGTCTCCGACGAAACGACCACCGAGTTCGCGCCCGACTGCCGCATCAGATGCGTGTTCTCGGACTCGTTGATGGCGGCGACGATCTTGGCGTTCGGGTTGATCTCGCGGGCGGTGAGCGTCGCCAGGACGGCCGTGTCGTCGCGGTTGGCGGCAACCACGATCGCGGCCGCGTGCTGCACCCCAGCCAGACGCAAGACGTCGGACTTCGTGGCGTCGCCGCGGACGGTGACCAGTCCGTGCGCACCCGCCGAGTCGAGGGCAATCTGATCTTTGTCGACGACGACAATTTCGGCGGGCTTACCGCCATCGGCAATCACCGCATCCACCGCGGTGCGGCCCTTGGTGCCGTAGCCGATGACGATGGTGTGGTTACGCACGCGGTTCCTCCAGTTTTGGATCTTGATCGCCTGCCGCGAACGTTCGGTCAGCACTTCCAGGGTCGTACCGATGAGCACGATCAGGAAGAGCACGCGAAGCGGGGTGATGAAGATGATGTTCACAAGCCGGGCCGACTCGGTGATCGGGGTGATGTCGCCGTAGCCCGTCGTCGACAATGTCACGGCCGAGTAGTAGAGCGCATCGACATACGTCATCTCGCCCTCTTTGGCGTCGATGTACCCGGAACGATCGATGTACACAACAATCGAGCAGACGAACAGCGCGGTCAGCGCCCACAGGACGCGGCGGCCGATTGCGCGGGCGGGACTCTTTTCCGTTTCCGGGATTCGGACCACACCGACGAGGGCATAATCCGGCTCGTCTACGAGGCCGCCTCTGCGCCTCAACCGTGTTCGCACGCCGCTCCTGATCACGAATTGGAGGCTACTGCATGTCCGGCAGTCCGGGTGTGCAGCATGGCGGCAAGCTCGTCAGGTCCGGGTAGGACGGCCGGCTCAAGGGTGAAGTCGTGCCGCACATAGACAAAGGCGGCACGAACCGCCTCGAGGGGAATCCCCGACAGTTGCGACCACGCCACCCGGTAGGCGGCCAGTTGAATAAACAGCGGTGCCCGTTTGGCCGGTTCTGGGACGGCCCCGGTTTTCCAGTCGACGACGAGGGCACCGTCACCGTCGGCGAAGACTGCATCCATGCGACCGCGCACCACGGTGCTACCGATAACGGTTTCGAAGCCAACTTCCACTTCGACGGGTGTCCGGTCGGCCCAGGGAGAGGCCAGGAACTTGCTCCGCAGCAGGTCCAGGTCTTCTTCGGCGGCACCCGGGACAGCGTCGGCTGCACCGGGCAGCTCATCGACGTCGAGGAGTCTGGTGGCCCCGAAGCGTCGTTCCACCCAAGCGTGGAACGCGGTGCCGCGGCGGGCCATCGGATTGGGTCGAAATGGAACCGGACGACGCAAGCGCGCGGCAAATGCTTGGTCGTCGGAGTCCAGTTCCACCAGTTGGCTCACCGACAGGTGACCGGGGAGTTCCACCTCCACGAGTTTCTCGGTGGTGCGGGCACGTTCGTCGAGCAGAACTCGCACTTCCCGCTGCCACTCCTGCGCGTCGAGGTCTGCGGGTTCGGGGTCCGCGACGGCAAACAGGGCCCGTTCGGCGCGGGCCGTGTCGACCAACTCGGCGGCAGCGACCATCGGTAGTCGGCGATCCCCGAGCAGGTCGACCGGCCAGGGAACCGACACCTGCTGCTCGGTCAGTGGGTTTGTGGCGTCTTCCTCCGGCGGAAGTGCGTCGATGTCGATGCTCATCCCCGTCGGGTCGACGTCCGGGACGTTACCGGCTGCGGCATCGGCGACCAGCGCGGCGATCTCGGTGTAAAAATCGGAGCCACCGCGCGGCTTGTCGCCGGTCTCGGACCAGTGATGAGCCGACACCAGGAGGGTGTGCTTGGCGCGGGTCAGGGCGACGTAGAGAAGTCGTCGATCTTCTTCGAGGCGCCGCTCCCCGATCGCTTCTTTGTGGTCGTCGATGGCGCCTTCGAGTTCTTTCCGGTCAGCGACTTCGGTCAGATCGAGCGGTGGGAAACCTTCGTCGCCGTCCCGCGAGAGATCACCGCGTAGTTCGGCGGGCAGTTCGCGCGCCGAACCAAGCCATGTCGTTTCTGCCTTTCCGCCGGGAAAGATGCGTTGGGCCACATGCGGCAGTGCCACCACATCCCATTCGAGGCCCTTGGCCGCATGCACGGTAAGAATCTGCACTCGCTGCGCAGCAACTTCCACCTGGCCGGCCTCCAGGCCCTTCTCAACGGTTTCGGCGGCATCGAGGAACGCCAGCAGTCCGGACAAGGTGGCACCGGAACGCTCCGAATAGTGGGTCACGTACTCGGCGAAGGCATCGAGATGCTCGCGACCGGTCACTTCACCGCGCATACGACGAGCCCGAATCTGGGCTTCGACCGCGACGCCGATGGTTTGTTCGACGTCGGCAACAAGTTCGGGAAGTGGCTGTCCGATCCGGCGTCGTAGTCCTTCGAGCTGTTTGCCGAACGTTGAGATTCGCTCGAATCCAGCTGCACTGTAACGGCTTTGGTCGCCGGGGTCGGCGAGCGCATCGCACACTCCGGCGGAGTCGACGGACTCGCCGGGCAGGGCGGCGTCGAGGGCTTCGTCGAGCGCTTCCCGACTGGTGACCGCACCCGTGGTTGCACCGTTGGTGCCTGCGGCGAGTTCGCGGGCCCGGCGCCACAGCGCGGCCAGGTCGGCTGCACCGAGTTGCCAGCGTGCGCCAGTCAGCAGGCGCATAGCCGCGGTTCCTGCCATCGGGTCGGCCATCAACCGCAATGTGGCGACGATGTCGGTGATCTCGGGAACGTGGAGCAGTCCCCCGATGCCAACCACCTCGGCGGGAATACCGCGCCGTTCCAGTTCGGCGGCCAACGGGGCCGAGTCTTCGTTGCGACGCACCAGGATGGCGGTGGTGGGCGGCGGGACCTCGTCGCGCTGCGCGGCGACGTAATAGTCCTCGATGATGTCGGCAATCCAGTTGCGTTCGTCGATCACGGTCTCCGTCAGCGCCAACCGCACGGTTCCTGCGGGAGCATCCGGGCGCGGGCGCAGTTGGCTGACCGGGACGCCGCGGCGCCGCAGTTCCTCCGACGTTTGGTTTGCCAAATACAGTGCACCGACGCAGTTGCGCCAACTGGTCAGCAGTTCCTTGCGTGGCGCGTCGCGACTGTCGGGCCGCGGGAAGTCGCGCGCAAAGCGCGGCAGGTTGGCCGCCGAGGCACCACGCCAGCCGTAGATCGACTGGATGGGATCGCCGACCGCGGTGACTGCGATGGTCCGTCTGCCGCCAACGCTGTGTCCCCCAAACAGCGACGACAGCAGGATCCGCTGCGAGTGGCCGGTGTCCTGGTATTCGTCGAGCAACACCGCTCGAATGCCGGATCGTTCCGCGTCGACCACTTCGGGGTGCTCACTGACCAGCCGTGCCGACAGCGACATCTGGCTGCCGAAGTCCAACGCCCCCTGCGCGGCCATGGCTTGCCGCAGGGCCAGGACCAGGGGTATCAGTTCGCGGCGTTCGTCCATCACCGCCTGGATTTTGCGGAGTTGACCGTTCGGTTCGGCACGCTGTCCCGGGCCCTTGGGGAGCGTGTCGATCATCCGGTACAGGTCCGCACCCGCCGCTTCCAGGTCGTCGACGTCAACGAGGTGTTCTGCCATTTCTGAGTACAGGCGCAGCACTGCCTCGGTGACCGACGACGGCACCTTTGAGGTGTTGAGCTCGCCCGGCCATGTCGACACCACGGAGAACGCCAACTGCCACAGTTCGGTTTCGCTCAGGAGCGTGGCGGTCGGCTCGACGGGCAGCAGCAGTCCGTAGTCGGAGATGAGGCGGCCTGCGTAGGCGTGGTAGGTGCTGACTTCGGCGTCTGCGCTGCGCAAACGGCTGGCGAGTTCGCCACCCGGATCCCACTCCATCAGTGCCGGACTCCCGGCCAGCATCGACAGTCGACGCCGGATGCGAGCCGCCAATTCACTGGCGGCCTTGCGGGTGAAGGTGAGGCCAAGGATCTCTTCGGGGCCGACAAGCTTGTTCGCGACGAGCCACACCACGCGGGAAGCCATCGTCTCGGTTTTGCCGGCACCCGCGCCAGCGACCACCAGCATCGGTTCCATCGGTGCCTCGATGACCTGAACTTGTTCGTCGGTCGGTGACGGCAGACCGAGAGCTGCGGCCAGCGATCGAGCGCCAATGCGGGGCCGTTCGTGGTGGTTGGTCATGAAGTCGTCAGTCATCGATGACCGCTTTCCCCCGAAGTTGCGCCGGGCAGGAAGCAACCAGCCCGCAGTGACTGCATCCGCTGTTGGGTGTCGCCGTGAACACCGGGCCGATACTGGCCTGGGCGGCGTTGCGCACCACGCCGATCCATTCCTGCACTTGATCTGGCGTCAGCGGATCCTGCACGCGTTCGGCGGCACCGGTCTTTTTGTTGGCGCTGGCCACATATACGAGGCGGCCACCGCCGGGCTCCTGGCCGCTGAGTTTGAGCGCCAACTGATACGTCGCTAGCTGGGGGTGTTCTTGGGCATCAATGGCACGGACCGGGTTTTTGCCGGTCTTCACGTCAACCACCACTGGCCGCCCGGAACCATCAGCTTCGAGACGGTCGATGCGCCCGATGAGTCGTACCGGAAGCAACGCATTCCCGTCGTCGTCGACCCCGGTCGGCAGGGTCGCATCTACCTCAACTTCCACCCCAGCTTCGGTCAGCTGATCGCGCGAGACCCGGAGCCAGTCACGGAAATTCGTGAGCATGCCTTCGGCGCGTTCGAGTTCTCGGTGGCTGTACCACTCGGCGGGCGAGGCCACCCGACCCCACACCTCGTGCAGTGCCGAGTTGACCTCGGCGCGGTCGAGTTTGCCAGCAACGGCCTGCACCAGGGTGTGAACAAGGGTGCCGGTGACGGCTTGTTCGGCATCACCGTCGCGGCCGCCGTGCCGTTCGAGCATCCACCGCAAGGAACAGCGCGTGAGGGCGTCAATGTTCGACGGCGACAGCGTCCGCGGCCCCTGTTCCGGAGTCCACAGCGGAGTCCCGGTGCTGGGACCAACCAGCCCAAACCAGTCGGCGGGGGCTGCGCCCGGTACTCCTGCTTGTGCGAGGTCGGCCAGTAGCGAGGCTGCGACGCGGGTGCGTTCGTCGGGCCCGCCGTCGGCATCCGCCCCAGACACGGCGACCGCACGCAGTTCCGCAACCAGCGACGGCAGGGACAGCACCCGCCGGACGCCGGGATCGAGCGGAATGTCGTCGGTTGCGTCGGCTTCCGGGTCGGTGTCGGATCCGTAGCCGCCGATGGCGTCGGCGATCTCTGGAATAAACCGTGATGGCGAGGCGTCACCGCTACCGTCTTCGACGGCCGTGACCAGTAGGCGACTGCGGGCGCGAGTGCACGCCACCAGCAGCAGTCGCCGTTCGTCTGCGAGCATCACCGAGCCCCGCGCGATGGTGTTCAGCGCATCGGCACCGATGCCGTCGAGCAAGTCAATGAGTGCCGGGGTACCGAGGATGCTGCCGCGGCTGCGCAGCGACGGCCACAATCCGTCGAGCACACCGGGAACGGCCACGACTTCCCATTCGCGGCCGGCAGCCGCGTGCGCCGACACGACGGCCACCGACTCCGATCCCGAAACCGCGATGCGCGATTCGCGCGGAATCTGCAGTTGCCCAAGGTATTCGACGAAGGCGAGGGTGCCGGCGGCAGGCAAGTTGTCGGTGAACGTGCCCGCAGCCTCGAACATCGCGAGCATCGCGTCGAGGTCACGGTCAGCTTGATCGCCGCCGCGCCCGCCCCGCAACGATTGGTCGGTCCACCGACGTTCGAGCCCGCTGGCTTGCCACGCGCGCCACAGGGTTTCCTCGACACCCACCGCCGTCTGATTCGCGAGCCGGGCGGCATTAATGACCTTGCGGAGATGTTTCAGCGAATACGACTCAAACTCGGTGAGCCCGCTCAGGTAGTGGTCCATCTGGTCGGGGTCGCCGAGGGCTCGGCCCAGCGAAAGCAGCGAATCGGAGTCACGTCCGTTTGCCTCGTCGACTCGACGGATACCGCGACGAAGGCGCCGCAACTGGGTCGGGTCCGCTCCCCCTACCGGTCCAGACAGCAGCGCGATTACTTCGTCCGGATCGAGGAGTCGATCGTCGGCGGCCACCCGCAAAACAAGCGTGAAGGCTTCGACGGCACGCTGACGGTGGATGGGGATGTCGCTGGTGGGAGTGGCCATCGGTACACCGGCCGAGGAGAACGCCCGTCGCAGCGCGGGCAGGGCCCGCGGCACCGAACGAACAATCACGGCCATCTGCGACCACGGCACGCCGTCGAACAGATGGGCTCGTCGCATCAGATCGGCGACGGCCGTGGCTTCTTTGGCGGTCGAAGAGAAGACGCGTACGTCGGCGCGGCCGGGATCTCCGGTGCCCGCATCCGGGTATGGATGCGGGCGGGCACCTGGAAGCCGTCGCGCCAAGGCCCGGCCCACCCCGTTGACTGCGGCCAAACTGCGGAAGTCGTTGGTGAGCGCCAGGTTTCGGGAGGGATCGTCGGCTGCTAGGCCGTCGGCGAACTTGGGGTCCGCACCGCGGAAACCGAATACTGACTGATCGGTGTCGGCGGTGATGACCGTGGAGTCAGCGCCAGTTCCGACCAGTCGCACCAGGAATGCTGCCTGCGGGTCGAGGTGCTGGGCATCGTCGACCAGCAAGTGCCGGATGCGTTGCCGCTGGCCGGCCAGTACCTCGGGGTCGGTGGCAAAGGCAGAGAGCGCCGAGCCGATGAGTTCGGCGGCATCGACGGCGGTGACGCTGGCTTCGGGCGCGTCGAGTCCGACCGCCCCGCGAAGCAGCAACCCTTCCTCGTATTGGCGGAAGGCATAGCCAGCGGCCACCCACTCCGGACGATTGTGTTCGCGGCCAAGGTCAGCGAGGTCGCTGGGGCCTAAGCCTCGCTCAGCGGCACGCATCATGAGGTCGCGGAGAGCTTGGGCGAATCCATCGGTGGTGAGGGCGGGTCGCAACGACTCGGGCCAATAGTGCGCGCCGTCCTCCACGTCGCCTGCCAAGAGTTCGCGCAGGATCACGTCTTGTTCGGAGCCGGTTATCAGTCGCGGCGGAGGGTTACCGTGCGCGGACGCCTGTAGCCGCAGGACGGCGAAGGCGTAGGAGTGAATCGTACGCACGAGCGGTTCGCGCAAGGCTCCGCCAAGGCTGCCTCCCGCCGACAACACGCGCCGGGTGATCTCGGTTCGCAAAGCGGTGGCCGCCCGCCGGTTGGCGGCCAACACCAGCACCGATTCCGGTTCCACCGCCGGATGCAGGATCCGGGCGACGGCCGCGTCGACGATGAGGGCCGTTTTCCCGGTCCCCGGACCACCCGTAATCCGCCAGGGCCGCCATGGCTTTGCGGGATCGACGCGGTGCGATCCGTCGACCACCATTGCGACGTCGGCCGGCCATCGACGACTGACGTCGGCGTGTGCCGGCGCAGCCACGAGTCGAGTACCGGGTCTGGTCATGCACCCATGGAATCATGCCCATCTGACAATTCTGCAGGCCCCTGCACGAACATCGACGGCTGCGGTCGGCGCCACGTCACCGCAGCGACGTTCGCCTGCCGCACTACAGTTGTGGCATGGCCGAATCATCCTCGCGGAGCCAGCCCCGCGCCTTGAACACTTACCTGTTCGGCCCCGAAGACTCCGAGTTGATCGTCCTCGCGGTGCACGGGCTCACCGGCCATGGGCGACGCTGGGAATCTCTGGCCGCCGATCTCCTACCCGGTGTGCGTGTTATTGCTCCGGACTTGCTGGGGCACGGGCGCAGTCCCTGGCAGCCACCGTGGAGTATCACCGATAACGCCAATGCCCTGGCGCAGGTCCTCGACCGCCATCTGCCGAGCGGACGCCGCGTCGTGATTCTCGCGCACTCCTATGGCAGTGCCATCAGCCTGGCGCTTGCCGAGGCTCGCCCCGACGCGATTGCCGGGCTGGTGTTGCTCGATCCCGCGCAGGGTTTGGATGCCGAGTTCGCCGGAACCATCGCTGAAGCGGCAATGGCGCATTGGGGCAACACCGACGCCGACGATGCGCGCGCCGCCAAGCGCATGGAGGGCTGGAACGAAGTTCCACCCGAAATCCTGGATGCCGAGATCGCCGAGCACCTCGTCGATACGCCTGACGGTCGAGTCAGCTGGCGCGTTTGCGCACCGGCGGCAGCGATGGCGTGGAGTGAGATGACGGACCGATTCCGCATCCCGCCTGCGGGTATCCCAACCCACGTTGTGGTGGCCGACCGCGTACAACCGTCTTTTGTCCGCCCCGAATTCTTGGCGGCGTGTGCCGCCGAGCGGGCCGACACCGTAACCGTGCACCACGTCGACACCGAGCACATGATTCCGTTCCTGGCGCCGGAGTTTTGCGCCGAACTCGTCCTGGACCTCCTGTAGGCGAACGATGGCAGCGGTCACCGAAGCACAGGTTGAGCAGGTGCGCGCGCTCATTGCTGCGGTCCCCGAGGGCATGGTCACCACGTATGGCGATCTCGCGGACGTCGTCGGGTTGTCGAGCCCGCGGATCGTCGGCTGGATTATGCGAACCGACTCGGCCGACCTGCCCTGGCATCGAGTGGTCCCGGCGTCCGGTCGACCCGCCGCCGGTTTACGGGCCCGTCAGCTGGCGAAGTTGCGCGACGAGGGCGTGCGCGTAGTCGACGATCGCGTCGATATGAAGGTTCATCGGATGGTTTGGAAAGCACCGACTTCCGACTGACTCCAAAGTTTTTGGCGCGGTTTCGCTAGACCATCATCCGAACGAGGTCCACGACGCGAGTCAGACCGGGGAGGGCACCCGTGGTTGAACGGGGGTGCAGACCATGCACGGCGAGCCGAAACATCACGGCGCGCAACATCATCTGCGGCCATTCCGGATGGTGCGACCACCGATCAATGAGATCTTCGCTCGCTCCACCCCACGCCAACGCGTCAACAACGACGACCGCTGCGGCCCACGACGCCGGGCGCCAATACGGAACGATGTCGGTGATGGCGGGCGCGGCGGCACCCGCAAACAGCACGGTGCCGAAGAGATCCCCGTGGACCACCTGAGGCTGCAGGTCGACGGGCTTGCGGAGTTTGCCGAGCACCTTGACCTCGGCGATGCTCCGTTGGCCGTCCTCCGTGACCGGGTCGTCCATGCCAGCTGCGCGTGCGGTGCGCAACGGTACGTCTTCCCATGCCGCACGGTCTGCGGCGACGAAAACATCGACGTCGTTGAACGGCGGGGCGGGTTGTTGCAGCATGAAGCGCGGGCGCTCGAACTTGGCGGTCGCTTCGTGCAGTCGGTCAGCGAGGGCAACAACTTCGTCGTACCGCGGTTCCGGACTCCCCGCCACGTAAGTATCGGCGCGCCAGCCCGAGACCACGTACCGGCCATCGGACGCGCGGATTGGCCGAGCGATGCGCATCCCCTCGACATAGAGATGCTCGCGGGCGGTTGCCGACCAGGCGGCGCGCGCATGGTCCGGGACCAGCGTGAGGACCACTTCACCAACACGCCAGCCCGCACCATCCATCGCAATGGGCGGATGTGCGGTGAGCCCGAAGGTCGTTAACACCTGCTCGGGCGGAGAGGCAATGGTGGTCACGAGGCTCAGATTACCCAGGACACCACCGCTTTTCGGTCAGCGACACCGGCGGGCGGACCCCCAAATGTCAATTCAGCGGTATCCAGCCGGGCGTGTCAGTACATCGGCATCGTCGGGTCTACCTGCGCCGCCCACGCCGCAATTCCCCCTTGCAAATGGGTGGCGTCGCCGAACCCCGACCGCTTCAACGAAGCCAACGCCTCGGCCGACCGGATACCCGTCTTGCAGTACAGGATGATGGGTCGATCATGCGGCAGATCGCCCAGTGCGCGACCGGACGTGATCTCACCGGAAGGTATGAGCACCGCACCATCGATCTTGTTGATCTCGAACTCGACGGGCTCGCGCACATCAATCAGCGCCGGCGGCGTCTCGGAGCGGAGAGCGGCCTCGACTTCGGCCGGGGTCAAGGTGGACCCAACGGCCGCCGCCGTTGCCTCGTCGGACACCACACCGCAGAACTCGTCGTAGTCGATGAGCGCGGTAACGGCAGCCCCCGCCGGATCCTTACGAACTTGGACGGTGCGGTACGTCATGTCGAGGGCGTTGTAGACCATGAGGCGTCCCAGGAGCGGTTCCCCGATACCGCAGATGAGTTTGATCGCCTCGGTGCCCATGATGGAACCGATCGATGAGCACAAGATCCCGAGCACGCCGCCCTCTGAACACGACGGCACCATCCCCGGCGGCGGTGCCTGCGGATATAGGTCGCGGTAGTTGATGCCACGACCGTCAGGGGCGGCCTCCCAGAACACTGACACCTGGCCCTCAAACCGGTAGATCGAACCCCACACGTACGGTTTGCCCGCCAGAATCGCGGCGTCGTTGACCAGGTACCGGGTGGCGAAGTTGTCGGTGCCGTCGAGGATCAGGTCGTACTGCTTAAACAGGTCCACGGCGTTCTCCGGTTCGAGCCGAAGATTGTGGAGGCGAACGTTAATGTGCGGGTTGATCTCTAGCATCGAGTCCCGCGCGCTCTCGATCTTGAGGCGTCCGACGTCGTGCACTCCGTGAATGATCTGACGTTGCAGATTGGAAGTTTCGACGACGTCGAAGTCAACGATCCCGATGGTCCCGACTCCGGCCGCTGCCAAGTACATCAGCGTTGGAGCACCGAGGCCGCCAGCACCCATCACGAGGACTTTCGCGTTCTTTAGCCGCTTCTGACCGGTCATGCCGATGTTCGGAATGATGAGGTGGCGACTGTAGCGAGCTACCTCATCTCGGCTCAACTCCGCTACGGGTGCAACAAGCGGCGGCAACGACGACATAGCTAAAAGTCTCGACTACTTACTGGGGAAGGGCCAGGCGTTGGGCTTGCAGACCAGGCTGCGGTCGGCTTCCATCCCGGGATCAAGGGCCATGATTTGGGCGTTGGCGGTGCCGAACGTCTGTTGCATCATGATCGGCGCAAGCGCACCGTTTTCCTTGCACGGCTGATGTTTCTCGTAGCCGATACCGTGGCCGACTTCGTGATTGATGAGGTACTGGCGGTAGAACAGGTCGTCGCCCTCAAACGACTGCGCGCCCCGGATCCAGCGGGCCTCATTGAGGACCACGCGCTTGTCCGGTGGGTAATAGCAGGAACTCTCCAGCTTGATTTGGTAGCCGCACAGTTGACGCGTGGTATCGGTCGAAGACAGCGAGATCCGCAGGTCCGGATTGCCGGTGGCGATGCGCCGGAACGACACCTTGCCTCCACCGATCCAACTCTTTTCGTTCGACAGCGTGTTCTGCACGAGTTTCGCGTAGCTCGCTTCGCCACCGAAGTCTTGCGGGTTAAGACCGTCCTCCACTTCGACGGTGTACGTGTACACCTGGTTCGACGTCCCAACTTTGGCACTCGTGCCGTTCACCGGGTGAAAGACGCGTTGGCCCTTGCGGGTAAACGGTCCGCCCGGCGGTAACGCGCCAGCCGGGAGTGCAGCCTCTTGGATTTCCCCGGAAGGAGCACCGATCGGCGTCGTCTCTTCCTGCTGCACATCTGGGTTCCGGACGTCGTTCCCGGTGATCGTCGCCTCGGCGGGCGCGGCGGGCTCGTTGTGTTGGAACGTCAGCACCAGCAACGCCACGGTGAGTGCCGCAAGCACCGGGATGGCGTACGCGCGCCACCCGTAGGTGCTGACAAAATTGCCAAGGGCGCTGCGCTTGCGGCGCTCCACCCGCTCGGCGCGAACTCGTCCCGAGTCGGCGATGGGGTCCCACCGAGCACGCAGCGGCTGGTCGGGCCGCGGTCGACGGGGACGTTGCGTCCCTGGCTCAGGTGTACCGGTCACGCCTCAACTTTCTCACAGATGGCCTTGGGCACCGCACATCTACCCGCCGATTCCGCGATCCCAAAGCTGTGATCGCGCCCTCTCCTAGTACCATTTAGGAATGTCCTCTCCCAGTTCTCCCACGTCGGCCACGGAAGGCAGCGGGCGCACCAGCACCCGGCTTCCGCGCAGTGCACGCCGCCGTCAACTCCTCGACGCAGCGAGCGAAATCTTCGTCGAACGGGGTTATCACTCTGCGGGAATGGACGAAATTGCCATCCACGCGGGTGTTAGCAAACCCGTTTTGTACCAGCACTTTCCGTCCAAGTTGGACCTCTACATCGCGGTTGTCGACTCGCATGCGGACAAGCTGGTGTCCGAGGTTAATCGGGCCCTATTGACGACCAGTGACAACCGCCAGCGCGTACAGGTTGCGGTGGAAGCGTTCTTCGATTTCATCGACGATGACAACTCCGGCTACCGCCTAATTTTCGCTTCGGACGCCATGGATCCGGCAGTTATTCGCCGCGTTGAGGGTGCCACCGAAGCCTGCGTCGACGCGGTTTACGGTCTTGTGATGCAAGACTCAGGCATGGATCCGTACCGCTCGCGGATGCTGGCCGCCGGCCTCGTTGGCGCGAGTGTGGTCAATGCCCGCTACTGGGTCGACGCCAGCCGCCCCATCGACAAGCAGAGCGCCATCGACACCACCGTCGCCCTCCTGTGGGGCGGTTTGGCTAGCGTCCCAATGATGAACGCGTCGAACGAATAGCTCCCTGACCGTGTTCTCGCACTACGGCGCGTACACCGCTGTCTCGAAGCGCTGGTAGTTGTTCCAGGCGGTTGGGTCGGCGAGCGGGAGGACCTGCGTGGCCCACATTCCGGCGATATCGGCACTGCGGTCGATCCAGAAGTACAGGTTCGCCAATCCCGCCCAGCCCAGGGAACCCGCAGAGCGTCCGGTGGGGCCTTGCTCGTCGTTGACGAGGAACGAGTACGCCCACGAGGCTGGCTGGCCGGGGAAAAACTCGAAGTCGCGGGCGATCACCGGATCCACGCTCCGCATCGGATGCACGTGTTGATTATTGGTGAGGCCATTGCGAGTGGCCCATTTGACGGTCTCGGTACTCAGCACCCGACCACCGTCAGCTGCACCGTCGCGCAGCCACATTTGGAGAAAGCGCACGTAGTCGGGCACCGTCGAATAGAGGCCCTGCCCACCCATCTGCACCTCGGGTGACTGCGGCATGACCATTCGAGTGGCCTTCAGCCCGCCGTCGGGAAGGCGGAGATGCACGGTCGCCCTCCGCTCGCTCATCGAAGCGGTCAGGAAGAAGCCAGAACTGTCCATGCCAATCGGTGTGAAAACCCGCTCCGCGAGCACCTCGTTAAGGCTTGCCCCGCGCACCGCTTCGACGATGCGGCCCGCCCAATCGATATTGCTGCCGTAGTTCCACGATGAACCGGGTTCAAACAGCAACGGTGTCATCAACGATGCTTCCGCCGCGGTGGCGATATCCGGGTAGTGACCGTCGCGAACCAGGCGCCGGTAGTTGTCGCTGAAGAACGGGTACGCGAATCCAGCCGTGTGCAACAGCAGCATCCGCGTCGTGATGGGTGTGCGGACTTGTCGAATCCGGGGACCGCCGTCGTCGGCGAAGCCGTCGAGCACACCGACTTCCCCCAGCAGGGGAAAGTACTCCGCCGCCGGTGCGTCGAGGTCCAGGAGTCCGTCCTCGACGCATTGCAGAACCGCCGTCGCGGTCAGCGGCTTGCTCGCCGAATACAGGGCTAGGACGGTGTCGGCCGTCATCGGCTGGTCCACGGTTCGACGGCCCGCAGCGCCGGTGTAGATGGTTCCGCTGGCACGCGTCACGGAAGCAACCACGCCCGGGAGTCGATGCGCTTCCGGCCCGACGACTGCTTCGGAAAGCAGTGCGTCGAGCCGGGTCGCGTTCAGTTCTGCCATGAATTTTTATTGGATGAAGGGAGGTACCTAGGCTGCGCCAAAGCCGACGCGACGGTTCTCGGCGCTACCAACCTCGACGTAGGCGATCTTGCTTGCCGGGACCAGCACGCGCGATCCTTTATCGTCGGTCAGCGACAGCACTGCGTCGGTGCCGTCGAGGGCCCGTTCCGCCGCCGCGTAGACCTCCTCGGCCTTCGCTGAAGTGCTGAAGCCCAACTCGCGGGGGCTGTTCTCAATACCGATCTTGACATCGACGCTCATGGTTTCGAATCGTACTCGTCAGGCGAGATTAAGGTCCGCCATCCGCTGCGCGTGGCGGGCCGCCATGTTGTCAAAGAAACCGGCCGCATTGGCAAGGGTCGCGTTCCCATCGAACAAGAGGGTCATCACGTCCTCCTCCTCGGCCAAAACCCACTGCATGTGGGTGATTGCTTCGCCGAGCAAGCGTCGACCCCAAAGTGCCAGCGGCGAGGCGACCGCCGGGTTGTCCGCGACCGCGGCCCGCACCTGGTCAACAGCAAACTGGGACGACCCCGTCTCGGCCATCACCGACCTCATTGTCGGGCGCACTTCCTCGGGCATCATGTCGGCGACTTCGGCGTAGAAGTCTGCCGCTAAGCCGTCACCGACGTGCATTTTCACCAGCACTTCGAGCCAGGAGGTCGGCATGGTGACGCGGTGGTATTCGTCGAACACGCGATGGTGCGCGGTGAGTGCGGATTCCGGATTGCCGCCGCTCACGGTGATCTGCTCGGCCAACACCTCGTAGTGACCCATCTCGCTGGCGATCAGACGAGCAATCGCCAACCGGTCGGCCAAAGTCGGTGCCATCGATGACTCATCCATCAGCCGAGAACACGCGGCAAACTCGCCCGCGAGGAGGACTTCGTACAGCTTTCGGATGGCGGCAGCGTTGTTCGACATGCCAGTCAGAGTATGCAAGGCGGTACACTAGATTCCAGACGTGTGGCCGATCCACCCGCCGAATGCACAATTCTCGGCGACCCACACCGGTTGCGAGCGGCACGTCAGACTTTGAGCGCGCACCTCGCTACAGCCCAAGATCTCGCGGTTTTCCCTGTGTGCGTGCATGAACACTCGAGAGGCTTGAACTACATATGACCACGGATTCCACGGTGGATACCACCACCGCAGGTGCCACGAAAGCCGACGACGACGTCGTTACGACGATCGTCGCCGAAGACCACGCCGCACCCACTTTTGCTGAGCTTGGCGTCGATCAGGCGCTTGTTGACGCGCTGATTGCGGATGGGAAGACTCACACTTTTGCCATTCAGGAGCTGACGCTTCCGCTGGCGATGGCTGGCTCTGATCTCATCGGCCAAGCTCGCACCGGCATGGGCAAAACGTACGGCTTCGGCATCCCCATGCTGCACCGACTGCTCCACACCGAAGAGACGGGTCTGCGCGCGCTCGACAACACCCCGCGCGCCCTGGTGATCGTCCCGACTCGCGAGTTGTGTGTCCAGGTCACCGAAGACCTCGAAGTCGCCGCCAAGGGCGTCGACGTGACCCTGGCCGACGGCCAGGTTCGCCCGCTGAAGCTCGTCTCAATCTACGGCGGCCGCCCCTACGAGCACCAGATCGCCGAACTTCAGTCCGGCGTCGACGTTGTCGTCGGCACGCCCGGTCGACTTCTCGATCTGGCACAGCAGGGCCACCTGGTCCTCGGCAAGGTTGCCGTGCTGGTGCTCGACGAAGCAGACGAGATGCTCGACCTGGGCTTCCTGCCGGACATTGAGCGCATCATGGGTGCCCTGCCGACAGACCGTCAGACCATGCTGTTCTCGGCGACGATGCCCGGTCCGATCGTCACCTTGGCGCGCACCTTCCTGAACCGTCCGACGCACATTCGCGCCGAGCACGCGAATGACTCGGCCGTCCACGAGCGCACCACCCAGTACGCTTACCGCGCGCACGCGCTCGACAAGGCTGAACTCGTGGCACGCGTCTTGCAGGCCGAGGGCCGTGGGGCGACGATGATCTTCACCCGCACCAAGCGCACCGCGCAGAAGGTAGCCGACGACCTCGCCGAGCGCGGTTTCTCCGTCGGTGCCGTTCACGGCGACCTCGGCCAGGTGGCCCGAGAAAAGGCCCTAAACAAGTTCCGTGAAGGCAAGATCGACGTCCTGGTAGCGACCGACGTCGCGGCACGCGGTATCGATGTCGATGATGTCACGCACGTGATCAACTACCAGTGCCCCGACGACGAAAAGACCTACGTGCACCGCATCGGTCGTACCGGCCGCGCCGGTCGTACCGGTATTGCCATCACGCTCATCGACTGGGACGAACTGCACCGATGGTCGTTGATCGACAAGGCTCTCGGCCTCGATATGGCCGATCCGGTCGAAACCTACTCGACTTCCGATCACCTGCTCGAAGAACTCAATATCCCGGCCGATGCCAACGGTCGAGTCGGCGCGCCGACCAGCGCTCCGGATGAGCGTCGCCGTGAGCCGCGCGAGCCTCGGGCCGATCGCCCGAAGCGTGAGCGTCGACGTACCCGCGGCGGCCAGAGCGACGCCGCTGCCAAGACCTCGGCCGACACAACTGTGGCCGACAAGCCTGCTGCCACCGCTACCGAAGGTGCCGGCGAGCCTGGCGCCGAGGGCGGTGCCCGTCGTCCGCGTCGGCGCCGTCGCCGCAGCGGTGCCGGTTCAAAGCCCTCCGCCACGCCAAGCGAATGATCAGCCACGCCAAGCGAATGATCCGCCACGCCAAGCGAATCATCAGCCACGCCGAGCGAATAGTTTTCACATATTCTCGCGAGAATGGGACAGATCAAACCTGAGCGGCGCACCCGCACCGACCTGATCGCTACCGCAGTGATTGCGGCGATCGTGGTTGTTGCGGGTGTTCTCATGTGGTGGACCTCTTCGGCGAGGCAGAGCGAGTCGGTGCCCGCAACATCGGACGCCCCGATTCAGCTGCCTGCGGAGAACGTGCCGCGACAGGTTTCGGTGAGCTGGTCGACGCCGTCGGAGGTGACGGCCATCCCGCAGATCACCCGCGACTCAGTGGTGTCCGCAAACGGTGGGACCGTCGTTGCCCACGCGGTGGCTGACGGCAAGCAGCGGTGGCGTTACAGCCGTAATTTGCCGCTGTGCGCAACGGCTGCGGGCTGGTCCGGCGGAGACAACAGTGTGCTTGCCGTGTTTCGAAATTCGCGCGGTTGCAGCGAAGTGATGTCCCTTCGCGCCAGCACCGGTACTCGTCACATGTCTCGCAGCAGCGACGCCGACTCCGAGGTGCACCTGTCTATCGATTCCAGCTATGCCCTCCTGTACGGACCAACCCGTTTGGAGACGTGGGGTTCCAATCTGGTCCGTGGCATCGAGTACGGCCGTATCGATGCACCCGTCAATCCGGATGTGACGCCAGGTCGCTCCGAATGTCGCCTCTATTCAGCGTTGTCCGGTGCCGATCGGGTCGCGATTGTGGAACGCTGCGACGGCGACCCGGGCTATCGACTGACAGTCCTGAGTTCCAATCTGACGAGCGATGAAAAGATCCGCCAGTGGGGTTCCACGCTGATCACGACATCTGCGAGCAGTCCCCCGCCCCGCGTTATTGCTGCCACCGACTCCACGATTGCGGTTTACGACGGCGGCGGCGATCAGACGGGTGCCGTCGGTGTGCCCGGCGGCCCGCGCATCCGCCTCTTCTCGCCGCAGGCCGAGGTGCGCGCCGATCATCCCGTCGCGGGTGATCCGGGGGCTCCCGTCCGCAGTGAGCCGATCGCCGAGCAGGGCGTCATTTCGTTTTGGACCGGGAAGTCGACAGTGGTGCTTGATGCCACGAATGCCACACCCCTGTTTCAGGTCGCAGGCAGCATCGGTGCTGGCACCATTATGGCTGGTCAGCTGTTGGTGCCCATGCCGGGAGCGATTAGCGTACGCCGCGCCTACGACGGTCGCGAAGAGTTTGTTATCCCCGTCGACCGCAAGGACGCCGCAGGCCGCGAACCCGCTGCCCCGGTCTCGCTCCGCGTGATCGGCTCCACCATCGTGGAGCAGCGCGATTCAAACCTGGTAGCCCTGCACTAGCGCGCCGCTACTCTGCTTCGGGTTCGTAGGTGCGGAGTTTGCCGCCCTGCCACGATTGGGCGAGGTTGTCGGCCAATTCCCGGTAGGCCGTCGCGCCCTTGTTTTTGCGTCCGCGCATCACCGAGGCTCCGGAAGCGGAGGCTTCGGCAAACCGGACGGTCCGCGGGATTGGCGGCAGTAACACCGGCAGGTCATAGCGGTCACTCACATCCGACAGGACGTCGCGGCTATGTGTGGTGCGCGCGTCGAAGAGGGTGGCGACAACACCCAGCAACTTGAGGTCGGGGTTGGTGATCTGCTGGACTTCGGTGACGGTTCGCAGCAGTTGCCCCACGCCACGGTGCGCCAGCGTTTCACACTGCAACGGCACCATCACTTCCTGAGCCGCGGTCAAACCGTTGAGAGTCAGCACACCCAACGACGGTGGGCAGTCAATGAGGATGACGTCGTAGTCTTCGGCGACCTCGGCGAGCGCACGCTTGAGCGCATACTCGCGGCCCGGCCGCATGAGGAGCAGAGCTTCGGCACCGGCGAGGTCGATGGTAGCGGGCAGGAGGGTGACCCCATCCTCGGTAGCCAGGAGCACATCCGCTATCTCTTCGGCACCAATCAGCACATCGTGCACGGACTTTTCGAGTTGGTCAGGGTCATGCCCCAGCGAAAAAGTGAGGCATCCCTGCGGGTCGAGGTCGACGACGAGGACAGAGAAGTCCCTATCGGCCAGCGCCGCACCGATCGACGCGGTGGTGGTGGTCTTCGCCACACCACCTTTCTGATTCGCAATAGCTAGGGTGCGCGTCATAGGCACCACCATACGGTGGCACGAATCATGCCTATCGCTTGGCGTCCGGAGGCAGTTCGTCGGCATTGAGCCACGTCACCGAGGCCGGAGCAAACAGCAGCGCCAGGATCGCCAAAGCGATGATGGCGACCGGAACGCCAACCTGTGGCAACCCACTGCCGGTAATCAGCGTGTACGCAACGGGCAGCAACAAGATCTGGGCCATCAACGAAAGCCCACGGCCCCAACGCTTTCCGCGTGTCAGAGCCATTCCGCCGGCGGCGACAGCACCGCCAATCACGATGAACCAGGCCGCGGTTCCATACCCGCTGATGGCGGCTTCATGGTGGCCTGCGGCCTCTCGCACGATCAGAACGACGGCGACGATCAGCCCCAGCGCACCTTGGGCTGCCGTGGCGAAACCAGCCCAGCGGAGGGTACTGGGAACGGTGGGTTGCTCGGGTGCTGGGAAGGAACTACTCACCGCATCAGCCTATGGCGCGACACCCTCGAATCGTGAATTGGGCCCGCGGCGGATATCGTGGTGCCTCGTGCGCGTCATGCTCATTACGAACCCGTTCGCCACCTTCACCACGCCTGAAGGTCGTGACGCGCTGGCCCATACCCTCGCTTCCCGCTACGAGGTGGTCGTCGAGCACACCGCACACCGCGGGCATGCAGGCGAACTCGGCGCACGTGCCGTAACCGAGGGGTTCGACGCGGTGGTCGTGCATGGCGGTGATGGCTCAGTCAATGAGGTCGCCAACGGCATCCTTGGTTCGCCAGATGCCCTCCCCCGCGATCCGTCGACGCTCCCGGCGCTCGGTGTGGTTCCCGGCGGCAGCGCGAACGTCTTCGCCCGCGCGCTCGGAATCGACCGCGACCCCCTCGCGGCCACCGCTTTGATCATGACGATGCTTGACCGGCGTGAACGGCGCACCATTAGTCTCGGCCACACTGCGGGCCGCTGGTTCCTCTTCAACGCAGGCATGGGCATGGACGCGATCGTCGTCAGGCGAATGGAAGAACTGCGCCACAAAGGCCGCAAGGCGACCGCTGGCCGCTACTTTCGGACCACGCTCAGTTCTTTCTTCCGCCCGTCGGTGACTCCCCCGTCATTCACCGTCGAAGTGCCCGGCCACGACCCCGTGGACGGGGTCCGTTTCGGTTTTGTCAGCAATACCGGCCCGTGGACCTACTTTGGTGCTCGCGAGATACGGACAAATCCGGGAACGGACTTTGACCACGGCCTCGGAATTTTCGCCGCTACTTCTGTGTCCGTGCCGCGCAATATTCTGCTCGGTGCCCGACTGCTCGCAGGCGTCGAACCCAAAGCCCGCCATCTCTTCCGCCAGGACGATGTGGACTGGGTTCGTTTCACCTCACCCGAGCCTGCCGACGTCCAGATTGACGGCGACTACCTGGGGTTATTCGAAAAGTTGGAGTTCGGCCACCGACGCGGCGTACTCGATGTGGTTGCACCCCCGAAGACCGTTTAACCCCTGGGCTACCGGCCGGTAAGCACGAGTTTGACTTCTTGCCAACCCCTTGTGACGTATACGGCAATCGCGAAACAACCCTAGCCAAGGATCGACACACAGTAGTACAACAGTAAATGACGCAATCAACCACCCCTGCCAAGCGACGTCCTGCGCCCCAAGCCAGGTGATCCCCGGAACCCGGCGATCTCGGATTGCACACTGTCAAAAATGACCATGATGCAAGCTCGCGCTCATAGCGCCGCAAAGCTTTGAAGGAGTATGTAATGGATTGGCGCCACAAGGCCATTTGTCGTGACGAGGATCCGGAACTGTTCTTCCCGGTTGGCACCTCTGGACCGGCAATCGCCCAGGTCGCGGATGCCAAGTTGGTTTGCCAGCGTTGCCCTGTCACCGCTGACTGCCTCGCATGGGCTCTCGAGACCGGCCAGGACGCCGGCGTCTGGGGCGGTATGAGCGAAGACGAGCGTCGCGCGCTGAAGCGTCGCAATGCGCGCACTCGCGCACGCAGCGCCGTCTAAAGACACGCACTCTGCAGAGGAACCCTGGCCGTGACGGCCAGGGTTCCTCTGCGTTTAGGTTAGCGCTGGCCTAATCAGCGCAGCGGAACGTCGATGACGACCTGCGCGCCAATACCGGCGGGGCCCGGCCGCAACTCGATGCTGCCGGACAAGTCGTTCGACACCAGGGTGCGAACAATCTGCAGGCCGAGTCGGTCGGAAGTGTTGAGGTCGAAGCCGTCGGGCAGACCGCTTCCATTGTCGGTCACCAAAACCTGGAGGCCACGCACGTCGCGAATGGCTCCGATAACGATCTCCGCACCTTCGTTCCCGGAGGTGAACCCGTGCTCAATGGAATTTTGGATAACCTCGGTCAATACCATCACCAAGGGCATAGCCAGATCGGCGGGCAAGACGCCAAGGCGACTGTCTCGGCGCACCGTGACCCGGGTGGCACCATCGGGTAGCCACACGTCGACAAGCGAGGTCCCCAAGCGGTCCACCACGGTATCGAGATCGACTTCTTCATCGACACTGCCGGAAAGCATCTCGTGCACCAGGGCGATCGACGAGACCCTGCGGACGGCTTCACCGAGTGCCGCGATCGTCTCCGGGTTACCCGACCGACGTGACTGCAAACGCAGCAGTGCCGAGACACTCTGCAGATTGTTCTTCACCCGGTGATGAATCTCGCGGATCGTCGCATCTTTGCTAATGAGGGCTAGGTCGCGGCGTCGGACTTCGGTCACGTCGCGGATCAGCAGGACCGCCCCGCGCGACTGTCCACCCGTTTGCAGCGGTACCGCGCGAAGCAGGACCGTCGCGCGCCGCGCGTCAAGTTCCATCCGCAACGCCAGTTCGGGTGCGGGCAACGACCCCGCGCCGACCGTCCCCGCAGCGGCCTCGATCATCGCCCCCGCTTCTGCGGCTTCAAACGGATCGGTGAGCAGTTCGCTAAGCACCTTGGGTAGTCGTACCCCACCGAGATCGGTGGTCCACCCCATGCGGTGCACAGCCGACAGTGCGTTGGGACTGGCGTAGGTGACGGCACCGCCAGCCGCGAGGCGAATGAAACCGTCGCCTGCACGCGGTGTTGACAAGCCCAGCGTGTTGGCCTCGTCGAGCGGAAAGGTCCCTTCGACGACCATCGCGCACAGTGCTTCCGCGGCGTCCCGATACGCCGACTCCAGCGGTGACGGGGGACGAGGGTCGGAGGCATCCCCCGCACGCCCGAGGACGGCAATAACCTGCCCCTCAAACGACACTGGGATGGCGACCCGATCGATCAGCAGATTGCCGAATCGCGTCGCCAAGCCTTCGCGTTCGATCTCACCCGACCGCAGCGCCACCGGCATCAGCGGATTAGCCCCCTGCGGGCTTGCGGGTTGATCGACGCGACGCTCCACCTCATCGCGGGGAAAGACGGTCGCCGCCGTGTTCGGGCGCACCTGTGCCACATACACCAGGTGCTCTCGTTCGATCGTGTCGTCGTCGACGGGAACTGCGAGGAGGTAGTCCGCAAATGACAGGTCAGCGAGCAACTGCCATTCGGCGACGAGTCGCTGCAGATGCTCGGCAGCCGAGGCCGACAGGGTGGTGTGCTCGGCGAGCAGATCGGTCAGGGTTGCCATGGGCTCAGATTGGCAATCTCTAGATCAGCCCGGCTATGCCGCGTCAGTCCCGCTGGTAGGTGGCGATGATGTCGCCAGCCTGGATCACGTCACCGACGTTGACCTTGACCTCGGCGAGGACGCCAGCGTCCTCGGCCAGGACGGGGATCTCCATCTTCATCGACTCGAGGAGCACCAGGGTGTCGCCAACCTCGACGCTCTGACCGGCCGTCACCGACACTTCGAGCACAGTCGCAACGATTTCATTGATCACGTCTTCCGCCATGGGAGCAATGGTAACCGAGCGCCTGTTCGGGCGGTCAGGTTGTTGGTGCGATTTCCTGGACAACGCGCTGGCATGAAATACTGGACGGCAGCACTTGACACCGCACGATCGAAGGAGATCCGTCATGAGCAAGCGTGGACGTAAGCGGCGCAGCCGTAAGAAGAACGCAGCCAACCATGGCAAGCGTCCCAACGCCTGAGTTTTCGAACTCGTCAGCGTATAAAAGTGGCCCGGTCCCCCAAGGGGAACCGGGCCACTTTTGCATCTTGGGGCTTACCGCTCGCTCACTCGATGCGATACGTGGTTGTGGTTTGAATCGTCACCGTGCGCAGTTTGATGCGGAGTCGCTCACGCAGGCTGTCGGGCGCGTGCTCGCCGCCGCATTTGCGGCTCACGAGTGCCTTGATCTGCTGTTCAATGCCGTACTGCTCAAGGCACGATGGGCAACCGTTGACATGCCCTTCCAGTCGGGCGCGGGCCCCACTGTCGCATTCGTTGTCGAGAAGCAGCCAAATGTCAGCGAGTACTGCCGAGCAGTCGAGGTTCGCAAATTCGCTGGGGCCGTCGTTCGGGGTGCTCACTTCGTGACCTCCTGTGTGCGCCCGAAGCCACGTTCTCGTGCGACGTCGACAAGTTCATCGCGCAACTGTTTACGCCCGCGGTGCAGCCTCGACATAACGGTGCCAATGGGGGTATCCATGATTGCTGCGATCTCCTTGTACGGAAGTCCTTCGACGTCTGCGTAGTAGACGGCCATCCGGAAATCTTCGGGCAGCTTGCCCAACGCTTCCTTGATTTCGTCGTCGGGGAGCGCGTCGAGGGCTTCGATCTCTGCCGAACGCAGACCCGTCGATGTGTGCTCGGCACTGGCGGCCAATTGCCAGTCGGTGATCTCGTCGGTCGGATACTGAGCAGGCTGTCGCTGCTTCTTCCGATACGAGTTGATGTAGGTGTTGGTCAGGATTCGGTACAGCCAAGCCTTGAGGTTGGTGCCTTCACGGAACGACTTGAACGCCGAGAACGCCTTGATGTAGGTCTCCTGCACCAGGTCTTCGGCGTCTGCCGGATTGCGGGTCATCCGCAGTGCGGCACCGTACATCTGGTCGAGTAGCGGCAGGGCGTCGCGCTCGAAGCGCTCGGTGAGCTGCTCCTGCGTCTCTTCCGGCGCGGTACTGACTTCCGATTCGGCAACCCCGGACGAGGTCACACCTTCAGGAGAAACTGGACTCTCGGCTGACAATGGCTTCCCTTCGATGGAAATATGCTGAACCAAGTCTAGCGAGCCATGTCCCAAGTCCGCGCCTTCCAGCCGACCATGCACCTGTGTGCCGCGAGAAAGTGTTGCTGCAGCCACGTGCCTGTCACCTCCTGAACTCCAATGGTTATCGACCCCCTCAACAACGCTCGGGGCGACTTTGTTCCAGGGGCCCGGCACGGCCCCTTCAGCCATGCCAGCATGGAGGCTATGTGCGGACGCTATGCAGTGACTACCGATCCGGCCAAGTTGGCTGCGGAGATTGACGCGGTCAATGAGGTGGCCGACGAGGCAGTGCGCGAGTCGTACAACGTGGCGCCCAGCACCACGGTCATGACTGTGGTCTCTCGGCATGAGCACGGTCATCCCGACGACGACCCAGTGCGCCGAGTGCGGGCCATGCGGTGGGGCTTAGTGCCGTCGTGGACCAAAGAACTGGGCAAAGGTCCCCTGTTGTTCAATGCGCGCGCTGAAACTCTCGCCGAAAAGCCCGCGTTCCGCAGTTCGCTACCGGGTAAGCGCTGCCTGGTGCCCATGGACGGCTGGTACGAGTGGAAACCAGGTCCGCTCGGCGCCAACGGCAAGCCGACCAAAATCCCGTTCTTTATGTCCCCCGCGGACGGCACCCGACTGTTCATGGGTGGCTTGTGGGCAGCGTGGCGACCAGCCGAGGCACGCGCCGCCGGCGACGACAGCCAGTGGGTGTCGAGCACGACGATCATCACCACTGACGCCGTCGGGAAACTGACCGACGTGCACCATCGGATGCCGCTGATCATGCCGTTCGAATACTGGGAGGCCTGGCTCGACCCGGGTCACGCTGCTGATCCAGTTCTCTTGGCGCCGCCCGCGTCGAATCTCGTCGACGCCATTACCATCCGCGAGGTGTCGCCACTCGTGAACCGGGTCTCGAACAACGGTCCCGAACTTCTCGAACCCGTCGACTCCATGCCATAGTCAGTGCTCATGAGCGCTCAACGTCCAGGATTCTTCCAAAAGATCGGCTACCTCCTGGGCCGACCGCTGCCCGAATCCATGAAGGACTGGGTGCTGGCCGACATCACCGGTCCGGGGCACGTGCGTCGCTACTTTGTTCGCGGCCTGGTCCCGGTGATCCCGTTGTTCATCATCTTTCTGCTGATCCCGGCAAGCATTTGGGTTCAGCTGGGGATGATCGTGCTGCTATTGATCCCGTTCGTGTACTTCCAGATCGCGTTGAGCCAGGTGTATCGCCGCCATCTGCTGGTTAACAATGGCCTCGACGCGTCCGTGCTGGATGCACGAAAAGCCAAGCGCGCGGACGCCGTCCGCGACGAGTACCAGAATCGTCACGGACGGTAGACCAACCCGTCAGGCGTACTGGTAGTCCTCCAGCGGGAAACTGCCCTGCTCGCGCAGCGTGGTCAGCGTGGCGCTGGGACGCAGCAGCGTGGCTTCGCCGTGCTGGTTGAAGTAGTAACTGCGCGACGTGCTGCAGTCGCCCGCGTAGAACACCGACGAGTCCAAGTCACCGGTGACCTTGTCGAGGAATTTCGCATTTGCTTCCTCCGACACTTCAAACCGATCGGTGCCACGACGTCGCATTTCACCAAAGAGCCTGCCAATGTGCTTCATCTGACCTTCGATGGTCGTGAAGTACGACAGCCCGCTGTACGAATACGGACTGTTGAGGGTCAAGAAATTCGGGAACTGTGGGACGGTAATCCCCTCGTAGGCTTGGAACCGGCCTTCGCGCCACCATTTGCCGAGGTCTCGACCTTCGCGCCCGGTGATCGTGAAGGCGGGGAAATTCACATCCCACAGGTTGAAGCCGGTCGCCAGAACCAGCGTGTCGATCTCGACCTCGGTGCCTTCGCCGGTCACGATGCCGGTGGGCGTGAAGTGGCCGATGCCACCGGTTTCCAGCTTCACATTGGGCTTGTTGAAGGCTTGGAAATACTTGTTCGAGAAGGTCGGTCGCTTGCAGCCGAAGTCGTAGGTTGGGGTCAGCGCCCGGCGGGTGACAGGGTCCTTGACGGCGCGCTTGAGGTAGGCCTTCGATGCCTCGGCGGCCAGCTTGTTGCCAGCCTTGAGTTGCTTGTAGTGCAAGACGCCGCCGACCATCAGCACCTCGAGCATCGATGTGTTGACGGCGCGCGCAATCTTTTGGGTGAATGGCACCTTTTGGAAAGCCTTTTGGACCGCTGACGGAATCGCGAAGTCGACCTTCGGGACCACCCAGATGGCGGTGCGCTGAAAAACGGTGAGGTCGTCTGCGGTTTCGGCAATCTCCGGGATTAGTTGGACTGCGGTCGCTCCGGTACCGATCACCGCCGCCTTCTTGCCGGTGAAGTCGTAGCCGTCTTCCCACTTGGTGGTGTGGAGGACGTCGCCTTGGAAGTCGTTGAGCCCGGGGAAATCGGGGATGTGCGGCTGCGACAGGAAACCGGTCGCCGTCACGAGATAGCGGGAGGTCCGGGTCTGTCCGTTGTCGAAGCGAACGGTCCAGAAGCTGGCTTCGTCGTTCCATTCGGCACCTTCGACGACAATCCCGAACTCCATGTGACGCCGGAGGTCGTACTTGTCGGCGACGTGCTCGGCGTAGGCCTTCAGTTCGGAACCGGGCGCAAACAGTCGTGACCAGCGGGGGTTGGGCTCAAATGAGTACGAGTAGGTCACCGACGCAATATCGACGGCCAAGCCCGGGTAGTGGTTGACGTGCCAGGTGCCGCCGAGGTCGTCTTCGCGTTCGATGATGGCGATGTTGTTGATCCCGAGTCGCTTGAACTCGATACCCGCGCCGATGCCGCCGAATCCGGCACCGATGATCAGGACCTCGTGGTCTAGCTGCTGTTCGCCCATGGCGGTTCTCCATCCCCACAACCAGCGGTGCCGCTTGCAGATTACTGTTACTTGAAAACACAGTAACCTGATTCACTCCGCAGCAGAAGGGCCCTCGGGCAGCAAAGCCCCCGGATTCAGCATTCCCGCCGGATCGAGGGCGTGGCGAATAGCCCGCATGGTCGCGATGTCGCTGGCGCTGCGGCCCAGGTGCACCCAGTTGCGTTTGGCGCGCCCAATCCCATGTTCGGCACTAATGCTGCCGCCGAGCGCATCAACCAGGCGCAGCACCTGGTCGGTGACCGCTTCACGCTTACCGGTGGGAACGTCGAGCAAGTTCACGTGGACATTGCCGTCCCCGACGTGACCGAACAGAACGGGGCGAGCGGGAATTTGGTGTGCCAGTTCAGTCACATCGACCATCAGGTCGCCGAGGACTCCTAACGGCACCGACACATCGAGTTTGACGATCGGCGTGGTCGTCGAAGCCGCGATCGCCTCGGTGTGCCGTTCCCGAACTTCCCACAGCCGGCGCGCAGGACCCTCCTCGATTACCGCATCCACCACCCCATCGAGGTGGGCGAGCGCGTCGGCGAGTCCCTCGGGGTCTTCGGCGACTTCTACCAAAAGGACGAATCTCGACTTCTCCGCGATCGGGTTCCCGGCGGGAGTGTCCGCCGTCGCCAACTCCACGCCGTCGGCCGTCATTAGTTCCACCGCCTCGAGGGAAGTCCCCTGCCGCTCTATCGAACCGACGATCCGCAGGGCATCGGCAACCGAGTCCACACCAACCAATCCGACCGCCGTGCGGGGCGGCGGCATCACGAGCCGGAGTAACACCCGGGTGATGACCGCGAGTGTCCCCTCGCTGCCGGCCAGGAGCCCGGGGAGGTCGTAGCCGACGTTGTCTTTGCGGAGTGGGCGCCAGCGAACCAGGATCTCCCCGGAGGCCAGCACCGCCTCCATCCCCAGTACCTGCGCTCGCATGTTGCCGTGGCGAATCATCGCGATGCCCCCGGCGTTGGTGGCGACCATTCCGCCGATCGTGGCCGAGTCACGCGCCGCAAGGTCCACACCGAAGGCCAGCCCAGCGGCGGCCGCGGCATGGTGTACCGCCGAAAGCGTGGCCCCCGCACCCACCCCGACGCACAGATTCACCTCGTCGACGGCTCCGACATCGTCGAGCCGCCGCAGCGACATAATCACGGCGGGCCTGCCCTGACCGGCTTCGGGCTGCGACCCACCCACCAATCCGGTGTTGCCGCCCTGCGGCGTCACCGTCGCTCCGAGATCCCCGCACAGCCGGAGGACCGCCGCCACTTGATCGACGTTGGCCGGACGCACCACAATGGCGTCGCCGGTCCGCCAAGATCCCGTCCAGTCAGTTCGGTAGCCCTCCGTCGTCGCCGGATCAACGAGCACATGACTGCGACCGACGATCTCCGACAACCCGCTGACCAGGTCTGCGCTTGCTGACGGCGACGGAGTTGGCATGATGGCCTCCAAAGGGTTGCTAGGCGCCAGATTACGCGGCACGGCAACCCCACCCCGACAGAGAGCTGGTGCGCAATCATGGCCGAGAAGACCCCTGCGACCGAAAACCCGGAAACCCCGGCAACTACCGCACGCAAAATCACTGCGACCGCCTACGGGGAACCGTCGGAGGTGTTGGAAGTGGCCGAAGTGGAGATTCCGCGGGCGCGACGCGGCACCGTGGTCGTGCAGGTGCGCGCGGCGGGGCTCAACCCGTATGACGTGAAAGTGGTCCGCGGGCAGATGGGCACCAAGGAGGAGAATCTGCCGCTGTCGCTGGGCGGGGAGGCCGCAGGTGTAGTGCATGCCGCTGGGGCCGACTCAGGTTTCCGTGTGGGCGACGAGGTGGTTGTCTATCCGGCTTCTGGCGCGCTGGCCGAGTACGTGTCGTCGAGCGCCGACAACGTGCACAGCAAGCCGGCCGGGTTGGGTTTCGATGTGGCGTCATCTGTGCTGCTGGCCGGTGTTGCCGCCATCGATACCCTTGCGACACTCAGCATTTCGGAGGACGACGTGCTACTGGTGCACGGCGGTTCAGGATCGGTCGGATCCATCGTCGTGAGCGAAGCCCTCGCTTCCGGTGCCAAGGTGATCGCCACCGCCTCACCCCGCAATCACGAGCACCTGAGCAGGCTGGGAGCGATCCCGGTCGCGTACGGCGAAGGCTTGGCTGAAGCTATCGACGCGGCGCGCGGCGACCAGGCGGTCACCGCCGTCATCGACACCGTCGGATCCGACGAAGCTATCGACGTCTCACTCCAGTTGGTGAAGCCGCACCGCATCGTCAGCCTGGCAGCCTTCGGTCGATCCGGCGACGGCATCGTGGTGCTCGACGGGAGCAGCGAGCAGAGCAAGCACTTCCGCCGCAGCGCTATCGAGCCCCTCCTGGAGGACGCGGCGGCCAAGCGGATCACCGTCGAGATCGCCCGCCGGTTCGGCTTCGACGACGCCGCCGAAGCCTTCGAAGAACTCGCTGGCTCGCATCCGCGCGGGAAGCTGATCTTCAACCCGCGCGCCTGATGTGCTCCGCTATTTCTTGCTGTTGAAGTAGAGGGTGGCGGCACCGACGACGGCCAGGCCAATCAGGCCAAGCCAGAAGACTGCCTTGAGGAGCGGACCGACGATCGACAGTGCGATGAGCACCGCGACGACGATCAGCAGGATCTTCCAGATGGACGCGCCACCGGATTTGCGGGTGTTGGTTTCATAGTTGGTAGCCATGACTCCACCGTGGTCCCACTCAGCGAGAAAGTCACGCGCTGCAGCTCAAGACGGGGGTAAGTTCAGGGTCCTCCCCTACTCGTCGAATCGTTGGCACCCGACGCGTGCGACCTTGTTCATAATTTGGCGGGGACGGGAATATGACAGCGACCGAGCAGAGTTGGACTTCCCATGGCTATCGATCAGATCCCGAACATCACGTTGAACAATGGCGTCGAGATCCCGCAGCTGGGTTTTGGCGTCTTTCAAATCCCGCCCGCCGACACCAAGGCCGCGGTCCTGACCGCTCTGGAGGCGGGATACCGGCACATTGATACCGCGCAGATGTACGGAAATGAGCGCGAGGTCGGCGAGGCGGTTCGCGAATCCGGGCTCGACCGGACTGAGGTCTTCGTCACCAGCAAGCTGAACAACAACGCGCACGATCCGAAGGACGCCCGCGACGCGACCGCGCGCAGCATCGACGCCCTCGGTATTGGCGCCATGGACCTCTACCTCGTCCACTGGCCGATGCCCGCCGTCGGCGACTTCGTTCGCACATGGCAAACCATGGAGCGCCTCTACGAGGATGCCCATACCCGCGCCATTGGCGTTTCCAACTTTCACCGAGCCCACCTTGAACGCCTGTTCGCCGAGACCGAGATCGTACCCGCCGTCAACCAGATCGAAGTCCACCCCTATCTGACCCAGGTTCCGTTGCGAGATTTCAACCGCAGCAACGGGATTCACACGCAGGCGTGGTCGCCGATTGCGCAGGGCGACGTCCTCGACGATCCGGTTCTGACGGCGATTGCCGCCGAGACCGGACGCACAGTCGCGCAGGTGGTGCTGCGGTGGCACGTCCAACTCGGCAGCATCGTCTTCCCCAAATCGACAACTCCCTCGCGCATCGTCGAGAACCGCCAGATCTTCGATTTCGAACTCACCGCAGACCAGGTTGACCGGATCAATGCCCTCAACGCCGACCGTCGGCGCGGCCCCAATCCCGACGAGTTCAACTGGATTCCCGAGTAGGAGTTCTGCAGCACAAATTCGCTCGAGGAATCTGCCGGAGGCAGGCTCGCGCTGATTCGTCGCAGGGCGATCGGGCACCTACCATCGGGGCATGAAGTTCTCCGCTCGCGCCGATGCCGTCACTCCGTTTTATGCCATGGAGTTCGGCAAGAAGGCCGCAGCCCTGGAAGCACGCGGTGTGCACGTGGTGAAGCTCAACATCGGGGAGCCCGACTTCGGTGCGCCGCCGGCGTTTCTGGAGGAAGTTCGGCGGATCAGCGATGGTCGTCCAATGGCCTACACGGGAGCGTTGGGCCTCGACACGCTCCGCAGTCGGATCGCGGAGTTCACCGCAACCAAGTTTGGGGCGCCGATCGCTCCCGAACGGGTGGTCGTGACGACGGGCGCGTCGGCCGCACTCCTGCTGTCGTGCGCTGCATTGATCGATCCGGGCGACGAAGTCCTCGTCTCCGACCCGTCGTATCCGTGCAACCGGCGGTTCGCCGAGAGCTTCGGCGGCAACGTTCGATTGCTGGAGACGACACCGGAGACCCGGTTCCAGCTCACCGCGGACATGGTCGATGGCGCCTGGGGCGAGCGGACGCGCGGAGTCATGGTGGCCACGCCATCGAACCCGACTGGCACCTCGCTGCCCTACGACGAACTGACCGCCCTGTGCTCAACGGTCGCCAACCATGACGGTTGGCGAATCGTCGACGAGATCTACCTCGGCCTGGCCGACGACGGCCCCGACGGCCCGCCGCGCAGCATCTCGGCCGTCGACCCCGGTGCGATCGTGATCAACAGTTTCTCGAAGTACTTTGGGCTCACCGGCTGGCGTCTCGGGTGGGCGGTGGTTCCGGAAGAGATGATTCCGGTGGCCGAGCGGCTCGCGCAAAACTACTACATCTGCCCACCCACACCATCGCAGATGGCCGCCCTGACCTGCTTTGATCCGGAGACCCTTGCCGTCGCCGAAGATCGTCGCGCACAGATGCGCAGTCGCCGGAAACTGGTGCTCGACGGCCTCGAACGCATTGGGCTCGACGTTCCGGTGCATCCCGACGGCGCGTTCTACGTCTACCTCGACGTCAGCAAGACGGGCCTGTCGGCGTCCGAGTTCTGCGACCGAGCCCTCGCCGAGGCGCACGTGGCACTCACGCCCGGCAAGGACTTCGGCGACGCCGGAGCCGAACGGTTTGTCCGGCTGAGCTATGCCGCATCCGAAGCAGACCTCGCGCTAGCGATCGAACGGCTGGGCAACCTGCTGAACAGCATCTAAAGCTGGGCAGGATCTGAGCGATCGGCAATCAGGCGGTCGACGAAGGCCGCCTGCGCGGCGTTCAGTTTCACGCGGGCTTCGTCGATCGTGAACCAATCGCCGCGGTCCACTTCCGGAAACTCTTTCACCACACCCGATTTCGGCGGCCACACCAGCTCGAAGGTATTGCTGACGATGCGCGAAACGTCCAGATCGCCTTCGAGCGCAAAGCAGCGCACCCGCTTTCCACTGCGGAGTCGGACGTCACCCAAATCCACGCTTTCGGTTCTGGGAGCCGGGTGGCCCGTCTCCTCCGCGAACTCTCGACGCGCAGCGGTCTCCGGATCTTCGTCACCATCGAGCAACCCCTTGGGGATTGACCACGCACCGTCGTCCTTGCGGGCAAAGAACGGCCCGCCCGGATGCACCAGGAGCACCTGCAGTTCGCCGTCCGCCGTCGTGCGATGCAGCAGAATTCCCGCGCTAGTCTGAGCCTTCGCCATGCCTGTAACGCTAGCCCCACGCCGCCTCACCGCGTCGGGACGTGCGCCAATAGCGGCATGAGAGACTGGATTACATGAGCAATTGGGTCGCGCCGTTCCTTGATCACCCCGTCGATGCCACCGTCGACGTTCCCGGATCCAAGTCCATTACCAACCGCGCCCTCATCCTGGCCACGCTCGCCGACGGCCCCTCCACCATCACCGGCACACTCCGCTCGCGCGACACCGACCTGATGCTCGACGGTCTCGCCGCACTCGGAATCGGTATCGAGTACGGCACCGATCCGTCGACGGTTACCGTCACACCCACTCCGATGCACGCCGCCACCGTCGACTGCGGCCTGGCAGGCACCGTCATGCGCTTCATGCCTGCGGTCGGTGCCCTCGCCACCGGAGACGTCGTCTTCGATGGCGACGAGCAAGCCCGCCACCGCCCGCTCGGCACCGTCCTCGACGCGCTCCGCACGCTCGGCGCAGACATCGATGGCGATGGCCTGCCATTCACCGTGCACGGGACCGGCACCATTGCTGGCGGACCGGTCACGATCGATGCCTCGGCGTCGTCGCAGTTCGTTTCCGGGCTACTGCTGTCGGCACCGCGATTCACCGCAGGTGTCGAGATCACGCACGTCGGCGAATCGATTCCGTCAATGCCGCATGTCGACATGACCATCGAAATGCTCCAAACTGCTGGCGTCACAGTCGAATTCGATACAGGAGCCACGCGCTGGCGAATCGGTCCCGGTGCCATCAAGCCGGTCGACTGGGCCATCGAACCCGATTTGTCGAACGCGGCAGCCTTCCTCGCCGCGGCCCCCGCGACCGGCGGTCGGATCAGCGTTCCCCGCTGGCCGTCGGTCACCACGCAACCCGGAGCCGCCATCGTCGGAATCATGGCGCAGATGGGTGCCACCAGTGAGCTCGCCGAGGACGGTCTGCTCACGATTACCGGTCCGAGCACGTTGAAACCTCTCGACATTGACCTGCACGAGGTCGGTGAGCTGACGCCAACCATTGCCGCGCTCTGCGTGCTCGCCGAAGGCACCTCCACCCTCCGCGGCATCGCCCACCTGCGCGGCCACGAGACCGACCGGTTAACAGCGCTGCGGACCGAGATCAACCGCATTGGCGGACAGTGCCAGGAAACCGACGACGGTCTCATCATCACCGGCGACGGCGGTGTCGGCCTACACGCCGACCTCTGGCACAGCTACGCCGATCACCGGATGGCGACCGCCGGCGCCATCCTCGGGTTGCGCGTGCAAGGCCTGCAGGTCGAGAACATCGGGACCACCGGGAAAACGCTCCCCGACTTTGTGCAAATGTGGGAAGCCTTGGCGGGGATCACGTTGTGAACCGTCGCGCGGGAACGGTCGGCGGCCGCACATACGACGAGTCCGATGTTCGGATCCGGCCCAGCAAGGGCAGTCGACCGCGCACCAAAACCCGGCCGTCGCACGACGACGCGGAAACAGCGATGGTCGTATCGGTGGACCGGGGCCGTTGGGGTTGTGTTCTTGACGGCGACCCAAACCGGCGCGTTGTCACCATGCGGGCCCGCGAACTTGGCCGCACTCCGATTGTCGTTGGCGATCGGGTCGGCGTAGTTGGTGATTTGACCGGCAGGCCCGATACCCTCGCCCGCATCGTGCGCGTCGAAGATCGAAGCACCGTCCTGCGACGCACCGCCGACGACAATGACCCGTACGAGCGAATTGTGGTCGCCAACGCCGATCACCTGCTGATCGTGACAGCGCTCGCCGATCCGCCGCCCCGGACCGGGTTTGTCGAACGCGCGCTCGCCGCCGCCTACGCTGGCGGCCTGAAGCCGATCCTGTGCCTGACCAAGTCCGACCTCGCGACCCCGGAAGAATTTGCCGCACACTTCGCCGACCTCGACCTACCGGTCATCACCGCCGGCCGTGACGACAATCTCGATGAACTGTGGACCGTGCTCGAGGGCCATCTCACCGCGCTCATCGGCCATTCTGGCGTCGGCAAGTCGACATTGGTGAACCGACTGGTCCCGGACGCTTTCCGCGCGACCGGCGTGGTCTCCGGCGTCGGCAAAGGCAGGCACACATCGACGCAATCGGTGGCCTTGCCGTTACCCGGCAGTGAAGAGAGCGACCCGCCGCGAGGATGGGTCGTCGACACGCCAGGCATCCGGTCGTTCGGGCTGGCGCACGTCACCCCCGATCAGATTGTCGACGCCTTCGATGACCTCCAGGCTGCCGTCGAAGACTGCCCCCGCGGCTGTACCCATTTGGGTCCGCCCGCCGATCCCGAGTGCGCCCTCGACGCGCTCACCGGCAGTTCTCATCGTCGTGCCATGGCGGTGCGGGAACTGCTGGTCTCGGTGACCTCGCACGGCACCGAAGACCCGTCCCACGACGCCTTCTAGGTTGTACGCCGGACGGGGCAACTGGAGATGTCGGCGCCGTCGGCATACAGCGGGAGTTCGGCGCAGGTGGTCGCTGGTTCGTCCCGAGCAAATAGTCGTGCCATTCCGCAGCGGGTGCAGCTTCGCCGCAGACGGGGTGTGCACAAAGTGCCAGCCGTGAAAGAACTCTTCTTCGCTGAGCCGCTCCGGCTTCGGGAACCACGTGAAGTGATTCGGTAGGTAACCATCTTCGACGGGCTGCGGCCGCGACTCGGTGACGAGGTAGGCATCGCCGGGAGCCTGTTCCTGTCCCGGTTCCCCGATACCCCAAATGGGGGGCGGGAAAAGCTAGCGCTTGCGAGGGCGACGGCGGCGACGTTCGCGGGCCTGGGCGAGGGCGGTCTTGAGTCCGCCACCAACCTTCGGAAGTCCCTCGAAACGACGCTCGGAAGCGGTTTCGGGGGCGTCATCGCTGGTGTCAATGAGGAACTGATCCGGAAGGGCCAGCTTGTTGATGGTGCGCAACGTCTGCATGTACTGAACAGCGAGCGGACCCGTGTTGTACGGAAGGTCGTATTTCTCGGAGAGCTCGCGAACCGTGACCGCGACTTCCGCCAACCGATTGCTTGGCAGGTCCGGGAACAGGTGATGCTCGATCTGGTAGCAGAGGTTGCCGCTCATAAAGGCCAACGCGGGGCCAGCATCAAAGTTGGCGCTTCCCAGCATCTGTCGCAGGTACCACTGTCCCTGGGTCTCGTTTTCGAGTGTCTCCATCGTGAACTTCTCGGCACCATCGGGGAAATGACCACAGAAAATCACGACGTATGCCCACAGATTCCGGATCACGTTGGCAGTGAGATTGGCTGTCAGCGTGTGCTTAAAATTCGGACCGGTCAGTGCCGGATAGAGGACGTAGTCCTTACCGACTTGCCGCAGGATCTTCCGGCCAAAAAGCTTGATCTCCGGAAGCGCCTGCTCCATCGGCTTCTTGCCGGTCAGGGCGTCCTTAAGCTGCAGATCGTGCAGACCGATCCCCCACTCGAAGCCGGCAGCCAAGATGATGTTGAGAAGCGGCTGAAATAGCTTTCGCGGCTCCCACTGCTCGTCGCGGGTGACGCGAAGCGCTTCGTAACCGACGTCGTGATCCATGCCCAGCACGTTGGTGTACTTGTGATGGATGTAGTTGTGCGAGTGCTTCCAATGCGGAGAGGCGCACACCATGTCCCACTCCCACGTTGTGGAGTGCACTTCGGGATCGTTCATCCAATCCCACTGCCCGTGCATCACATTGTGGCCGAGTTCCATGTTCTCGATGATCTTCGAGACGGCCAAGGCTCCGGCACCGAGCAGCCACAGGGGCCGACGGTTGCTGCCGAGGAGGGCTGCGCGCCCCAACACCTCGAGTCCGCGCTGCGCGTAAATGGTGCGACGCAGATACCGACGATCCTTCGCACCCAGACTCGACTCAATCTGCCTACGCAGGGTATCGAGTTCAACACCGAACGCCTCGACGTCCGCGTCGGTCAGATGCGCATACGCATTAATATCTGAAATCGCCATTGGTCACATTATGCGCTTGTTTTTGCGCGTCGTTCCTTCCTGCGCGCTTTCAAGCCACCAATTGCCGTCTTAAGTCCCTCACGACGGCCCGTTTTCGGGTCAACCGTCGACACCAGCCGCAGTTCGGGCTGCTCCTTGAATCGGCGTTCAGAAGCAGTTTCCGGAGCATCGTCGGGCGTCGCGACCAAGTACTTGTTGGGCAGCGACAGCTTCGCGATGGTCCGCCAAGACTTCGCGTACTGAACCGGGAACGAGCCCGTGGTGTACGGAAGGTCGTACTTGGCGCACAGCGCCTGCACGCGCACGGAAATCTCGGCCATCCGATTACTCGGCAGGTCCGGGAAGAGATGGTGCTCGATTTGGTACGACAGGTTCCCGCTCATGAACCCCAGCGCAGGGCCCGACCGGAAATTCGCACTGCCGAGCATCTGCCGCAGGTACCACTCGCCGCGCGACTCATTCACCATGTCGCGCTTGGTGAACTTTTCGGCACCGTCCGGGAAGTGTCCGCAGAAAATGACCGCGTTGGTCCACACATTGCGGATCACGTTGGCCAAGAGGTTCGCGGTTAACGCCTTCCGCGCTCCGGTGCCCGATCGCGTCACGGCACCAACCATCGCCGGGTACACCACGTAGTCCTTGCCCGCCTGACGGCCAATCTTCATGCCAACATCGCGGAGATCCTGCTGGAACTGAGCCTTATCTTCCGGCGTGCGGCGCTTGCGGCCAAGCTCCAGGTGCTGAGCTGCGACACCGTACTGGAAGCCGAGTGCAAGCAGCGTGTTGTAGAACAGATTGCCCAGGTTAAACGGCTTCCAGCGCTGATCGCGCGTCACGCGGATGAGGCCGTAGCCCACGTCGTCGTCCATGCCCAAGATGTTGGTGTACTTGTGATGGATGTAGTTGTGGGTGTGCTTCCAGTGCGCGCTGGGACCGGTGTTGTCCCATTCCCACGACGTGGAGTGCACCTCGGGGTCGTTCATCCAATCCCACTGCCCGTGCATCACATTGTGGCCAAGTTCCATGTTCTCGATAATCTTGGCAACGCCGAGGGTGGTGGCACCCGCCCACCAAAGGCTTCGCTTGCGCGACCCAAAGATAAGGGCGCGGCCGGTCACCTCAAGCGCACGCTGGGCGGCGATGGTGTTGCGGATGTAGCGTGCGTCGCGTTCACCGCGGTCGGCTTCAATTTCGGCGCGGATCTGATCCAACTCCGACCCGAGAGCCTCGACATCTTCGTCGGTCAGATGCGCGTATTCGGGGATGTCAGAGATCGCCATACCAAATCCTTCGTTCCTAGGAAACCTAACTTACGCAAGCGTAGGTTACGGTCCCGTAGCTTGTCTACCCCCGGACCACCATGGCCCGTGACACAAACAGCTAAACGTCGAGCGTGCAGTCGCCAGCCGCAGCGCTGACGCAGGTCTGAATACGCTCACCTTCGACGTGCTCAGCACCGGTACGCAAGTCACGGACGGCCCCCTTGTCGAGCATGACCACACAGCTCTGACAGATGCCCATGCGGCAGCCGAACGGCATCAAAACGCCCGCCTGTTCGCCAGCTTCCAGCAGGGTCGTAGCGCCATCGACCTCAATTTGACGATCGGGTGTCCCGAACGTCACGATGCCGCCTTCGGCGCCGGTAGCACCGCGCTCCAACGCGAATCGCTCGATATGCAACTGGTCAGCGGCACCGGCTTCGGCAAACTGCTCACTGAGCATGTCAAGGAATCCGCCGGGACCGCATGCCCACGTCTGCCGCTCCGCCCAGTCCGGGCACAGGGCCCGCAACTTTGCCGGCGTAACCTGGCCGTCGGATCGAGTGAACTGTAAATGGAGGTCGATCAGGCCATCGTCGGCCATACCTCGGAGTTCCTCGCTGAAGAGCAAGTCATCTTCGGTCGGTACCGAGTGAATCACTGTCACGTCGGCGGCCTGACCGCGACGACGCATGGCCCGCAGCATCGAAATGATGGGCGTTAAACCACTGCCAGCCGTCGCAAAAAGCATCTTCGCAGGCAACGGATCGGGAAGCACAAACTCGCCAGCAGGGGCGGCCAGTCGGACGACCGTGCCTGCCGCCAAGCCCTTCACCAGGTGCGACGACAAGAAGCCTTCCGGCATCGCCTTGACAGTGATCGCCACCGTCCCGTCTTCACGGGAAGCCGATGGCACCGAGGTTAGCGAGTACGACCGCCATGCCCAACGGCCATCGACGAGCACCCCGATTCCGATGTATTGGCCGGGGTGATAGTCGAAGGAAAATCCCCAGCCCGGCTTGATAACGATGGTGGCACTGTCGGCCGTCTCTGGCACCACGGAAACAACTTTGCCGCGGAGTTCGCGGGCCGACCACAGCGGATTGGCCAGGTGCAGGTAATCGTCGGGAAGCAGCGGGGTGGTAACTCGGGCGAACGCGGCCCGCAACCATTTGGTCCGCTTACGCCGGGATGCGACGTCAGCCGCGGGTGCTTCGAATCGTTCACGCCAAGCCATCGTGGTCTCCTCCGCCGGTCCCGGGAAATCCCGGAATTACCTAAGTTACGATACCGTAGGTTAGCGCTTTCGGATCACCAGGTCGAACGCACGACGACTCACGATTACGCGAGCAAGGTTCCCGGCTCCGCCTGGTACGGCGTGAAGAACGCATTGGCCGGTGCACCTTCCAGAGTCATAACGAGGGTCGGCACCGCCATCCCATCGATCTGCTCGCGGATGATGTCCGCGTGACCGGCGTGACGCGCATACTCCTCGATCTGATGCCCCATGAAAAACCGATTCTTCATCGGTCGCGGTTCATAGATTCCCGCCCAGGGCGCAGGCGGAGCCATGGCGTCGGCCTCGGGGTCGGCTGCACGCATGTCGAGGAGAAACTGGCTGCGCGCTTCGTCGAATGCCGCCAGCGCGCCAGCGGCCGTCTCCTCATCGGTGAGGGCAAAGCTGGCCATGAACTCGGCATACGTCGCGTCGTCGAGCACGAATTCGTGAGCGACTCCCCGCAGTTGCGCGGATGCGCCGCGCATCCCGCGGGTGATGTGTTTGATGATGCCGCCGATCGACAGGGCACTGCGGCACGGCGTCAGTCGTGCCTGCTGTTCGGTGAGGCCGAAACTTGAGGCGCGGATAGCAGCGAGTTGCTGATCCGCGTAGTTGATCAAGCCGGTCAGTTCATTGTCGCGGGCGGGTGCGTACATCGTTGGCCTCCAAAGTCGGTGTGCCCTAAGACGATACGAAGCGAAGCGGACAAATACTGTCCGCTTCGGCAACTTGCGTTCCGGACCGACACTGGCCGCCACATCACCACCGCCTGACGGACCCTCTCGAACTACAGGAGTTCGAGCAGGAAAGGCAGTTCCTGGGTCGCAAACCAGGCCAGATCATGGTCTTCAACGTCACCGATGGCGAGTTCACTATCTTCGTCACCGAGATCAGCCTCATCAATCACCGCGACCGCAGCCTTCACTGCCGATTCCGCGTCGGCACCATCGACATGGACTGCGACGATGTCGCCGTGTGGAATCGGTCCCTCCACCTTGACGACGGCGTCGTCAAGGTCTGGGCGCGCGGTCGCGGGCGCGTCGGCCACCACAACTACCCGACGCACGGGTAGGTCGGATGTGTCGACCGCGAGCAGTCGCAGCGATGCACGAGCTGCTTCCCGGAGCGCAACTTCGGACAGTTCCTCCTCGTCGCCGGAAATGTACGCCTCGCGCAGCGTTGGTGTCAGCGCGAAACCGGTGCCTCCGACCGGATGGAACGGCTGTCCCGGCTCGGCAACAAAATCTTGGATCATCGTCAGGGTGGCTGGCAGATAGACGCGCATGAAGTCCTTTTTCCCGCTGGCGGTCATTGCTTGTCGGGTTTCTTGTCGGGCTTGTCAGGTTTCTTGTAGGCAACAAGTTGGCCACTCGCGAGGAGTTCGTCGAGTGATTCAGTCACGTAGGCGGCCATGGCAGGTAGGTCGACGACGACGGCACGGTCGGCGATGAACGCAAACTGCACCTGGTTGGCATACTCGTTGACGCTGATGCCGAGGGCTCGTTGGGCTGCCAAGGTCGGAATCGTAAACACTCCGGTGACGGGAACACCACCGACAAACTGGCGTTCAATCCGTTCCGAGCTCGTCGAAATCGGCACGTTGAACGATCGCTGGAACATCCCGGCAAAGGCACGGGTCGAAAAGTCCGCGAATGGGACCAGACCGAACTCGGGCAGCATCGGTCGCAGCCCCCTAGACATGCGAATCGACGACTGCGAGTACCGATCAGCGAGCCCGGCAACCTGCATCAGACGGACTGCCGGTGCATCCTCGCCAACCGGAAGGTCGGTGACAAACTCGGTGCCGCCAACCACGATCCACCTACCGGAGGACTCTCCATCCACGACCGTCGGCTCACGAGCGCCAAGCGGCAGGGTGGCCCGCATCGTTTCTCCGTGTCCGACGGAATCGTTGACCGACAGTAGCCAACGACGCAGCACTCCGGTCAGGATGGCCAGGACGACATCGTTGAACGAACATTCGAATCTGGTGGCCACCGCATCCAGGTCACGGCGCGACACTGACGCAAAGGCGAAAAGTCGGGACGATGTAGTCACGGCATTGAGCGGGCTGTCGGGTGCCGAGTTCATCATTTGGGTCACGGCGTCGCTCACGAATCGAACCGATCGATCGGCCACCGACCACAGGTCGGCGACCGGGCCGTTGCCGCGAAGCAGGGAGTCGAGCAATTCTCCGGGTCGAGCCATCGCTTCGGCGAGCGCACCGACGGTCAACAATCCGGCACCGGGCGGCCGGTTCGGCATCCATAAATCTTCCGGCAGCGCGGCGGTGCCTGCGACATCGTCACAGATAACTTCGCTGATCTCGGGGTGGTCCGGACCGCCGAGAAGGCAACGGTGCGTACGGGTCAGGATCGCCGATCGACCGTGAGTCAAACCTTCGATCAGGTACATCTCCCAAAGGGGCCGACTGTGGTCGAGTGGGCGAGACATGACACGCGCTATCAGTTCCTGCAATTGTTCACTGGTGCCCGGCTGAGGGAGCGCAGAGAGCCGAATGTGGTAGTTGATGTCGAAGTCGTGGTCGTCTACCCACACCGGGCGTGCCAGCCCGAGAGTGACCTCGGTGACCACCTGTCGGTAGCGCGGCGCCCGCTGCATTCGGTTCTCCACGAGTGACACCAAAGCGTGGTAGTCGAGGGCTGTCTGGTCCCCCTCGGGCAGCTTGTTCGGGTCGACGATCAGCAGCGCACCCAGATGCGCCGTCGTCCCCGACCCGTCAAGAAAGTAAAACATCGCCTCGTCTGGCGACAACCGATTCACCATGATGGCTTCGAGTTTAAGCCGGAAGGATCGGGCGTCAGCACATCACTGGCACTTATGGAGGGTCGGACCCGTCATACGATCGACAACTCGACAATTACCCAGCGCTCCACTGGGCGTCGCGGCCGACCGCGGACGGCGAGCACCACTCGCTGAATCTCGGCGCGGCCAGCTATCGCGCGCACTCTGGCACCGCGAGTGAAGGTGCCGAAGAACTCGACCTGACGGGGGCCGCCAGCTTGCATGTGAACGCGCAACAGACGGGTGGACTCGACATCGTTGGACGCCATGGGTGCAGTTCGACGCCGCAACAGGACAGACAGCTGGGCGTACACGTCGGTGCCGATCCACTGCAGCAGGTGCTCTGCGGGCCGACGGCCGTCGAGCGCTTCGAAGACCTGCTTCAACGCGTGGACCGTGTGTGATCGCGCCAGCGCCGCCGATTCGATCTCGGCCCCGCTGCCAGGTATCACAAAGTTATCGACCCTGTGGTTTTCGACTTCACCGGCGTCGTTTCCGACCGTGTGCTCCCCGAGCGTCTTGACCGTCATATGAATCAGACGCACGGGAAGCAAGTTCGGTTCCACGACTCGCCGACGAATCGGCGATTATTTTTCCAGCTGTTAGCGCTTCTTTTTGCGTGCTGCCGCACGACGCTCGGCGCGAGTGCCACCCATGACCGCCGACGGAGTGCCCGAAGCGAGCTCCTCAATGGCCGAGATGACTTCTGCCGCACCAGATTCCGAGGGTCCACTGTAGGTGACAGCGGCGTCGTCAGTGTCTGCGGCGGGAGCAGCGCCACCACCGAAGGCCGCACCGGCCAGCATGTCGCTGACCGACGTGCCCAGCGCCGGTGCCGGTGCCTGGGTCTCCACCTGTGCGTTGAAGATGTAGGTGACGGCTTCTTCCTTCATCCCTTCGAGCATGCCCATGAACATGTCGTAGCCCTCGCGCTGGTACTCGACCACCGGGTCACGCTGAGCCACCGAACGCAGATGGATGCCTTCGCGGAGGTAGTCCATCTCGTACAGGTGATCGCGCCACTTGCGGTCCATGACCGTCAGCAAGATCGACCGCTCCAGCTGACGCATCGCACCGTCGCCAGCGATCTCGGTCAGCTCGGCTTCGCGCTGCTCATAAGCGTTGAGGGCGTCGGCAACCACCTTCTTGCGCAGCCCGCTGCGGGAAATATCGTCACGATCTCCGTACTCGTTCTCGCCGACAGCTTCCTTCTTGTCGAGGCCGACCGGGTACAGCTTGCCAAGTGCGTCCCACAGTTCATCCAGGTCCCAGTCCTCGGCGTAACCGAGTTCGGTGGCACCGTCGACGTACGCGGACACCACGTCGCTGATCATGTTGCGAACCTGCTCTTGGTGGTTTTCACCACTGAGAATCTCGCGGCGCTCACGATAAACGACCTTGCGCTGCTCGTTCATGACCTCGTCGTATTTGAGGACATTCTTGCGGATCTCGAAGTTCTGCTCTTCCACCTGGGTCTGAGCGCTGCGAATCGCCCGCGTAACGAGCTTCGCGTCAATCGGCACATCATCGGGCAGGTTGAGGCGCACCATGATCGTCTCGAGCGCCGCACCATTGAATCGCCGCATTAGTTCATCGCCGAGCGACAGGTAGAAGCGGGATTCACCCGGGTCACCCTGGCGACCGGAACGGCCACGCAGCTGGTTGTCGATTCGTCGCGACTCGTGACGTTCGGTGCCAAGCACGTACAGGCCACCGGCCTCGCGGACCTCGTCAGCTTCGGAGGCGGCATCTTCGCGAGCCACCAGGATGGCTTCATCCCACGCGGCTTCGTACTCTTCGGGCGAGTTGACCGGGTCCAGGCCTGCCTTGCGGACGCGGGTGTCAGCGATCACGTCGGGGTTACCGCCGAGCACAACGTCCGTACCGCGGCCAGCCATGTTCGTGGCGACCGTGACGGCACCGAGGCGACCGGCTTCGGCAACAATCTGCGCTTCCTGCTCGTGGAACTTGGCGTTCAGCACGGTGTGCTTGATTTCGCGTTCGGTGAGCAGGTTCGACAGGTACTCGGATCGTTCGACGCTGGTGGTACCGATAAGCACCGGTTGGCCAGTCTCGTGACGCTCGACGATATCGTCGACGACCGCGTTGAACTTGGCCTCTTCGGTCTTGTAAATCAGGTCGCCCTTGTCCTTACGGATCAACGGGTTATTGGTCGGGATCTGCACCACACCGAGCTTGTAGATCTCCTGGAACTCGGCAGCTTCGGTCTCGGCGGTACCGGTCATGCCCGACAGTCGCTCGTAGAGACGGAAGTAGTTCTGCAGGGTGATCGTGGCGAGAGTCTGGTTCTCAGCCTTGATCTCGACACCCTCTTTGGCTTCGATCGCCTGGTGCAGGCCTTCGTTGAAGCGGCGACCGTCGAGCACACGTCCGGTGAACTCGTCGACGATCATGACCTCGCCCTTGCGGACGATGTAGTCCTTGTCCTTGTGGAAGAGTTCCTTGACCTTGATCGCATTGTTCAAGTAGCCAACCAACTGCGAGTTCGACGGCTCGTAGAGGTTGTCGATACCCAGGCGGTCCTCGACAAAGGCGACGCCGGCTTCGTGCACGCCGACCGTCTTCTTTTTGATGTCAACTTCGTAGTGGGTGTCCTTTTCGAGCAGCGGCGCGATGCGCGCAAACTCGGAATACCACTTGCTTGAACCGTCGGCCGGACCCGAAATGATCAGCGGCGTACGGGCCTCGTCGATAAGGATCGAGTCGACCTCATCGACGACGGCGAAGGCATGCTCGCGCTGCACGAGGTCTTCGAGGGTGTGCGCCATGTTGTCGCGCAGGTAGTCGAAGCCGAATTCGTTGTTGGTGCCGTAGGTGATGTCCGCGGCGTAGGCTTCGCGACGCTGGTCCGGTGTCATTCCGGTCAGAATGACGGCGGTCTCCAAGCCGAGGAAGCGGTGAACGCGTCCCATCCACTCGGAGTCACGCTTGGCGAGGTAGTCGTTCACGGTGACGACGTGCACGCCCCTGCCACTCAAGGCATTCAGATATGCGGGGAGCACACAGGTCAGGGTCTTACCCTCACCGGTCTTCATCTCGGCGATATTGCCGAAGTGCAGTGCCGCGCCACCCATGATCTGGACGTGGAAGTGCTTTTGATCGAGGACGCGCCACGCGGCCTCGCGCGCGACGGCAAATGCCTCGAGCAGCAGCGAGTCGAGCGTCTCGCCGCCTTCGAATCGCTCGCGGAACTCGGCAGTCTTTGCCCGCAGTTCGTCGTCGGAGAGCGCCTCCATTTCACCGGAGAGCGCTTCGACGCTCGTCGCGATGGCATCGAGGCGCTTGACCATGCGACCTTCGCCCAGTCTGAGCAGCTTGTTGAGCACCAGTAATCCTCTAGGTTCACGTGTCTATTCGCCCCGCCGTCCGCATCGATTGCTCGATCGGTCAGCAAGACCCCGGTCCATGGTACGGGTCGGCGGGGCAAAAGGCGGTGGCCGCCACCCGATCAGGTGGCGGCCACATCGTTCATTGGGTCGATCAGGCGAGCCGGATCAAGCCGTAGTCGAAGGCGTGCCTGCGGTACACCACCGACGGTTTGTCGGTCTCTTCATCGTGGAACAGGTAGAAGTCGTGTCCGACCAGTTCCATTTCGTAGAGTGCTTCGTCGACGGACATCGGCGCGGACGGGTGGTCCTTGACACGAACCACCTGGCCGGGTTGATGGTCTTCGACGCTGTCCTCGAACGGGTCGGCCGGGGCTACCGGCGTTTCCGGTAACAGGTGCGGCGCGTCTGCTGCGGCCTCTGCGAGCGAGGTGGGACGGTGCATCCCGTCTTTGCGGACACGTTTGCGGTTCTTGGCCCGACGCAGTTGCGTATGGAGCTTGTCGAAGGCCAATTCGCTCGCGGCGTAGAAGTTTTCGCCTGCCGCCTGGGCCCGGATCACGGGTCCGCGGCCGACACCGGTGATTTCCACGATCTCTGCGCTCTTGGCCTGTCGCGGATTCGGTTCGTGGTACAGCGTCACTTCGAAACGGAAAATCGATTCGTCGAAATGCTCGAACCGAGCGAGCTTGTTGCTCATGTAGGTGCGGAAGTGTGTCGGAATCTCAACGTTTCGACCACTCATGGTGAGGTCTGCCTTCAGCTCGCGGGCGTCTTCAGCCTCGACGCTCGGCGGCAATTGGAAAGCGGCTTCGAGATCTAGACGTTCCGGGGGTGTGGCTTTCGATTCGCGTTGACCCTTGCGATGAACGACCGTCATATCGGCATCCTCCTAGGTTGCTCCCATCCGAACGCGCAGTCCGGATCAGGGTTACCAATTCGCTTGTCGCACAATCACTCTCGGTGGTGATCTGATGCGAGGACAGTGGTCCGCCCTATCTAAAACGGACATTCACACCGAACGCAGGCGAGCACATCTGCGCGGCGAAAAAGGCTGGTCACCTCCCGGCACTCGATGTTCGTCACTGCCACTTCCGAAGGTATCCGCAATTTCGTCTTCCGGCCACGTTTTGTCCAATCAAGCGTCCGCTAGGACCACAACGGCGGTGACTTTGGTCCCGGATTGGGCGAGGGCGGCGACGGCGTGGGCTGCGGTGGCCCCGGTTGTGAGGACATCGTCGACGAGGACCACCGGCCCGTCGATGCTCGGCAATCGGCCCTTGACGCTGACCGCGCCGGCCAGGTTGGCATTGCGCGCTCCCGCGGTGAGGGCTGCCGAATCGCGGGTAAAGGCCGCGGTCGACAGGATCGGTGCGACATGAACAGCTGGTCCGAGGGCGGCGGCGGCCTCCCGGGCCACGGCGGTCACGGTATCGCCGCCACGCACACGTGCGGCGAACACTCGGGTCGGCGCGGGCACCAGCGTTAGGGTGCGGCCAGCGGGGAGGTCGCCCCAAGAGGCCAGGGCGACGAGGGCACCGGCGAGCGCGCGGCCCAGGATCGGCGCGAGGTCGGCGCGGCGGTGCTCTTTCAAGTTGACGATCGCTGACGCCACCGGGCCGCCGTAGCGTGCCAGGGCCCAGGCTGGGGCGCCGGGGTCGATGCGCGGCACGAGGAGTCTCGGTACGTCAATGAGGCGGGTCGCGCACGTCTCACACCACGGGGTGTCGGGTCGACCGCAGCCGCCGCATTCCTGAGGCACCACGAGATCGGCGAGCGCCGCCAGCACGTTCCGGGCGCTCAACCGGTGGTCGGGCCGCGACTCCCCCGCCATGATGACGATTGTCCAAGGCATGGCGTCGCCTGTCACAGCCGTCATCCACAGGGACGCTCATTCGCCAGCCCGTCACCGCGAGGGTGATCGGTTAGCTACCCGGGATCACCGCGATGCTTCCGGGACCCGCGTCCGGACCCAGGATTGTCCAGTACTGGTCAGGGCGAACCTCGCCGGTACCGAGCTGCTGGACACCCCGGGTGTCGGAGACATAGACGGTGCTATCGGATGCCGCGATGTCTTGGACCGGCGGCTTCAGGTTGCCGCTGACCATGGGGATCGGCGGTGTGCCCGCGATCGTCGCACGCCAAACGGGTACCTCGGTCCCCGTTCGCGCCGCGTACAGGATCTTCGGTGTGGACCACGTGATGTCGACAGCGACGCCCTGGGCATCGGGCGCCAATTGGTAGGCACCCGAAAGCGACGGGGCACCGACGTCGTTCACTGAAATCACCCCCACCACGGTGCGACCGTCAACGACGAGAGCCACCCGCACCCCATCGGGCGATACCCGCATCTGCGTGATCGGGCCGGGTTGGACGGAGGCGATCGCTGCGGCGTCAATGGGGCCAGATCGTGCCGTCATGGTCTCCGGGTCAAAATCCCACCGGGTCGGACGACCATCGACGAGCACATAGCCGGTGTTGGAGTCCGCGCCGAACGACGGGCTACTGATGGCAGTTCCAGTGACCGCCTCAACCTGCCGGCCGCCGTACGGTCCCACCAACAGCACGTCCCGGCCCGCGCGTTTCACGATCGCCGCCGATTTCGTCGTATCTGCCGAAATCGCGGCGGCCACGATGTCCTTGGCTGCGCCCAGTTCCCCTTCGACCGGAACCGCCCGATTACCCGTCAGCCTGGTCAGCGAACCGTTGTGAATCAGGTGCACCGGATGGGCGTTGGTAGTCTCCGGATCCGGCTCGAGCGAACTCACGTCCGCCGTGCGCCAGCCGTCGGCCCGATCAGCAACCAGTGGCGCACCGTCCGCGGTAATCCGGTAGGTCCCAGTGATGCCCGCATAGTCGAGGGTCCAAATAAGTTGCGCGGCAAGCGCCGTCCGATCCTTCTGATCGGTGGCGGTGACGTTCCCCAACGGGATGGTCACCGTATCCCGAGCCACGATGACCGCACCGAGGAGACTGGCTCCGCGGGCCGCGCCCTGGCTGATGGCACCTGTCAGTTCGGCGGACGGCCCGGCGAGGATTCGGTTCACCAGCGTCGTCGGATTGGGTTCAGTCCCGTACAGCCAGTGCGGATCGCCGACGAGTCTGGTCATCGTTCGGTCGGGAAAGAACAAATCGACCTGCCGGTAGGCGATCAGGAACTGCGACGCATCGGTGATGGAACCGCTTGGGACATCACCGTTGACCTTCCACCCGCCCTTGTCGCGAACCATGGAGAGCGGAATGGTCTCCGAACCCGAGTCTGGCCGCAGCGTGCCATTGGGTCCCAGAACCGCCATCCTGGTGCCGGTGACGCGGAGGCGGACAGCGGTGGCGGTGCGTTCGTCGATGACGACACCGACGTCTTGGAGTACTCGCATGCTTCCTTGATCGTCCCAGCGTTGGCTCGCGCCGGGCGTTAAGAACTTCCGCGCTGACCGGTGCCCGGCAGTCGGGTCGGCCATGGCCTTCAAGAAGTTACGCGCAGTGGTCTCGGGGTCGTCACTCTTGCGGGGCGTCGGCACAATATTTGTGGGCCGCTTGCGGTCGAAGGACTGGATGGGTTGCGGCGGTGAAGATTGCGGAATATCAACGCAACCGGTCAGGACGAGGGCTGCGCACATGAGTAGCGCCAGCAGTGTCGTGACCCGCTTCAGGGGGCTGCGGTTCATCGGGTTACCGCTCATCGGCTCTCACCCTCCCCGATTGGCCGCAGCGGCAGCGGGCTGCCGAGCAGTTTATGTCCGCGCACCAGCGGCAACGTCAGACGGAAGCACGACCCTTCACCGGGCTCTCCCCAGGCTTCGAGGCGCCCCTGGTGCAAGCGTGCGTCTTCGATACTGATCGCCAAGCCCAACCCGGTACCGCCGGAACGACGCACGCGCGATGGATCCGACCGCCAGAACCGGTTGAACACCAACTTCTCTTCTCCCGGACGCAAGCCAATCCCGTGGTCGCGGACGGTCACGGCCACGGCGTCACCGTCGGACCGCATCGTCAACTCCACCGGGCGATGCTCGCCGTGATCGATGGCATTGGCCAGCAGGTTCCGCAGGATGCGTTCCACCCGCCTCGGATCGATCTCGGCCAGCACGGGTTCGGCTGGCATGTCGACAATGAGATCGCTACCCGTCTCTGCCGCCAGATGGGCGACGGTTGCCAGGGCCGCATCCACCGGCACCGTCATGTCGATCTGGCTGGCAACCAGTTCCGCTACGCCCGCGTCGTGACGGGAAATTTCGAGCAGTTCAGTGAGCAGGGTCTCGAACCGATTCAGTTCCTTATCGAGCAATTCAACCGAGCGTCGCTGAATGGGATCGAGATCGTCGCGGCCGTCGTAGAGCAGGTCTGCGGCCATGCGGACGGTCGTGAGCGGGGTGCGCAGTTCGTGGCTCACGTCGGAGGTGAACTGTCGTTGGAGGCCACCGAACTCTTCGAGGTGGTTGATCTGCCGCGACAGCGATTCGGCCATGTCGTTAAACGAAACTGCCAGTCGGGCAAATTCATCATCGCCTCGCACAGGCATGCGTTCGTTGAGTCGACCGTCCGCGAAGCGCACAGCGATCCGGGACGCCGACTGCAGGGGTGCGATCACCTGGCGGGTCACCAGCCACGCAATGGCCGCCAGAAGTCCGAGGAGAACGATCGCACCGGTCAGCAAGGTGCCACGGACGAGGTTCACGGTGTTCTGCTCGCTGGCCAGCGGAAAGACCAAGTACAGTTCCAGCCCTTGGATGGGGCTTTCCACTAGGGAACCGATCACCAAAGCGGGTACGACATCCGCACCCTGCTGAACCGTCGTGTATTGGAAGGCGACCTGCCCCCCGGCGACCATTTTCCGTAAGCCTGCGGGAATGTCATCGACGGGACCCACCGCAACATCCGACCCGCCCGGTTTGTCGGCCGGGACAAGCAGCACACTGTCGAAGGATCCGGCCGCCGACGCCGGCTGGGTCGAGTCGGCATCTTGGTCGGTCAACAGTGATCGTGCACGGGCGAGCCGATTCTGGACAGCGGTGTTCGACTCGGCACTGCTGAGAACTCGTTCGACCACTGACCGCATGCGCGCGATCTCTTCGGAGGCGACTTCTTGCTTGGCGTCGAGAAGCCGACCGGTGATCTGACTGATCAGCACAAACCCCAGAATCAACAGGACCACGAACGACAGCGCCAACGTGGACACGATGACACGCGTTTGGATGGAGCGGCGCCAGATCTGCCCGATAACCCGGACGACGGTCGCGATGGCGCGCCGTATCAGAGCCAGGAAGCGGTCGATCGGCCCCCGGTTGATCCGGCGGCCACCGATCACGGCGGACCGGCCTTGTAACCGACCCCTCTCACGGTTAGGACAATTTCCGGATTTTCCGGGTCGGTCTCGACCTTGGCGCGCAGACGCTGCACGTGGACGTTCACCAGGCGGGTATCCGCCGGATGTCGGTAACCCCAGACCTGTTCAAGCAGCACGTCGCGGGTGAAAACCTGGCGTGGTTTGCGGGCCAGGGCAACGAGGAGGTCGAACTCCAGCGGCGTCAACGAGATTGGTACGCCATCGCGGGTCACCTTGTGCGCCGGGACATCGATCTCGACGGGGCCGATAGCCAGCATTTCGGCGGGCTCGTCGTCGGTGCGGCGCAGCCGCGCACGGATGCGGGCGACGAGTTCCTTCGGCTTGAACGGCTTCACCATGTAGTCGTCGGCACCGGACTCGAGACCTAGCACGATATCGACGGTGTCGGACTTGGCTGTCAGCATCACGATCGGCACCCCCGAGTCGGCACGGAGGACGCGGCACACGTCGATGCCGTTCATGCCCGGAAGCATGAGGTCCAGCAGCACAACATCTGGACGGAATTCCCGAACGGCGGTCAGCGCCTGGGTGCCGTCGCCGACAACGAAGGGTTCGAAGCCTTCATTCTTCAAAACGATGGTGAGCATCTCGGCGAGGGCTGCGTCGTCGTCGACGACCAGGATGCGCGGCTTCATGCCTGCCATGTTGTCACTTTTGGCACGGCGGTGCGGGTGCGACACACCCGACAAGAACGGTTCGGCGCGCCTGGGTGGCGACCGGGTGAGGTCTGCCTACACTATGCGGCGTGGGCATTCTGGTAGCTGTCGAGGGACTCGACGGGGCGGGCAAGCGCACTATCGTCGGCCGTATTGAAAGCCTTGCCATGCAGCGCGGCGCGTCGGTCACGACGGTCGCCTTCCCTCGCTACGGCGAATCGATCACCGCCGACTTAGCTTCTGAGGCGCTCCACGGCCAGCACGGGGATCTCCGCGACAGCGTCTACGGCATGGCCCTGATGTTTGCCCTTGACCGCGCTGCAGCTCGGAAACTTCTCAAAACTGCGTTGGCCGAGCACGACCTGGTGTTGTGCGACCGCTACACCGCGTCGAATGCGGCTTACAGTGCGGCTCGGCTCGGACAGGGTGCCGATTCCGAAGTGGTCAGCTGGGTCGCCGACCTGGAGTTTGGCCGCTTCGGCTTGCCTGTTCCAGACCACCAGTTACTGCTTGGCGTGCCCCCTGATGTCGCGATGGATCGCGCAACCGGACGCGCAGAAACCGACGCCGCCCGCCCCGTCGATGCTTACGAGCGCGACACTGCTCTGCAGCACGCGGTGTACGCCGCTTACGGTGAGCTCGTCGAAGCGAACTGGATGTCGACATGGTCGTGGGCCGACGGCGACGCCGCCGCCGACGCAGTGCTCGCCCAACTCTCCTAACCCGCCCGCCGCCTGTTCTCGCATGATGCGTTGATTCCCGC
>NZ_JBARYI010000030.1:0-2319 GCF_049647785.1 Gordonia sp. (in: high G+C Gram-positive bacteria)
CGTCAGACGTAGTGCGGGAATCGACGCATCATGCGAGAACGAGCAGAGGGGCGCGTGCGTCCCTAGTCGAGTTTGAAGGTGCTCTTCACGTCCTGGGTGCGGATGTGCTCGAACCAGAACGACAGGAACGGGATGGTTCCGGCAATAGCGGTGGTGATGATCTTCGAGACGGGCCAGCGGACCTTGATAGCCAAGTCGACGGTGCAGATCAGGTAGATGAAGTAGATCCAGCCGTGGGCGATACCGACCCAACCGAAACCATCGACGTCAAAGCCGTACTTCGCGATCATTTCAGCGACCAGCAGCAATAGCCAGACGCCGGTGATCCAGGCGAGCAGGCGGTACCGGAACAGTGCAGTTTTGATCTGCGGGATGGTCGCGGTAACGGTGCCCTCGGGCTGTGCGTCGTTCGGCTTGGTGGTTTCGGTCACGTCGGGGTCCTTCATCACTTGCGCTTGGGGTTCTTATCGAGTTCAGCGAGGTATTGGTTGTACGCGGCGAGGTCCGAGTCGGGGGCGGCGTCGACGATCGCGGATACCGACGGATCGTTGGCCGTTGGACGCTCCGGCAGGATGCCCTCCGGGATCTCCGTCAACTCGCCGCGCCGTTCCACCTCGGGGTCGGCCTCCATCACCACAAACCGCCGGTAGGCGTACACGAAAGCGGCCGCGAATGCCGGCCACTGAAGGGCGTATCCGAGGTTCTGTCCGGTGCCGCCAGCTGACTCGTATCGACTCCACTGCCACCACGCGAGTGCCAAGCAGGTTATGGCCGCGACAGTAACGAGCGCGATCAACGCAGGGCGATGGCGTCGTTTGCCGGGCGACGTCGGGGAGTAGTTCACATAATCGACGGTACCCGGTCGCGTGGGACGAACCCACTTCGGCGACGGTCCTAAGCTGTGCCATCCGACACCACTCTGGTACAAATTAGCCAAGCCTAAACTTACTTAACGACGAGATGATGGGATTCGCATGGGCAAGGGACTGCAAGGGGCAATGCTGCGCGCCCTCGGGGCAAAGAATCATCCGGCGACGGTCGTGGGCGTCCGGTGGGTCACCGAGCACGTCGTTCGGATCGATTTCCAGTGCGACGAAATCCTCCACGCCGGCGGCGAAAAGCCGTCCGCGTGGATCCGCGCGTGGTTCCCGGACCTCGACGGCGGACCCAAATACCACCAACGCGGGTACACCCTGATCGACGCCGACCCGGCCGCAGGTACGTTCGGGATCTTTTTCCTCGTCCACGACCCCGTTGGACCAGCGTCGAAGTGGGCGCAGAGTGCGACCGTCGGCGATGAACTTCTGGTGACCAGGCTCGGTGGCAACGGCTACGACCTCGCAACCGGCGACGAAGCACCGCTCGGCTACCTCCTCCTGGGCGACGTGGCAGCCTGGCCGGCAATCTGCACTGTCGCCGAGAACGTGGCCGACGGGATTCCGGTCAAAATTGTCATCGAGTATCTCAACGACGACGACCGTGACCTGGCGATTCCCCATCGTTCCGGGCTCACGGTCGATTGGGTCCCTTCGACGCCGGATCGGCGTGCCTTGGCGCAAGCAATCGACCCGCACGACTACCGCGGCTGGCACACCTGGGTCACCGCGGAGTCAAAGGCGACGCGACTGGCGAAGAAGGTGCTCACACAGCATCACGAACAGAACAAGCGCACTCTGCACACGCAGGCCTATTGGATGGCGGGACGAGCGATGGGGAAGCAGGTCGACGGCTAACGCGAGTCGGCTACTTTTTCATCGCAAAAAGTTCGAGCGCAATATTGTCAGGGTCGCGGAACTCGAGTATCCAAGCGGTCCCGATGTCTTTGATTGGCTCGTGGGGAATGCCGCGCCCATCCAGTGTGACGACGGCATCGTCGAGCGCCGCCCGGTCGGCGACGTTCAACGATAGGTGGTCGAGGCCGACGCGATTCTCGCTGAAGCGGTCGTTTGCGGGGCTCCCCGCCGGGGCCGGTCGGAGTCCGAGGAGATTGTCGCCCACCTGGTACAGCACTCCGCCGAACAGGAACGACAGTTTCTCCCTGGTCGCCGCATCAGCGTCGGCCGGCACCTCGGCGTAGATGGGCAAGCCGAACACAGCGTCGTAGAAGGCACGCGAGCGGTGAATGTCGGTGACGGTGAGGCGGACGTGCGAGAGGCCAAGCGGGGTGAAAGGCATGCCCCGATTATGCTCCCGGTGACCAATTGTGACCCGAGCTTCGGAAGCGACGCGAACTGCGCAGCGAAGTCCGACGGGCAACTGCACGGTGATCTGTACCGAGAGGTTGAAACGAGAAGAGCCGCGACATTGCCTGGGCAATGT
>NZ_JBARYI010000031.1:0-12346 GCF_049647785.1 Gordonia sp. (in: high G+C Gram-positive bacteria)
CGAATGGGCCTACGCCGCCCGCTATCAAAACGAACACGAACGCGAGCTCGCGTACACAGCATGGCTACATCACTACAATCATCACCGACCCCACACCGGCATCGGTGGCCTCACACCGGCACAACGCTTTCACAACGTCACGAAGAAGTACAGCTAGCGTAGGAGCGAGGACTGCCGAAGCAGAAGTCGCCCACCCAAGTCGGCAACGGCTTCTAAGGCGACCAGCTTCAGCGGCGAACAAAAAGAATAAAAACCCCGCGTCTAACCGACGCGGGGTCTTTTATTTGCTGTGTACGGCAATCGATGAGATTGCCGGTATGAGCGGGTTGGTGAGGTACGACGCTAGGCGCGTCGCCACTCGTCCTCTGTGTTCCAGCTCTGCTCGTCCGTCCACGCATCGTGGGACTTGTCGCTGCCGCCAGAGAGTTCTCGCTGGAGACTATCGAAGTCAGTATTCGGAGCGGAGTACTTCAGCTGACGAGCAACCTTCGTCTGCTTTGCCTTAGCCCGGCCGCGGCCCATATGGGACCCCCTCGCACAGTGACGGGGCGGCCATCGGTGTGGCGGCCCCGTTCTATTCGTTAATAGTTTTCGTACTGACAGTCTAGCGCGCCCTCGCAATTAAGTCTCATCGCTGGACGTGTTAATAAAAAAATGGCTGTGAGCAGGGGTTTTTGGTGTGGCGTGGGTCGCTAACTTAGCGCTTGCCGCGTAGACGGTCGACGGCCGCGCGCCCGGGGGGCACTTGGTCGTCGTGGTTGTACAGGTCGGGGTCGATGCTGGCGCTCAGCGATTCGTCGGGGGATTCGGCGTTGCCGACGGTGAGTTCGGCGTCGACGGGGGTGTTTCGTTTGACGAGGGCGAGGGCGATGGGGCCGTTTTCGAAGTGGTCGACGACGGTTCCGATACGGCCGATGGCACGACCGCCAGCGTTGACTGGGTCACCGGTGGTGGGCCGGTACGACGAACTGCCGTCGAGGTGCAGTAGTACGAGGCGGCGGGGTGGGCGGCCGAGGTTAGCTACCCGGGCAACTGTTTCTTGACCGCGGTAGCAGCCTTTGTCGAGGTGGACGGCTCCGCCTTCGTCGGGGCCGCCGATCCAGTCGACTTCGTGGGGGATGGTGCGCTCGTCGGTGTCGAGGTGGAGTCGTGGGCGGGCCGCGCTGACGCGGAGGGCCTCGTAGGCCCACATGCCGGCGGGGGTGGCACCGGACTCGGTGAGGAGTCTCCACCACTCGCGGAGATCGGTTTCGGGAACGACGAGGTCGATGACGGGTGTTGCGCCGCCTTCGCCGATGGATGGCATTAGCCGCCAGAATCCGGCGGGCTCGTCGTCGTGCCGCAATTCGGGGAGGTCGCCGGCCTGGTAGGTGGTGGCGCCTTCGGTGAGCCCGATGGCTTTGGCGATGGGTCCGCTCAGGACGTCGGGGCCCAGCAGGGTCAGGACGACCATGTCGGGGCGGGCTACAGGTGCGGCCTTGGACCAAAACACCATCTTTTTCAGGAAGTCCGCGAGGATGTCACTGCGCTTGGCTTCGGTGTCGATCCACGTCGTTCCTTCGATATCGGTGAGAACGAAATGATCTTCCACTCGGCCGTTGCCGTCGAGGGAGAGGTTTTCCGCGCTCCGCCGATCGCCGAGGTGGGTGAGGTGCTGGGTCGAGATGGTGTGAAGCCAGCTGAGTCGTTCGTCGCCCGAAATCTCGATGACGCCGCGATCGGATCGGTCAACGATCGCCGCTTTTCGCGTCGCTACCCGTTGCTCGCCGAGCGGGTCGCCGTAATGCCAGGCCACGCCGGGGCTCAAATCATCGTCAGGAGTGGGGATGGCACCGGGTTGCGAACTCAAAATCGGGGAGACCATGCCTCTGAGTGTAGGCGCGCCCGGAATTGTGTTGAGTTTGCGACATTAGAGGTAGCAAACTCAACACGATTCGAGCCTTACTCGATGACGACAGACGAGAAGGTCGGCGGATCGCCCAGGAACGGGCGGTGCGACGGCGGCTGGTTGCCTTCGATGTCTTTTACGCCGAGTTCGATGGCGACTTCGGCACCGACCCACACCTTGCCGGACCGTTCGAGCAGGTTAGGTTCGCGCGACAATGCGTCGATGACGCGGCCGGGGAATTCGGCTGATTCGGCTGTCGCGGCCAGGCCTTCGTACATTTCCGGGCGTGCCGCGAACGCGGCCAGGGTCCGCTCGGTTTTGAGAAGACCCATCCAAAGGGAGATCACGGTGACGTTGAAAGGTTTGAAGTCGACTGCCATGTCGTGCGCCATCTTGTCGACGGCGGCCTTCCCTGAACCGTAGGCGGGCCCGTGCATGTAGCAGGTCCCACCGAACGACGACGTATTCACCACGAGACCGGCGGGTGCTTCGACCAACAGCGGTGCTGCGTAATAGGTCGCAACATAGGCCGAACGCATGCCGACGTCGTGCAGGTCGAGCAGGGAGAGCGGTTTCGTCCAGAACGGCCCCTTTTTCGTCAGTTCGGGAGGCAGATTTATGGCGTTGTTGACAAGGATGTCGAGGTGCCCGTGTTCGGCTCGGATGGTCTCGAATAGGGCGGCGACCTGCGCATCGTCGGAATGGTCGACGGCGACGGCGATTCCGACGCCACCGCGCCGGGTGATCTCGGCGGCAGTCTCGCCGATGGTTCCGGGGAGGTCGGCGTGGCCGGGGTTCACGGTGCGGCCGGTCACGTACACGGTGGTTCCGGGCTGCGCCAGCGCGAGGGCGATGCCCTTGCCTGCGCCGCGACTGGCTCCGGTGACGACGACGATGCGTTGATTGCTCATACCTTCATCCTTTACCTGTTGCGGCCCGGTCGACGAAGGGGTTCGGCAATACCGTGCACTCGTTTGATGAGGGCTCGGGTCGGCGGTTCGTGAGATTGTTGACCCATGCCGACCGTTCTGGTTTCCGCCGAGGGCCACCTGCTCGATCCCGCCGTGCCGATCGTGCATGCCGACGACCTGGGCTTGATCCACGGGGATGGGCTGTTTGAGACGCTGTTGATCCGCGGCGGCCGAGTGTGCGGGGTCGACCGTCACTTGGCGCGCATGGTCGCCAGTGCCGCCGTCGCGGGACTGCCTCCGATCGACGTCGCCTCGTTGGGACGCATGGTGGATGTGGCTGCGCGAGGGTGGCTGTCGGTGGCGGGGGACATGGAGCGCGAGGGCATGCTGCGCGTGATCGTGACTCAGGGCCGCGAGCACGATGTCCATGCCGGGCCGACGATGTTTGCCACCGTCGATCCGGTGCCCGATCGCGTGGCGGTTGCCCGGCGCGACGGCGTCCGCGCGGTAACCCTGCCGACCGCCTATGAGCCTGGTCTGGCACAGCGGGCGCCGTGGCTGCTGAGGGGTGTGAAATCGCTTAGTTATGCCGCGAACATGGCGGCTCTGCGGCAGGCGCGATCGCTTGGCGTCGACGACGCGATCTTCGTGTCCGCTGCGGGGACGGTGTTGGAAGGTCCGCGCAGTTCGGTGGTTGCCGTTTTAGGCGGCACGCTGGTGACACCGCGGCGCGACGACGGTGTGTTGCCCGGGACTACCCAAGACGCGCTGTTTGAGTTGGCGGCGTCGGAGGGGATTACCGTTGCTGAGCGGGAACTGACTGCCGAAGAGCTGGTGCGCGCCGACGAGGTGTGGCTCGTCTCGTCAGTCACCCTGGCGGCACGAGTTATTGAGCTGGATGGACGCCCATTCCCCGGCGGTAGCGTGATCGACGTCTCCGCCCTGGTCCGCAGGTCCGCTGGGGCATAGGACCTTCGACCGTCGGCTGCGTCACGACACCTTTACAAGCACCAATCCTCTACTACCGTAGGTAGTAACACGCGACAACAACGGCGTGCGGAATAGAGGGCGTAGTGGACGTTGTAGACATCTCACGGTGGCAATTCGGCATCACCACCGTTTATCACTTCATCTTGGTTCCATTGACCATCGGCCTGGCACCGTTGATTGCGGTGATGCAGACCATCTGGCACCGAACTGGCAACGAACAGTGGCTGAGAGCCACCAAGTTCTTCGGGAAAATCTTCCTCATCAACTTTGCCCTCGGCGTTGCTACCGGCATCGTCCAAGAGTTCCAATTCGGCATGAACTGGAGCGAATACAGTCGCTACGTCGCTGACGTCTTCGGAGCTCCCCTGGCACTCGAAGGCCTAATGGCCTTCTTCCTGGAGTCGACGTTTATCGGACTCTGGATCTTCGGCTGGGGTCGCTTGCCCCGCCGTATCCACCTCGCGTCCATTTGGATGGTGGCGATCGGCGTCAACCTGTCGGCGTACTTCATCATCGCCGCCAACTCCTGGATGCAGCACCCCGTCGGTGCCGAGTGGGATACCGAGCGCGGGCGCCCGCGGATGAACAACATCGTTGCCGTCCTGACGAACAACACCACGCTGGTCGCGTTCCCGCACGTCATCATGGGTGCGCTCCTGACCGCGTCGACCGTGGTTGCGGTGATCGGCCTTTGGTGGATGGCGCGCAATACCTTCCGCGCCAACAAACTCGAGGAAGCAGCCAAGCTCGGCGACGATTCGATCGTTCCGCACACCGACTCGCCCAGCCAGATCGGTGCCTCCCCGGCCGACCTGCGTCGCGACAACGCCACCCTGTGGCGACCGGTCAGCCTGCTCGCCCTATGGGTGGTGATCGGTTCGGGACTCGGACTGTTCATCACCGGCGACATGCAAGCCCAACTGATGTTCAAACAGCAGCCGATGAAAATGGCGGCCGCCGAATCGCTGTGTGAAACCGAAACCGGTGCGCCATTCTCGGTGCTCAGTATCGGACGGCAGAACAATTGCGACGGCATCGAGCACGTCATTGCGATCCCCAACATGTTGTCGTTCCTCGCTGACCACCGCTTCGACACCGAAGTGAAGGGCGTCAACGAACTTCAGAAGCAGTACCAGGAAGCCCTCAACATGCCGGGGCAGAACTTCGCGCCCAACCTGTTCGTGACCTACTGGAGCTTCCGCGCCATGATCACTTGGGCATTGGGATCGGTGGTGGTCGCGGTCGGTGGCCTCTGGTTCTTGCGGCGCAAACGGACCGACGTGCCGACCTGGTTCGGCAAACTGGCCCTGTGGATGCTGCCGACACCTTTCCTAGCGAATGCCTCCGGGTGGATTTTCACCGAAATGGGCAGGCAGCCGTGGGTCGTCGTTCCCAACTGGGCCGACCCCGACGGCAATCCGCTCCAAATCCACATGCTGGTGCAAGACGGCGTCTCTAACCACACCTCGCCAGCGGTCTGGACCACGTTGATCGGCTTCACGCTCCTGTACGGCGCGCTCGGCGTCGTCTGGTTCTACCTAGAACGGCGCTACGTGATCCAAGGGCCGGGAGACAAGGACGGCGTCGCCCCCGACCCTGGCAGCGACGACGACGATGCCAACGAACTCTCGTTCGCGTACTAGGAGAAGACTGCAATGACTCTCGAGACTCTCTGGTTCGTGCTGATCGCGGGCGCGTTCACCATGTACTTCGTCCTCGAAGGCTTCGACTTCGGCGTCGGGATGCTGCTGCCATTTCTCGGCAAGCACCCGAAACCGGGGACACACGAATCCGTCGAAGACGGCGACAAGCGTCGCCGACTACTGCTGACCACCATTGGACCGCTGTGGGATGGCAACGAAGTGTGGCTCATCACCGGCGGCGCGGCCCTGTTCGCGGCGTTCGGTGGCTGGTACGCCACCATGTTCTCGGCCTTCTACCTACCGCTGTTCTTGATCCTGATCGGGTTGATCGTGCGCGTAGTCGCCATCGAATGGCGCGGCAAAATCAACGACGTCAAGTGGCGCCGCTGGTGCGACGTCGGCATTGGCCTCGGGTCGTGGATTCCGTCGATCCTGTGGGGCGTCGCATTCGCGAACGTGGTGCGCGGTGTCCCGATCGACGCCGACCAGCAGTACACGGGCGGCTTCTTTAACCTGCTGAACCCGTACGCGCTGCTCGGCGGTGCGACCACGCTGCTGGCCTTCCTGACTCACGGTGCGGTATTCATCGCGCTCAAGACGTCGGGCACCATGCGCGACGATGCGCAGACTGCCGCAATGCGACTGTCGATCCCGACCGCGGTGGTGGCGGCGGCTTTCCTGCTCTGGACGCAACTGGCATACGGCCACGGCTGGACGTGGATTGTGTTCGCGCTGGCCGCGATTGGTGCCGTGGTAATGGTGGTCGGCACCATCACCCGACGTGAGGGATGGGCGTTCGCAGCCACCAGCCTGGCCATCGCCGGGACCGTCGTCATGCTGTTCGGGTCACTGTTCCCGAACGTGATGCCGTCGTCGACCGACGAAGCGTTCAACCTGACGGTGCAGAACACGTCGTCGAGCCACTACACCCTGGTCATCATGACGTGGGCGGCAGCGATCATGACCCCGGTCGTCATCGCCTACCAGGGCTACACGTACTGGGTATTCCGTAAGCGACTGTCGGTGGAGCAGATTCCGGCGTCGATCGGGCTGCCGCTGCAGCGCACAGGCAAGTGAGCGAGCGCCGGGCCCCGCTGGATCCGCGACTCCTTCGGGCGTCGCGGTCCGCGCGGCGGTACGTGATCGCCAGTGCGGCATTTGCCGTCGGCGACGTGATCGCGGCCGTCGCCGGGGCCATCGCCCTGGCGGGGCTGCTGTCGGAACTGATCACGGACCCGGCCCGGCGCAGCTTTACCGACCAAGCCGTGCACCTCACGGTGGTCGCGGTGGCGTTGGCAGCCCGCGGCGCCATGACCTACTTCCAAGACGTTGTCGGTCGTCGTGCCGCGCATGCCAGCATCGACGAACTCCGCGTCGCCGCGCTCGACACCCTCACCGACCCAGCCCGCACCGGGCCGCGGCAGCTACTGACGGCCCGCGAACACGCGCTCACGGTGACCCTGCGCGGACTGGACCGACTGTCGGACTACCTCTCCGGCTACCTGCCCGCGCTACTCGGCACCGCCATCATTACGCCGCTGATTGTCGCGGTAGAACTGTGGACCGACTGGCTCAGCGGCGTCATCATCATCGTGACCCTGCCGCTCATCCCAATTTTCATGGTCCTGATCGGGCTGGTGACCCGGGAACGTACGCGCCGCAAACTCGACGCCATGAGCAAGCAAAACGCCCAGCTCGTCGACCTCATGACCGGTCTGCCGACGCTGCGCGCCCTCGGCCGGGCGCAAGGCCCAGCGGAGCAGGTGGCCACCCTGGGTGAACGCCTCCGCAAGTCGACGATGGGTTCGCTGCGGATCGCTTTCCTGTCGGGTGCGGTCCTCGAACTTCTCGCGACCCTCAGCGTTGCACTGGTCGCCGTCAGTATCGGTCTGCGCCTCGTGTTTGGTGAGATGTCGTTGTACGCGGGCATTCTGGCGTTGATCCTGGCACCTGAGGCCTACTTGCCGCTGCGTCGAATTGGTGCTCAGTTCCACAACGCCGAAGACGGTGTTGCCGCAGCCGACGACGTGCTCGACATCCTCGATGCCGCCGATGCTGATTCACGTGGAACATTGCAGGTCACGGTAGCTGGTGCGAGCATCGAACTCGATGGGGTCGGTGTCTGCGGACGCGACGGATGGGCACCTCGCGGGCTCTCCGCCACAATTCGGCCGGGGGAACTGACGGTCGTGACGGGACCTAACGGCACCGGCAAGTCGACCATCTTTGCGGCAATCCTGGGGCTGCAAACCCTCGACGAAGGCAACGTGCACGTCCGCGACATCGCCGTCCGCGACCTCGATCCCGACAGCTACTTCGCCCAGATCGACTGGCTGCCACAGCTTCCGGCGATCGTGCCGGGTACCGTCCACGAGAACCTCGAACTGTTCGGCGCGCTCCCCGCCGACGCAACAGCCGAAGCCATGCGGGCCGCGGCCTTCGACGAGGTGCTAGCCGACTTGCCCTATGGCCTCGACACCCGACTGGGAAGCGGTGGCGTTGGCCTATCGGCCGGGCAGCGGCAGCGTCTCGCCTTGACTCGCACGCTGGCCGGGACCGCGCCGTTGCTTCTCCTCGACGAACCCACAGCCCATCTCGACGACGACACCGCCGACCGCGTTATCGCGGCCTTGCTCGCGAGAGCCCGCGCAGGCGCGACAGTCATCGTGATCTCGCACCGACCGGCGGTCGTCGCCGAAGCCGACCACGTCGTCGAACTACCGGCCCAACTCGTGCAGGAGGCCAGCCGTGTTTGACCGATCAACCGATCCGATGATTGCCGCGCTCAAGTTCACCGGGATGCGTGGGCGGGCACTGGTGGCACCCATCCTTCTCGGTGCCGCGGGGGCACTGTCGGCGCTGGGCCTGGCCGCAGTCTCGGCGTGGTTGATCACCCGAGCCTGGCAGATGCCGCCCGTCCTATGGCTGTCGGTGGCGGTGACAGCCGTGCGGGCCCTGGGTATTTCGCGTGGGGTGTTCCGCTACCTGGAACGCCTCGCCACCCACGACGCAGCCCTCCGCGCCATGGCCGATGCCCGCACCCGCGTATACCGCGCGCTGTCGCGGGGATCCGCCGGCTACACCGTGGCGCTGCGGCAGTCGGAGCTGATGTCGCGCACCGCCGACGACGTCGACGAAATCGGCAACGCCGTGATCCGCGGCCTGATCCCGATGACAGTCGGAGCCGTCACCTCAATCGCAGCGGTCATCATCATGGCCTTCGTATCGATCCCGGCTGCGGTGGTCCTGGCAGTCGCGCTCCTCATCAGTGGCGTTCTCGCCCCGTGGATCGCCGCCCGCGGGGCCTCGCGGAAGGTCGCCGACGCGGCCCGTGCCAGGGAAGACGCGGCGGAAGCCGCGTCGTCGTTGCTGTGGCACGGACCGGAACTGGCGGTCGCGCGGGCGCGGCAGCGAGTCCTCAACGCAGTCCATGATGCTGATCGTCGGACCGAACGTGCCGAAGACACCGGCATGCGATGGCAGGCGGCAGCTCAGGCCATGACGCCCCTGTCGTTGGCGGCCAGCGTGGTCGCCGCAGCCATCATCGCGGTGCAACTCGCATCCGGCCTGCCCGGCTCGCTCGCCGACGTTTCGTCCGGTGCGGGCATCACGCCCATGGTGTTCGGCATCCTGGTGCTGCTGCCGCTGTCGTCGTTCGAGTCCACGGCACCACTCACCGAGGCGAGCATCGCGTGGGAGAGCGGACGGCAAGCTGCCCGGCGGGTTTTGGCGCTCGTCGACGGTGCGAAATCTGATGTGTCCCAGGATGATCCGATCGTCGATCCGACGCCGGTGAAACTGGTCGCGAACCAACTGGCGTGGGGCTGGAGCGAACCGCTCGGAACTCCGCTCAACCTCGACCTGGCACCGGGCAGCAGGCTGGCGGTCGTGGGACCCAGCGGGATCGGCAAATCCACGCTGCTGATGACCCTCGCGGGCTTGATACCGCCGCTGTCGGGGACGGTTGACGTTTCCGGCGGATCGTTGCGGGAAAGCGTGTGCTTCTTTGCCGACGACGCGCATATCTTCTCAACCACCGTCCGCGAGAATCTGCGCGTGGTGCGCGGTGACGCGTCCGACGAGGAGATGCTCGTTGCGCTGGAGAAGGTGGGACTGTCGGAGTGGCTCGGCAAGCTACCCGCGGGCCTGGACGAGAAGCTCACCGGTGGCGAGTCCGCCCTTTCCGGTGGTCAGCGGCGCCGACTGCTCTTGGCCCGCGCGCTACTACACCGTGCTCCGGTGGTGCTCCTCGACGAACCGACCGAACACCTCGATGCCGCCGACGCCCAGCGACTGATGGCGCTGATCTGCGGGGACCTCTTCGGTGATCGCACGGTGGTCGCGGTGACACATCAGGACGTCTCGGGCGTAAAGGTGCCGGTATTGGGGCTCCACAGCCCAGATGCGGCACACGCTCTACCTGTCTAAAGCGATTTGCGTGGTGACACGCCGCGCCGTGCGGCGTGTCACCACGCAAATCGTTTCTGGAGTCTCAGCCGATAACGCGGGTGAGCTTTGCCGACAGTCGAGGCGTTAGGTCGCCTTCGGCGTCGACGCGCTCTTCCACATAGGCGAGGTCACCGTCGGGGACCAGGCCGAGAAGGCGCTTGGCACCACCGGTGTGGGAGCCGGTCTCGCTGCGAATGGTGACGTCGGTGGTGAGGTTCCACGACGTCTGATTAAGTGGTCGGCCGTAGTAGAGCTCGATGGAGCCCTCGGCGTGCGTCAACAACAGTTCGATGGTGTCGTCTTCGCTGATCCGCCAAAAACCCGATTCGCGCAGGTCGGGGCGCACAAACGTGCCTTCGTCGTCGACCACCCATGAGCGCGACTGCCACACAAGGTAGTTGCCACCGTCGTGCGAGACGATGATCTGCTGCCCGAACTGGTAGTCGGTGCCTGCCACTGGATCGTGGCCTTCGCCGGTGCCTTCCCAAACGCCAACCAACGGCAACAGTGCGAGGAGACCCGCGTGCAGGTCTGCACCTTCGCGCAAGTTAGCCGTGTCGGCTGGAACGGGGAGGTCTCCGACGGGGGTGAGGTTCTTGGTGCCAGTTTCCTGGGCCCGCACCTCGGCGTCGGAGATCGCTTCGTTTCCGGAGCGGGTCACGACTCGTCGTTCACCAAGCGGTAGACGGTGTACAGCGCGAACCAGATGATCAGCAGCGAGGCCAGACCGAGGAGGATTTCGAAAAAGAGGACCATGCCTCGATGCTACCGCGCGAGGTGTCGGCACCGAAACGAGCGGCCCAACTGCACGCTAGATCACATCCCCGCCCGTCGTCGCTCCGCTCCTTTGCGTTCTCGCATGATGCGTCGATTCCCGCTACATGTCAGACGCCGGGCGGGAATCAACGCATCATGCGGGAACGGAAGCGCGGAGCGCTGGACCGGACGGGAGGGGTATCAATTGGGCGCAAATGAGTAATTGTCAGTCTCAATCGGGGCGCTTAGCGTGGAATCAAACTACGAAAGGGGTCCACGCACATGAGCGCCGCCATGTTTTGCGCCGATGTCGACCAAGCTGTTGAAGGGATCGCCGACGGATCCACCGTCCTCATCGGCGGATTCGGCCTCGCCGGAATGCCCTTCGACCTCATCGACGCCCTCATTCGTCAAGGAGCCGGCGACCTCACCGTCGTCAGCAACAACGCGGGCAACGGTGACCTCGGGCTCGCCGCACTCCTCGCCGCCGGCCGCGTCCGGAAAATCCTGTGCTCATTCCCGCGGCAGTCGGACTCGTGGGTCTTCGACGGCCTGTACCGCGAAGGCAAGATCGAACTCGAAGTCGTCCCCCAGGGCAACCTCGCCGAACGCATGAGGGCCGCCGGTGCGGGCATCGGTGCCTTCTACTGCCCGACCGCCGTCGGCACCCCAATCGCCGAAGGCAAGGAAACCCGCGTCATTGACGGTCGTACCTACTTGCTCGAGTACCCCATCAAAGGAGATGTCGCGCTGATCGGCGCGCACCGTGCCGACCGTGCGGGGAACCTCGTCTATCGCAAGACCGCCCGTAACTTCGGTCCGGTCATGGCTGCGGCCGCCAATACGACCATCGTTCAGGTCGACGAAGTGGTTCCCGTCGGTGACATCGATCCAGAAGTAGTGGTCACACCCGGTATTTATGTTGATCGGATAGTTGCGACGCCCACGCGTCGTTTCGCTGTGGAGGGAGCACGATGAGCAATAAGTTGCGGTTGTCGCCGGATGCGGCGCGCACGTCGGACGAGGTGTTGACGGGCGATCAGCTTGCGGCGCGCATCGCGTCGGACATCCCAGCTGGCTCGTTCGTGAACTTGGGGATTGGGCAGCCGACGCAGATCGCGGACCATTTGGACCCGTCGAGTGCCATCACTTTGCATACCGAGAACGGCATGCTGGGTATGGGTCGGCAGGCGGTCGGCGACGAGATTGACCTCGACCTCACAAACGCGGGCAAGGTGCCGGTTACGGAAGCGCCGGGGGCGTCGTACTTTCATCACGCCGATTCGTTCGCGATGATGCGTGGCGGCCACCTCGATGTGTGCGTGATGGGTGCATTTCAGGTGTCGTTCGACGGCGATCTGGCGAATTGGAGCACCGGCGCGCCCGATGCGATTCCGGCGGTCGGCGGCGCCATGGATTTGGCGATCGGCGCAAAACAGGTCTTCGTCATGATGTCCCTGTTTGCCCGAAACGGTGACGCGAAACTGGTTCCCGCATGTACCTATCCGTTGACGGGACTGACTTGCGTTGACCGGGTCTACACCTCGCAGGGCATTATCGCGATCGACGACGCTGGCGCGAAGATCGTCGAAACCTTCGGTATTGAGCCGGCCGAGTTGCTGGCGTCGCTCCGCAGCTAGACCCTCCCGTCGTCGCTCCGCTCCTTCCGTTCTCGCATGATGCGTCGATTCCCGCACTACGTCAGACGT
>NZ_JBARYI010000032.1:0-15825 GCF_049647785.1 Gordonia sp. (in: high G+C Gram-positive bacteria)
CGCACTACGTCTGACGTAGTGCGGGAATCGACGCATCATGCGAGAAGGCGGGGGCGCGCAGCGCGACCTACAGGTTGATCATGTGGCCGATCGCGCCGTGGAAGGTTTCCTGCATGGCCTCGCTCATCGTGGGATGAGTGTGGACGTTGCGGGCCAGTTCGCGGGCCGTGAGGTCCCACTTCTGGGCCAGGGTCAGCTCGGGGAGCAGCTCGGAAACGCTGTCGCCGACCAGGTGTCCACCGAGAAGTTCCTCAGTTTCGGCATTGGTGATCAGCTTGACGAACCCGGCTCCCGCGGCCAGACCCTGCGCCTTGCCGTTAGCGCTGAACGGGAACTTTGTGACCGTGATGTCGTAGCCCTCGGCCTCAGCTTGTTCCTCGGTAAGTCCAAACGATGCGACCTGAGGTTGGCAGAACGTGGCGCGCGGCATCATCCGGTAGTCGCCAAGCGCCATGGTCTCGGCACCGGCCATCGTCTCAGCTGCCACCACGCCCTGTGCTTCGGCGACGTGCGCCAGCTGCAACTTCGCGGTGACGTCACCGATGGCGTAGATGCCGGGAACGTTGGTGCGCATGTAATCGTCGATGTCGATGGCGCCGCGGTCGGTGAGTGCGACGCCGGTGTTCTCCAGGCCGAAGCCTTCGACGCGGGGCGCGAAACCGACCGACATGAGCACCTTGTCGACAGTCAGGGAACCTTCGGCGCCCTTCGGATCCTTATAGGTGACGGTCACGTTGTCGCCGTTATCGACGACGGTCTGCACCGCAGTGCCGGTCAGGATCTTGACGCCCAACTTCTTGTACGCCTTCGCGATCTCCTTCGAGACATCGGCGTCTTCGTTCGGGAGCACTCGCGGCATAAACTCGACGATCGTCACGTCGACGCCGTAGTTGGCGAGCACGTAACCAAACTCCATGCCGATGGCACCCGCACCGACAATCACGATGGATTCGGGGAGTTCGCGCGTCAGGATTTGCGTCTCGTAGGTCACGACATTCTCCGACAGCGCGACGCCCGGCAGGAGTCGCACGGTGGACCCGGTGTCGATGATGACGTTGTCGTAGGTGATCTCGCGGTCACCGACGACGATGGTGTTCGCGTCGCGGAACACGCCGTACCCATCGATCTCGGTGATGCCGTTCTTCTTCATCAGGAAGTGAACGCCCTTGACGATGCCGTCAGAGACGCTACGGCTGCGGTCGAAAGCGGCCCCGAAATCGAAGCTCACCTCGCCGCTGATGCCGAAGGTCTTAGCCTCGTGGTTAAAGACGTGGGCGAGTTCGGCATTGCGCAGCAACGCCTTCGACGGGATACAGCCGACGTTGAGACAAACACCTCCCCACCACTTCTCTTCGATGACGGCGGTCTTCATGCCCAACTGGGCGGACCGGATCGCGGCCACGTACCCGCCAGGACCGGCCCCAAGGACAACTGTTTGAAAATGTTCAGCCACGGGGTTCAGCCTACGTCGCGGCTGTGCGCCGTGCAGCTATCCCTCCGGAGTTACGTTCTCAATCACAATTTTTCCGGTACCCACATGCCACACGGTCGGCACCATTGGCGCAGATTGTGGTGTGATCAGAAGATGACCTCAGCTTCGGACTCCGCTGATACGCGCGCCAAGTTGCTCGACGCCGCAGAGGAACTCCTCGCGACCGTGACCTACGGACGGCTGCGCACCGAAGACGTGTGCGCGGCAGCTGGCGCCGATCCGACCGCCGTCCAGGAGCATTTTGGTTCCAAGGATGGCCTGGTCGCGGCGCTGCTGCTGGATCGTTTTGAACCCGCCTCCGACCACATGCTCGAATCCCTTGGCGGAGAGTCGGCCACGATTGCCGACATTGTCGATGCGGTCTTAGACCCCCTCATCACCATGCAGGCTTCCCCGAAGTCGGCCCCGGTGGTTCACGTGCTCGCCCAGTTCGTGTTGTCGAACCCGGACACCCCCTGGTCGAGCGAGTGGTTCCGCCTCGATGTGTGGACCAAGTTGCTCACCAGCAAGGTTGCCGGTTTGGAACCGGATGTGGCACGACGTCGCTGGCGCTTCACCTTCACCGTCATCATGACTGAACTCACCGCACCGCAGGAGATCTCACCCGACAATGTGGCGGCTCTGCGCGACTTCCTGATCGCCGGACTGGCGGGCCTCCCGAAGGGCATTCAATAGCCCCGATCTCGGGTACAACGGTCGCATCGCGCCGTTGAACGTGATAGGCAGGTGTAGTCCGTTCGGGGGATACCTCGAAGTGTCTATCGGCCCAACCGGCATCGCTGGGGAGTGGTATTCGCGCACCAGATCGCAAGACCAAAGAACCGACTCTCGAACTTCTAAGGTCCCATGACTGAATCGAATACTGGCGGCGCAGTGGCGCCCCAGACTGCGCAGGCCCCGTCGCCCGCGGTTATTAGAAAAGCCATCGCCGCCTCGGCCATCGGCAATGCCACCGAGTGGTACGACTACGGCGTCTACGCCGCCACGACGACCTATCTCACGCAGGCCTTCTTCCCGGGCAGCCTCGGCACGATCGGAACCATGCTCGGCTTTGCCGTGTCGTTCGCGCTGCGTCCGCTCGGCGGATTTGTGTGGGGCCCGCTCGGCGACCGCCTTGGTCGCAAACACGTCCTCGCGATCACCATCCTGCTGATTTCGTTGGCCACCGCATTGATAGGCGTACTGCCAACTCATGCCTCGATCGGTATTTGGGCTCCCATCCTGCTCATCGCCTTGCGCGTCGTACAGGGCTTCTCGACGGGTGGCGAATACGGTGGTGCGGCCACTTTCATGGCCGAGTATGCACCGCCCCGCAAACGCGGCAAGCTCGGCAGTTTCCTGGAATTTGGCACGATGGCCGGCTTTGCTTCCGGCACGGCGATCGTGTTGTTCATGAGTTTGGCGCTGTCGGAATCGCAGATGAGCGAGTGGGGTTGGCGTCTCCCCTTCTTGCTGGCCCTGCCACTGGGCATCGCGGGCCTCTACCTGCGGTCACAATTGGACGATCCGCCAATTTTCACTGAGGCCGACAAGCCCGACACCGGGGGCATCGTGGGTCAACTCCGCGAGACAATCGGCACGTACTGGAAGCCCATCCTGATCATGTTCGGGATGGTGGTTGCACTCAATGTCTGTAACTACACACTGCTGGCGTACCAACCGCAGTATCTGAAGGGGTCCCTCGGACTCAGCGAGGATTCGGCTTCGGTCGTGATGTTGATCGGCCAGGTGCTGATGATGGTGCTGATCCCCGTGTTCGGTGCGTGGTCGGACCGAACGGGCCGCAAGCCGATGTGGCGGTGGTCGTTGATCGGACTGCTGGTTCTGGCGGTGCCGATGTATTGGCTGATGGGTCAGAGTTTCGGTTGGGCAATCGTCGGGTTTGTCGTCCTAGGCATCCTGTACATCCCGCAACTGGCAACCATCTCGGCGACGTTCCCCGCGATGTTCCCGACCCACGTCCGGTATGCGGGATTCGCGATTTCCTACAACGTATCGACGGCCGCGTTTGGCGGTACCGCACCGCTGGTGAACGATGCCGTGGTCGACGGGACCGGGTGGACGCTGTTTCCGGCGCTGTACATGATGGGCGCATGCCTGGTTGGCCTCGTCGCACTCCGGTTCCTCACCGAAACCGCGGGGGTGCCGATTGCTGGCACCGCGATCCCCGGCGTGGATGACGAAGCGCCGACACTGGAAACGAAGGCACCCATCCACGCCTAACCGCTTCCGTGGCCCGGTCCCGGTACCGTTGATTCGGTGACCAACGACGACGTGCTGGCCGACCCGTACCTCTGGCTCGAGGAGGTGACCGGCGACGACGCCCTCGCTTGGGTTCGCGACCACAACGCGCCGACGATCGCCGATTTGACCGACTCAGACCGGTTTGCCGAACTCGAGTCCGGAGCCCTCGAGGTCCTCGATACCGACGATCGGATCGCCTATGTGCGTCGGCGCGGCGAGTTTCTCTACAACTTTTGGCGCGATGCGGCGCACCCGAAGGGCCTGTGGCGCCGCACCACCCTCGAGCAGTACCGCGCCGCCGATCCGGAATGGGATGTGCTGATCGACGTCGATGCTCTGGCGTCCGATGAGAACGAGAATTGGGTGTGGTCTGGGGCCACGATGCTCCGCCCGGACTACGACCGCGCGCTGATTTCCCTATCGCGCGGCGGTGCTGATGCTGCGGTGGTTCGGGAGTTCGACGTGAGCGCCGGTACCTGGGTGGCCGACGGGTTCACGTTGCCGGAGGCGAAGTCGACGGTCGGTTGGATCGACCGCGACACCGTCTACGTGGCAACCGATTTCGCCTCCACCCCCGATGGCCTGTCGGCGCTGACGTCGTCCGGCTATCCGCGGACCGTGCGCCGGTGGTCGCGTGGCACCGATGTGGCCGACGCCCCGACGGTCTTCGCTGGCGAGGTCTCCGACGTGGCCGTTGCCGCCACGTGCGACACCACACCGGGCTATGTGCGGCATTTCGTGTCACGGTCGACGGACTTCTTTAATGCGCTCGACTACGAACTCCGGGATGGCGAACTGATCCGGATCGAGGTTCCCACTGATGCCTTCTTCGTCGTCCGCCACAACTGGCTGCTGGTGCTGGTGCGGTCGGAGTGGACCATCGACGGCCCGGATGGCCCGGCCATCACGCATCCCGCAGGCACCCTGCTGGTGTTCGACTACCCCGCCTACCTCGCGGGAGACCGGACCCACCGGGTTCTCTTCGCACCTGATGCGCACACGAGCCTTGAGGACTTCGCGTTCACCCAGTCGCATTTGGTGATGGTGACGCTGCACGACGTTGCCACCCGCTTGGAGTTCCGTGAACTCGGCACGTGGCAGCTGGCGACGGTTGCTGGCATCCCCGATTTGGCAACCGTTGGCGTCCTCGACGCCGACCCCGACCACAGCGACGAAATCTGGCTCTCAGCAAGTAGTTTTACGCGGGCCCCGAGCCTGCTGCACGGCTCCACCAGCGACGGTGTCTCCATCATCAAGTCGTCGCCCGAGTTCTACGATGCCTCGACAGTTTCCACGCAGCAGTTCTTCGCCACGTCCGACGACGGCACCGCCATCCCCTACTTCGTGATCAAGCGAGACGATGTCGCGTCCGGCCCCACCCTGCTGTACGGGTATGGCGGCTTCGAGAACTCGATGACACCGTCGTACATGGGCATTGCCGGGCGCAGTTGGCTCAGTCGCGGCGGCATCTACGTGATTGCGAATATTCGCGGCGGCGGCGAGTACGGCCCGGAGTGGCACACGCAGGCGCTGAAGGCGGGTCGCCACCTGGTGTACGAGGACTTCGCTGCGGTGGCCCGCGACCTCGTCGCACGCCGCCTTACGACGCCCGAACAGCTTGGGGCGCAAGGCGGCTCCAACGGCGGCCTCCTGATGGGGGTCATGGCGACGAGCTATCCGGAGCTCTTCGGCGCCCTGGTCTGCCAGGTGCCGCTGCTCGATATGCGCCGCTATCACCTTCTGCTGGCTGGCGCATCGTGGATGGCAGAGTATGGCGACCCCGACGACCCCGACGAGTGGGAGTTCATCGCCAAATACTCGCCGTACCAGCGACTGCGTGCCGATGCCGCGATGCCGAAAATGCTGGTGACAACGTCGACCCGCGACGACCGCGTGCATCCCGGGCACGCGCGGAAGTTTGTGGCCCGCATGGAAGAGCAGGGGCATGAGGTGCAGTACTACGAAAATATCGAAGGCGGGCACGGCGGCGCGGCCGACAACCGGCAGAGCGCGTTCAAGTCGGCGCTGGCTTACGAATTCTTGTGGCGCGCGCTGGGCCGCAAGGAGGCGGGCGCATAGCCGCGGATCCGTTTCAGCAGGGCGTCGACGTTGAGCATTGGCTTGCCCCGCACCAGCGGGTAGCACGCGAAGCCGATGGCGAGCGCGCTCGCGTGCCCGACGGCGGTAAAACTCACCGGCAGATCCAATAGCGGTCCGCAAAACACGACGACGGCGCCGGCGATGTAGATCCACCGCCAGGGACGCGGCAGATAGTACGACAGCACGCCGATCACCGCGGCCATGAAGTAGCTGACACCGACGTCGGTGGCGTAGCGCAGTGACGGGTTGGCGACGCCGGTTTGTATGGCGGCACCGACCAGCCCCTGGCTGATCAGGGTGGCGAGGATGTGTCCGGCGAGGCCGACCGCGAGGTACCGTCTACTCCCCATCCAGCGTTCAGCGGTTGCCAGGAAAATCGTGAAGCCAAGAAAGTACGGCACCCAGTACGCACCGTCGAGCCAGAGAAGGCTGCCGAAGAAGGCCCGGAGCGGATCGTGCAAGAGGTTCGCGATATTGGTCGATCTCCGGCCAAGGATCGCGTCGAGCTTCTCGGGCGAAACACGATGCTGGACAACGGTGGTTGCCAGCAGTACCACCAGCCACAGGTACGTGATTGGTGCGCGGCGCACCCAGTCCCCGGCGATGGCGATCGCGCGACGCCATCTGCTCCGAGTCTCGCTCATCGCCCCACGTTAAGCCCGTCAAGGGGCTTGCGCCAGTGGGAGTTGAGAATGTCTGCATGCTAGATTTGCGCCGATAACTAAGCGATATCCCGTGAGGAAGCCGGTGTGAGTCCGGCACGGTCCCGCCACTGTGACCTACCCGAGGAAGTTTCTTTCCGAGTAGCAAGTCAGACACTCACCGTCGCTTCTGCAGACCCGGGGCGGAGCATCCCCGAGGGAGGTTTCTGATCCATGCGTGCCACTCGACTCAGCGTGCTCGTCGCGGCCGTCGCCGTGACTATCCCGATCGTTGCGACCGGTTGCTCAACGGCCCCGGCAAACGACGCGGGCAGCACCCGCGACTGCATCACCGACTTCGACGCGTCGAAGGACTATTTTCCGGATAAGTCGACCATCGACGAAGCCACCGGCCTGAAGATCGAGTACCACAACTCGTATCAGGTAGTAACCGTGGCGCATCCATCACAAGGTGCACCGGCCGCATCGTATGTGCTGGTCCGCTGTGGTGCGCCCGCCCCGAAGCTCGACGGTGCACTGGCCGACGCCCCGCAAGTCCAAGTCCCGGTGCGGACCCTGTATTCCGGGTCGACGACCCACCTGCCGTCGATCGCCGCACTCGGTGCCGCCGATACCGTGACGGGCGTTGCGACCACCGGATACGTCTCGACTCCCGAAATCGTTGAGCGAATCAAGGCGGATAAGGTCCGCGAATTCGCCGATGCTGGCGTGGTGAACGCCGAAAAGGTGATTGCCGGACGACCGGACGTGCTGGTGACCGACGGCAACGACTCCCCCGCCTTCGGGAAAATCACCGGCGCGGGAATCCCAGTCATCGCCGACGCCGACTGGTTGGAAGAGAATCCGCTGGGCCGTGCCGAGTGGATCAAGTTCTTCGCCGCTCTGACGGGCACCGAAAAGGAAGCCGCCAACGTCTTCAACGACGTTAAGAACAGCTATCGGGCCGTGGCGGCGAACCTTGCGAATGCCCCGAAAACCAATGTGCTGCTCGGCGGAATCTCGAACGGTACGTGGATGATGGCGTCGGGCGATAGCTACTTTGGCAAGTTGGTCGCCGACGCTGGCGGTACCTACCCGTGGATCAACGACCCCGCGCAGGGGAGCCTGCAACTGTCGGTGGAAGCCGTCATTGCCAAGGGCCGCCTAGCCGACAAGTGGCTGCTCAGCGACCCGACTATCGCCTCACTCGCCGACTTGTACAAGCAAGACCCGCGCTATCGGGCCTTCGCTAAACCCGCTGAGCAGGCCTGGAACAGCACCAAGGCAACGAACGCTGGCGGCGGCAACGACTACTGGGAGAAGGGCGTGCTGCGTCCCGACCTGGTGCTCGCCGACCTCGCCGCCATCTTGCATCCCGACCTGTACCCGAACCACAAATTCGAGTTCTACCTGCACCTGCCAGCGCAGTAAGTCCACGGCATGACGAAGAGTCCAGTCGCGTCGACATCGCGCCGCGACCGCAACGCCCTGGTGTGGGGCGGGCTGCTGGTGGGGTGTGTTGTTTCCGTGCTCCTGGCGGCCGCGTTCGGCTCGGTGCCAATTCCGGCGGGCGACACGGTGAAAGTCCTGACCGGCGGGCATCTGCCCGACGATGGTCTCGACTTCATCCTCCGCAATGTCCGACTCCCGCGCATCACTACGGCGGCTCTCGTTGGCGCGGCACTCGGGGTCGCTGGCCTGCAAATGCAGACGCTATTTCGCAACCCCCTCGCTGATCCCTACATTCTCGGCGCCAACTCCGGAGCCAGTCTCGGCGTCGCCCTGGTAGCCCTGACGGCAGGAACGGCCGGGGCGGCGAGCTTTGCTGGCGGCCTGGCCGGATGGGGTCGAGCGGGCAGCGTCGCGGCCGCCGCTATCGGTGCCGCCGTAGTTCTCGGGCTGGTCTTGCTGTTTTCGGTTTGGGTCCACAGTGCGGTGACCCTGCTGCTGATCGGCGTGATGATCGGATCGGTCACCGGTTCGCTGGTGGCGGTGCTGATCGTCTACGCCGACCCTAACTCCGTCAAGGAGTACATGATGTGGGGCCTTGGCACGTTCTCGGCGACGTCGTGGGACGACCTCAAGATCGCCGCGCCGGTCGTGTTGTTCGGGATCTTGGTGTCGTTGGCTTCGGTCCGCTCACTGAATGCGCTGCTCCTCGGCGAGGAGTATGCCCGGTCGATGGGCATCGACCTGCGGATTACGCGGGCCACCACGCTGCTGTCCGCGGCCATTCTGACCGGCGTCGTCACCGCGTACTGCGGACCCGTCGGCTTCCTCGGACTGGTAATCCCGCACATTGCGCGTGGACTGTTTGGGACGGCGAATCATCGAATCCTCCTGCCGGCCTGCGTCGTGGTCGGAGCACTATTGGCCGTGTGGTGCGGTGTGATTGCCGAGTTGCCCGGCCAAGACAACGCCCTCCCGCTCAACGCGGTGACAGCCTTGATCGGCGCGCCGATCGTCATCACCGTGCTGCTGCGCGGGCGCGGCCAAGGCGGTGCCGTGTGACGCCCGCAGGCTTGACCCTCGACTCCCTCACGATCGGCTATCGACACCGTCGCACGCGGACGACGGTTGCCGCCGATCTCAACGCCGTCGCGCACCGCGGCGCGCTGACCACGCTGATTGGCCCGAACGGTGCAGGCAAGTCGACGCTGTTGCGCACCATTTGCGGACTTCAGAAACCGTTTTCGGGAGCGGTACTGCTGGCCGACGGCACCGATACCACCCGAATGCGGCCAGCCCGGATTGCCCGGCGGATCGCAACAGTGGGCACCCAGGTGATCGACCCTGGCCGCCTCACCGCCCGCGAAGTGGCCGAACTCGGTCGCACGCCGTATGTCGGGGTCACCGGGCGACTCTCGGAGCACGACCGCGCCCGCGCCGACTGGGCCCTGTCAGCGGTGCGCGCACAGTCGTTGGCCGATAGGGCGTTTCATGATCTCTCCGACGGTGAGGGGCAGCGAGTCCTCGCGGCTCGGGCGCTTGCCCAAGATCCCGAACTATTGGTGCTCGACGAACCGACGTCGCACTTGGATGCGCCGTCGCGCGTGGAGTTCCTCGATCTGGTGACGACGCTGGCGCGCGATCACGACATCACCGTCCTGGTGTCGTCGCACGAATTGGAATTGGCAATGCGGCTGTCGGATTCGCTCTGGCTCCTGGCCCCCGACGGGACCCTGCATTCGGGCACCCCGAGCGAGGTGGCCGAGTCGGGTGCAGTGGCTACGGCATTCGACCGCGGCCGTCTCCGCTTCGACGCCGCGCGGTTCGTGTTCGACGTGGAGCCACGACCCCCTGCCGAGTAGACGGTAGCCCGTAGTCGGTCGACCTGCGGCTAGGCGAGTGCGCGTCGACCAGACACCACTCGGGCCACGCCGCCGACGGCCAGCACGATGAGTCCGCCGACGCCGACGAGCAGCGACAATTGGGTGAGGTCATCGGAAATCCCGCCGACCACCACCTCGATAGTGTTGCGGGCCGACGGGTCCGTGTCGGCGAGGCGATCACTGACGACGCTCTTCGTCGCGACCGCGAGCAAGGCACCGATCACTCCGGCCAGCACGCCTCCCACACCAAGCCACGCCAAGACCGTGCTGCGTCGGACAGCCAGCAGAAGAGCCAGGAGCGCTGCGACGATGGCACCAATCACCGACACCCACGCCGCCACCGTCACCAGCTTCCCGCTGTCTTCCATCGACCCCGCAGTGATTTGGCGCTGATCAATCGTCACCAAAATCGGACGGTCGAACGAGACCGGGACGGGAATGGACGCCTGTTTGATCGCGTCGTTGATCATCGGCGTGATATCGAGTTCCATCAGATGCAGGTCAGCGTCCGGGGCCGGCTGGGTAAAGAGCCAGTCGTGTTGCTGACGTGCCACTTCCGCGAAGTCCCGGACAAAGGCATCGGTCCGCGAGTACGACTGCGCCAGCGGGAGCGCGACGTTGCTGGCGAGCTTTGACCCACTTGCCTGCTCGATCGAATCCGCGACCTTCTGGGAGAAGTAGTCCTGCACCTCGCTGGTCTTCGCAGCCTCCGACGCGGACGCCACAAAGCCGTCGGTCGATACCACTCGCTGGGTCAGCCACACGCTCGGAACTGCGACAATCATGCAGACCATCGCCACCACGGTGAACAGACCGGAAACTACGCTTCGCACCGTGTCGAGGCTACCTGTTGCCGACTGATGTCCGTCATTCGCCGACGAGGTCGCGGGCGCGACCAACAATCAACGGATCCGGTTCACCGACGAGCGCGACGTCTTTGCCGTCGTAGTCGTGCAAGCTCAGCACATACCGCATCGCATTGATACGAGCGCGCTTCTTGTCGTTGCTCTTCACCACGATCCACGGCGCAAAATCGGTATCTGTGCTGGTGAACATCCGTTGCTTGGCATCGGTGTACGCCTCCCAGCGATCGAGGGACGCCAGATCCATCGGCGAAAGTTTCCACTGTCGCACCGGATCTATCTGCCGGATCGCGAATCTGGTCCGCTGTTCCAGCGGCGTCACCGAGAACCAGAACTTGACCACATGGATACCGTCGTCGACCAGCATTTTCTCGAACGCGGGCGCCTGCCGCATGAACTCTGTGTACTGCGCATCGGTGCAGAAGTTCATGACCCGTTCGACGCCCGCCCGGTTGTACCAGGAGCGATCGAAGAAGACCATCTCCCCGGCCGCGGGCAGATGCTGGACGTAACGCTGGAAATACCACTCGGTGGCCTCGCGTTCGGTCGGCTTCTCCAGCGCCACCGTGCGCGCACCGCGGGGGTTGAGGTGTTCGTTGAACCGTTTAATGGTTCCACCCTTGCCCGCCGCGTCGCGGCCTTCAAAAACCAGCAGATGCCGCTGCCCGGTCTGCTTGGTCCACTTCTGCAACTTCAGCAGTTCGATTTGCAGGCGACGCTTGGTGACCTCGTACTCGCGCCGACTCATCCGCTCGTTGTACGGGTAGTCCTCGCGCCAGGTGTCGACCACATTCCGCTCGGGAAGAGTCAGCAGGATGGGATCGTCATCATCGTCGTCGACGACGGTAAAACTCGTCGTGTCGCGCAGATCGACGATTCGCTGTAGTGCCTCACGACCGGAGACCAAACTCAGGTCCGGGCCGACGGGAAGTGCAGGGGGCTCATTGGCGAAAGGGTCCACTCTGTCACCCTAGTGCCACGATCGCCGCCCTGCACGTCACCCAAACATGCTCAACGCAGGTAGATTTCGCCCCACCGGAAGCAACCGCGCCCGGTCCGGGTGTCGTAGGTTGCGGCCATTGAGCCGAGGCAGGCCACCCCATCGCTGGTCGCGAACGCCCCACCGGCAGCGCCGGTCACCGCGATGGCCGTGCCACCATGGCGTCCCTGAGCGACCGAGCTGGAATGCGAACCGAAGGTGTACGCGTAGCCGTGGCCGCCGTAGATGCCACTCGCCAAGGCCGAGGAATCAGCACCGTTGTTCTCGGCTGTGGCGGTACCGCCCGTGGTCGCCACCGCGAGGGCCGCACCGCTGTTGGTGGTGTCCTTCGCCGACGCCCTGCTCCCCGGACCGGCATTCGCGATGCAGTTGCTTTCCCCGCGGTTGTGCTCAACTCGCTGATTGTTGTTGGCCGTACAGGTGGTCTTGGCACTGGCGGCACCACCACCACCGAGCAACGACGTCAGGCTCATTGCTGCCGCCGCAGCAACCAGTACAAAAAATGTCCGAAAAAACAGCGTCCCGATCCGCATGGAATCCCTCTCACAAAAAATGAATGCAAACTGCGCGACCCCACCGTCGCACCGCGCACGCGCCACGCTACCCCCACCGCAGACCGGCTCACGCACCTCCGGTGCGATCGTGATCGGACCGCATCATTCCCGCGCCATAAACATCCCGAAAGTCCGTTTCGGGCATAGTTTTTCACCAAGTCCGCGACGCTGGGGAACGGTCTCCGGCCCAAAATAAGTCAGCCCCGACGCAAGTGGCGTCGGGGCTGGCTGGACGGGTATTTCAGGAGCGGCGTTTGACCTCGTCGGTCAGGCCCTTCTTAGCGGTGTCGACCGCCATCTTCTGCGCGCGCTTCACGATCAGACCCGGGAGCTTGATCTTCAGGTCGATAGTGAGGTCGAACTTCACGTGCGTCGTCCCGTCGGCCTTTTCGCTGAGCGTGTACACGCCCTGCTGCAGGCTCAACTGGTCAGACTGGACCAGTTCCCACGCACACGTGTTGTCGGTCCACGAGTAGTCGAGTGACTGATGATCGGTCATGCCTACGGCACTCACCGAAAGGTCCACGCGCAGCGGGCGGCCTTCGTCGTCGGTGGTGACGATCTTCGCCGACTTGTGCGGTCCCGACCAGTCAGGAAGGGACTCGACGTCGAGAAGAACTTCCATCACGAGCGCCGGGGGTGCTTTTACGTCAAATTCAGTTGATGCAGAGACAGCCATGTCGGCAAACCTACCTCAGCGCTGTGCGGCGATCCCGACTGCTTGGCAAAAGTGATTCAAATCCTGTGCTGGCGAATCTCGTCATCGGTGTCGAGGCGGTCTGGTCCGCCGCGCCTCGCGAGGTCTTGCAGGTCAATAACTATCCGGTCGAGTGCGTCAATGCTGCGCCTGGCCCGGCACAAAATTACGGCACCTTCAATACCGACCAGGATCGCATCGGCCAGTTCATCAGCGCGGCGATCGTCGTAGTCCTCTTCGCGGAAACGCGCCGACAGGAGGTGGCCCCACTGAAGGAAGATCTCTTCAGCGGCATCCGTCGCTTCCGGATCCGTGCCGCGGGCCTGCGCCCCCGCGGCCACCGGGCACCCGAGGGCAAAGTCGCTGTCCAGCAAACGCGCTCGCCATATTCCGGCGATCGCCGGAATCGCCGACTGGACGGGCAGTCGGCGCGCACGGTTGAGATCGGCCCCCAAGACTTCACCCCCGTGGCGGACGGCCTCAGCCATCAGTTGGGCCCGGCCTCCCGGAAAGTGGTAGTACACCGACCCGCGAGCCGCGCCCGCCGCCTGCAGCACCGCACCGATCGACGTCCCCGCCACCCCATTCCGGGAGATCAAATCCGTCGCGCACCGCACCATAGCGGCCCGCGGCGACGTCGTATCGACCATCACGCCGACAGGAACCGCTCCCGGAGACCGGCCTGGGCTGCCTGATCGATCCCGAGACCGTCGGAGAAGTATCCGGCAATCCCGCCGTGCGTCGCTTCGACTTCGTCAAATGCGGCCTGCAGGTACTCGGCGCGCACGCCCAAAATGTCGCGGAGTTTGTCGGTGTCGCCGCCAGCCGCCGCGAACTTGTCGAACACCGGAGCCAGTGCGGGGAGCAATCGGTCGTTGGTGAGGAGGTAGTCGGTGAAGATGTCTTCGCGCGACACTCCCATCAGTGAAAAGAACGACGCCGCAGCCCAGCCCGTCCGATCCTTACCGGTGGTGCAATGGAACAGTGCTGGCGCGCGGTCCTTGCCGAGGAGCCCGCTGTAGAAACGTCGGTAGCTTTCTCGCGCACTGTCGACGGTCACCATGTCCCGATAGGTGCCGCTCATCTTCGCTGCAGCGCCGCCGCCCTCGAGGAACTTGTTGATCTCACCGATAGCTTCCGGATTGGTCAGCACCGTCACAAGGTTGGCAGGTACTGCCATCGACGTACCAGCGAGCACGTCCAAGTGCAGTTCGGCGACGTCGTCCCACTTCGGATCCGGCATCGCCTCTGTCTCGGCCGCCGAGCGAAGGTCGTAGACGGTGCGCAAACCAAGCTCGGCCTGAACCTTCGCCGCCTCTGCCTCGTTGCCAGCGAGCGACCGGAAGTCGGTGGAGCGGAACAACATTCCGTATCGCACCGGGCGGTCATCAGCACCACGCCAACCACCGAGGTCGCGCAAGTTGGGGAGTGCGGCAATCGCGCTGGGCGCACCGGGAGCGGGAACAACCTGATCTGTCATAGGCCTCATTATGCTCAACCGCTCGTTACGATGGTTGAGTGAGCATCCCTGCCGAGTCATCCGTGAAGCCACTGTCCGACGCTCTCATCGCCGATGTGAACCAGTTGATTGATGACGACCGCGAGCGGCTCGTCGAACTCTTTAAGGGAATCCATCGCAACCCCGAGCTCGCGTTTATGGAAACGCAGACCGCGCGGATCGTCGAACTTAACCTGCAGAACCTCGGATTCGACATCACGACCGGCATCGGTACCACGGGTGTGGCCGCCATTTACCGCAACGGCGACGGTCCCACCGTGATGTACCGCGCCGATATGGATGCGTTGCCCGTTGAAGAAGAGACCGACGTTGAATACGCGAGCAAGAAGCGGGTCACCCTCGACGACGGTACCGAAGTCCCGGTGGCGCACGTCTGTGGGCACGATGCCCACGTCACCTGGATGCTCGGGATGGCGAAAGCGCTGATCGCCCTGAAGGACCAATGGTCGGGGACGCTGATCCTGATCGGCCAACCCGCCGAAGAACCCATCACCGGCGCCAAGGCGATGGTCGACGACGGCCTGTACAACTACATTCCCAAGCCGGACGTTCTCATCGGCATGCATACTGCGCCAGCACCGGTCGGGGTCGTCGTCTCTTCGCCCGGTCCGCGTCTGGCTGGCACCGATCAACTCGACGTCTTGTTCCACGGCGTCGGAGGCCACGGTTCCATGCCGCAGAAGGCGAAGGACCCCGTTCTGATGGCGGCGCTGGCGGTCGTGGAGTATCAGACGATTGTGTCGCGGATGATTGACCCGCAGAAGACCGCCGTACTGACTGTCGGTGCCATCGATGCCGGTACCGGAAATAATGTCATTCCGTCGTCGGCGCTGGTCAAGGCCAATCTCCGCTGGTACGACACCGAGGTCCGCGAAATCATGCTCGACGCCGTCAAATCGGTGTCCGAGGGAATCGCCCGCACCTACGGCATGGGCGAGGACCAACTGCCGGAGATCATCATGAAGGGCGGTTCCAGCCCTCTCGTCAACGATCCGGAGCTGTCGGCTCAGATCGCGACGTCGTTGGGCGCAGTTCTCGGCGACACCCTCGTCGTCACCGAGAGCCCGCGGGCTACTGGCTCCGAGGATGTCCAGCTGTTGAAGGGCCCGTACCCGGACATGCCGTTCACCTACCTGATGGTCGGCATTGCCGATCCCGACGTCTTCGCCGCTGCCGTCGCCCGCGGCGAGGAGTTCCCCTACGCGCCGCACAACCCGAACTACCTCGTCGACCTGTCGGCGATCCCCCACGGCAGCAAGATCGCCACCTACGCAATGTTGGGGTTACTGAACCGCGACTGACCCCTCGCCCCGCAAGTACCCCCGCGTCGCTGTTCTCGCATGATGCGTTGATTCCCGCACTACGTCTGACGTAGTGCGGGAA
>NZ_JBARYI010000033.1:0-28229 GCF_049647785.1 Gordonia sp. (in: high G+C Gram-positive bacteria)
CCCCACTGGTTAAGAATTCAGTTGTTGGCGCTAAGTGCCGGTAGTGCGGACGTTCAGATATCCCGGTCGTCTTGCTCAAACCGTCGATTGAAGCGGTCTTCCATGCGCTGACTCAATGAGCCATGCGCGGCACCGCCAGCTTTTGACTTCTTCTTCGGCGTCGATGCATCGGCGGGCCCGGACATCTGAGCGCGTCCACCAATCAGCCCGTATGCGGCTGCACCGAACATCACTAAGAAACCGACGAAACTCAAAATCTTGAGACCCCCGATCTCCACGTCGACCATGAGCCCGCCAATCAGCAGGGCGAGACCGACCAAGAACCCGAGCGCCACGACGATCCGACGACGAGCGTTCGGAACGCGAACCTTGTGACGGGTCACGCTCGAAACGAACTTCGGGTCCTCGGCGTAGAGAGCGCTCTCTATTTCATCGAGCATGCGCTGCTCGTGCTCGGAAAGCGGCACCGCCCCTCCCTTACTGGTTGTGGGCAAGTTCTGACTGCTCGCACCTATGCCCCCATGATACGAGTCATCACGTCGCCTTACCACCATTGCCGCCGGATGGGTTCTACTTTCACGCCACCGTACGACGAGTTGGCGTTCGCTTGGGCGTGAGCTTGCCCTGTTCGTAGGCCAAAAGCGTCGAATCGGCGACGTCAAGGAATTCCATGGCACGACGCTCGACCCGGGCACAGAACGTTGGATCGACGGTCCGCACCAAGCCAGCTTCAACTTGCGAGCGCATCGTCGACAAGCCGCCAAAATACTCAGCCAACTCACCGCATTGCGGGGCACGGGCCTTAATACGACTCCAGGCGTCGGCCGCACCCCGGCGACGACGAACCTTGGATGAGGGCTCGTAGATCTCCAAGACGGCACCTGACGCACGGATGGCGGCGAGATAAAACAACCGGAAGCGCTCGGCGCCGTCGTCTTGCACTGACGCCGCCTGATCGAAAAGCACCTCGGCACGTTCGAGTAGATCGCGACTTCGATGCACGACGACCGGATCGACACTGGACGCGGTAGCGACCGACTGCCGAGCGGCCGGAACCAGAAGCGCCGGGGTTGGGCGAGAGGAATCGTGCGTTGAGTACGCCATGTCGCCGCCTTTCGTAGCAAATTGCCCGTGTTTCCCGGGCCGTTAACCACACCATTGCAGGGACCTCTGACAATTTTTCCTTCGCCAGGTGCACCAACAAGGACAGCGCTACCGAATTCACTGCCCTCTAGTACCAACACCAATGGCCTGGCGATGTCTTCCCCATCCCCAGGCCACCGGGTTTCACGAACCGATACGAACACCAGTTCGATAATCTCCACGATAGCCGGAATGCAAGCGCGGCGGCAAGTACCGATATCCTCCTTACTGCCCGCGCGTCACCGGAAGAGAGGAACCACGATGACGTCATCTGGTGTGTCCTCGATCCGCATCGCTCGGCTTTCCCCAGAGTTGGCGCATCTGTGGCTCGATCCGGCAGTGCACGTCTACGTCACCGCAATGCACTATCCGCGCGGCAGCGAAACCTCCCGCGTTCCTCTCTGGCGGGACCACATCGCGCGCCCAGACTGGGTGGCCTATGGCGCGTTCGCGACGATCTCGGCCCTCGACTCGCTGCGCCCCACCTTCTCCCACTTGCGTGTACGACCGCCCCTGGCAACCGGTGACCGCGAGGTACTCATTGGCGTCACCTACGGTTACCGAGGAGCACCCGATCAGTGGTGGCATCGCCAGTTGTATTCGGGTCTGATGCGCGCGGGCATGGCACCGGCCGAGGCTCGCGAGTATCTCCGCGACTACTTTGAGCTCACCGAACTGCATGTGCACCCGGTGGCGCAGGGCCGAGGGGTAGGCGAACGTCTGCTCACCGCACTCCTGCACGATCGCTCCGAAGCCAAGGTGCTGCTATCCACGCCGGAGGTGCCTGGAGAAGAGAACCGCGCCTGGGGCCTTTACCGCCGCCTTGGGTTCGGTGATGTGCTTCGCTACTTCAACTTTGTCGGCGATGCCCGACCATTTGCTTTCCTCGGGCGCGCACTCCCCCTCGGTGCGCCTGCCGCCGAAGACGACGTTTCGTCTGGCACGATGAGGCAGTGAAACTGATCCGCCGCACGTGCATGCTGATTCTGGGATTGTTGGCGATGATCCCACTGTTGACCGGTTGCCTGACGAAGTCGACGACCGTCGGCGACCAGTTCTCGGGCACCGTCATCATTGCGGCATCACCGGATCAGCATCCGCAAAAGCCAGCGTTCGATATTCCCGCTTCGCTCAGTGGACAGGTGTGGGCCGCGGACTATCCAGCGGCCACCGATTCGACGACACCCCCGGCACCGCCTTCCACCACGACGGCACCCGATGGTCAACCGGTGTCAACCCCAGAAGGCAAGATCGGCTCGGAACTCACTTTTGATCGGCTGACGGCAGGCCAGTTCAGTCAGCTCGGCGACATCATCGCCGCGGCCCTCCCTGATCCCGCGGCAACTGTGACACTGAAGTCCCAGCGCAGTGCCGACATCGTCCGCTTCCGCGGCTCGGCATCGCTGGCTGGCTTGGAGCCGAATTCGGTGTACTTCGCCCTGACAGTCTCGTTCGGCGGCGAAGTCATTGCCACCAACGGCCGCCAGATCGCGGACACCGCAGTCTCGTGGACGCCGCCCGCGGGTCAAAACATCGACATGCAGGCCGACGCGGAATACCCCGATCCAGCCACCGCAGCCGTGTCGAGTTGGGCTTGGTTCATGTGGCTCCTGTGCGCGATCGTCGTCGCGATGGTGGCCTATGCTGCCTACCAAAGTCGCGACCGGACGCCACGCCCCGGTCGCCCCACTCGCCGCAACCTCGCATTCTGGAAGCAGGACACCGCAAAAGTTGGCACGGCGAAGAACGCCGCCGAGTCAAAAACCGTCGGTGCCGACGCTGCGGCGGTTAAAGCCAAAGCCGGATCGAACGAGGAACGCGCGCCGCACTAGTCGGCACCACTCTCTACAGCACCAAGCGAGGCGGCACGACTCTAAACTGCGGTGAGTGCCCCTCGGGTGTCGACACCAATCCGTTCGAGAACTTCGCAACTCGCCTTCGCAAAATTCAGGGTGCAGAAGTGAAGCCCCGGCACTCCCTCGGCGATGAGCCGCTCGGAGGCCTCCGTGCAGAGGTCAATACCGACAGCGCGCACGTATTCGCGGTTCTCTTCGGGACCATCGCCTGCGGCCTTGGCGAGCCGCTCCTCGACTGCTCGGGGGATGGTGCTGCCCGAGAGTTCAGTCATCCGTCGTGCTGACTTCAACGACGTGATCGGCATCATTCCCGGGATCAGCGGCTTTTCGCCCTGTTCCGGGTCCGCGGCGATAACGCGATCGCGCAAGCGCAAGTAATCGTCGACGTCAAAGAACATCTGCGTCACCGAGTACTCGGCACCCGCGCGCAGTTTGCGCACCAGGTTGCCGGTATCGGCGGCCAGGTTCGGTGCGCGGTGATGTCCTTCGGGGAACGATGCAACGCCGACATGGAAATCACCGAGTTCGGCAATCAAACTGACCAGTTCTTCCGCGTATGAGACGCCCTGCGGGTGCTTGACCCATTCGCCGAGCGGATCGCCCGGCGGGTCGCCACGAAGGGCCAGCAGGTTGACGATGCCCTTGTCTGCATAGGCACCGACCAGCGCACGTAACTCGTCGATGCTGTGGTTGACCGCCGTGAGGTGCGCGACGGTCAGCAGCGTAGTTTCGGTTGCGAGTTCGCCCGCGATCCGCACGGTGCGGTCGCGGGTGGTGCCTCCGGCCCCATAAGTCATGGAGGCAAACGCCGGGTTCATTCGTTCAAACACTCGAACCGCACGCCACAGGCGGGTCTCTTCCTCCGCATTGCGCGGCGGAAAGAACTCCACGGAAAAAGGCACGGGCCCGGAATGCGGGGCCGCGAGGCGCTCGACCACCGAGGTTGCCGCGTTGGCGCGGGCGTCGGGGCCGTTGAGGATCGAATCGGTCACCTCCGCAACTATACGGACACCGGAAAGTGGCCGACTACCACCAGATGCGACGGCCGGTACTCAGGCACGACCGGTAACCTTGCCTGTCGTGGTCAACATTGCGCAGGTACCCGCCGCCGTCGACGAGGTGCTGGCGGAGTTTTTCGCTTCCAATCGCTCGACGATCGACGCCATCTATCCCGTCGTCGCCGAGGCCGGCGATATCCTCGCCGACTTTGTGTTGTCTGGCGGTAAGCGTGTGCGACCGCTGTTCGTCTTCGCCGGATGGCAGTGCGGCCCGCCCCCTGGCACGGGAACTGTCGGCAATACCGAAGAAATGGCGCTGCGACTGGGTGCGGCCATCGAGTTGATCCAGGCATGTGCCCTAATCCACGACGACATCCTCGACCGTTCTGATACTCGACGCGGCCAGCCGACCGTCCACCGCCAGTTCGAGGCCACCCACGTGGCGCGCGGATTTGCCGGTGACGCTGCGCATTACGGGGTGTCGGCGGCGATCCTCCTCGGCGATCTCGCCCTCGCTTGGGCCGACGACCTCGTCCACGGCATTGGGCCAAACCCCAACGGTTGGGCACAGCTGGAACCGCTCCCACGACCGGTCGGCGTCCTATGGTCGCAGATGCGCACCGAGGTTCTCGGCGGGCAGTTGCTCGACATCACCAATGAGTCGTCGGGCGATGAATCGGTGACCGCCGCGTACCGCGTGATGGAGTACAAAACAGCGGCGTACACGGTGGCCCGTCCGCTGCAGATCGGAGCCGCCCTCGCCGGTGCCGGCGAGTCCGTTCTTACCGCCCTGCGCCGCATCGGAATCGACCTGGGAGTGGCGTTCCAACTCCGCGACGATGTGCTTGGCGTCTTTGGTGATCCCGACGAAACCGGGAAGCCTTCCGGCGATGATCTCATCGAAGGCAAGCGCACCGCCTTACTGGCGGAGGGCCTGCAGCGAACGTCGGCCGAGGGTGCTGAGCTCTTGCGGTCGCACATCGGGCGTGAACTCTCGGCCGATGAGATCGCCGCCGCCCGCGGCGTGCTGGTCGATTCCGGCGCGCTTGCCGAGGTGGAACGGCAGATCGACGCGCGGCTGAGCGCGGCACTGAGCGGAATCGATGCCCTCGACGTCAGCGATACCGCCCGCACCGATCTGGTTGCGATGGCCCACCGCATTACGCACCGGCAGCGGTGATTGCGATGAGCGCACAGGTAGTGGTGATTGGTGCCGGGCTGGCAGGGTTGACCGCGGCTGCCCGCCTCCGTGGCGCGGGCCATGAGGTGCGGATATTTGAGGCCACCGACACCCCCGGCGGACTAGTCCGAACCGAAACCATCGACGGCCACCAATTCGATACCGGCGCAACGGTTCTCACCATGCCCGAACTCATCGTGGAGGCACTCGAGGCCATCGGAGTGACCCGCGACGACGCACATCGACGACTGGCATTGTCGCCCGTCGAACCGAGCTACGTCATGAATTACGCCGATGGCTCGTCGTTGGAGATCCCCCGCGAAAGTGCCGACATTCCCGATGCCGTCGCCACGGCTTTCGGTCCCGAAGCAGCCGCAGGGACGCGCGACCTCCTGACATGGTTGCGCCGCGTCTACGACGCGGAGTTCGACACATTTATCGACCGCAACTATGGCGGTTTCCGCGACCTCATCGGTGCCCCCACTCGGGCATCGGCGGCACAATTGGTGAAGCTACGAGCCCTGGGTGGGCTCACCGCCGGAGTCGGGCGTTTCGCCACCGATCCCCGACTGCAGCGCGCCTTCACCTTCCAAGCGCTTTATGCCGGAGTGCCACCGCACCGGGCACGCGCCATCTACGCCATCATCGCCGACATGGACATCGGGCGAGGCCTATCGGCACCCGCTGGCGGTATGGGTCGTATTGGACGAGTCCTCGCCGATGCGCTGGTCGACGCTGGCGTGCACATCGACTACGGCACCCGCGTGAAGCGAATCCTGCAGCGTAGCGACGGGACCGCCTCCGGCGTCATGATCGACGGGGAAGCGATAGCCGCCGATGCCATCGTCGCGACCGGCGAACGCGAACCGATCGCCGAGCTCTTGCGCGACGACCGACGTCGCCGACGATTGCGCTACTCACCGAGTGCAGTAGTCGTCCACGGGGTACTGCCCGTCAGCGTCACCGATCAGTGGCGATCCGGGCACCACACCCTTGACTTCGGCCAAGCGTGGACGCAAACGTTCGCCGACCTGACCGGCCGCCCCGGCCGCGTGATGGGCGACGGCTCATTCCTGCTGACTCGGTCGGCGGTCACCGATCCGACCACCTTTACCGCCAATGGTCTTGAGTCGGTGTCGGTGCTGGCACCAACCCCTAATCTCGACTCGGCCCCCCTCGCATGGGACGAACTGGCCCGACCGTACGCCGCCGACGTTCTCAACACCCTGGAGGACCGCGGATACCGCGGAATCGCCGAGCTACGCCCGCTCCGCATCGATCACCCGGGCACCTGGTTGCGGGACGGCTTACCGGCGGGCACCCCCTTCTCGGTCGCTCACACCGTGATGCAAACCGGTCCGCTGCGAACGCCGAACGTGTGGCCGGGTACCCCCAACCTGGTCATTGGCGGTAGCGCGACCGTCCCCGGCGTGGGCATTCCGCCCGTCGTCATTTCCGGCGGACTCGCCGCACAGCGAGTCAACACCTACCTCGCATCGTCGGGGAGGCGAAAATGACTGAAATGGTGACCCCTGGGGCAAAACAGGCGATGGGGGCCGATTCGGCGACTGGAGCGAGGGCCGGGGTGGGGATTTTTCTGAGCCGCTACCCCGACGCGTGCCTCGGTTTCCTAGGGGTGCTGTTCGTTGTGGCTGGCAGTTACGGGCTGTCGGATGTGCCACGGAACAACCCGACACTCGCCAATCTCGGTTTGGAACCGATGACGTATGGGCACGGCAAGACGCTGTCCGGCATGGCGTTCTGGACGGGCGTCGCACTGATGGTGATCGCCTGGGTACAGATCGGTCGCGATCACCAGCGAATGAGCCTGCGCGCCACCATGGTGACCATCGGCGCGTGGACAGCCCCGCTGATGGTGGCCATCCCGACCTTCAGTCGGGACGTGTACGCATACCTCGGCCAAGCGACAGTCCTCATGGAGGGCTTCGACCCGTACACCGACGGTCCCGCGCACCATCCGGGGCCCATCGTCGATTCGATGGCGCAAATCTGGGCACCCACAACCTCGCCCTACAGTCCCGGGTTCATGCTCCTACTTCGCGGCATTGTGGGGATTACCGGCGACAACGTTTTCGCGGGTGTGTTCCTGATCCGCGTTGCCCTCCTACCCGGACTCCTGCTCACCATGTGGGCGGTTCCGCGAATCGCCGAGCATTTTGGCGCCAGCAGGCGCCTGGGACTGTGGCTCGTGCTCCTGAACCCGATGCTGCTGCTGCATCTCGTCGCCGGGCCGCACCTCGAACTACTGATGATGGGGTTCCTGGCCGCCGGCGTCGCCCTCGCCCTCCGTGGACAACATGTCGCCGGACTCCTAACCCTCGGTCTCGCGCTATCGGTCAAGATCACCGCCGGAATCGCTATTCCATTCATCATGTGGATCTGGCTCGACCATTTGCGGAAGCGACGCGAAGCCGACCCACATTATTCTGGCGAACCCATTACCTGGCGGGATCGCATCGGCATCTTTTTCGCCACCGGTGCCATCCCAGTAGCGGTCTTCGGTGCCTTTACCGCGATCCTGGGTCTCGGCATCGGGTGGACCAACGGACTGTCGTATGCCTCACGCATCATCAATCCGTTCACCATTCCCATCTTTATTGGCCACATCATCACGTACGTGGCGGCACCGTGGACCGCGCTCAACCTGCAACCGGTCCTCGAAGTAACACGCGCCATCGGCAGCGCCGCCCTCGCGTTAATCCTGGTGTACCTCTGGTGGCGATCACGTCGTAACGAGCGGGATGCCATGGCAGGTATGGCGTGGGCGATGCTCGCGTTGCTCCTGCTCGAACCGTCAACCCTTCCCTGGTACTACACGTGGGTCGCCTGCTTGGCGGTGGCATTCGTGCTACCGATGTGGGTGCGGCAGGTCGTCGTTGGAATCAGCACGTTCTATCTGATCGTGTTCCAACCCGACGACTCGATTCTGTTCTACAAACCCGTCGAGACCCTGCTGGCGATCGCTCTGGCAACCCTCGCTGCCGTTTCGTTGCGTCGGCCGGATCCCTTGCGACTCAGGAACTTCGGATCACTCCTGCGCCATGGTTGACCACGTCGAAGCTGGCTATCAGCGGGCCGAAGCGATCACCCGGCGTGCGGGTCGCACCTACTACCTGGCTTCGCGGTTGCTGCCAAGCGGTGGTGCGCGTGCAGTGTTTGCGCTGTATGCCTATGCCCGGTTGGCCGACGATATCGTCGACGAGCCAGCACCCGGCATCACCATCGCCGACCAAACCGCACGACTCGATGCCCTCGAAGCTGGGCTCTTTTCGGCATTCGACGCCAACGCCCACATCGACCTCCCCGCAGGCGAAGCCGACGTCGTTGCCGCGCTCGCTGATTCAGTCCGCCGGTTCGCGATTCCGACCGACACCTTTATCGACTTCGGACGGTCGATGCGGATGGACCTGCCCGGGCACCCCCTGTTCCGCAATCGGTATGCCAGCTTTGCTGAGCTCGCCGAGTACACCTACGGGTCCGCGGCGGTGATCGGCATTCAACTGCTACCGATCCTCGGTGTGGATCGCGACAATGTCGAGACCACCGCCGGGGCCGAGCTCCTCGGCGAGGCGTTCCAGCTGACGAATTTCTTGCGCGACGTGGCCGAGGACGCCGCTCGGGATCGGATCTATCTGCCCGCGGATCAGCTGGCCGCGTTCGGGGTCGACGACACCCGACTGATGGCGAATGCTGCTGCGGGCCACGCTGATTCATCTGTGCGACGCGCCGTCAAACACTTCATCGCGGTGAACCGGGACCAATATCGGCGAGCTGCGCCAGCTATCGAAGCGCTGCCCCACCGCACGCGCCCGGCGATCCGCGCCGCCGCCCGGTCGTACAGCGCAATCCTGACGGAGATTGAGCGTCTCGATGGAGATGTCTTTTCCCGTCGGGCGGTCGTGCCGATGCCTCGGAGACTCGCCCACGCCGCGGCGTCGCTGGTGACCGGACTTAAGTAATTCCCTTCCCAGCTGACACCTCCGCCGATCAATTCCCGTTCAGGGTCACGATCAGGCGGACAACGATTAGAAGGCTTCGGCCTGTGCGCGGCGCAGCATTTCGCGCGCGGAGTCGGTGTGCAGGGCATCGGCCGGATACAGGCCGAGATCGTCCTGCTTGGTGTACAGCCACCGGAGTGCTTCATCACGCGTGAAACCGCCGTCGAGGAGGATGGTCACCAATCCCTCCAGATGCTTCGCCAGTCCGTCGGGACCGAAGAATGCCTCGGGGATCACTGGCCGTCCACCGCGCGATGCGGCCAGCAAGTTGTGGTCGCGAATCAGCGTTCGGAGCCGGTTGCTGGAAACGCCGAGGCGCTTTGCGGCATCGTCGAGTTCGAGCGCGACGACGTCGTCGGGAAGAATGTCTATCGAAAGCGGAAGGGAACCCACAATCAAAGAGCGTACAGCGCGGCGACGCCGGAAAACTAACTGACGCTGGGAAACTAGCAGGCAGCAAACCCCCGCGTAGCAGATCAATCCCGGCGCACGACACGCGCGCGGGTGCAGATCAGGGAGTGCACTCGCATTGCTGGCGACCGGGTAGATTCGATGATCGTGAACACTCCCGACGACCCGCTGCTGAACCGCGTGCTGGAGCGGCGCTATCGGATCGATGTTCCGATCGCTCGCGGCGGAATGTCTTCGGTCTATGTGGGCACTGACCTGCGATTGCACCGGCGGGTCGCGATCAAGGTGATGGATTCGCGTTACGCGAACGACCCCCTGTTCCTGCGCCGCTTTCAGTTTGAGGCCCGCGCCGTCGCCGGGTTGAGCCATCCGGGATTGGTCGCCGTGTACGACCAAAGCGTCGACGGGGATACCGCTTTCCTGGTTATGGAACTCGTTCGCGGTGGCAGTATTCGCGAACTGCTTCGCGAACGCGGCCCCATGCCTCCCCACGCGGTTGCGTCAGTGGCGATCGGCATGCTCGGCGGCCTCGGCACCGCGCACCGAGCCGGCCTGGTCCACCGCGACGTCAAGCCCGAGAATGTCCTTGTCTCCGATACCGGCGACATCAAGGTCGCTGATTTCGGGCTCGTTCGGGCAGTCGCCGAAGCCGGGGTCACTTCGGCAAGCGTGATTCTCGGAACCGCCGCCTATCTGTCGCCGGAGCAGGTCACGTCCACGGAGGTGGACGCCCGCAGCGACGTGTACTCCGCTGGCGTCCTGATGTTTGAACTCCTGACCGGACGGCAACCGTTCAGCGGGTCCACCCCGCTTGCGCTCGCCTACCAGCGACTCACGTTCGATGTGCCTGCCCCCGGCGACCTTATTGATGGAATCCCGTCCCAATTCGACGACATCGTCTTACGTGCGACTGAACGGGACCCTGCCGCCCGCTACGTTGACGGCTTCGACATGCAGCACGCCATCCTCGACGCCGCCGACGAATTAGATTTGCCTGCCTTCACCGTGCCCGCGCCCACTCAGGCATCAGCGCGCGTTACTTCCGCAATCGCCCGCCCCGTGCGCCCCCTGCCCGCCGAGGTGCCCGCTCGACCCGCGACCGCCTTCGACGCCAGACCGGCACCCCACGACGACGCGAACTGGGACTCCGCCTGGAACGACTCCCACTCCGGGCCCGATCACCGGGACGGTAGCGACTGGGATCGGGGCGACTGGGATGGCGATGACGACTGGGACGGTAGCGAGGGCGTCGACGTCTTAGACGGCAACGAATTGGACGCCACACCGAACGGTCGCCTACTGACCCTTATCTGGTTGACGATCGTTGCCTGCATCGCTGCCGGCCTGGGTGCCGTCGGTTGGGCCTTCGGCTCCGGCCTCGCCTGACCAGTGGTACTCCGGGAATCTATCCGCGGAGCATCTCGGCGACCAAGAACGCCAATTCCAGCGACTGCTGGGTATTGAGACGGGGATCGCAGGCGGTTTCGTAGCGGCCTTCCAGGTCCAGGTCGGAGATATCCTGCGCGCCACCCAGGCATTCGGTGACGTCTTCACCGGTCAGCTCGACGTGGATGCCGCCGGGGTGGGTGCCGAGGGCGCGGTGCACCTCGAAGAAACCTTGAACTTCGTCGACGACACGATCGAAGTGACGGGTCTTGAAGCCGGTCGACGCGGTGTGGGTGTTGCCGTGCATCGGATCGCACTGCCAGATCACCTTGTGGCCAGTTGCTTCGACTGCCTGCACGATCGCGGGAAGAACGTCGCGAACGCTGCCATTGCCCATGCGCGAAACCAAGGTCAGTCGTCCGGGGATGTTGTGAGGATCGAGGGTTTCAACGTATTCCACAGCCATCTCGGGCGTGGTCGTCGGCCCGATCTTGACACCGATCGGGTTGTTGATGAGCTTGGCGAGTGCAACGTGGGCACCGTCGAGTTGCCGGGTGCGTTCGCCAATCCACAGGTAATGCGCGGACAGGTCGTACAGGACCGGCTCCTCGCCGCCCTTCGGATCCTTAGCTAGGCGCAGCATGGCGCGCTCGTAGTCCATAACGAGGGCCTCGTGCGAGGCGTAAATCGATGCCGACTCCAGGCTTGAGTCGGTAACACCGCACGCATCCATGAACCGCAGGCCGCGGTCGATTTCGGCAGCGAGAGCCTCGTAGCGGGCTCCGGCAGGCGACGTGCGGACGAACTCACGGTTCCAGTTGTGGACGTGCGAAAGTCGTGCTTCCGAACCAGTCAGCGCGCGCACCAGGTTCATGGCGGCGGCAGCGTTCGCGTACGCGCGCACCAGGCGCGACGGATCGTGCGCACGGGCGTGCTCGTCCGCTTCCAACGAGTTGATCATGTCGCCGCGGTACGACAGCAAACCCAGGGCGTCAGTGTCCGACGACCGCGGCTTGGCGTACTGGCCGGCGATGCGCGCCACCTTGACGACGGGCATGCTCGCACCGTACGTCAGCACGACAGCCATCTGGAGCAGCGTGCGGATGTTGCCCTTGATGTGCGGTTCGGTGTTGGCTGCGAAAGTTTCGGCGCAGTCACCGCCCTGCAACATGAACGCCCGACCGTGAGCGACCTCGGCGAGTTGCTCCGCCAATGACTCAACCTCGGACGGCATGCAGATCGGCGGCACGCTCTCCAGGACCTTCCGCATCCGGTCCGCTTCGTCGGCTGGCCAACTCGGCTGCTGCAGGGCAGGTCGAGCCAGCATGTCGTCGAACTGCTCGGCGAGACTTCCGGGAAGCGGCGGAAGCTCAGGAAGCTCGTTCAGGGGCACGTCTACGGTCCAGTTCACCACCGTGCCAGCTTATCCCGATCACGCCACCGCGTGCTCGGGAGGCCCAGACTGTTGCGCCGCTATACGCGCAACGTGGCCTCGATGGTTTGCCATTTGACGAGATTGTGCCTGGCGTCGGCAAGCGCATCGTGGGCGTTCCGTGGCGTCGGTGGCAGTTCCGGGTTGCCCGCAGCATCCCAGTGCTGACGCAGTTCGCGTGTGTAGCGGGGCATTTCGCGAGGTAGTTCGGTCATCGAACCCCACAGCTGGCACACCACGACGTGATCGTAAGCACCGACCCACGCCCACAGTTCGACGCCGTCGCCGGGTTCGGTGAGGAAGTCGTAAAGGCTTTCCCGGATGGCACGACGACTGCGCCAGGCTTTGTCCGCCGGTGACGGAAGCTTGTCGAGGACGTTGGTCCGAACCCAATCACCGGCGCGCGACGGGTCGAACTCGGTGGACACCGCGTAGTATTCGCGACCGTCTTCAGCAACCACCCCAATCGACACCAGCTCGATCGTCGTTCCGTCTTCAATGAATTCGGTGTCGTAGAAGTAGCGCACGTCCTCTAGATTATCCGCGCCTGATGAGGTTCGCCGACCCGGCAAGGGATACTGGCTCTCATGTCGACAACGAACGGCGAGTTGCGGACTCCCGGACCGACCGAGCAGCGGGTGCCCGGCGGCCTCACCAACCAACTACGGAACTGGCGTCCAGGGGTCGGGGCACGGATCGCCATTGCGGCGGCGTTCGCAGCATCGGCGCTTCTGCAGATTGTGGGAGTGCCGTTTACGTCGAGCTTTGGTACGCGCACCCGATTCGACATGGATGTTTACCGTCTCGGTGGGCAGATTTGGCACCAGGGTTTCAGCCTCTACGCCGACGGTTCGATGCCGTTCACCTCCGACGGCATTTGGCTGCCGTTCACCTATCCCCCGTTTGCCGCCCTCTTGTTCACCCCGCTGGGTGCGATGCCCTTATCGGTGGCGAGCATCGGCATCTCACTGATCACGGCAGGCTTGCTCGTTTATGTGACGGTGTTGTCGTTGCAGGTGCTCGAAATCGGCACTCGGGACAATCAATGGTGGCTGGCCGTCGCCCTGTCGGTGGTGACGATCTGGTTTAACCCGTTTTGGATGACTTTGGGGTTCGGTCAAATCAATGTGGTTTTGATGGCGATGATCCTCGTCGATATTTTTGTGGTGCCCAGGATCGGTCGCGGCCGAGCTCAAGGCATCCTGATCGGCCTGGCAGCGGCGATCAAACTGACGCCGCTGGTATTTCTCGGGGTGTTTCTTGTGGCTTGGCGGCTCCGGTCAGTCGCGGTCGGCGTGGCGTCGTTTATCGCCGCGGCGGCCGTCGGGTGGATCTGGATGCCCGACGACTCCCGGACGTACTGGACGGACACCCTGTTCCACACCGCCCGCATCGGGCAGCCTGAGGGCCGAATCAATCAGAACTTGATGGCGGCCTGGCTCCGCGTGTTCGGCGACCAAGGCAGTGCGGCCGAGGTGGCGTGGATCGCCTCAAGCTTGGCCGTGACCGTCTTGGCCCTTCTGGCAGTGCTGCGCGCACGTCCGGTGACGGCATTCGCCGACGGGCCCATGACCGGTCGCGTCAACGCCATGGCGGTGACCTGTGCCGTTGCCGTTTGGGGGCTACTGGTTTCCCCCACAACGTGGGCCCACCACTGGGTGTGGTGCATCCCGTCGCTGCTGATGTGCCTCGTTATCGGCTACCGGTCAGCTGAAACCAAATATCGCGTCACCTATTTCACGCTTGCGGGTCTTGGCGCACTGATTTTTGCGATCGGTGTGTTCCAACTGCTGCCACCGATCGAGCACGGATGGGCCGCATGGGAGCACCTGATTGGCAATTCGTTCACCCTGTGGGGAATCGCGCTGCTGGTGGCATTGTGGCGATTGCCCTGTGAGGAAGGTAGCGACGACGGGCAAACCCGCGTTGCGGAAGAATCTCCGGAACTAGCGCAAAGTTAGGCGGCGTCGCCCGGCTTGCTGTCGGCATCCGTGAGTTCTTTGACGCTGCCGTCCTTATTCTTCAAGCTGGCCGCGTAGACGTCGACGTACTGCTGCCCGGTCATCTGCATCAGCGAGTACATGATTTCATCGGTAACGGCCCGCTCAATGAACCTGTTTCCCGCCATCCCTTCATAGCGCGAGAAGTCCAGCGGCTTACCGATCTTCACCGTGATGCGGGTCGGTCGAGGGAGAACTGTTCCGGGCGGGTTGATCCGATCGGTACCAACCATGGCGATCGGCAGCACGGGCACGCCTGTCTCCAGTGCCATCCGCGCCAACCCGGTCTTGCCCTTGTACAGGTTGCCATCGGGCGAACGGGTGCCTTCCGGATAGAGGCACAGTAGTCCGCCATCCTCCAGGACCCGCTTGCCTGCCAGAAGTGCCCCGGCCGCAGCGCTACCGCCCGACCGGTCGATCGGAATCTGGCCTGCCGCCGTGAAGAACCACCGCTGGAATCCGCCCTTGATTCCCGTTCCCGTGAAGTACTCACTCTTGGCTAGGAAATAGATGCGGCGCGGCGCCATTAGCGGCAGGTAAAAGCTGTCAACGACGGCCAAGTGATTCGACGCGAGGAGGGCGGGACCAGACTTCGGCAGATTCTCTAGACCCTCGATGCGCGGTCGCCCCATCAGGCGTAGCAACGGACCCATCAGGATGTATTTGAACAGCCAGTACCACATGTACGCTCCCCGTCCTCAAATTCGACAAATCCACAAACAGCTCAACCGCCCACCTGCGGCCAACGACTGATTCACCGGTCAACTACCTCACTACCGGGCAAGTGCAACTCTACTGTGCACCCTCGAACTGTGCGGCCAGTCCCTGCCTCGCCACTTGTGCGGCACCAATCACACCCGCGGCTTCGCCCAGCTGAGTACCGCGAATGCGCGCCAACTGTCGATATCCGGCACCGGTGACAGCGGCGGCATAGTGTTCGCGGGCGTCGTCTAAGAATTGGCCCGACGCTGCGCCAACGCCACCGGCGAGCACAATCAGATCCGGGTCGAAAATGTCCGCGACCATTCCGAGTCCGTAACCGAGCCATTTGGCCATGTCCGCATACGCGGCGAGGGCAGCGCGATCACCGTCCGCGGCGGCCGCGGCGACGCGACGACCCGTCAACGAGCCGGGATCGGCTTCGGATTCGGCCGCGAGCACGCTCCGCGGATAGTCGTGGGAGGCCAGCAGTTCAACCACCGTGTCGACGAGAGCGGTGCCGCTGCAATACCGCTCCCAGCAGCCACGTTTGCCGCAACCGCACGGACGACCGTCTGGCACGACGGTCAGGTGACCAAACTCGGGGGCGACACCGAAACTGCCTCGATAGATTTGCCCATCCATGATCATTCCGGCCCCAATGCCGGTACCGATCGAAAGGACCAACGTGTTGTGGCCACCGGCCGCAGCACCGAAGTGCAGTTCGGCGATGGCCGCCGAGTTCGCATCGTGCTCGGCAAAAACTGGTAACCCGATGCGCTCGGACATGATTTCCGGAACCCGCGCCTCACGCCACGCCAAGTGCGGCGCAAAACGCACTACCTGGCGGTCCGGTGTCAGGAATCCGGCAATCGCCAGGCCAACCGCGTCCACCGCCCAGCGGTCACGCAGTTCTCCGACCAGTCGGTGCAGGCAGTACTCCAAAGACTCCGCTGTCGGCGGCGTCGCGGTCCGCAGGGTGTCGAGTTGGCGGCCCTGTGCATCAACGACGCTCGCACGGACGCTGGTGCCCCCGATATCGATGCCGACGGTCAGTGCCCCACCGCTATTGCCCACCCGGCCGCTGGTCATTTAGCGGCCCATGGGAGTGATGTTGACCGAAATCGGCTCGAACTTCGTCGAGGCGGCCCCGGCGGATCCACCATCGCCCCGCAGCATGTCGACGACTGCCTCGAGGATGGCGATCAGACCGGCCAACAGCCGCGCCACCAGGTCGCTAAGTTCGGAAAACAGTCCGCTGACTTCACCGATGAGGCCCGGGATCGGCGTCGCGTCCAACGCCGGAACTCCGGTACCCGAGATGAGCCCGGCCAGTTGATCCATCTGATTGGCGAAACCGAGGAGCAAATTCTGCATCGCATCGCCAGCCTCACCGGCGGCGGTCCCTGCAGTGCTGTGACTCTCGGTCATCGTCTGTCGATTCCTCATCGCTCAAGTTCGGGTGATGCTTGACGGTACCGGGTGCACCGCCGACTCGGAAGTAGTGGGCGTGCGACGCGTGACCGTCCGCACATCTTGCCCTTCGGACAACATCTGGTGCGGCAAGTGTAACGCCCAAAGATCTCATCGCCGATGGCGGCAACCAGCGTGCTCTCTGCTGGTTAGCGGCCAGTTTTGCCAGACTTTTGGGGCCACACGCTCGCATCCGGGACAAACCGCAGGATCAGCGTGCCATCGTGCCAATCCGCTCCGGTCACCACACATCGACGCAACACCGACGGAAGCGTGACCGGATAGCGAAAGCCAGACACCGTGACGAGAAGTTCGTCGCCGGATCGACCCAATTCGAGGCGGTTCGGGTCCGGCAGTCCTTGCTTCCAGGTCATTTCAAAGATGCTGTCGAGACCTTCGCCAGATACGTGCGCAACGGTCAGCGCTCCCGATCCCCGCGGTCGTCCCGCAGGCTTGGGCAGTTCGACGGCAATCCGGTTGATTCGGGACAACCGATCAAGCCCCTTGGCCGCACGTGGGATTGCCGTCACCGTGACTGATTCGTCATTGTGCAGCAGATTAACGACCGCCGCTGTGGCGTCGTCAACGCTGCCCGGCCCACCGACCCCGGCATTGACAAGCACCGATCGCAACGGGATGCCCATCAGATCGATGATTGCCAGATGATCGGCAGCTGCCCGCACGCCCCGGTCGCCCGCGTCGACCACGAGATGCGCTGCCACGCCGTGGGGATCGGTCAGCAGTTCAGTCAAATCGTGGCAGTCGCGGTCGATGCCTTCCAGCGCCGCTGACAACTGTGCGACCGTTGGTTTTTCCGAGGCTTCAGCCAGCCGCGCATTGCGAGGCCAAAGCCGTTCCAACGCCGCAGAGAGAACCATTGGCGAGCGCAAGACGGCGTACGGATCACCAACGCCCGAAAGGTCAACAACAACTCGCTGCCAACGACCGGCCGTTGCCGCATCGCGAATTTGCCGCAACACCAGGAACTCTTGCGCCCCCGGCATGGAAGTCAATTCTCCCGGAGCGATCGAAGCGAGAGTCCCAACCAGGGGAAGGACTTGCTTTACCCCGCCGACTGCAGTCAGTGCGGCGGTGAAATCGCGCCAGGCCGCTTCAAGGATCTCGAGGGAATCGAGTTGAAGGAGGTCCACGTTTGCGGTCACCGGCACCGGTTGTCCGGGAAGCCGCATCACCCCGAGTCGTTCGGGCAGGTACGACCGCGAGTCCAGCGAGACCAGCAGGGTGCCACCTTCGGTACCCAACTGCACGCCAACTGGCGAGTGCGCGGTTCGATCTCCTGGCCGCTCCGAGTCATGCAGGGCCGCAGCAGCGGCTAACACGGAAACGCCCGAACCACCCGGTCCGAGCAACAAGTGGATGGGAGCTAGATCGATCAGCCTTCGACCCTCTTCTTGAGGTCGCCGAGCGCCGATTCGGTGATGGCCTTTTCGGCGCGCCGCTTCAACTGACTAATCATCGGAATCTGCAGGTCAACCATCAGCGAGTAAGTCACCTTGGTCGATCCCGGAACCTGTTGGGTAAGAACGTAACTACCTTTCTGGGCTCGCTGCAGGTCACTTGAGACCAGCGTCCACGAAACGGCCGTGTCGCCGTCGTCCCACACGTAGGCAAGTTCGTAGGTATCGGCGAGCACGCCGGCGTCCAAGACAAATCGAACGAGGACCCCGCGTCCACGGGCGTCGCGCTCACGGACTTCCACCTCGCGAGCAGCCGTCACCCACTGCGGGTAGTTATCAAAGTCGGCAATCACCGCGAGGATCTCAGCAACGTCGGCGTTGATAACAATCGACTGCTCGGTGTGGTCAGCCATTGACTGCTCCGGTCGCTGGCGAACCAGCTTCACGCTCGCCTTCCAGGAGCCACTTCGCCTCGAACGACATGTCTTTGCCCGCGATTCGCCGAAGTCGGTTCATCTCCGCGACCTCGTCCATGCGGGTGCGGGGATCGTCCGGTAGCGGCGCAACCGGCTCTGCGTGCAGGTAGTAGTGCAGGATGAACCCGTCCATGCACTCTTCGCACCAGATCTCCATGGTGCCTTCAATCGGCCCCGTCACTGTCCATCGGACGCCTTGGTTTTCGCGATCCTCTACGACCGTCAGTCGCAGGTCGGGCCACCACTGACGCCACCGCGCGCGGTCGCCGATGACACCGCCGGCCAGGGACGGTGCCGCAGCAACGAAAATCTCGTCGGCAACCTGAATGCTCGTCACCGTCCTAGCTTCACACACCGGTGCCGCCAGGTGAAACTCGACCGGCTGGAAAGCGGTCTGAGACCGGCAAAGGCGACTCGGGCAATCGAGCCGACAGTGCGGGGATAAGATCTCACACAAGTGATTCACGTAATTCTGAAGTTTTCCGCTTCGGGAAGGTGTAGTAGATGGCCGAGTACCGCGCGCCCGCCGCGTTCGAGATCCCCGAACAACGCAACGCATCCGACGTCTTGTTCGACATTGTCGACAAGACGCCCAACAAGACAATCTTCCGCCGCCAGTCCGGCAACGACTGGCTGCCGGTCAAAGCAGCTGACGTGGGCGCACAGGTCACCGCACTCGCCAAGGGGCTTATTGCTTCGGGAGTACAGGCTGGCGATCGCGTGGCGTTGGTTTCGGCCACTCGTTTGGAATGGGTCCTGTTGGACTTTGCGATCTGGTCAGCCGGTGCCATCTCGGTCCCGATCTACGATTCGTCTTCCGCACCGCAGATCGACTGGATCATGCGCGATTCGGGTGCCAAGCACGTCATTGTCGAAACTCCCAAGCATCGCGCGGTCATCGACGAGGTTGAGGTGATCGACGGCTCGGTTCAGGTCCACCAGATTGATGTCCCGGGCGAACAGGGCCTCATTGACCTGCTCATCGAGCGCGGCGTCGACGTCGCCGATGACGAAGTCACCGCACGGCGTCGGACGCTATTGGCGTCGAGCCCGGCAACCCTTATCTACACGTCGGGAACCACCGGCCGCCCCAAGGGCTGCATGCTGACCCACTCCAACTTGCTGGGCGAAATTGCTGGCGTGCTTCAGACCTCGATGAGCACGAAGCTCGGCGACGACAAGCGCCTGCTCCTGTTTTTGCCGATGGCGCACGTATTGGCCCGCGCGATCAACCTGGTGGCGCTGGAGGCTGGCGTCGAAATCGGCTACACCGCCGACATCGCGAACCTGCTCCCGACGTTCGCGGTCTTCAAGCCGTCGCTGATCCTCTCGGTGCCGCGCGTGTTTGAGAAGGTGTACAACTCGGCACGCCAGAACGCGCACGACGGCGGTAAGGGCAAGATCTTCGATCTCGCCGCCGACGTGGCAGTGGAATATTCGACGGCCATGGAGAACGGCAACGTCGGCTTCCTGTTGCGCGCCAAGCACGCGATCTTCGACAAGCTGGTCTACAGCAAGCTGCGCACCGCGCTCGGTGGCGTGTGCGAAATGGCGATCTCCGGCGGCGCACCGCTCGGTGCCCGACTCGGCCACTTCTTCAGTGGCGTCGGCATCCCCGTCTACGAGGGCTACGGCCTCACTGAGACCACTGCGGCCATCGCCGTCAATACGCCTGGCAATGTGAAGGTCGGAACCGTGGGTCGCCCGATTCCCGGCAACGCCGTCCGCATTGGGAGCGACGGCGAGATCCTGCTGTCGGGCGAGGTCGTTTTTACCGGCTACTGGAAGAACGACGAGGCCACGGCGGCAGCCATCACCGACGGCTGGTTCCACACCGGCGACTTGGGCACCCTCGACGAGGATGGATTCATCCGTATTACCGGCCGCAAGAAGGAGATCATCGTCACTGCGGGCGGCAAGAATGTCTCCCCCGCACCGATGGAAGACGTCATCCGGGCGAGCGCGATCGTCTCGCAGGCGGTCGTCGTCGGCGATCAGCAGCCGTTCATCGCCGCGTTGATCACGATCGACCCGGAAGCATTCCCGGCGTGGAAGACGCGCAACGGCAAGTCGGCCGACGCAACGGTCGCCGACCTCGCCACCGATCCGGACCTGATCGCCGAGGTCCAGGCGTCCATCGACAGTGCCAATGAGACGGTCTCGCATGCGGAGGCGATCAAGAAGTTCCGCATTCTGCCTGCCGACTTCACCGAAGACTCAGGCGAGCTAACCCCGACCTTGAAGGTCAAGCGCAATGTGGTCGCTGACAAGTGGGCCGCCGATATCGCCAAGCTCTACCAGAAGTAGATCTCTCCCCAGAAAGCCGTGCTTCGCCCCCTCCCGGGTGCCGAGGCACGGCTTTCCGCATTTCTGTCACGAAACGTTGTCGTCCCGCCGACCAGACCGTCACCAGCTATGACGATCGGTGACGGTCTGGTCGAATCGTGACAGAAAAGCGGAACTTCGGATGAGAAGCGGGAGCCGGCTTGCTAGAGGAAACGCTGAAGCCGGGCTGACTGTTGGCTCCACTGCCAGTTGGCAATCGCCCACGCGCGACCATTCTCGCCCATGGTCGCCGCCATCTTCGGGTGCGTCAGAAGATCGACGATGGCCTCAATAACTTCGCCGTGCTTGCGCCCGTCAACAACGGTGCCGGTGAGGTTTTCCTTCACCGTTTCCGGGGCGCCGCCAGAGTTCCCGGCTACCACCGGGACGCCGCTGGCGGAGGCCTCCAGAAAGACGATTCCCAGGCCTTCCACGTCAAGGCCCCCACCGCGCGTCCGGGTCGGCATCGCGAAGACGTCAGCCATCGCGTGATGCATCGGAAGTTCTTCAGCGGGGACACTCCCGGTGAAGGTCACCGAGTCTGTCACCTCGTACTTTTCCGCCAGGGCGTGCAGTGTATCCGCGTAGGGTCCGCCGCCAACGATCATCAGTCGCGCCCCCGGGACGGCTTCCCGGATCCTCGGCCACGACTCGATCAGCACGTCTTGCCCCTTGCGCGGCACCAACCGGGATAGGCACAGAACTGTCGGTGCGTCGCCCAAACCGTAGCGATCGCGGAGCATGGCTCGTGCGCTCGGGTCTGGCGCAAAGCGGTCGACGTCAACCCCGCACGACACGTACTCGAGGGCCGCTTCCCGGCCGAATGCCGCCGAGAATCGTCGCCGAGTGAAGCGACTGACGTAGGTGATGACATCGGTGTTGTTGCCGATAAACCGCAAGACCTGTCGAGCCCCCGGCAGCATCGACCATCCCACTTCGTGTCCGTGGGTGCTCGCAACGATATGTCGCGCTCCCGCACTACGCATGGCGGGCGCCAAGACTGCCAGGGGTGCTGCTGCCCCAAACCAAACGGTACGAATGTCGTTGTCACGCACCAATTTCGCTGCACGTCGGGCCACAGCGGGAGTGGGTAGCATCAGGCTGGTCGGATGCCGCACAATCTCGAAGGGCGCGGCCGCATCGTAGGCTTCACTACCTTTCCACTTCGGTGCGTAGACGATCACCTCGTCGGCCGGTAAGTACCGAATCAGATTTTCCAAGTACGACTGGATCCCACCGGGCCGCGGCGGAAAGTCATTGGTGATCAGGAGGGTACGCCTCACTTACCGACCTCCTTCTTGAGCCATGCGCGCCAATCGGCAACGACTTTGGCTTTCTCGACGCCCAACGACGCCTTCATTGCCGCATCCGTGGTGGCGGTGTCGCCGCCCTTACCGACGCCGACATACATCTTCTTCAGTTTCTCGTCGCCGTAGGTCTTGCCAACGTACGCCGCGAACGACCAAGCACTCTGATAGGCCACCCGCGCCGCATCGGTCTCCACGGAGAATGATCCGTCCGACGGCAGCGCCTTCGGCACGCTGCCTCCGGCGACGGCAGCCGCGAGTTCTGGTGCCGCATCGATCAGGTCACCGTACGTCCCTTTGCGACCCACATACTCTGGGACGCCTTCGGTGAGCCACAAGGGGGCGCTTGACGCGGTCGTCAGACGGGACGCCACGTGAGTGAGCTCGTGCCGAAGTACCACAGCAAGGGCCTCGCTTGAGAGTCCTCGGGCGGCGGGCGTCAACACGATTCGCTGGCCGACCACCTGCCCCGCCCTGGTGTCGATCATGGTGAACACGGTGGCCGCAGCGGCTGCGGCGGTGTCACCCGGACGGGTGCGGGTAAGGGCCGCAAACTGCTCGTTGGTTGCGGTGGCGATGACCGCGACTCGCTTCACCCAGTCTTTACCCCAGAACGCGGTCACTTCGTCCACTGCTGCGGGCAGGAGCTGCCGGACCTTCGCGGCCTCATTCTCGGCACCACGGTAGAACAGCACTGTTGACGTGCCGCCGCTGGTTTTGACGTCGGTCGCCGCGAGCCCCGGGAACTCCCAGGCACCCACATCCGGCGCTTTGGGGTTCTCCCGAGAGGCCTGCGTCGGATCGGGGGCCAACCCGCCTTCCCCAACAACCTTCCAGTCGTCGCCATAACGAGCGAACGTGAGGCTGCCATGCAAGGTGACAGTCGGCTCGTCGAGCCCCGGCTCAGCTTCGCCACCGAGTGCGTAGTCGAGGTCGACCGGCGTCACCCAAGTGTCTGTCGCGCCCTCGGCCTCCAGCTTTGCGACAAAGTCGTCTGCAAGCAGGTGCTCCGGGCCGTTCTGCGGTGCCACCCGGTAACGGAACTCTTTTACCTTGAGCGGACCAGCGGCCACGGGCGAGTGCTGGGGCTTGCGCCCCGCAGGCTTCTCGACGTCGGCAAAGTTGTCAGCAATCACTTCCAGGTGCTGACGAAACTCGGGACGTGCGGCCCCGTCTACCAACTCCGCCAACCCGCTTCGGTCACCGTTGCGGAGTGTCGATGAGAGTTGATCGAGGAGCGCGGTCACCCCGTCGTACCGCTGCTGCTCAAACGGATTCAGTTGGGTGGTCGCTACCGTCTCTGAGGACGATGATTCCGGAGTGGCATCGGAGCCGCAGGCTGCGAGCGGGAACGCGAAGGCCAGCAGCACCGGCACCACGCAGGCAACGCGACGTGTTCGCACTCAGTACCGTCGCGCGGAGTTGTACGGGCCCGCCTTATCGAGCGGAACAACGGCCACGGGGACTCCGAATGTCGACGCGTGGACCACATAGCCCTCACCGACATACATGCCAACGTGGGTTGCACCCGGGTAGTAAATCACGAGGTCGCCGGGCTTCAACTGGTCTCGTCCCACGGGGGTTCCGCCTGCGAGCTGTGCCTCGCTGGTTCGCGGAATAGTGCGGCCAGCCTGCTGGTATGCCCACAACATGAGGCCCGAGCAGTCGAATTGGTTGGGTCCGGTTGCACCCCACACGTAGGGGTCACCGATTCGCGAGATCGCCGCCTGAACCGCCACCAGTTGGGGCGAGGTCCCCTTCGGTACCGACTTGGGGTCAAATTTGTAGCGGGGACCACGGAGCGCCGCAAGCTGCTTGCCGGTCATCGACTGGTAGATCGCGCGGATCTGGACGGCTTCAATCTGCAGATCAGCCTGCTTGGCTTGCAGTTCGCCCCGCTTCTTCTCTGAGTCGTTGATGGCCCGGGTCGCGGTGTTTGCGGTCTTTTCGGCAGTAGCTTTAGCTACCTTGGCGGTCTGGGCGGTCTTGATGACACTGCGGATATCTGCCGCGCTCTGGCGCGACATCACTTCCAGTCCCGACATATTGTCGAGCAGGCTTTGCGGGGAGTCACTAACGAGCATCGCGTACAGGCGGTTAACGCGGGCGCCGCGGTAGCTAACACGTGCGAGCGCATCGACCTTGCGCTGGGCGGCATCAATCTGCCCCTGCATTGAAGCCAACTGCTTCGCGGCGACGGACGCCTTCTTGCGCTCGACGGACACGATCTTGCGCTGCTTGTCGTACTCGACCTGTGCGGCGTTCATCGCCTCGGCCGTCTTCTCCGCATTTTCCGACAGTGATTTGTACTTGACGAGCAGCTGATCCGCGGATCGGGTGGCCGGATCCGCGGTGGCAGGCGGGCTGACGATGACTGTCAACGCCGCCACCACGGCGACGAACAGTGCTGCGGCTCGCCTTAACGTCCGCATTGGTGCACTTGTTGAGCTCACTCGTACTCGGTCCTTAATACAGGCGAGGGCGGGTCGGCGATAAACGCCGTCCCGCCCTCGGTAAAAATCAGTTAGCAGTCGTCATGCTCAGTAGCGACGGATGCTCAGGAGGTTCCACTCCTTGACGCGGTCCTTCTTCACCGGGACGCCTTCGGTGGACGAGTGGACGAACATGCCGTTACCCGCGTAGATGCCGACGTGGCCGCCACCGTTGAAGACGAGGATATCGCCGGGCTTGGCGTTGCCGAGGCCCGCAACCGGGGTACCGCCGCCGAGCTGACCGTAGCTGTCACGCGGAATGGTCTTGCCAGCCTGACGGAAAGCCCACGAGGTGAGACCGGAGCAGTCAAAGGCATTGGGGCCAGCGGCACCGTAGACGTAGGGCGAACCAATCTTCGACTCAGCTGCGCGCAGCGCCTTCTCAGCGCGCGCCTGCTGCGAGTTACCGAGATTCAGGTTCGGAGCCTTGGGGGTTGCCTGCGGAGGCAGACCCGGAATGTCAAACGTGCCGACATTCGGAATGGTGATCGGCGCGGCGTCTGCTGCGGGGGCAGCTGCGAAAGCCAGCGATCCGCCAATGGCAATCGAGCCGGCGAGGACTGCGGACTTGGCGGCCTTGCGACCGACACTAGGCTGCTCCAAACGATGCTTAGCCACGAAAACACGTACTCCTTGTTGTTCTCCCTCATCGCCGACCGGGTTAGCTGTCGGGTTCGAGCCGGAAGAGATGGCCCTACGCACGCCAGCAAAAGCCGCGAGCGGCTTCACGTTGGTGCGATTCACCCCAATCCGCGTTCCGACTGAACTCGTCGGCCACACGGAGGAAGTGGGTCCCCGGTTCGCCCTCTTTGGTAAGGGCGATTAGGCGCGTCCTTCCGGGTCTCTCGGATTACTCCAAGAAGCCCTAACTGGAAGGTCTCGAAAAGATTACGAAACCCCACCCGCGATGTCTAGCCGTTCGTCACCGGCGTGCCATCGGCGCCCAAATCAGACGGCGCGAAGGGTGCGACCACTTTGGCCCAACAAATCGGCTTCACCTGCGAAAACTTCTTGCTTTGCGGCTTCCGCGACGTCTCCACTGATCAAATCTGTGTCAGCGAACACATCGATGGCATCGGCCAACTCGAGGCCGTTACCTTCGCATGGGCCGAACGACCCATACTCGCTGGTAGTACCAGCAAAGAAGATCTGCATCATGCAGTCATCACAGGCCCTCGCCCGCATCGGACAACGCCCACAATCAATCTTCATGTGATCTGCCTCTCATTTCCGTTCGGTGACCCTGATTCCCGGCCATACCGTCGTTTTGTCCGTCACCTCGTCGCGGATTCAACTTGGAGTGCAGACTACGAGCGCCCCCTGACAAAAGCGCCGTGGAGTGCGCGGGTCCTTGCGTAAGAACGCTCGTGGCGTTTTCCATGCCACCGCTATCTGGAATGCCACCTCATCTGTTTGTCGCTTCATCTGAGTGTCGGAGGGTCGTCGTACGGTGCCCACATGACTGTCGAACAGATGTCGTTCGCCGACCTCCCCGAGTCGGCCGAGTTTGCTACCGCGGCCCTCGCCCAAACCACGTTCGTCGTTGTCGACTTAGAAACCACCGGCGGTAGCTCGGAGACTGATGCCATCACCGAGATCGGTGCCGTCAAGATTCGCGGCGGGGAAGTGCTCGGCGAGTTTGCCACGTTGGTCGACCCCGGCCGTGCCATCCCGCCCCAAATTGTGGCGCTCACCGGCATCACCACCGCGATGCTCTACGACGCGCCCCGCGTGGAAGAGGTGCTGCCCGCATTCTTCGAGTTCGCGCGCGGCAGCATTCTCGTCGCCCACAACGCGCGATTCGATATGGGGTTCCTTCGAAAGGGCGCGGCCCGGATGAATCTGCCGTGGACGTTCACCACATCCCTGTGCACCGTGGTGATGGCACGTCGCATCCTGAGCAAACAGGAGGCACCCAGCGTCAAGCTTTCGGCCCTCGCCGAACTCTTCGACGTGTCTGTCCGGCCCACACACCGCGCCCTGGACGACGCCCGCGCCACCGTCGACGTCTTTCATCGGTTACTCGAACGCGTCGGCAATCAAGGCGTGAGCACTGTCGGCGACTTGACCACGTTCCTCCCTCGCGCAACGGCCGCCATGCGCGCCAAGCGGTCCCTGGCCGCGGCACTGCCACACCGGCCCGGCGTCTACATTTTTCGTGGCCCCGGCGACGAAGTCCTCTATATAGGGACCGCTGTCGATTTGCATCGTCGGGTGACGAGCTATTTCAACGGCAGCGACTCACGCGCACGGATGGCCGAGATGGTGGGGCTGGCCGTGCGTGTCGACCACATTGAATGCGCGCACGCACTTGAGGCAGGCGTCGCCGAGCTCACGCTCCTCGGTGTCCATAAACCCAGTTACAACCGACGATCACGCAATCCTGCGCGCGGTTGGTGGATCACCCTGACGGCTGAGCGCTTTCCCCGACTCAAGGTCACCCGCACTCCCGGCATCGACTCCCTGGGGCCGGTTGCCAACCGCGGACTGGCCGCAGACGTCGCCGATGTCATCTCCGGTGCCGCCGGCCTCCGCACCTGCACCGCCGAGCTCAAGAAGGCCTCCCATCACTTCTGCGAGGGCGGCGGCGCCGCTGATGCCCTGCCAGATCCGTTGGTCGCCGCTTTGCCTGGCGTGTGCCGCGCCGCCAGCGAGCGCCCCCAAACCCTGCCCGACTACCTCTGCCGCGTCGAAGCGGCCCGCTCACTCCTCTCTGGTCGGGCGGACACGCTGTTGACTGCTCTCCGCGACCGCGTCGACTTGCTTGCCGAGCAGCATCGGTTTGAGTCGGCGGCACGTGCGCGCGATCGACTATCGGCGACCATCGAGGTATTGGCGCGTAGCCAACGTCTCGCTGCCGTAGCGGCACGACCCGAGGTGATTGCCGCCAAGCCCGACGGTGCTGGCGGATGGGAACTGGCGTTGGTCCGCTTTGGCCGGCTGGCGGGAGCGGCGTGTGCCGCCCGTGGCGTCTCGCCGATGCTCATTGTTGACAGGATGCGGGCAGCAGGAACCACGGTGCTGCCACCGGCCCCGGAATTGGGTCCGCTGTCGGGCGCACCGGCCGAGGAAATCGCCCTCATTGAGCGTTGGCTATACGAGCCGGGTACCCGCCTCGTCGACGTCACCGACCAACTGTCTCTGCCCGTTGGTTCGGCAGAACGCTGGCGACACTTCGCGCAGACGGCCCGGTTGGCACGAGAAGCTGTGATGTCCGCCGGGGTTTGATCAAAGGACCTACCGGGCCCAAGAGCCGCGAGACATTACAGTTGGAGACATGATCACCGCCATCGTCCTCATCGGAGCCGATATCCACCAGATCCCCGAGACCGCGCAAGCTGTCGCGGACATCCCCGGGGTCACCGAGGTCTACTCGTGCGCTGGCGACGTCGACCTCATCGCCAAGGTCCGAGTCCGCGACCACGAAGAAGTCGCGACCGTCGTGACCGGTGCCATCAATCGCATCCCCGGTGTTCTCTCAAGCGCCACCCACATCGCGTTCCGGAGCTATGCGAGTTCAGAAGTCGACGGTGGCTTCTCGATTGGTGAGGCGTAGCCGACTAGGTCGGCCGCACCCTACTGCTGTTGCGCCGCGAGCCGAGTGCTCGCGGCGC
>NZ_JBARYI010000034.1:0-38183 GCF_049647785.1 Gordonia sp. (in: high G+C Gram-positive bacteria)
AGCGGTGAGAAATGCGTTAGCGTGTGTCACGAAGACCTCCGGGTGTTGATGGTGAGTGTGGTAACCCAACATCCTGCCCGGAGGTCTTCGCCTACATCAGGTGTTCACAACGTCCCGAGGAATTACAGCTAGCGCTCCGTCACTGCGGAGGGCTCTTCAGAAGTCGCCCCACCCAAGCCTGTTCTCGATTGTTGAACGATTGTCCTACAGGGGTCGGTTCGGGAATGCGAAGGCCCAGGTCGCTGCCTGCGACCCGGGCCTTAAGTCTAGAAAGCTAGAAGCGCGGGTGGTCTCCGACCAGCACAGCGGAACCGGCAGCGCCGGCCTCGCCACGCTTCACCGTGCCCAAAACCCAGTTGTCGACGTGGCGGGCAGTCAAGATGGCCTGCGCGCGATCCGTGTCTTCCGGAGCCACAATCGCAACCATGCCGACACCCATGTTGAACGTGCGCTCCATCTCCGAGCGCTCCACACGACCGCGCTGGGCGATCAACGAGAAAATCGGGGCTGGCGTCCACGTATTGCGCTCCAACTCAGCCGTCAAACCAGCAGGCAGCACGCGACCAAGATTGTCAGCCAGGCCACCACCGGTCACATGCGCAAACGTGCGAACATCACTCTCTGCGGCCAACGCCAGGCAATCCTTAGCGTAGATCCGAGTCGGCTCAAGAAGCTCCTCGCCCAGCGTGCGACCGAACTCCTCAACGTGCCCGTTCAAGTCCATGTGACCCCAGTCCAAGAGGACCTTGCGGGCCAGCGAGTAGCCGTTCGAGTGCAAGCCCGACGAACCCATCGCGATAACAACATCGCCCGCACGGACACGGTCGGGTCCGAGAATCGAATCAGCCTCCACAACACCGACGCCGGTGGCGGAGATGTCGTAGTGCCCGTCTTCCATAACACCGGGGTGCTCGGCGGTCTCGCCACCGAGGAGAGCGCAACCCGCCTCAACGCAGCCGTCAGCGATGCCCTTGACAATGTCGGCCACCATCTCGGGAATCACCTTGCCGACGGCAATGTAATCCTGCAGGAACAACGGCTCGGCACCACAGACCACGAGGTCGTCGACCACCATGGCGACGAGGTCGCGGCCAACGGTGTCGTGCTTGCCCATCGCCTGCGCGATAACGAGCTTGGTGCCGACACCATCACTCGAGGCCGCGAGGACGGGCTCCTTGTAGTCGCCCTTCAGGGAGAACAGTCCGGCGAAACCGCCGAGACCACCGAGCACCTCGGGGCGAGTCGCACGCTTCGCATGCGGTGCGAAGAGTTCGACGGCGCGTTCACCGGCGTCAATATCAACACCCGCTGCCGCGTAGGAAGCTCCGGCGATCGAATTGTCGGCAGACCCGTCGGTCATAGTGGTGATTCTCCTGAAATTTGACAGCTAAAAGTTCGGCTATTCGGTGGTTGGACGCACTTACGGTACCTGAGTGCGCTGCGTGGATGGTCCCGGTGAGGGCCAATCCTCGTTATGGACGCATCAGGGCACTGACGTTGTCATTATCGGCAGTGAGCGGGTCGGCCGCCTCAGAACTCGCGGTACGCATCCCTTCGAGGACAGCCTTACCCATGGTTGTCTCCCTGGGGAGCTCAATCGGGTAACTACCGTCAAAGCAAGCGGCGCAAAGGTTTTCACGTGGCTGCTCGGTCGCGTTGATCATCTCGTCGATCGTGATGTACCCGAGGGAGTCAGCGTCGATCGCCTGGCGAACACTTTCGACCATGGCCCCGTACGAGTCAGAACCATCGGATCCATTGGCGATGAGCTCCGCTGGCGACGCGAAATCGATGCCATAAAAACAAGGCCACCGAACCGGCGACGACGCGATGCGCACATGAACTTCGGCGGCACCGGCTTCACGGAGCATGCGAATCAGGGCGCGTTGGGTGTTGCCGCGGACGATCGAGTCGTCGACCACAACCAGACGCTTACCGCGAATCACTTCGCGCAGCGGGTTGAGCTTCAATCGGATGCCGAGCTGGCGAATCGTCTGCGACGGCTGAATGAAAGTACGGCCCACGTAGGCGTTCTTCATCAGGCCCTGTCCGTAGGGAATTCCCGATTCCTGCGCGTACCCGACGGCGGCGGGCGTGCCGGATTCGGGGACAGGAATCACCAGATCGCCGTCAGCGGGCTGTTCTCGGGCCAGCCGACGACCGATCTCAACGCGCGTCGAATGGACCGAACGCCCGTTGATGACACTGTCTGGGCGAGCCAGGTAGACGTACTCGAAGACACAACCCTTCGGGGTGGCATCGGCAAACCGTTGGCTACGGACGCCGTCGGCGTCGATGGCCAAGAGTTCGCCCGGCTCAATGTCGCGCACAAAAGAAGCACCAACAATGTCGAGCGCGGCCGTCTCGGAGGCCACAACCCAGCCCCGATCGAGCCGGCCGAGGCAGAGCGGGCGAATACCGTACGGATCGCGGGCCGCATAAAGCGTGTTTTCGTCTTGGAAGGTGAGGCAGAATGCGCCCTTGACCGTCGGCAGCAGTTCCATCGCTGACTGTTCAAGAGTCTTATCTGCGGCACCGTGGGCCAGGAGGGCACCCAGGATGTCGGAGTCAGACGTCGCAGCACTGTTGGCCGCGGTCCCGTAGATGCCGAGGGCGCGAGCGCGATCGGCAAGCTCGGACGTATTGACGAGATTGCCGTTGTGCCCGAGTGCCACGCCGTTGCCCGCCGGAGTGTTCCGGAAGATGGGCTGTGAGTTCTCCCACGTCGTCGATCCGGTGGTCGAATAACGGCAGTGGCCGACGGCGACATGCCCAACCATGGAGGCCAGAGTCTGCTCGTCAAAGACCTGGCTCACGAGTCCGAGATCCTTGAAAACGAGGACCTGTGAGCCGTCGCCGACCGCGATTCCCGCCGCTTCCTGACCGCGGTGCTGAAGTGCGTACAGGCCGTAATAGGTCAGCTTCGCGACTGCTTCCCCCGGTGCCCAGACACCGAAAACACCGCATTCTTCACGGGGTTCGTTCTCGGGCTCCATGGCATCAAGAGGATGTGACGGCGTGCCACATCCAGTCTGATCGAGCAGGTTCGGAGAGTGAATCGACTTCTCGGTCACGTAAAGACGCTCCGTATTCAGGGGTTCGGCGGGCGTTACCGTTACCACAGTCTACGGCGTGGACGCGGACAACTCGAAATTGCAGGACGAGTCTACGCGAGCGGAACCACCGGGAGCATGTTCGCGACGTCGCCCGCACGATGCCCGGACACGCTAACGCGATGGGAGGCCACGGCATCGTCGAAGGCAAGGAGTCCGGTCGCGAGGAGGAGCCATTCGCGCGGCGGCATCTCGAGAACGTTGGGCGGGGTCCCGCGGGTGTGACGAACACCTTCGATGCATTGGACGGCGACAAACGGCGGCACGCGGAGTTCGACAGCGTTGCCGGGCGCGAGTTGCCCGACGGTCCGGGCGGTGAGGCGGACTGCAGCAGCGAGTGCTGGCCGGCTGGGTTTGGGCAGGTTTTCGTCGCGCAGCCAGTCGGCAACGGCGAGGACTGCAGCCCGGGTCTGCGCGGGATCTGCCGCGTCACGAGGTCCCACTGCTACTGCGCGGGACCGAACGGTGCGATAGCGCCCCGCGCGATGATCTCTTCGACGACGTCGTCGGGGGTGCAGTTCATCCCGATGTGCACGTCCTTCTTGTTAGTGCCGTGGTAATCGCTGGAGCCGGTCTGCAGAAGTCCGAGGCGGGTGGCGATGTCGGAGAGTTCGGCGCGCGCGTCTGCGTCGTGGCCGTAGTGGTTCACTTCGAGACCGGCGAGGCCGAGCGGAACCAGCGACGCAAGGACATCCTCGGTCAGCACGGCGGCAGCTTCACGGGCGCGCGGGTGCGCGATGACGGCCACGCCGCCGGCGTCGTTGATCAACTTGATGCCTCCGGCAAGGCTGGTTGACTGCAGCGGCACGTAGTAGGGACTGCCGTCGTGGAGTAGATCGACAAACGCTTCCCCGACGTCTTTCACAGCTTTGACCTCGACGAGTGCCTTACCGATATGCGGGCGGCCAATGTTGGCCGAACCGGCAATCTCCTCGACTCGCTCAAGCGTGATGGGGAAGCCCCCGTCGATCAGCTTCCCGACGATCCGCGCGCCACGCTGGGCGCGCTCATCGTGCATCCTTTTCCACTCGGCGACGATGGCTGGATTGTCGCGGTCGAACAGGTAGCCGAGCAGATGCACGCTGACGAGCTCGCCATTCTCGTCGGGATGTTTGGTCGAGAACTCAGCACCTGGCAGCACACGCATCCCGGCGGGGATGTGTTTGGCGATCTCGTCCCACCCGTTTGCGGTGTCGTGGTCGGTGAGGGCGATTGTGGTCAAACCTGCGGCCACCGCAGCGTCAATCAGCTTTTCGGGCGTATCGGTCCCGTCCGAGAAGTTGCTGTGCGTGTGGAGGTCCGCAGTCATCGTGTTCGCCATGACCTCACTGTAAGCCGCGGGTACGACAGTCCTGATCGCAGATTAGCGCAGCACGCGCCCGTCACCGTCGCGGACTGCGCCGGTGAACATCATGATGGCGTCGATGAAAGCCCAGATTCCGAGGCCCATTAAAACGAAGATACCGATGAGAACCACGCTGGTAACTAGACCGAAGAAGAAGAGCAGCAGCTGCGCGGTCGCGACGCCGTAGCTTCCGATGTACCAGCGGCCCGCGCCGAAGGACCCCAGGAAGAACTGCAGAAGCCCGGCGACAGCCTTCGTTCGGGATGAATACGGCAGTCCCGTCGCCGGATCTTGACCGTAGGGCGCGGGCAGTTGACCCATGACTCCGTACGGGACGACCATCGGCACGTACGGCGTGGGCACCGGGTAACTCGCCTGCGCGGGATAAGTAGGCACGACGGGGTACGAGGGCGGCGCCTGGTAGTTGGTTGGCGACGGTCCACCGAACTGTGGCGGCGACGGATAGAAGTCGGGACCGCCCGCGCTAGCGTTCTGCGCGGGTGGTGTCGGATGGCCGTCGTAATTCATAGCTGCATGATGGCACGGACCTCCGACATCCTCGATCGCAGCTACCGCGCGGACCCGGTAACTAGCCCGCGCCCGGTCACCAGCGGCATGTCGAGGGCCGTCACGATCCCCGGATCGGCTGCGACCACCGCGGGTACGGAGTTCACGAGCCTCATCGCGGTGACGATCATGCCCGACACGTTGTGGTCGCCGTCGCGACCGTGATGACTCATTTCGACGGTCATCGCGGGTTCACCGGTGACGATAATCCGGTAGCAGCCGTCGCCCTCGTTGGGTCGCGGCCACTCGGGGCACTGATCGGGGTGGGTGCGGGTGTAGTGCTCCAACACGACGCGGTCCACGCCGTCTACCTGCCCGGCGATCTCGAAGTGGACGGCGGCCATCGTGCCTTCCGGGATGGGCACGGACACGGTTTCGTAGTCGCGGTCGGCCGCTACCCGCTGGTGCCGTTCGACGAGCGGTTCGTCGAGGGTAACGCCCAGCCCGGCCGCAATCTGCCGGACCACACTCCCCCACGCCAACGACAGCACACCGGGAGCGAAGATCATCGGCGAGAAGTCCATCGGCTTGCCAAAGCCGAAGAGTTCCCCCATGACGACCGGCTGGTAGTAGGTGGAGTAGTCGGCGATTTCCAGGCAGCGAATCTCGTCGATTTCCTGCGACAGGCTGGTCATCGCGAGGGGCAGGACATCGTTGGCGAAGCCGGGGTCGATACCGTTGACGTGCAGGCTCGCCCCGCCCGCAATGGCTGCGTCCTGGATGGGCCCAATCATGGCGTCGGGCAACACGCCGTACGGGTACTGCAGGATTACCGGGCCTGACGAGACGACGTTGATCCCGGCGGCGACGAAGGCGGTCAGGTCGGCGATGGATTCGGCGACGCGATCGTCGGTCATGGCGGTGTGGACGATGGCGTCGGGTTTCAGGGCGATTAGGGCGTCACGGTCATTGGTGGCGAGGATGCCGAGGTCGCGGTTGAGCCCGGCGAGTTGTCCCGCGTCCTTGCCGACCTTTGCGGGGTCCGACACCCAAACGCCGACCAACTCAAGTTCCGGGTGCGCATCGATGCCCGCGATCGCGTGCCTGCCGACGGTTCCGGTGGACCATTCCACAACTGAAAGTGTCATGCGCGTCACGCTAGCGAGCACCCCGGTTCCAGGTGAGTCGTTCGGCTAATGCGTCGCACGAGTTGTGCGGCGGAGCATGTTCGCGGACTACTTCGACGGCAGCCAGTTGCCGTGGAATCCCGCCGGGACTCGCTGTGGCAACGCGACGGAGGTGATGTCTTCGAGGGTGCGGGCATCGAGGATGGCGAGCCGCGTGGAATCGGCGGCCAGGTCGGTGACGAACCCGAGGACCGCGCCGTCGTCGAGGTCGGCTTCCGCCGATCGAGGCACAAAGGTGAACTCCCCCAACCGGATTCCCCTACCGAATCGGCGGGTCACCGGCTCGCTGCCATTGGCCTTCGTGCGGGCGAGCAGCCCACCAAACAGGTCGGAACCTTCGCCACCAACCACCCAACCGGACGCATGCTCGCGGCCGATGTACCGGTCGTCGATCCGCGGAAACTCCACAGCTTGGTCCAACAGCGGTTCACGCTTGCACGTCCGGCGCGCGGGATCGAGAATCCAGCGTTCCAGTCGCGGCGCCCCTTCGGTCGGGCCCTGATGGTCACGGTCGAAGCTCTTCTCGTGCACCACCAGATCCACGACCACCGCGCCGTCAACGTCCCATGCATTCATCGGGTGATAGACGAAGCATGGGTCGACGTCGATCCACACCACGTCGGCGTCCCCTCCTTCGCGCGGCATGAGGCCGACGCGCGCCGGGTACTTCCGGTTCCACCGGTACGGCAGCGACCCGGCGCCGCTCGAGGGCAGTCGATCGGACAGCGCGTGCGGCATCGGGACTCGCCCGACCATCGCCCCCAAGGCCAGCCTGGCCAGGGGTTGAACGGCGGCAGGCACCGACCCGCCGACGGCATCTCGCACGTCGAAGGTGACGGGAAGGTCGTACACGACGACAGTCGACTCGGTTAGCGAGAACGCATGCATCATCGGGCTGCCGCCGACGGTGATGTCGACGTGGCGGCGTTCGCGCCCATCGGTCCCAATCACCGAGTACCGCACCTTGTTTCCGCGACCGAAGTGATAGCTGACGGCGTGCAGTTCGCCGGTGATGGGGTCTTCTAGGGGGTGGGCGGTGAAGCCGCCGGTCACGGTTCCGTCGAAATCGCAGATGCCGAGGGTATCGAGATCGTCGGACAGTTCCGCACACGCGAGACCGGCTTCGACAAGGGCTAAGGTACGACCGCCAAATTCGATGACGTTGGTGTTGGCGCCGGCCCCGTGCAGGAACGACCGTCCGGCCTCGTCGGGCGCTGGCCGACCGAGTCGTCGCTCTGTGCGGGTGGAGTCGACCCAGCGGTTGCGGTACCAGCGTGCACGACCGTCGCCGAGGGCGATGCCGTGGACCATCCCGTCGCCGGTGAACCAGTTGTAGGTGTCAGGGTCCACGTCTGCGATGGGGTTGGGCCCGTTGCGGAGGTAGCGGCCATCGAGCCAGTCAGGCAGGGTCCCGGTGACCGCAAGGTCGCGTTCGGTGAGTTCGGTGCGCACCGGCGCGTATTCGCCGGCGAGAAATCGGTTGGTACTCATGCTCGCCTCCAGTTGCTTATAACACTGTTATAGGGAGACGATAACGCTGTTATGAGCGAAGGTAAAGAGGCAAAGTCAGATCCAGTGCGTGCGACGTTGACTGACGCGGCGTACCGCCTGATCACCGAGGAGGGAATCGAGGCGCTCACCGTCCGACGCCTCGCGCAAGAAGCCGGGACGTCGACGATGGCCGTCTACTCCCGGTTTGGAAGCATCAGCGCGGTCGCGAGCGAAGTATCTGAACGCGCCTTCGTCGACTTCGGAGCCGCCCTCACGGTCGCGGGCACAACTGACGACCCATTAGCCGACCTCATGTGCCAGGGCCTGGCGTACCTGCGCTTCGCGACGGCCAACCCTCTGCTCTACACGCTGATGTTCCAATACACGTCCAAGGAATGGGCGACCTCACACCGAAAGTCGTTGCTGCAAGAGGGCAGTCCCACCGACTCGGTGTCGGGGCGTGCCGCTTTCACGGCAATGGCCGAAACCGTGCGACGGGCCTCGCCTGCCGATACCGACGAAACGGCCCTCCTCATTCACGCTGGCGTGGTGTGGAGCACGGTCCACGGATTGGCGATGCTCTCGATCGCTGGCCATCTCGGCGGCGCACACGATCTCGTTGCGCGCAGCGGTCTCGTTACCCTCGCTGCTGGCTACGGCGTGGCACGGGCAGAGGCGGAAGCGGCTTTCGCCCGCGCCGAAAAGCGCATGGAGTGACTCGCGGTCTCCCAATCACCGCCTGCGCGCAATACTCCCCGTACGATTCCATGCATGTCAGGTCCTCTGCCCCCAAACCTAGGTGCCTCCGGGCCTAATTTCTCCATGCCGAGCGGCCCGCTCGTCATGATCGGCGACATTCAGTGCACGCAAACCCAGGTAATTACGCCGTCCGGGTCGTGCCCTACTGCCGGCGCCCACTGGACCGTTACCAACATGACGCAGACCCGCGAAGAGATCCCGCAGTGGGCCATTATCTGCGCGATTGTCGGAGCCTTCTTGATCTGCCTGTTTAGCCTGTTTTTCCTGCTGGTAAAGGAACGTCGCACCACGGGCGTGGTGCAGGTTATGGTTCAGAACGGGAACTTTGTCCACGTGACATCGGTGCCCGTGCAGTCGGACATGATGGTGGCCGATGTTCACAACCGAGTGAACTATGCGCGTTCTTTGGGCTCGACGTTCGCATAGTCACCCGAGAGTCGGGCATCGGGCTCAGTTGAGCGAGTTGTTGTAGAGCACGACGAAGACAATGACGATGATGATCGTGACGACCAAGCCAATGGCCATCCCTATCCATGCCCACATCGCCATCTTCTTTGACGATTCTGCAGCGGCATAGGCTTCCTGTTCCTGGCCCATGAACCACAGCCTCGAAACGGAATTTGCCTTCACAACCCCCACAATGCCAAGGATCAGCGGCGCGATTCCCAAAAGGAAGCCATAGCAGCTGAACGTCAACAATCCGCCGATCACGATCGCCAAAATCGATGAAACCTGACTGGTCGCCGGTGCTGGCCCGCGGTTCACACCGCCATAGCCGAGACCCGGATATGCCGGAACCGGAGCTGGGTAGTACGGCATCGGCTGCTGGGGCGCATAGCCTCCCTGCTGCTGGCCGTATGGGTCCGCAGTAAAGCCCTGGTATGCCGGGTTGGGCGGGAAGGCGGCCGGATCGGACTGCGGCGTCGACGGTGGAGGCACCGGCGGCGCAGGTGTACCGAAAGGTGGCTGGTCGCCAATCCCCCGAATTTCAGTTTCCGCGTACGCGGGCGTCCATTCGGTCTCGAAGTAGGGCGTTCCGACAGCTTCAGTCGGCGCGGCGCTCACCTCATCTGGCGACGAAACTGGTGCGGCGTCGCCGGTGCTGGACTTCTCCAAGTTCACCGTTTTCGGGTCGCGAAATTCGTCGGGCTTATCTGAATCAACCATGCTCCGGCTTTCTCACACTTTCAAACTAGAAAACGGCTCGATCGGGATATTGCGGATCACAAACCACCCTACGGTGACCACGAGAACCACCATTGGCGCCCAACGCAGATGCTGCCAACTTCGGACCCTAACTCCGGTCCACAAGCCGCGAACCCACGCCACGAACGCGAATGCCAGCAATGCCAGTGCGACTACGCCGAAAGCGTTGAAATGCAGTGCCGCCCCGATATCGCCATGCAACAGCGAATAGATGGCGCGCGTCGAACCGCATCCCGGACAGTTGATGTGCAGAAACGCGTTCGTTGGGCAAGGCGGGATGATGCCGCCAGGTGTTGTCGGATCAGCGAACCAAATGAAGGTTCCCGCCATGATCGCGCCGATGACCACGAGAGTTGGACCGGCAACCTTGTGCTTCGCCACAGCCTCCGCTGCGGCAAGAACACTGCCCCGGGAAGCAGCGCCAGCCAAGGGCCGATCCACCTTAGGTCCACTCATGTCGATTAGTACGGGGTTGTGTAAGTCGTCGTTGTATCAACATTGTTGACGAGGACCGCAATGAAAATAACGTACGCGATCACCGAGAGAACGGTCACGGTAAACCCGATTATGGCACCCCACATTGCCCACTTCTTCGCGTCGTCAGCGGCCTGCTGCGCACCAGCAAAATCGCCCATAGCCCACAGTTTGCTGACCGACGTTGACTTCACGATCGAGACGATACCCAGGGGGAGGCAGCACAGGACGGTGCACAGGATGGCCCAAACCAGGTTGTTGTCGGGTTCCATTCCCGGCGCTGCTCCCTGGTAGCCGTACTGCGGAGCGCCGCCGTACTGCGGAGCGCCATACGAAGATTGTGGGGCACCGTACTGTGGCTGCGGAACGCCGAATTGAGTCCGATCGTAAGGAGAGCCTCCCTGCGGATCGCTGGGAGTTCCACCGAACTGCGGATCACCGGGATTGAAGTTGGGATCATTCGGATTCGTCATGGCTGGGCGGGTTCCTTTCAAAGAACGAGTCCTCGAAACTCTAACCGGAAGTCCGCATCACCTGCATCATTGGATGGTTGCGCGTCAATCAGCCAGTGGACGAGTCCCCACCCGGCGGCGCTAATTGGCTCGCCGCCGCATCCAAATGGAGGTTCAAACTTTGAGTGCAGCGAATGGCGCGAACGGAAGATTGCGGACGATAAACCACACCACGAGAACTGTCACGATTCCCGTGGGAACAAGACGGTGGGTAAACAAACTACGCGGCGGCCTGCCCAGCCATGTCCGGACCACGTAGCGGATGTAGACCGCGGCAATCAGAAACAGTCCCGCGATGGCGAGCGCGTTGAAGTGCAATGCCGCGCCGATGTCGCCATGGATCAAGCTGTAGATGGCCCGAGACAACCCGCATCCCGGGCAGTTGATGTGCAGTAAGGCGTTGGTCGGGCAGGGCGGTATCACCCCGCCCGGCGTCGTCGGGTCAGCAATCCACACGCCAACACCGACCGCTATCGCTCCAGCCAGGACCAACGCCGGACCAATGACCGGATGCGTCGCCACCTTCTTTGCGGCGGCGACGCCCCGGTCACTGGTCAGCGTGTGGTCAGTCAACTACTACGAATTTGTTAGTTCGTGGTGCTGAAGTCGTAGTACCCAACACCCGAACCGGTGACAGCCAGCACGATGAGCAAGACGATCCACAACACAATCGACACGCCAAAGATGATCCAAGCGATGTTCGACCACTTCTTAGCCTCGGCTGCTGCCGCATGCGAACCGGCAGCATCACCCATTGACCACAGACTGTTGACCGAGTTGGCCTTCACAATCGCCATGATGCCGAAAACACCGCCAACTAGGCTAATGCAGCTCGCACACATGAACAGGAAGCTCAAAACGGTAACCACGATCGACGATGCCATACTGTTGGGCGGCGGGGGCCCAGCCGGCATCCCCACCTGCGGCTGCCCATACTGCGGCTGCCCATACTGTGGGGCTCCGTAATTGGGGACGCCGCCATAGTTGGGATCTCCACCAAGATTCGGATTACCTCCGAGATTCGGGTCGCCGCCTGGATTCGGCGTACTTCCGTAGCCGCCGAACTGAGGATCGGGATTGTTCTGGCCGCCGATTGGCTGCTCGTCCGGGTTCTGCCCGGGGTAGTCATTCGGGTTCGTCATTAGCTTATCCAGTTCCTCTCGATGTACTTCAGTCATCGAACCCTAACGTAGGAAACACGACAATGTGCGGAACGCGAGACCGCTGAGGTCGCTCTGTTTGCGCTTACTTCTCCGGACCGTCGTGCCCGCGCAACGCTTCGAGCGCGGCCCGGATGCGCGCCGTGTCGGCGCTCGTCCAGCCCGCCGGCTGCGTCACTGCCACCCAGCCATCAAGAATGACGGTGCCGTAGTTGTGTCCGTGCCCATCCGGTACCCCGGCGGCATTTCCAAGGTCCGCACTGACCTGCCAGAACGTGACGATCGGATACCAGCGCATGGTGGCGGTTCGATCCCCGCCCGCAGGCTCTTTCAACCAATCGGGCTTGGTGAACATCAGGTCCGGCGACCACCACACCACCGGATCGGAGCGGTGCTGGATGTAGAGAACCCGCGGTGCAAGCCACTCGGTGGGGTTTCGCTCAATACCGGCCGCATCATTCGCGAACCGGACGACGAGACCGTTGGCATAGGTCGGTTCCGCCTCCGGTGTCCCTGGGTCTCGGCGCTTCTCCAAAGCACTCCACAGCGGATTGGAGTTCGGGGGCCCCACCCACAGCACGCCATCGACCATGGAGCGGATGTCGTTGAGATCGTCGAACGCCCCCTCGCCCGCCTGGGTACCGAGGCTTTCCCCGTACACAAACACTTTGGGACGATGATCGGGTGGCTTCGTCAGCCACCGGTCGTGGACGGCAGTCACCAGCTTCCGGCCAGCTTCGGCGGCCTTCTCCCGGTCGGCGAGGAACGAGATCCAACTCGGCAGGTACGAGTACTGGGCGGCAACCAACGCGCTATCGCCGTTTGCAACCAGTTCGAAAGTTTGTGCCGCCGTTGGATTTACCCAGCCGGTGCCCGTCGTGGGGATGATGACGAGCGTCTTGCGGTCGAACGCCCCGGTCCGTTCCAACTCGTCGACGATCAGCTTCATTTGTGCGTCGAGCCCGTCGGCCGACTCTAGTCCCGCATAGACGCGGATCGGCTCCTTGGCCGGAGCGCCATTGAACTTGGCGAGTTCGGCGGCACTTATCCCCCCGGACACAAAGTTGCGGCCCTCAAATCCCAAGGAGTCCCATGCAGCCAGCGACTCTGGGCTGCCTGATTTCTCGGGGAGCGTCGGCCGTTCGGCACCGTCGCGAGTGCTGTCGTTTTGGACGCTGAACACCGAATTCATCGCCGCGTAGGTACCGCGGACCGCAACACCGTCAATCAGCCCGTAGATCACCACCAGCATCACCGTCATCGACGCGATCCCCGCCACGCGGCGCGGAATCTTCAGCACCCGATTCAGTTTTCGCGCCAGCCACCGGAAAATGTCACGCAAAACCCTGGCCACCGCGACGATTCCCATCGCGATCACAACACTCAACAGCATCGCGCGCAGATAGCCGAAGAAGGTCGGCCGCTCCGACCCCATCAGGATCGCCAACTCGTCCTGCCAGCGCACACCGTAAAACAAGGCGATCAAGGCCGCCGCGAGGCAAACCAGCGGCAGTCCGATCCGGACCAGCCTTCGGACCCGCACCGGCAACGGCCACCATGACAGGTTGGGCAACAGCAGTCGTCGAGCTGCCCACGACAGCAACACCCCGACCCCGTAGCCGGTGGCCGCGGTGACTCCCCCGATCAGCCCCTGAAACGCCCAATCGCGCGGAAGCAATGACGGTGTCAGTGACAGGACGTAGAAGAGCGTGCCGAGCGCCAACCCCGGGAGATCGATGCGAAACACCCGTATTACCCGCGTAATGGCCGATCCCGCCCACATTGATCGATGACGAACGACGGCGCGCGGATTTCTCCGCCGCGCCGCCGTTGTCGTCGGTGTAGACCGGGTCAAGTAACTACCCGAAGAGTGCGGGCAACGTTCCCTCGTGGACAGCGCGCAGTTCGTCGAGCTTCACCTCAAAGTGATCCTGGACCTCGAGTGCGTCGCTGCCCTGGTCGACGACGCCGATGCGCGTCCACGGCATGCCGCGAGCGTCGAGGATCGACGTGAACCGTGACTCCTCGGTGCGCGGAACGGCAACCAGTACGCGGCCAGCCGACTCCGAAAACAGGGTGACGAACGGGTCGGCACCCGCGGGAAGCAAGATCCGGCAACCAGTTTCGCCAGCCAGTGCGGCTTCGGCAACAGCCTGGATGAGGCCACCTTCGGAAAGATCGTGTGCAGCCGAAACCAAACCGTCGCGCGAGGCGGCGATCAGGATCTCCCCCAGCAGACGCTCACGCTCGAGGTCGACCTTCGGCGGCACGCCACCGAGATGATCGTGCTCCACCTGGGCCCAGATGGAACCGTCGAACTCGTCGAGGGTCTCACCGAGCAAGATCAGCGTCTCGCCCGGCTCGGTACCAATGTCGGTGGGGGTACGACGACGAACGTCGTCGATCACGCCGAGCACACCGACGACGGGCGTCGGCAGGATCGGAGTGGAACCGGTCTGGTTGTAGAAGCTCACGTTGCCGCCGGTCACCGGGATGCCGAGCGTGGCGCAACCATCGGCAAGACCGCGGACGGCCTGGCTGAACTGCCACATGACGGCCGGATCCTCGGGCGACCCGAAGTTCAGGCAGTTGGTGACGGCGCGCGGCTTGGCACCGGTCACCACCACGTTGCGGTAAGCCTCGGCCAGCGCCAGCTGCGCGCCGGCGTACGGATCGAGGTAGGTGTAGCGGCCCGAGGCGTCGGTCGAGATCGCGATGCCGCGACCGGTCTCCTCGTCGATCCGGATAACACCGGAGTCGGCGTGCTCTGCGAGAACAGTGTTGCCGCGGACGTAGCGGTCGTATTGCTCGGTGATGAACTTGCGGCTGCACAGCGCGGGGCTGGCGAGCAACTTCAAGAACGTGGCACGCAGTTCCTCATCGGTGCTCGGACGCGCCAAGTTTGCGGTAGTCGAAGCGATGACGGTGTCTTGCCAATCCGGGCGAGCGACGGGGCGCTCGTACACCGGGCCGTCGTGGGCGACGGTGCGCGGCGGCACGTCGACGACGGTCTCACCGTGCCAGTTGACGACCAGGTTTTCGCCGTCGGTGACCTCACCGATGACGGTCGCGAGGACATCCCACTTGCGGCACACTTCCATGAACTTTTCGACGTTCTCGGGCGTCACAACGGCGCACATGCGCTCCTGCGACTCCGACGACAAAACCTCCGCGGCAGTCATACCGACCGCGCGGGTCGGAACCAGATCCAGGTCGATGTGCATGCCACCGTCACCGGCAGCAGCCAACTCGCTGGTGGCGCACGACAGGCCGGCACCGCCCAAGTCCTGAATACCCACAACCAACTCGGCCTTGTATAGGTCGAGGCAGCACTCGATCAGCACCTTCTCGGTGAAGGGGTCGCCAACCTGGACGCTCGGGAGCTTCTTGCGGTTGGGGCCGGACTCATCGCTGTCGTCGAAGGTTTCCGATGCGAGCACCGATACGCCGCCGATGCCGTCGAGGCCGGTGCGCGCACCGAACAGGATGATCTTGTTGCCAGTGCCCGATGCGAATGCCAGGTGCAGGTCTTCGGTGCGGAGGACGCCGGCGCAGAGGGCGTTGACGAGCGGGTTGCCCTGGTAGCTGGCGTCGAAGACGGTCTCGCCACCGATGTTCGGCAGGCCGAGGGAGTTACCGTAGCCACCAACTCCGCGGACCACGCCGTCGACCACGCGTCGGGTGTCGGGGGCGTCAGCCGCGCCGAAACGCAATTGGTCCATCACGGCAATCGGGCGGGCACCCATAGCCATGATGTCGCGAACGATGCCGCCCACGCCGGTTGCCGCACCCTGATAGGGCTCGACGTAGCTCGGGTGGTTGTGCGACTCCACCTTGAAGGTCACTGCCCAACCGTCGCCGACGTCGACAACGCCTGCGTTCTCACCAATGCCGGCGAGCATGCCCGCCTTCATCTCTTCGGTGGTGGTTTCACCGAAGTAGCGCAGATGCACCTTCGACGACTTGTAGCTGCAATGCTCCGACCACATCACCGAATACATCGCCAATTCGGCGTCGGTGGGGCGACGACCGAGGATCTCGCGGATCCGGGCGTATTCGTCGTCCTTGAGGCCGAGCTCAGCAAAGGGCTGCGGCAAATCGGGGGTATCGGTGGCGTGGGAAACGGTATCGACCTGGGCACTCACGCCCCACAGTCTATGCGAGTCCCGCGCGAGGTGTAGATGCGGTTGATCACGTCGAATAATCAAGCCATTGGCGAATGCACCGAAACGGCCCTGCGGCTGGGCCGCGCTGCTTTAAAGTCGCCTCCACACGCTTCTTGATTCGGGGGGATCAGAAATGAACGTCGGAAGCCGGACACCACGCGGAGTAGCCACTAAACCTGCAGCTAGGGACTACTTCATCGCCGGACTGACGGCTCTTGGACTACTCGTCGGCGATACTCCTCCCGACCGCGAGCGCGCACTCCGAGCCTTCGGTAGGGCCACCGCATTGAACCCCAACAGCGGCGACGCGTGGCTTGGTCGGGTGGCGGCTGGCGATCGGTCCGGGCCCACACTGCTGGGGTTGTATCGGGCACGCGCTTCGGTGGGTGCCGATCAGCGGCGGATGGGACTTCGACCCGGGACACTTTCCGGGCATCTACCGACCGGGCTGTTTATCGATCTACCGATCACCAATACCGACCAGGTTGCCGCGGCGTATGCCGCGTCGTTGCTGGTCGGCGGAGACCTTGACGGTGCCGCCGACGTGCTTGCCGAACTGACCGGCAGCGACCCGTCCGTCGTCTTCTGCCGCGCACTCCTGGATCTGCGTCGCAAGAGGTGGCGGGCAGTGCTCGATACGCTCGCCGCCACCTCTTGGGTCGACGAATATCTGTGCGCCGCTGCCGACTTCCTGGGCGGTACCGCCTGCGTGCAACTCGGACTGTTCGACGAAGGCCTTCGCCGACTCGAATCCGTGCGAAGCTCAGCACTGACGAACGCCCACCCGCAGGCAATGTTCATGATCGGGATGGCGCACCGGACTCGTGGCGATGAAGCGCTGGCTCACCCCTGTTTCGAGGAGGCCTGCGCGCTGGACCCGGGACTGTCCGAGGCGGCACGTGCCCTCGCCGAACCGGCTTACCGACTCGCTATCGGCACCGAAGACTCCTCGCGGACAGCATCGAAGTCCGCATCGCCACAAAGCGTTGGTCGTGAGGTAGCGGTCCGCGCCGTGACTGACGAACTCGACGCACAGGTAGGGCTCACTGAAGTGAAGGCACAGGTGGAACGACTCCGCGCGGCGGTGACTCTGGCCGCTGTGCGCGCAGACAAGGGTCTGCGGACTCAATCGCGGAGCCTGCACTTGGCGTTCACCGGCCCTCCCGGAACGGGCAAGACCACTGTCGCCCGCCTGGTGGCCCGACTGTATTGCGCGCTGGGGCTTCTCGCGACCGATACCGTGGTGGAGGTCAGTCGCAAGGACCTGGTTGGCCAACATCTCGGTGCCACTGCCCCCAAGACTTCGGCCGTGGTCGACTCGGCTCTCGACGGTGTGCTGTTCATCGACGAGGCATACGCCCTAATTCAGGAGGGGCTCTCCGGCGGTGACGCCTTCGGCCGCGAAGCGATCGACACCTTACTTGCCCGCATGGAGAACGACCGCGACCGCCTTGTCGTCATCATTGCTGGCTACGACGAGGAGATCGACCGACTCCTCGCGGCGAACGAGGGGCTCGCTTCGCGCTTTGCCCGCCGGATCCGGTTCGCCTCCTACACCCCGGGTGAGCTCATTCGCATTGCCGAAACCCTGGCCGCGCAACGCGATACCCGTCTATCGGCAGATGCGGCCGCAGTGCTGGAATCAGAGTTCGCGGCGCTTTATGACGACACATCAGGAGGTCGCCGGGCCTCCGACATCGCGGGCAACGGCCGGTTTGTTCGCAACATCATCGAAGCGGCCGAGGAAGAGCGCGAACTGAGATTGGCTGCCAGCGCCGATTTGGCGGCGCTGACAGACGTCGATCTCATGACGCTCACCGGTGCCGACGTCCACGCCGCGTTGACGCGCCGATAGCGAGCGTTCGGCGGCAAAGCGCTGGCCCTGGCTACGATCGGCCGATGATTGATCCGCAAGTCCACGTCACGATCCTGTGCTTTCAGCGTCGCAAGAAGGTGTTGGCCGACCTCGCGACGGTCGAAGCAGGCATTCGGTAGTACCGGACAGTTCCGGCCCTACAGCCCCAACTCTCGGAAAATTCGGTCGGCGATCTCAGCCGGGGAGCCGTCGCCCGGCACCACAACCAGATCGGCGTTCTCCGGCCGCTCGTACGGCGAGTCAATCCCGGTGAACTGAGTAATCTCGCCAGCGCGAGCCTTGGCGTACAGGCCCTTCGGGTCGCGAGCCTCGCAGTCGGCGAGCGGCGTGTCGACAAAGATTTCGTAGAACGGCAAGTCGGCGGCCTCGTGAATCTCGCGGGCCCGCTGCCGTTCGGCGGCGAAGGGGCTGATCAGCGACACCAGCGCGACGGCACCCGAGTCGGCAAACAGTGATGCCACCTCCGACGTGCGACGAATGTTCTCTCGACGGTCGTCGTCACTGAAACCGAGATCGCTGTTGAGACCATGCCGCAGGTTGTCCCCGTCGAGCAGGTAGGCCGCACGACCTTCAGCAACGAGTCGGCGTTCCAATTCCATGGCGATGGTCGACTTGCCCGAGCCGGACAGGCCCGTGAGCCACAACGTGGCACCGCGGTTGGCACGCGCCTCGCGCGATACCTTGCTCGACTGCCACACCACCTGGGTGTCGTGGGCCAGCGGTGCACTGATCATGCCTGCGGCGACGGTTGCATTGGTGGCTTCGTCGATCAGGATGAAACTGCCGGTCGCCCGGTTACGGCGATATTCGTCGAACATCACCGGCTGCTGCGCATGCAATGACAGTCGCCCGATCTCGTTCAGCGCCAACGACTTTGCTTCTTCGTCACGGTGCAGCGAGTTGACGTCGAGGCGGTAGTTGAGGCCGTCGACCCGGACTCGAGTCTCGCGGGTTCCACACAGCATCAGGTAGGTGCTGCCCGCCGACAGTTGGCTGCTTTCGGAGAACCAACACACCATGGCGTCGAGTTCGCGGCCCACGTGCGGGCGGTTGTTGGGTCGCACCAGCATGTCGCCGCGCACAATGTCGATCTCATCTTCGAGGGCAATCGACACCGCCATGGAAGCGAAGGCTTCGTCGAGTTCGACGCCGCCCGGCCCCCAAATCTTGGCGACCGTGGTGCCGAAACCGCCCGGCAGTGCCACCACTTTGTCGCCGACGGCAAAGGTGCCGCCAGCGACGGTTCCGGCGAACGCGCGGTGGTCGAAGCCGTCGCTGCGCTGGGGTCGGATCACGTACTGGACGGGGAATCGGGCATCGCGGAGGTTGCGGTCGGATGCGATGTAGACGTTCTCGAGGTGGCTCAGCAGCGGGCGACCGCTGTACCAAGGCATGTTCTCGGAGCGGTCAACCACGTTGTCGCCGCGCAACGCAGAGATCGGGATAAAGGTCAGGTCGCTGATATTGAGCTTGGCCGCAAACGACACCATGTCGTCGTGGATCTCGTCGAACCGTTCTTGCGAATAGTCGACGAGGTCCATCTTGTTGACGCAGACCGCCAGTCGCGGGATCCCGAGCAGCGACGACAAGAAGGCGTGCCGTCGGGTCTGCTCCAAAACACCTTTGCGGGCATCGATGAGAATGATCGCGAGGTCGGCGGTCGACGCTCCGGTCACCATGTTGCGCGTGTACTGCACGTGCCCCGGAGAGTCGGCGATGATGAACTTCCGCGCCGCAGTCGCGAAGTAGCGGTACGCCACGTCGATGGTGATGCCCTGTTCGCGTTCGGCGCGCAGGCCGTCAGTGAGAAGTGCGAGGTCGGCATATTCGTCACCACGCTGGGCGGAGGTGCGTTCGATGGCTTCGAGTTGGTCGGTGAGGATCGACTTCGAGTCGTACAGCAGTCGACCGATGAGGGTCGACTTACCGTCGTCGACGCTGCCCGCTGTCGCGATACGCAACAGTTCGGCCGGTGCGACCGTCTCCGTCTCAAACTCTGCCCCCACGTTGGGCGTCTGCAGGTCAGAGCTCATCAGAAGTAGCCTTCCTTCTTGCGATCTTCCATACCGGCTTCGGAGATTCGATCGTCGGCGCGAGTGGCACCGCGTTCGGTGATCCGCGTGGAGGCGATTTCGGCGATCACCTTCTCGATTGTGTCGGCGTCGCTCTCGACGCAGCCGGTGCAGGTGGCGTCGCCGACCGTCCGGAACCGGACACGTTCGACGTGCGCGGTTTCGCCGGGGTAGGTCTCAAGGAACCTTGTTTGGGCCAGCAGCATGCCGTCGCGCGGGACCACTTCGCGTTCGTGTGCGTAGTAGATCGACGGGAGGTCGATGTTCTCCGCTTCGATGTAGTTCCAGATATCGAGTTCGGTCCAGTTACTGAGCGGGAACACCCGGATATTCTCACCGCGCTTGCAGTGACCGTTGTAGAGGTTCCACAGTTCTGGCCGCTGGTTCCGGGGATCCCAGGCACCAAACGAGTCACGGAAACTGAAGATGCGTTCCTTGGCTCGGGCCTTCTCTTCGTCGCGGCGGGCACCGCCGAAAACGGCATCGAACTTGTTGTCGCTGATGCCACGCAATAGGGCTGCCGTCTGCAGTCGATTGCGGGAGGTGCCGGGGCCGGTCTGGTCGACCACACGACCGGCATCGATGTCATCTTGGACGCTGCTCACGATGAGTTTGACGCCGGTTTCGGCAACCACGCGGTCGCGGAACTCGATCACTTCGTCGAAGTTGTGACCGGTGTCGATGTGCATTAGAGGGAACGGAACCGGCGCGGGCCAGAACGCCTTCTGTGCAACGTGGAACATGACGACGGAGTCTTTGCCGCCGGAGAACAGCATGGCCGGACGTTCAAACGTCGCGGCGACCTCGCGGAAGATGTAGATGGCTTCGGCTTCGAGCTCTTCGAGAGTCGTGAGCTCGTATCGCGGACGCGAACCCGAGTGGGCACCGTTGGCGACGGGCGGATGCGTTCCGTCAGGCGAGGTGATCATCTTCCAGCGCTTCCCTTGACGTGTCGAATATTCGACACCTAATGTTGACTATATGACAGACACGGTAGGTGATCGGGCGCACGAGCGTCAATCGTCCCCGCCGACTCGTCGCGTCGTTGACGTGATGTCGCTGCTGATCGATCAGGCCGGTGAGTCTTTGACCCTTGCCGAGATCGTGCGCGCCACCAGCATTCCGCGCGGCACCGCGCACGCCATCGCCGCCCAATTATGCGACCTCGGCTGGCTCATCCGCGACGACGCCAACGAATTCCGCCTGGGCCCAGAGTTCTTGACCGCGAGCCGACGCGCGGCGCGCCTTGACATGGTTGCCGCCGCCGCATCCCCGGCACTGAAGTCGCTGGTCGAACTCACCGGCATTCCGACCTTTCTTGCGCGACGCTCGGGTGACGTCATCTCCGTCGCCGATCAGATGATGCCCGAAAACAATCCGGACCAGTGGACGTCGCCCCTGCGACGGATGTCGCTGCGACCGCCACTGTGTCGCGAGTTCGTCGCGTGGGCCCGGCCGACTGAACGCACACACTGGCTGAGCCAGGCTCCCGTCGATCAACGCCCACGCCTGGACGCGGTCCTCACCGCCATCGCCGATCGCGGCTATTCCATCGAGCGGATCACCGGCAACCATCGTGCCATCATCGACACCCTCGGCGACCTGGACGAGATGCCAGCGCACTTACGCGAGCGAATGTCCGAACTCGTATCCGAGTTGTCAGCCATCGACTACCTGCCATCCGAACTCACCGGCGAGGTGGGCGCGGTCAGTGTCGGCGCTCCCATCTTCGATGCCGACGGCACCGTCATCGCATCGTTTGTCTCATGCCCCAACGCGGTAATGCCGGTGGCCGACTTGGCCACCCTCGGCCAGCAAACCCAAGCGGCCGCAGCCAAAGTGACCACCTCAATCTGAGCCTCCAAACAATTCGGCGTAATATTTACAAGTACCGATTGTTTTTATTGAGAGGATGCGCCATGGCCGACGTTGAATTGGATGTTCGCGAGATCCCAAAACCTGCGCGACATCCCAAGATCTTCGGGATCTTCGATTCGCTCGACGTCGGCGAGGCCGTCATCCTCACCAACGACCACGACCCCCGACACCTCCACGATGAGTTTGAGGCAAAACTCCCCGGTGGTTACGGCTGGGACTACGAGATCCGCGAAAAGCGGAACTACCGGATTCGCATTAGCAAGACCACAGCAGCTGCCCCGCCCCGCAAGCTCGGCAATACCGCCGACTTGACGGCAAACGAGGTCGACGCTGCGGACGTCGCCTGGAAGCTCGACTTCGACAACCGGGGCCTCGACTCCAATCTGATCCGCCTGGCACCCGGCGGATCAATCGGTAAGCACAAGGGCGGCGAAGTGGACGTGTTGATTCACGTGATCGCCGGGTCGGGCACGCTCGGCACCGAAGCGGGCGACGTAGACGCCGTCGTTGGCGATCTGCTGTGGCTCCCCAACGGCTCCGAGCGGTCATTCACCGCGGGCCCCGATGGCTTCAGCTACCTGACCGTGCACACCCATCGCGAGCCGTCGCTCACCATTGAGCCGCTCAGCCTTCGCCCGGCGGCAACGTCATGACCTATGTCATCGCCGAACCGTGCGTCGACGTCATGGACCGAGCCTGCGTCGAAGAGTGCCCGGTTGACTGCATCTACGAGGGCGGCCGCGCGCTGTACATCCACCCCGACGAATGCGTGGACTGCGGCGCCTGCGAGCCCGTCTGCCCGGTGGAGGCAATCTTCTACGAGGACGACGTCCCCGACGAGTGGACCCCGTACATCACCGATAACGCCGACTTCTTTGTGCTGACGCTGCCCGGCCAGGACGAGCCTCTCGGCTCTCCCGGTGGTGCCATGAAGCTGGGGCCCATCCCGGCCGACGCCCCGGTGGTCGCACAGGTGCCGCCGCAGAGCGCCGACGAATAGTCATGCGCGCCACCATCCTTAACGCGCTGCGAAACGCCGAGGGGCCGATGACCGTCGCCGACCTGGCGACGATCACCGGCATCCCCGCCACGACCGTCCGTTTCCATTTGCACGCCCTGATCGACGACGGGGTCGTGGCGGCCGACCCCGAACCGCGATCGGGCCGCGGCCGGCCACGCATGCTGTACCGCTCACATGCGGTCATGGATCCGTCGGGCGCGCGAAATTTTGTGCTGCTCGCCGAGGTGATGGTGGAGGCCCTCGCTGCGGCACCAAACGCCGTCGAACATGCACTGGAAGCCGGACGCGCCTGGGGCGAGCGGCAGGCTGCGACCGGTTCCCATCCAGTAGCCGATTTGGTTGCCACCCTTGATAATTTCGGCTTTGCTCCCGAACCGGCCGGCGACGGCGTCCGCCTTAATAGTTGTCCATTCTTGGAACTGGCGAAGTCTCATCCCACCGTCACCTGCGCGGTTCACCGGGGAATCATGCAGGGCGTGCTGGCCTCACACGACACCCCGCTGCGACTAGAAAGACTCGACGCTTTCGTCGACGGCGACCACTGCATGGCCACCCTGACAGGAGAAACTGCGTGAGCCAACCGAGCGTGAAGGTCGACGAATTCACCGTTGCCGGCATGGTGTTCGTGATCGCGGGCGGACTGGTCGCGGCGGCGACCGGACCGCTGAACTGGTCGAAGGGCAGTTGGCTGTCCGCTTTCATGGTGCTGGTGTGCGGCGTTGCCCTGATTGCGATCGGGATTGCTCAGCAGCACAGCACAGAACCGGTGCCGCGCCGAACGCGTCTGGTTCAACTCGGCGGATGGCTCCTCGCCAACGGCCTCGTGGCGGTGGGTGCCCTTGTCGACATCGCGGCACTGACGGCGATCGGGTCGATCTTGCTCCTGGCAATCCTGCTGTTGACCGCCTGGGTTGGCCTCAATCTTGTACGCACACGGCACGCCTGGGCATACGTCTACGTCGCAATCTTGCTGGTTTTGGCGATCAGCGCCCCCATTGGAATGGCGCTGTCCGTACGGTAACCGCGGCCCGTTCGGGAAATGCACACCTCCCGGCTACCAACCAAGCACTTGCTAGGTTAGAGTCGGAGGTATGAGCAATGCCGTCATCCCGCCAGCCCTGGGGCCCGACGACCTCGGTCCCGACACGTCACCCATCGCGTACGAGACGTCCGGTGCCGTCGCCTACGTGACGCTGAATCGCCCGGACTTCCGCAATGCGCAGAACTCGGTGATGACCTATTCGCTCGACGCCGCCTACCGCAAGGCCGTCGACGACAACAACGTCAAGGTCATCGTGCTGCGCGCCAACGGCAAGCATTTCTCCGCAGGCCACGACATCGGCACCCCCGAACGCGACTTCAACACGTTCTACCCGAATACCGCGACCCTGCACTGGGACCACACCCGCGCCGACGGCGAAGCCCTCGACAGCAACCAGCGCCTCGCCCGCGAGATCGAGGTCTACATGGGCATGTGCCGCCGCTGGCGTGACATCCCCAAGCCCGTCATCGCGCAGGTCCACGGTGCCTGCATCGCCGGCGGCCTGATGCTCGCGTGGTCGGCCGACTTCATCGTCGCCTCCGACGACGCCTTCTTCTCCGATCCCGTCGCCCGCATGGGCATTCCGGGCGTCGAATACTTTGCACACGCCTACGTGCTCGGTACTCGTCGCGCCAAGGAGATCCTCTTTACCGGCCAGCGCTTCACCGCGGCGCAGGCCCTCGACTGGGGCATGGTGAACCACGTGGTCCCGCGCGATGAGCTCGCCGCCAAGGTCGACGAACTGTGCGCGCAGATGACCGAGATGCCGATGCAGGGCCTGTTCTTGAGCAAGAAGGCCGTCAATATCTGCGAAGACCAAATGGGCATGCGCAATGCCATGGACTCGGTCTTCGGCTGGCACCACTTTGCCCACGCCGCCAACGACGCCGACTCCGGCGACTCGCTGGGTGGCATGGACGCCAAGAGTATGAAGAACGCTGCTGAGAAGGGTAAAGCCTGATGGACCTGTTGTTCGACGACGCCGCGCAGGCGTTCCGCGCCGAGGTGCGCGCCTGGCTGGCCGAGCACGTGCCCGCCGAGCCACTTCCGTCGATGGACACCGCCGAAGGCTTTGAGGCCCACCGCAAGTGGGAAGCCGAAATGGCTGCCGACCGCATGTCGGTGGTGAGCTGGCCGGAGGAGTTCGGTGGCCGCGACGAGCCGCTGCTGCACTGGCTGATTTTCGAAGAGGAGTACTACCGCTCGGGTGCGCCCGGACGCGTCAGCCAGAACGGCATCTTCCTGCTGGCCCCCACGCTCTTCGAGCACGCGAGCCCCGAGCAGTTGGCGCGCATCATGCCGCGCATGGCCCGTTCGGAAGACATTTGGGGTCAGGCCTGGAGTGAGCCGGAAGCCGGCTCCGACCTGGCGTCGCTGCGTTCGACGGCGACCCGCACCGAGGGCGGCTGGCTGCTCAACGGCCAGAAGACCTGGAGTTCGCGGTCGAGCTTCGCGGACTGGGGTTTCGGCCTGTTCCGCACCAACCCGGATGAGTCGCGCCACAAGGGCATCACGTACTTCATGTTCGATCTGAAGGCAGCTGGCGTCACCGTCCGGCCAATCGCTCAGCTCGACGGCGAAGCCGGCTTTGCCGAGCTCTTCCTCGAGGACGTCTTTGTCCCCGACGATCCGGCCGACCCGGCAAACTCCGGCGTCATCGGGCAGGTCGACAACGGCTGGAAGGTCGCGATGAGCACCGCAGCCAACGAGCGCGGACTGTCGTTGCGCTCCCCCGGCCGGTTCCTCGCCGCCACCGACCGTCTGGTCAACCTCTGGAAGACCAACGGCGCCGACGCGCCGTCGACCGCCGCCACCGACAAGGGCGTCGCCGACGCGTGGATCGGTTCGCGCGCCTACGAGCTATCGACGTACCAGACCGTGAGCCGTCTGGCCGCTGGCGGACAGCTCGGCATGGAGTCGTCGATCAACAAGGTGTTCTGGTCGCAGTGGGACATTGCCGCCCACGAGACCGCCCTCGACCTGCAGGGCATCGACGCCGAACTGGCCGACCCCTGGATGGACGGCTACCTCTTCTCGCTGTCCGGCCCGATTTACGCCGGCACCAACGAGATTCAGCGCAATGTGATCGCCGAGCGACTTCTCGGCCTGCCCCGCGGAGACCGATAGATCATGGACTTTCTGCTTAACGACATCCACACCGACCTCGCGTCGACCGTCGCCGCCATTGGTGAGAAGGCTGGCGGTTCGTCCGTCGCACGCGCCTGGTCCGAGGGCGATCGTGCTCCCGGCCTGAACGTGTACCGTCAGCTCGCCGAAGCCGGCATCACCGGACTCATCGTCGACGATGAGCTCGGCGGTTCCGGCGCCGGTGCCACCGAAATGGTGGTCGCCGCCGAACAGATCGGTCGCATCGCGCTGCCCGGTCCGGTCGCCGAAACCCTCGCGGCCGTGCCGACCGCACTCGCCGCAGCCGGCGCCACCGATGCGCTCGAGTCGCTGCTCGGCGGTCGTCCCGCGACCATCGGCACCGAGGCCACCGGTTTCCGCGCCGCCAGCCCCACCGACGCCGACGTCTACCTGCTGCGCGACGGCACCCTGTCGTCCGCGAGCATCGTCGCCGAACACGAGTCGGTCGACCCGACTCGCACGCTGGCCGATCTGGCGGCGCAGGCCGAGCTCGGTGCCGCCGATGCCGCCGCCGTCGCCGACCTGGCAGCCCTCGCGACCGCTGCCGAACTCATCGGTCTCGGATCCGCGATGCTCGATCTCGCCTCCGAATACGCCAAGAGCCGCAAGCAGTTTGGGCGTGCCATCGGCGCGTACCAGGCCGTGAAGCACCACTTGGCCGACGTCGCCGTGGCCGTCGAAATGGCTCGCCCGCTGGTGTGGGGTGCAGCCGTGGGACTCGACGGAAATGCCCCCGATTCGTCGGCGGTCGCCGTCTCGCGTGATATCTCGGCAGCCAAGGTCGCCGCCGCCGATGCCGCCTACTTGGCATCTCGTCGCAGCCTGCAGGTGCTCGGAGCCATCGGCTACACCGCCGAGCACGACCTGTCGCTGTACCTCACCAAGACCCGCGCACTCGTGTCGGCCTGGGGTACCCCGGCCCAGCACCGCGCCCGGATTCTGGAGACACTGTGACGACGCCGGAGGCCATTAGCGCCGAGGACCGCGCGGCCCTCACCGAGTCGATCCGCGACGTACTGCGTCGTCGTTCCGATTCGGCCGCGGTGCGTGCCGCCATCACCAACGATGGTCGTATCGATCGCACGCTATGGGAGACATTGTGCGGTGAGATCGGCGTAGCCGCCCTCGCGGTTCCCGAAGACTACGACGGCGCTGGAGCCAGCCTCGCCGAGACCGCGCTAGCCGTCGAAGAGGTCGGCGCCGTGCTGGCACCGGTCCCCGTGTTCTCGTCGGCCGTCCTCGCTGCGGGCACCGTCATGGCATCGGGCGATACTGAAGCGGCCGCGCGCCTGCTCCCGGACTTCGCGTCGGGCGAGAAGATCGGTGCGCTCTGCTGGGCTAGTGCTTCCGGATGGTCGGTTCCCGGCGTTACGGCAGAGGCCGGATTGCTCTCCGGCACAGCCGAATACGTGATCGACGGCGAGACCGCCGATGTGTTCCTGGTGATCGCTGGTCGAGCTGGCGACGTTGACGCGCCGTTGACGTTGCACGAGGTTCCGGCCGACGCCGAAGGTGTCACCGTGACTCCGCTCCCCCTGCTCGATCCCACGCGCGCCCTGTCGCGGGTGCACTTCGACGAGGTCCCCTCGACCACCATCGCGTCGCCGTCCGACCTCGCCGACCGCGTCCGCACGCTCGCCTGGGCCATGCTTTCAGCTGAGCAGGTCGGCGGTGCCGCACGCGCCGTCGAACTATCCGTGGAGCACACGTCGGCCCGCAAGCAGTTTGGTCGCACGCTGGCGTCTTTCCAGGCACTCAAGCACGCGATGGCCAACATGTACACCTCCGTTGAGACCATGCGGTCTATCTCGGGCGCGGCCATCGACGCCGTCGTGCATCAGCGCCCCGAGGCTGCCGAACTCGCTGCCGCTGCGCATGTCTACTGCTCCGAGCACTACATGTCGGTGACCGGCGAGGCCGTGCAGCTGCACGGCGGAATCGGCATCACCTGGGAGCACGACATCGGGCTGTTCTTTAAGCGCGCCCAGGCCGACGCCCAGTTGTTTGGGCAGCCGCACGAGGCGCTCGCACAAATCAGTCTGTAACCAACTCGGCTTATCCCTGCTAGCCGGTGACTGTCAGATAAATCAGCACCACATTGAGCACCACGATCGCGAAGGCCGCTGCCGCTGAACCCCAGCGCAGCGGCCTTCCGTCGACGAAGGGCCCCATGAGCGCCTTGTCCGCGGTGTAGCGACGCAACGGGATGATCGCGAACGGGATACCGAAACTCAAGACCACCTGCGAGATCACCAGCGCCGTCGTCGGATCGATGCCGGCTGCCAGGATGATGACCGCGGGAATGAGGGTGACCGAGCGTCGCACCAGCATCGGGATCTGCTTCTTCAACAAACCTTCCATGATGGAGCCGCCAGCGTAGGCACCCACTGAAGTCGAGGCAATCCCGGAGGCCAGCAAGCCCACCGCAAAGACCGCAGCAACGACGGGGCCGAGCGCATCGCCAACCGCAGCATGCGCACCTTCGATACTGTCGGTCCCTTCGCGGCCGTACAGACTCGTCGCGGCGAGCACCAGCAGCGCAATATTGACGGTGCCAGCAATCACCAACGCGATCACCACATCAACCCGAGTGATCGACAGCAGTTTGCGGGTCCGTCGCTCATTGTCAGGCAACCCGTGCCGGTCGATGACGAGCGTCGAATGCAAATAGATCGCGTGCGGCATCACCGTCGCGCCCAGCATCGACGCCGCCAGCAGCACCGTTTCCGTGCCAGCCAACCGTGGGACCATGCCGTTCACGAGGCCGCCGACGTCCGGTGGGTTCACCAGCAGGCCCGACACAAAACCAATCACGATGATCGCCAGCAAACCGATGATCACGAACTCAAACCGTCGCTGCCTGCGCCGATTCGCCATCGTCAGCAAAGCCATCGACACCACGCCAACAATCACACCGCCCACCGGCAGCGGCAAACCAAACAGCAGATTCAAGGCAATGGCGCCGCCGATTACCTCGGCGATATCGGTGGCGCCAGCAACCAATTCCGCCTGTCCCCAAAACAGTAGGCGGGACCGCTGGGGCAGTCGTAGGCCGAGGGTCTGAGGCAGGGACTTTCCGGTGACCACGCCCAGCTTCGCCGACTGGTACTGCACCATCACCGCCATCACATTGGCCACCAGAAGCACCCAAACCAGCAGGTAGCCGTACTTGGCGCCCGCAGTGATGTTGGCCGCGACGTTACCGGGATCGACGTAGGCAATCGCGGCGACAAATGCCGGACCCATGAGTCCGGCAGCACGCGCGAGGCTTCGTCGATGTCCCGGTTGCAGCATTATTTGAGGGTAGCCGGTAGCTTTAGTTTCGGCCAACCGAAATTAGGTATGAGGTGCGTCATGACCACGTCGTCGTGGGCGAACCGCACCCCAAAGACTCCGCCAACGCCGATATGTAGTAACCACAAGGGAGAGAGATTCTCTTTTGTGAAGGGACGTCACATGGTCGACGCAACACCCCAGCCGTTCGTAGTCAGGTCAGGCGAACTCGAACTCCGTGGCGATCACTGGCCAGCCACCGGGTCCGGCTCCGGCACCACCCCCGCGCTCCTCCTCCACGGCGGCGGCCAAACACGGCATTCGTGGGACCGCACCGCCGCAGCTCTCGCCTCCCGCGGTCGTGAGGTGTACACGCTCGACGCGCGCGGCCACGGCGACAGCAGTTGGGCCGCCGATGGAAACTACGGACTCGAAGGGTTTGTCGACGATCTGCGCAACATCCTGTCGACGTCGCCCGCGAAGCCGGTCGTCATTGGCGCCTCACTGGGTGGCATCACAGCCCTGTGCACCGCCGGCGAGGACGAGGATGCGGTAGCTGCGCTGGTGATGGTCGACGTCGTCGTCGATGTGGAGCAGAAGGGCATCGACCGCATCAAAGCCTTCATGACCGACCACGTCGACGGTTTTGACACTCTCGACGATGTTGCCGACGCGATTGCCGCTTACAACCCGGCGCGCCAGCGAACCAAGAACCTAGAGGGCCTCAAGAAGAACGTCCGCCAACGGGAGGACGGTCGTTGGTACTGGCATTGGGATCCCGAGTTCATTCACTCCGGTGAAGGCGACGAGCCGCGTCGACACACCGATCCGGTCCGCCTGGCTGCCGCTGCCCGCCAGGTTTCGGTCCCGACGCTCGTCGTACGTGGCGGAAAGTCGGATGTGGTGAGCGATGCCGGCATCGCATCGATGAAGCGTCTCGTCCCCCACGCCGAGATCGCCGACGTCTCCGGTGCCGGTCACATGGTCGCGGGCGACGACAACGAAGTCTTCGCCGCCGCCATCGAGGCCTTCCTCGACCGTAACGGCCTGTAGGCCCACCAGACAGCCCCCCCAAAAAACGCGGTTTATCGCCCCCGAATTCCCCCTTTTCTGTCACATCCGACACGAATTCGTCAGTCGTTCCGTCACCGACCGTGGCGCGTCGTGACGGAACGGTCGAATCGTGACAGAAAAGGGGCGGAGCGGAGCGGAGCGGAGAAACGCGGGGGAAACGGGCGGGGGCGGAGAAAACCCGGCTACGCGAAGGCGGCCTGGACCTGCTCGGTGGTGAGGCCGTAGTCCGCTAAGGAGTACTTGTGTTGGGGACGACGGTCGCCGGACTGGGAGTCCTTGTCGAGATCCTCCATAGCTGCGCGGGCCGCCGGCGTGAACTCGGTGCCGACCGCGTCGTACACGCGTTGGACGGTGCCGAACGGATCCGACCGCAAGTCAGCGAAGTCGACGTCCACGAACTGGGCGGGATCGTACTTTTGGCGTGCCTGCGAGAACGACTTGAGTCCCCGCGACCACAAGTCCAGCTGGGTCTCGCCAATACTGCTGCCGGTAAACGCCGTCGAATAGCCCTCGGTCGCATGCTCGGCCAGGCTGCACATTGACGCAATGATCGTCTCCGGCGCGCGGTGCGTCTGCACGACGATCGCATCCGGATACACCTTCATCAGGGCGTCGAGCGAGAACAGATGGCTCGGGTTCTTGAGCACCCAACGACGGTCCTGATCGTGGAGCCCGATCAGCTGCAAGTTGCGACGGTGCCGCTCAAATGCGGGCGTCCAATCCTGCTTGGCCAGCCACGCCGAGTACGACGGGATGTGCGCCAGAGACTCGTACGAGATCGACGTCAAGGACTGCCGCAGCAACTGCCAGCACTCCTCAACCTCGCCCGCACTCATGTAGTGCAGGCCCATAAACTCCGGGTTCTCGACGTGATGCTGAGACAGCCCAGCGTTGATCTGCTGGTAGACGGGATTGGCGTCCCATAACTCGCGCGGCGGGCGCGGCTGCGGGAACTCCGTGAGCCACATTTCGAGCCCCTGGTTGGCGGGGTCGGCGGCCAGCAGGCGATGCAGCGCGGTAGTGCCGGTGCGCGGAAGTCCGGTCACGAACACCGGGCGCTTGATCTCAACGTCGGCGTAGCCCGGATTGTTCTTCCAACCGGCCTCGCTGAGCAGCCGCGCAATCAGCGCACCCTTGAGGAAGTAGCGGAACATCTTGCTGCCGGTGGGGGTTAGTTCTGCTTCGTCGCGGTACGAGTCGAGAAGCACCTGCAAACCTTCGAGGTACTCCGACCGATCGCCAAAATCATCTAAACCGACTGTGCGAGTGGCTGATTCATGCAGTTCGTCGACTTCCCCAACCAGGGTTCGCGCCTCAGACATGGTATTCACCGCAGTTCACGTCCAGGGTCTGACCGGTGATGGACCGCGACATGCTCGACGCGAAGAACACGACCGCATCGGCGATCTCATCCGGTTCCGGAAGCCGCTTCAAATCGCTGCGCGACGCCGTCTGCTCGTAGACCTGTTCCGGGGTGATTCCGTACTTTTTGGCGACCTCGCCGAAGTACCACTTCAGCTGGTCGTCCCAGATGTAGCCGGGCACCACGCTGTTGATGCGAATACCGTCGCTGCCGAGCTCACTCGCCAGTGTCTGCGACATCGCCAGCAGCGCCGACTTCGCGATCTTGTAGCTGCCGTAGCGCGGCTCGGAGTGCCTAACCACCATCGAGTTCACGTTGACGATGGCACCGTCGTTCTCGGCGAGCGCCGGCGTGAACGCCTTGATGACTCGCAGTGTGCCGAGGACCGTCAGGTTCAAGCTATCGGTGATCTGGTCAAAGTCCGTGCGCCCCAACGGCTTCATCGACGGAATGGCGAAGGCATTGTTAACCAGGGCATCGACCCGACCGAACTCGGCGACGGTGCGCTCAACGAGGTTCTGCACGGCGGCCTCGTCGGTGATATCCGTCGGCACGGTCAGCGCCTGGCCGCCAGCAGCCCGAATCTCGTCGGCGATCTCCGCCAACCGTGACTCGGTGCGGGCAGCCAGCACGACCTTCGCTCCGGCCGCGGCCGACTTCAGGCACACCGAGCGCCCCAGTGCCGGCCCCACGCCCGATACGACGACCACTTTGCCGTCGAGTAGTCCAGTCATCGAAAAAGCCCTCCTAGAACAGGCACCAAAGCGAATGCGGTAGCGGAGACTAGCCGAGCATCCGGCGGGCAAAAGCTCGCTGCCGGACGGCAATTCGCTCGGACCAGCCGGGATCGTCGATCTGATTATCAGCAAAGTACGGCAAATGCGCAGCCACATCGGCATCATCGACCACCACGGCACTGGGACCGAGTTCGGGTGTCACGGGATTGTCGATTCGCTGCCACCGGAACTGCAAAATGCCGCGGCGGCGACCGGTGGTTTCGATCCAGTTGGCGATGCCCGGATTATTCTCAGAAATCACCATGCGGATCATGCCGTCCGGGTCCACCTGAGCCTGGGCCGAGTTCAACGACGTCTGGTGGTTTACGTAGTCGAGGGAGATGTACCACATGCTTCCGAGCTGAAAACCCTGGTACGGGGCCTGCGATTTCGGCACCGTCACGACCATCGCCTTACCGGCGGGGAGGTCGTAGTGGCCGACGGACGAGAACTGCGTCGACAGTCCGCCCGGCGTGCTGCGCGGCGCGGTAAAGGTGTTGACCGGCTCGTCCAGGTAGAACCACTTCGGGAAGTTGAACCAGGTATTGATGCGGGTGGTGAGCATCTTGGCGGCGATCGCGTAGCGTCGGGCCATCCGTGCCGTCGTTAGCTCTGCGGGGACCGTCCCGACGGTGTCGACACGTTCGATGGTGACCGAACCGCGCGTCTGCGTCGCCCAGTCGCCGTAAACCTCGCGGACCGCCAGCATGGACGCGCCCTCGCCGAGCACAAAGTAGTCGGCGGGCGGATTGTCGATCGCCGGACCAAAGGTGAGTTCAAAGCTGCCGTCGTCGGCGATGGTGATGCGACGATCGTCGAATGCCCCGTCACCACCGGGCACCTTGGTGGCCGTGTAATCACCGCGCAGCACCTGAAAACTGAGGTCAGCGGTGTTTCCCCGAACGCCGCGTACCACATAGGTAGCTTCGGGCACCACGGTCGCGTGGTAGTAGATCGTGTCGGGATTGTCGAGGCCCATCTTGGCGTATGGACCGGTAGACGTGACGAAGTACGGGTGCGCTTTGTCGTGGGCGCGAGCCAAATCGAGGATCGACGCGATGCTGCCCGAGAGATACTCAAGCCCCTCGGCGCGATCCGCGTCGGTCTCGGCAAACTCGGCACCCAAAACCATGGCCTCGGCTTCAGCAATCGCGGCGGTGAAAGGTGCCGTGATTGCACTCGGGGCACTCGTTTCGACCGTCACAGCCAGGTGTCCCCGTCGTTCCAGGTGAGGAAGTTTTCGAGTTCTGCCTTGGCAGGTGTGACGCGGGGGTGCTCGGTCGACAGGTAACCACCGCGGTAGAACAGCAGCGGCTTGTCTTGGACTACTTCGCCGAGCGTCAGCGCGCGGCCGATGACGACCCAGTGGTCGCCGCCGTCGCTGACGGAGTCGACGGAGCACTCAACCCAGGTGAGGTTGTTGCGCAGGACCGGCAGCCCGGCGGGCGACGGATCCCAAGCGATGCTTCTGAACTTATCCGAACCCGGTGCACCAAACGTCGCACTGACGTCCTCCTGCCGGTTCGACAGAATATTGACGACGAATTTGCCGTTGGCTTCGATGAGCGGCCAGGTGCCCGAGGTCTTCATCGGGCAAAAAACGATGAGCGGCGGATCCAGCGAGAGCGCCGCAAACGACTGGCAGGCAAAGCCCGCAGGCTTCCCGTCAGGATCGAGGGTCGTAATCACCGTCACCCCCGTACAGAACTGACCCATGGCAGTGCGGAACTGCCTGGAGTTGAAATCGTCGGTCCCGTACGGGGATGTCGGTGCCATCGAGTGCCCTCTACTTCATTCCGATAGTGAAATCGTGACCCCACAGGCTAACTGCCGTGGACTCGCGCGCGATCCATTCATTGTCATCTACAGTGCGACCCTCGCAACCGAATTCGATGTCGAACCCGCCCGGAGTCTTCATGTAGAACGACAGCATCAGGTCGTTCACGTGGCGACCCAAAGTTGCTGACATTGGCACCTTTTTGCGCAAGGCGCGGTCGTGGGCGAGACCGACATCGTCGGAGTTTTCGACCTCAACCATGAGGTGCACGATGCCCGTGCTGTTCGGGATCGGCAGGAATGCCAGCGAGTGGTGACGCGGGTTGCAGCCGAAGAACCGCAGCCATGCCGGTTCTTCACCTTCGGCCCGCCCGACCACCTGCGGAGGCAGTCGCATCGAGTCGCGGAGTCGGAAGCCGAGGACGTCGCGGTAGAACGCGAGAGCCTTGGCGTCGTCGGTCGTGGTCAGGACCACGTGGCCCAGACCCTGCTCAGCGGTGACGAAGGTGTGACCGTACGGGCTCACCACACGACGGTGCTGCAAGGCGACACCGTGGAACGCTTCGAGCACATTGCCGTCGGGGTCGGCGAAAACGATGAGCTCGTCGACGCGGCGGTCCGCGCGCTCTTCGTCGGTGCCTTCACGGAACTCGACGCCCGCGGCGGCGAGGTTGTCACGCACTTGCTGCAGTCCGGCGGCGGTCGCGCACTCCCAGCCCGAGCAGGCCAGGTGATCGCGATCGGAGGGGACGATAACCAGGCGCGCCGGGAAATCGTCCATCCGCAGGTAGAGGGCACCGGGGATAGACCCGGAACCTTCCACCATGCCGAGGACCTTCAGACCGTATTCGCGCCACGCATCCATGTCGGTGGCATCAATGCGCATGTAACCGAGTGACCGGATGGGGCTCTGGTCGTCAGACATCTACTGTCTTCCTCTTATCTAGTAGGTGTTTTCTCGAGCCGATTAGACCATCGTGTCGCCGATGGGGAGACCGAACTCCCCGTTACCGAATGCGACGTAGGCGCGCTCGGCGTCGTTGGCGGCGTGGACGCGGCCCGCGTGGGCGTCGCGCCAGAAACGCTGAATCGGGGTGCCGTTCTCAAGGGCGTGCGCACCCGAGTTTTCAAACAGCAGGTCGATCGAGTCGATGGCGCGACCGGTGGCGCGGACCTGGTCGCGGCGAGCAGCCAGACGCAGTTCCATCGGCACCTCTTCGCCGGCGACGATGAGGTCGTACTCATCCTGCAGGTTGCCCGACAGCTGGCGCCATGCGGCGTCGATGTCGCTAGCGGCTGCTGCGAGGCGGACCTTCGAGAACGGATCGTCCTTGGCCTTCTCGCCAGCGTAGGCGGCGCGGACGCGCTTGCCCTGGTGCTCGACGTGAGCGGTGTAGGTGCCGTAGGCCATTCCGACGATGGGTGTCGAGATGGTCGACGGGTGGATGGTGCCCCAAGGCATCTTGTAGACGGGGGCGGTGTTCTTCTCCAGGCCGGGCGCTTCACCCATGCTCATGGCGCGGAAGCTCAGCATGCGGTGGGTCGGGACGAAGACGTCCTTAACCTCGATGGTGTTGGAACCGGTGCCGCGGAGGCCGACGACGTTCCAGACGTCCTTGATGTTGTAGTCGCTGCGCGGGATCAGGAAGCTGACGAAGTCGACCGGCTTGCCGTCCTTGATCACCGGGCCACCGACGACCACCCAGTCGGCGATGTCGCAACCGGACGACCAAGCCCAGGATCCGTTGACCTTGTAGCCACCCTCGACGACCTCGCCCATACCCATCGGCGCGTACGAGGAGGAGATGCGGACGCTGGTGTCTTCGCCCCAGACGTCTTCCTGTGCCTGCTGGCTGAAGAGTGCGAGGTGCCAGTTGTGGACGCCGACGATTCCTGCGACCCAACCGGTGGAGCCACATGCGGTGGCGAGACGACGGACGGCCTCATAGAAGGTGACCGGGTCGGTCTGGTAGCCGCCCCACTGCTCGGGCTGCAGGAGCTTGAAGAAGCCCGTCTCTTCAACGAGAGTGGCGACCTCGTCGGGGATGCGTCGTGCATCTTCGGTGGACTGCGCGCGTGCGGCCAACTCCGGCAGCAATGCGTCGATCTTGTCCAGAACCTGTTGTGCGGCTTCGCTTCGCTGTGCTGCCATGAGGGTTGCTCCTGTTCGTCTTGGCGTCGAATTTCTACTAATATTAGAACACGTTCTCATTCAAAACTAGAACACGTTCTCATTTTGACGTAATTGTGCTCTAGTATCGATACAAGACGGGCGAATGCCCGACCAAAGACACCGACGAGGGAGTCAAGAGAAATGACTGACACCGGAATCCGGGAGATCGACACGGGCACGCCCCCCGCGCGGTTCGCCCGCGGATGGCACTGCATTGGACTGGTTGACGAATACAACGACGGCGAAACCCACTCGCTTGAGATCTTCGGCACCAAACTCGTCGTGTGGGCCGACCGCGAAGGCCAGATCCACACGCTGGACGCCTACTGCCGGCACATGGGTGCCGACCTGTCGATGGGCACCGTCAAGGGCGATAACGTCGCCTGCGCTTTTCACGGCTGGGAGTGGAACGGCAAGGGTCGCGCCGCCAACGTGCCCTACGCGAAGCGTCACCCCAAGCTAGCCAAGACCCGCACCTGGCCGACCATGGTCCGCAACGGCCAGGTCTTCGTCTACAACGATCCCGAGGAGAACGCTCCGTCGGACGACATCGTGATCCCCGAACTCGAAGAGTTCGGTCAGGACCAGTGGACGGGCTGGACCTGGAACAAGATCGTGATCGAGGGCTCCAACTGCCGCGAGATCATCGACAACGTAGTCGATATGGCGCACTTCTTCTACGTGCACTACGCACTCCCGGACTACTTCAAGAACGTCTTTGAGGGCGAAATCGCCGCGCAGTACATGAACAGCCACGGCCGTCCCGACGTGGGCATCTCGACCGCTTACGGTGACACCCGCCTGGAATCAATCGCCGCGTATTACGGACCGTCGTACATGTTGAACCCGATGGTCCAGTACTACGGCGACTACTCGATCGAAACGATCCTGACCAACTGCCACTACCCGATCAGCGAGAACTCGTTCGCGCTGATGTTCGGCGTGATGGCGAAGGTGCCCGAGGGCCTCAACGCCGATCAGGCTCAGGTAATGGTCGAGAAGATCACCAAGGGCGTCGAGGTTGGCTTCCTGCAGGACGTCGCGATCTGGAAGCGCAAGACTCGCATCGACAACCCGCTGCTCGTCGAAGAGGACGGCCCCGTCTACCAGCTTCGCCGCTGGTACGAGCAGTTCTACGTCGACGCCGCCGACGTCACCGAAGAGATGACCGGCCGCTACGAGTACGAAATCGACACCGAGAAGGCGCTCGAAAGCTGGGGCGTGGAGGTTGCGGAAAACCTCCGCGTCAAGGCTGAGAAGGAAGCTGCCGAGAAGGCCGCCGACTCCGAGGGTGCGTCAGTCTGATGACTCGCGCCGACGAACGCGACGCCGCAGGTGCGGGCTGGGCCAAGGCTCCCGCGTGGGCCAATGACCCGGACCGCGCCGCGGAAGTCGCTGCGGCCACGGCCCGCGACCGTCGGCATTACCTGTCCGGCGGGATGACCGAGCTCGAATGTCGTACCTGCCACGCCCAGGTGATGGTCAAAAAGACCGGCGCTCATCACACCAGCGTGCAGTGGAATGAGCCCGCTCTGGAGCAGTGCGTCGAGATCTCCGCGATTCTCGCCGACGGTGGTCGTGCCGCGTTGCTGCCGACTTGCCCCCGGCTCTCGGCAAGCATCGATCACGGTGTTGCCGAAGGCATCATTCCCAACGAATCCCCCGCCGAAGACCCCGACGGCTACTGGTGACTTAGGTCGAAACAACAAAGCTGGGCCGCCACGGACTTCCCGTGGCGGCCCAGTTTTGCGTTCTCGCATGATGCGTCGATTCCCGCACTACGTCTGACAT
>NZ_JBARYI010000035.1:0-30349 GCF_049647785.1 Gordonia sp. (in: high G+C Gram-positive bacteria)
GACATAGTGCGGGAATCGACGCATCATGCGAGAACGGGAAAAGGTGGGGTTACTCTTCGACGAGGGAGGCGGAGATGTTCATGCGGGAGGCACGCATGGCCGGGACCAAAGCACCCACGAGACACAAGACGACGGGGACTGCGACATAGCCAAAGGCCGACCACTGTGGCGCGTAGGCAATGTCGATCGACGTGGTCTTTGTGAGGATTCGGTCGGCGAGGAGGTGCAGACCGCTGCCGAGCAGGAGTCCGACCGCCGCGCCAACCAGCGCAATCGACGCCGCCTCAGCCAACACCATCCGAGAAATGAAGCGGCGCGACGCCCCCATGGCACGTAGGACGGCGAGTTCGCGGCGTCGTTCCAACACCGACAACAGCAATGTGTTGAGCAACGCGATCGCGGCCGCGCCCGCGACGATCCATTGAATCGCGACGGTAAAGGCACCCGCTTGTTCGGCGCTCTTCTTGGTCGCGTCAAGCGCCTCCACCCCGGTGTACACCTGGACTGGCCGGTCGCCGAGGCCCGGATGCGCGGCCGCGATCGCCGACAGTTCACCACGCAGTTGCGCCTGATCGGCCCCGGGTTCGGCCGTCACCTGCAGGTAGGTGTTGCCGTCGCGGAGGAACCACTCTCTGAGCAACGTATTCGACACGGCCCCGGTCCCAGAGTCAATAGCGACGTAGTTGACGGTGTCTCGGACAACGAGTTCGTGATAGCCGGTGGGCGTCGCGAGGCGGACGGTGTCGCCGGTCGTGACACCGAGAGCCCTGGCGAGCACCTTCGACAGCAGGATTCCGTTGCCAGCCAGGGTTTGCCGGACGGCGTCGTCGGACGATTTTTTAATGAACGGTGCCGACGCTCCGGGTTCGAGCCCCTGTAGCAGTACCCGGGCATCGCCGATATTGACGGTGGCCCATTGGCCGCCGACCACCTTCTTCACGCCCGGCAGTTGGCTGACCTGCTCCTTGATCTCCGGCGCCAGAATGGGGCCCAGCGGAATTGATTCGGCACTGCGCGACGAGACATAGAAATCCGGGTCCGACAGTCCTTCCATCGACCCCGAGATCGAGCCGATGAGGTTGTTGAGGGAACCGGAGATGCCAACGCCGACAGCGATCGCGACGGCCACGGTCATCACTGTGGCCCACACGCGCCGTGGCGCACGACCACTGTTCACCGAGGCCAATCGGCCGGGGCCGCGCCACCAGTTCGACGCTACGACTACCCCGCGAACGAGCAACACCATGAGTGCGAAGCAAAGCAGGATCCCGCCAGCCGAATACACTGCGCCAGCCAAAATCGCGGCACGACCGTCGATGGTTTCGGCGACAACCCAGGCCCCGACGATCAGCGCGACCCCGACGACCCCGCTGGCGATCAGCAACCGCCTCGCGGGTGGTGTCGCATCGGCGGCTTCTCCGGGCACCATCGCCTCGACGGGCGCGACGGAGAACACCGACCGGGCCGCCAGCATCGTCGCACCGACGCACGCGGCAACGCAGGCCAGCACGGCCACGACCGGCGCATAGGCTGGCAAATGGTAGTTGACGACGACGCCGACGGCTTCGGACGCGTCGGGTAGGCGACCGATAATCCAGCGGCCGGCGAGGATCCCCAACGGGATACCGACAATTCCGCCGACGAGCCCGAGGATCGCCGATTCAGCGAGCAGGTCACCGACCAGGTGCCTGCGGCGGGCACCGAGCGCGCGCAGCAACGCCAACGACTGTCGCCGCGAAGCAACGGCCATGTTCATGGTGTTAAAGACGAGGAAGGCCGCGATGATCAACGACACCAGCGACACCAGGAGTGTGGAGTCATGCGTGACGGAGTTCGCCACCTCGACTTGCTTTACCCGAAAGTCGGGGTTCACCACCGTGGCACGACCGCCAACAACGTTGGCCGCCTGTGTGCTGAGATCCGCCTGCGCCACACCTGGTTTCGGCACGATGAGGATGGAGTCGACGGCACCGTTGAGACCGGCCAGACGCTGCGCGAGTCCCAGGTAGGCGAACACGAAACGACCGCCGTTGAGTGTTTGTGAGGCTGCGTCGTCGATCACCTCGACAACCGTCACGTCCACTCCCGACAGCGTCAACTGCTGCCCCTTGTGAAGCCCGGTGGCCGCCCCGACGACGATTCCGTCGTCGAGTTGGGAGGTATCGATGCCACCCGATCCGCCGGAGTTGATGGCGTCGCGCAACGTGCTCGACAGCGATGTCACGTACATGTCGGAGCCGAGGAGCACCGCCGGATGGTTGTTGAGGATGACGGTGCTGCGGACCAGCGGCACGACGGCTTTGGCACCAGGTGTCTCGCGGCGGAGTTCGCCGACGAGGTCGTCGTCGACGCCGCTGTCGGTGATGGCAGCAACTTCGACCGTCGCATCACCGGATAGGGCGGCATTAAACGCCCGCACTGATTCCGACATCGACCCGTAGGTGCCGAGAACCGCCACCAGGAGGGCCGATGACACCAGCACCACCGCGAGCGAGGTCACCACCCGGAGACGATGGCCGACGAGTTCGCGCAGGTTGAAAATCCGGACTCGCGTCAGCCCGGCGAGCAACGCACTCACGTCAGTGTCCCCCGTCGATCTTTCCATCTCGCACGGTCACCACGCGGTCGCAGACGGCGGCGGCGTTAGCATCGTGGGTCACCATCAGCACCAGGCGGTCGGGGTCGTCGTGCGCAACTTCGGCGAGCAGTTCCAGCACGTCGGCACCGGTCTTGGAGTCAAGGTTGCCCGTCGGTTCGTCGGCGAGCAGGATTTTGGGGTCCATCATCAGCGACCGCGCGATCGCGACGCGTTGCATCTGCCCGCCCGATAGTTCCGACGGTCGGTGGTCGGTGCGACCGCCAAGGCCGACCCGCTCCAGAAGTTCTATCGCCCTCGGCTTCGAAGCCCGCAGCGATTGGGAGTCCAACAGCCTTGGCAGTGCCACATTTTCCCACGCGGTGAGGGTGGGGACGAGGTTAAAGAACTGAAAGATAAAACCGACTCGCTTGCGTCGAAACTCTGATGCGGCGTCGTCGGACAGGCTCGCTAGGTCGGTGCCGTCGACCCGAATGGTGCCGGAGGTGGGGACATCGAGCGCCCCGATGATGTGCAGCAGCGTCGATTTACCCGCGCCGGACGGTCCCACGACCGACACGAATTGGCCGCCGTCGAGAGTCAGGGACGCACCGTCGAGTGCCCTGACTGTTTCGGTTCCCATCTGGTATTCGCGAACGAGATTCGACGCCTCGACTACCGCCATGATTCTCCGTGCTCCCCGCATTGCGTTGCACGACAAGGCCGACGGGCCCCAGTGCTTCTACCTGGGCTCGCGCCACTCTCCGGTATCGAAAAATTCGGTGAGCGTGGCAGTTGGTGGTCCCAGGTCGAGTTGTTGCTCGGCGATCCACTCGTCGTTGAAGTATGTGTGATCGTATCGGTCACCACTGTCGCACAGTAACGAGACGACACTGCCAGAACGTCCCATCTTGGCCATGTCGGCGATGAGCGTGCAGACACCCCAAAAGTTTGTGCCGGTCGATCCCCCGACCCGACGGCCGAGTCGGTCACTCAGAAAACGCATCGCGGCCACCGATGCAGCGTCGGGCACCGGAATCATGCCGTCGATAACCTGTGAAACAAACGACGGTTCGACGCGCGGTCGTCCAATGCCCTCTATGCGTGACGCGGTCGACGAAGTGAGCGTGCCGTCACCAGATTCGTAGGCGGGCAGGAACACCGAGTTCTCGACGTCGACAACGCACAGGCGTGTCGGGTGCTGGCGGTAGCGCAGGTAGCGGCCGAACGTCGCCGAAGTGCCGCCCGTGCCGGCACCAACCACAATCCATTCGGGGATCGGGTGACGTTCGGCCTCCATTTGCGCAAACACCGACTCGGCGATGTTGTTGTTGCCGCGCCAATCGGTGGCGCGTTCGGCCATCGTGAACTGGTCGATGAAATGGCCACCGAGTTCGGCTTCCAGCCGCTGGGCGACCGTATAGATTTCTGACGGGGTGTCAACAAAATGACAGATGCCGCCTTGCGCTTCGATCAGCCGCGTTTTAGCGGGCGACGTTCCGCTCACCATCACGGCAATGAAGGGCAGCCCGATCAACTTGGCGAAGTACGCCTCCGACACCGCCGTCGACCCCGACGAGGCCTCAATGACGGTCGTATTTTCGCTAATCCAACCGTTACAAAGGCCGTACAAAAACAACGACCGTGCCAGTCGATGTTTAAGCGAGCCGGTGGGGTGCGTCGACTCGTCTTTCAGGTAGAGATCAATGCCGCCGCTAGCCGCCCATTCCGGAAGATCCACCTTGAGCAGGTGAGTATCGGCACTGCGACGACCGTCGGCCTCGATGAGCTGCACGGCCCGCGACGTCCACATGCGGTCGGAGGTGTGCTGCACCATCGACGTCATGTCACTCGCCGCGCAGTCGAGACTGCAGGTCGTCGCGCTGTGCGGCGCGCCTGGCGTCGACCTGGGCGATTTGGTCGTTGACGTTGATGCGCAGCGTCTTGAACAGCACCATTCCGAGGGGGATGGCGATGAGCACACCGAACACGGCGGCAACCAGCGGTGGGACCTTCACACCGATGAGGATGCCGAGGCCAAAGATGGCCAGAGCAATCGCCACGACGAGGGCGATGCGCGCCAGTGAGTAGAGCACCACAGCGAGGATCAGCGTCTTCGCGGTTGCCGGGGCCTGCTGATCGGTCGGTTCCTCAGCGGGTCGTTGATCTGTCATACCTCTCAGGGTACTTCGCCGTGAACGGCAGTCGCGACATCGATCCCAAAGACCGCCTAACCAGGACAAATAGAAGAATCCGCTCCTCCAAACGGAGGACGAAGAAACCGAACTCATCCGACATTACGGACTCTTTACCAACTCCTGACTGTTCGAGCAATCGGCACTTGGGGGTGTACTCCTGTTGGTATGGCCGAAAAGGCCTGTACGTCCGCTACCGAACGAGGGGAATCCGATGACTGCCATCGCCGACAACAATGCGGGGCTGATCACGCCCGCTTTGGCCACCCAGCACAACCTGACCCCCGGCCAGGTTGCCGCCATGTTTAACGTCAACCCGAAGACCGTCGCCCGCTGGGCGTCGTCGGGTGTGCTGAAGTCGATCCGCACTCCGGGAGGCCACCGCCGCTTCCGCGAGGCCGACGTGGTCGATCTGCTCAACCACTCCTAAGTCACTCCACAGCCCTGCCCCGGTTCAGGTGGCACCGACCTCTCCCCCGAGCGGTGTCACCTCAACCGGGGCAGTGCTGTTTATCCCCAGAGTTTTTCCCGCAATTGCCCCTTTTCTGTCACATCCGACACGAACGCTCCGACCTTTCCGTCACCGATCGCGGCGTGTTGTGACGGATCGATCGAATCGTGACAGAAAAGGGAAGATCGGCGGAGCCGCGGCGGGGCGACGTCCCCAGGTACCCTGGGAAGTCAGGGTCCGGAATGTGTAAGTAGAGGAGGCATCCGCGATGGCATACCTGATCATGATCGCGATTGTGATCGCTGCGGCGTACCTCTCGTGGCGGCTCATGCAGAGCCAATCGGTTGAGAACGGTCAGCCGCGCGGCTCACGCCCACCAGCTCCGAAGGGGCCCGACGACGATCCGGACTTCCTCCGCACGCTCGGTCATTAGAAACACTCGCGGCCCCACTCGAAAGAGCGGGGCCGCGAGAAGTTAGCGAACCTTGTCTTACAGGCCAGCGTAGGAATGCAGGCCGGAGACCACCAGGTTGATGGCGAACAGGTTGAAGATCAACGCCACAAAGCCTGCAACGTTGACCCACGCGGCGGCATTGCGCCAGCCAGCGGTTGCGCGGGCGTGCAGGTAGGCCGCATAAATCACCCAGGCAATGAACGACACCGTCTCCTTGGGGTCCCAGCCCCAGAATCGGCCCCATGACGCCTCGGCCCAAATGGCACCGCAGATAATGCCCAGACCAAACAGTGGGAAGCCGATGACCGTGCACTTGTAGGCGGTCCGGTCTAGAGCGTCCGCGCTCGGCAGGTGAGCGGTCAGTCGGCGAATCGATGCACCGAACCCGGTGGCCCGCTCGTCGGCGCCGTCGACGGTCGGCCAATTGGTGCGAACCAGGTACAGGATGCTCGCCACACCGGCCACCAGCAGCACACCCGAGGCGATCGAAATGATCGAGACGTGAATCGCCAGCCAGTACGACTTCAGTGCGGGCACCACCGGCGCCGCCTGCGTGTACAGGTAGCGGCCCCCGATAAACATCAGCAGCACGACGGGGACGAGCACAAAGCTCAGCAGCGGACGTGCTTCGCGCTTGCGCAGCACCACAAGTCCCGCGCCGACGCAGGCGAGGCAAGTCAGCGAGATGAACTCGTACATGTTGCCCCACGGGGCACGCTCGGTCGCAAGACCGCGCAGCACGATGGACGCGAGCTGAGCGGCAAAGCCAACCCAAACAACCGGGTAGGCCATCGCTGCGAGCTTCTCGCCGAGACTACGACGCGGGGTCCGGTCGGCGACCTTGCCGGGGACGCGATCGCCAGCCGATGATCCACCGACCGAAGCGCCGACCAATTCTTTGGCCTCCGCCTGATCTTCGATCTTCGCGTAGCGGGCCGCGGCCAGCGATCCCAGGAACATCAGCATCGCAATCACATAGACGGTGATGCTGGTGGCATAGAACCAATCCGAATACCGCGACAGCGTCTCGTTGACGTAGCCGACTGTGACCTCGTTCATGAACGAATCCTCATCTCATTCCGCAACCGGTGCCGCAATCTCATAGCGTGCCCCGGTTCTTTGGCGCTTCGGTGGAGAAGAGCCCGCGAGCTTGCTCCTCGAATCCATCGCCCCAGCCAGCCTGGTCCGTCCGGGCCAGGCCAGCCACCTCTACTACAGTACGTCGTTGCGTGCCGTCGGCAACAGGCACTAGGCGAGCCCAAATTCGACGACGGCGAATCATCAGCGATACGACCAGCCCCAACACCATGGCGACCGCCGAAATTAGGACACCGAGCTGCGCCGGATCGTGCGATACCTGAATCGACACCCACCGCTCGTACCCGTCGAAGCGAACGTTGGTTCCGTCGGGCAGCGTGGTGTCGGCACCGACGGCAAGGTTCACCGACGACTTCTGCTTGAGCCGACCTTGATCGATCAACTTTTGGTCGAGTTGGTACACGTTTTGCGGGAGCCCGGTATCCAGGCCAGTGTCACCCTGGTAGACGCGGATGGCGACCATCGGCTTGTTCGGTACCGGACCGCCGGAGTCGAGGATCCCCTCGTGCGGGAACACCGCGTCGGGCGCGAAGAGACCCTCGATGGCGATCTGATTCTTACGACGATCGTCCTCGTTCGGGAACATCCCCGCGGGGGTGTCGAAACGGACAGCGCCCTCCGACAGCATGGTCTGGGTGCTCTGCGGGATGAACGGCTCGGTCATCGTGCGCTTCTCCCCGTTCGGGAAGGTCACGGTGAACGTCGGCGCAAAACCGTTGCCGAGCACGTATACGCGGTCACCGGCGATACGCAGGGGGTTGTTGACCTGGACCTGCGTTGTCGGCCAGGTGTCGGCTGGCGCACTCATGTCCGTCGTGTGGGCGATCTTGGCGTCGTACATGTCGGGCTGACCGGTCTGCAAGAAGGTCGCCTTGAAGTCGTCGATGCGGATGCAGAAGGGTTCGAGGCCCGTGCCGTCGACCATTGAGCCCGCCCGGAATGAGTCATAACCCGCCGTCGACGTATTGCACAGCACCTGTTCGCCGTCCGCGACCAGCGTGCGACTGCCCTCGTAACCGAAGAGCTTGCCGAAGGCGATGGTGATCAGCAGCGCCAGCAACGCGAAGTGGAAGGCCAAGTTGCCAAACTCGCGAAGGTAGCCCTTCTCCGCGGAAACTTCGACGGCGCCTTCCGGATACCGCGCCGACGGCTCAACCTCACGCACCACGGTTCGCCACCCGCGGAGATTGGTGTCGATCCGCTCGGCGATCTCGGCGGGCTCACCGTCGACGGTGTCGGTAATGTGCCGCGGCAGTCGCGCCAAGTTGCGGGGAGCCTTCACCGGCTTGGTGCGCAATGCTTGGTAGTGCTCCCAGGTGCGGGGTGTCAAACAACCGACCAGCGAAATAAATAGCAAAACGTAGATGGCGGTGAACCAACTCGACGAGAAGACGTCGAACAGTTGGAATCGGTCCATCCACACGCCCCACTCGCCCTTGTCGGCGATGTACTCGAGAGTCTTCGACTCGTTGAGATCACGCTGCGGGAGCAGGGCACCCGGAATTGCCGCGAGGGCCAGCAGGAACAGCAAAGCAAGTGCGGTTCGCATGGACGTGAGACCACGCCACACCTTGCGGAGCGGGGTCACAACGAACCGATTGAAAACCGAACGCTTGGGTACTGACGGCTCACTCATACGGGCAACTCCACATTGCTAATGAACGCGAACCGAATCCAGTCGATGAATTCGGTCCACCAGCCGGTCACCAGCATGATGCCGACCAAGATCAGGAACACGCCGCCCACAATCTGGATGGTGCGCGCGTGCCGGCGAACAAAGGTAAGACTCCGAACGGCCCACGCCGACGAGAACGCCAGGAGGACAAAAGGAATGCCAAGGCCAAAGCAGTAGGCCGCAACCAGGAGCGCACCGCGGGCCGGGGTGTTCCCGTCGGTACTCATGGCCACGCCAATCACGGCACCCAGCGTGGCGCTGCTGCAGGGGATCCATCCGATCGCGAACACGGCACCGAGGATGGGTGCGCCGATCACGCCCGAATATCTGCGCGGTGTCATGCGTTTATCGCGCTGCAGCCACGGAATCATCCCAATGAACACCAGGCCCATGATGATCGTGAAGACGCCGCCAATGCGTTGCATCAACTGCAGTCGGTCAGTGTCGAGGAACAACGACGTTGCCCCAAACAGCGCTACCGTCGCCAACACATAAACAACGGTGAAGCCGAGGACGAAGAGTCCGGCGGCTCCGACGACCCGCCAGCGACCGTCCTTGCGGCCTTCGTCAACACCCACCGCGGGGGCCTCGGCTCCGACCAGCCCCGCCAGGTACGACAGGTAACCGGGAACCAGCGGAACCACGCAGGGCGAGGCAAAAGAAATCAGTCCCACCAGCACACAGACGCCGAGTGCGAGCAGCAGTGGGCCGCTCGTGACCGTTCCGGCGAAAGTGGAGCCCAGATCGGCCAAGTGGGTTTGGGTCATCGAGAAGCCGACCCTTCGGCCGCCACCTCATTGATGGCGGCGGTGAGCTCGGTCTCGGTGATCGCCCGCAGGTACACCTTCGCGGGTCGGTGCTGCCGATCAAGGATCACCGTTGTCGGAACCACGCCGACCGGAACCCCCAGGGCTGCCAGGTTCTGACCGCCGTAGTCGAAGATTGACGGGTACGGAACCTTGCGGTCACTGACGAAGTCTTGCGCACGGGACTTACTGTCCCGGAAGTTGATGCCGACGAATTGCACGCCCGCAGCCTTGGTGTCCTCGAACGACTTTTCCAACTCGCTGAACTCGGTGCGGCATGGCGGGCACCAGGAGGCCCACACATTCACCACGACCACCTTGCCCGCGTAATCCGACAGCTTCACGGTCTCACCGGTGACCAAGTTTTCGCCCTGGACGGTGCCGATGTCCTTCCGCGAGCTTTGGTCGTATTCGATGACCGTCTTGCCATCCGGTGAGACGAACTGATTGCCGTTGGCCTGCGCCACAGCGTCGTCCCCGGTGCTGCAACCGGCGAGCACGGCTACACCGACGACAAGCGTTCCGAGCACCGCTGCCACACGCTGCCCCCGCTGCCGGGCGGTCATGCTCCGGTGACCCTGGGGTCGGATTCGCCAGCCGGTTCCGAATAGACGATGTCGACCAGGGCGTCGTCGTCGAAGATCAGCGATGTCAGCGAAGCGAGGGAACACTGGCGGACGCGGGGGTCGTGCCAGAGTCGCTGCCCTTCCAGGAATCGGCGCAGCGTGTAGACCGGCAACTGGTGGCTCACACAAACAGCTTCGTGACCGCGTGCGGCATCCCGCGCGGTGTTGGCCGCAGCCAGCATCCGGTGTGCGATCTGAATGTACGGTTCACCCCACGACGGCGTGAAGGGGTCGCGCAGTTTCATCCAGTGGCGGGGCTTGCCGAGGGCCCCATCTCCGACGGCCACCTTGAGGCCCTCAAACTGGTTTTCCGCCTCCAGAAGGCCGTCGAGCGGGGTGATCGGCAGGTCGTGTGCCAACGCGATCGGCGTCGCGGTTTCCTGTGCGCGTTGCAGCGGCGAGGCGAAAACCGCGGTGATGTCATGGTCGGTGAGGGCGTCGGCGACGATCTGCGCCTGCGCGGCACCCGTGTCCGACAGGTGGAATCCGGGGAGCCGACCATAAAGGATGCCCTCGGGGTTATAAACCTCGCCGTGGCGCATCATGTGGACGATCGTCTTCATCTAGGATCCCTCCCCGGGATTACGTGCCGCGGCCGCAGCTGCGGCGGCCGCCGGAAGCGCCTCGGCGATGATTGAGAATGCTTCATCGTCAAGTGCTGCGGAAACAAACCACGCTTCAAACGCGCTGGGCGGCGGGTAAACACCGCGAGCGAGAAGGGCATGGAAGAACGGGGCAAACCGCCAGGTCTGCGTGGCCTTGACGCCGTCATAGTCGACAATCGGTTCGCTCTGGTCGGCATCGGGGTCGGTGAAGAAGACACTGAACAGGTTGCCGGCCTTCTGTACTCGGTGGCTCACGCCAGCTTCGGTGAGTGCATCACCGATCAATGCGGCCAGACGGGCGGCGTTGGCGTCGAGCGCGGTGTAGACGTCGGCGGTCGCAGCACGCAGGGTCGCCAGACCCGCGGCAACGGCGACCGGATTCCCCGAAAGGGTTCCAGCCTGGTAGACGGGACCATTGGGAGCCAAGTAATCCATGATCTCGGTGCGTCCGCCGAACGCGGCGGCAGGCAAGCCCCCGCTCATCACCTTGCCGAACGTGTAGAGATCACCGGCGACGCCGTCAATGCCGTAGTAGCCGGCAGGGCTCACCCGAAACCCGGTCATGACCTCATCCATGATGAGGAGGGCACCGTTGTCCGACGTCACCTTGCGGAGGCCTTCGTTGAACCCGGCGACCGGTGCGACGGCACCCATGTTTCCCGCTGCCGCTTCGGTAATGACAGCGGCGATGTCAGATCCGTATTCGGCGAAGACACGCTCCACGGCGGTGATGTCGTTATACGGCACGACGATCGTGTCGTGGGCGGCCGCACCGGTCACCCCGGGCGAAGTCGGCAGACCGAGGGTCGCCAAACCCGAGCCAGCGTCGGCAAGCAGTGCATCGACGTGACCGTGGTAGCAGCCCGAGAACTTCACGATCTTGGCGCGACCGGTAAACCCGCGGGCCAATCGGACCGCAGACATGGTGGCCTCGGTCCCGGAGTTCACCAACCGCACACGCGACACGGGGTCGACGCGGTCAATGATTTCTTCGGCGAGTTCAATCTCGGCTTCGGTGGGCGCGCCGAACGACAGACCGGTGGTCGCGGCCTTCTGCACGGCTTCGACGATCGCCGGATGCGCATGCCCGAGAATCATCGGGCCCCACGAACAAACCAGGTCCACATAGGTGTTGCCGTCCGCGTCGGTCAGTTCCCACCCGTTGGCCGAAGCCATGAAACGCGGGGTCCCACCGACGGCGGAAAACGCCCGAACCGGGGAATTCACGCCGCCGGGAATTGCCTGCGACGCCCGCTTGAACAGGGCCGCGCTCACCGCAGTGTTCGTGACAGAAGCATCGACAGGATTGGCCATGGCCTCCAGTGTTCCAAAACCTGGCGGCTCCGCCCAATCGCAGCCGCCAACGTCACACTAAAGCGGGCGCTGGGATCAGCGCATTTGGGCGGCGACGGCGGCGGCGATAGCCTCTTGGCCTCGCTCGTTCGGGTGCATTACGACTGCCGTGTCGGCACCGTATTGCGGTTCGATCCAGCGAGTTCCCCGGGCAGCGCAGGCATCGTGCCCGGCAAAGGGTCGCTCAAGGTCGACATAGGTGACACCGGTCGCTTTCGCGGCCGCGCGCACGGCGGCGTTGAGAGCCGCTTCGATCCGGTTCACATAGTCGAGGTCCCCGTCCGCGATACCGACCGCGGGGCGGCAGGTGCGGGCCGCAGGCATCAGTCTCGGATATCCGACGATGAGGACCTGCGCACTGGGTGCCCGTCGACGGATCTCGGCCAGGGTGGCGGTGACATCGGGCTGGGTATGCGTGGCGATCGCGCGGAATGGTTTTCGCCCCAGCGCACTGGTGCATGGGGAGCCCGTCGGATCATCTTGCGCCAACCGCGTGCACTCACCGACCAAGGTGGTGAATAGCGCCCCATCGTTGCCGCCGATCATCACCGTCACATACTTCGCGGACGTGCTCAGCGAATCCAGTTGGGGGCCGACGCCGTCGTACTGGGCCACCCGGAAATCCTCGGTGGTCGCGCCAGCGCACGACACATCGGTGACCGTCAGCTTCCGGGTCGCAGCGATACGTTCGCCGAAGTTGGCTTGCGCGCGCTGACACATCACCGGCGAATCCTCGACCAGCGGGGTGGTTCCCGCACCGGAGGCAAAGCTGTCACCGAGGTGCACCAACTGCGGACCTGCGACCGGTGCGGGCGAATTGGCGACAGTGTCGTCGTCGTCCGGGGTGGCGTCAATGATCCAAATCGCACCGGCCGCCACGGCGACAACGGCGGCGAGCGCAGCGAAGGCCGGAAGTACGACGGTCCGGAACCTCGACTCGCTCGCCACAGCTAGCTGCGTCCTTTCGGCGGCAACCCCATCTTGACGGCGAGATGCGCTTCGGTCAGCTCCGCGCGCAATCGGTCCACATCACGTGCCCACGCCTGCGCCAATTTGCCGCTCTTGAGTCGGACGCCAATCCCGCGTCGACGTCGAGGCACCGCCGGGAGCTCACCGAGGGCCCGGGCACTCTCCCATTCGTAGGTCTCGTTGCCGTGGTTCTCCGGAAAGATCTTCACGATGTCGGCGAGCGCGACGGTCTCCGCCCCCTGCGTCAGTGTGGTTTCGGTGAGCGTCACCGAGACGTGCTGTCGTGCCGCGAAGACCTGCAGGATCGAGAAGCCGATGAGGACCACGCCAAAGATCGTGAGGACTTCCCAATGGATCCGCCCCTTGCCGAGGATCTCCATCACCAGCGTCGCAATGATCAGGACCGGTCCGATCGCCACCACCCACCAGCTTCCGCCGGGCTCATAAAAGAGCGTCTCCCCGGGATCAACAGGTTCTGGCTTGTCGACCGGTTCGTTCGGTGTTTCCTCGGTGTCGACCTCGTCGCTCGCAGCGTCGTCGGAGGACTGGTCGTCGATGTCAGCGTTCTTCTCGGCTGAATCATCCTTTTGCTGCGGTGAATCGTCCTTGCCGCTGGCCACTAGTTGCAGTCTCCGGTACCGAGTTTGCACTTGAACCACGCGTCGGCCTGCGGCCGGTAGGCCAGCACCGAACCGCACAGTCCGACGACGGCCGACGCCAGCACCAGGGCCAGGCCCCCGCTTTGGAAGCCAATGGTTAACGGCAGCAGCATCGCCGCCACCACGCAGGTCAGGGCAGACAGCGACGACCGCCACTGCACGGCACCCCGGTAGGTCTTAGCCCCCAGCAGGAGGTAGGCGACACCGAGGATGATCACGAGAACGTCGATGGCGAGGACGCCGAAATCGAACCCGAAGTTCACTACGTCGTCGATGATGCCGAGCACGCCAAGTGCGATCAGCAGCACGCCGGAAAGCATCCACAGTCTCAGCGCCCACACCACGAGGGTCGGGCGGGCATGCGGATCCGGGCGGGGAGTTCTCCTCCGCGGGGCAATTTCAATCATCGCAAGTCATTCTGCCCGTTGGGGTCACGCCAGGGCAGATTCTGGACCGGCGAGTTGGGGTCCGGCCAACCGGGCCCGCTTGGCGGCGGCTGCTGTCGATTGCGTCGCCGTTGTGTGCGGTACTCCGACATGCTGCGGCAGTACGCGGTGCTGTCACGGTGCATCAAAGCAATCAATGCACCGAGCGCGCACACGCCGCCCAGGATTGACGGAATCATGCCCCACGCCGGCGGCTCGGGCAGATCGGAATTCGAGGTCGAGGTGCTGAAAAGTGCAACGAGGGCGAAAGCGAGGTCGACGGTCAGGAACGCGCTCGCCCAGCCGAGCAGGAGCCGAGCCCAGTTGTGTCCGGCATAGGTAAACCACATCAGGATTCCCGCGATCGCCGAGAGGACCACGGCAAGCAAGACCAGGGTCACGATCACCATCAGCGTGGTGTTGTTCACCAGCGACGGCTCGTTCATTTTCTTCGCGACATCTTCGAGTTGTTTCTCGGAGCTGGCTTTGAGGACGTTGAACTTCGACGCCACCGCCACAATCTGCAGGACGATTACGGCAAACCAGAGCTGCACGCCGAGCACAATTGTGTCCGGGCGTTGAGGGCGCGCGTCCACGGGCACGTGGGGCGATCCGGGAGCGGTCATGACACCAGCCTAATCACGATCGGAATTCAGCGGCGCTGCAACCGGCGCGCGATATCTGTCGCCGCGTAGGTGAGCACGATGGATGCGCCAGCGCGCACGATCGACAACACCGCCTCGTCGACGGCCGCATCGAAATCGATCCATCCGTTGTTAGCGGCTGCGGCAATCATCGAGTACTCGCCACTGACCTGGTAGGCCGCAACCGGGGAGTCCGTGCGGTCGGCGACGTCGCGAACGATGTCGAGGTAGCTCATGGCAGGCTTCACCATCACCATGTCGGCGCCTTCCTCGAGGTCGGCGAGGAGTTCGCGGGCCGACTCGTGCCGGTTAGCCGGGTCCTGCTGGTAGGTGCGGCGGTCGCCGACGAGCGACGATCCAACGGCCTCGCGGAAGGGCCCGTAAAACGCCGACGCGTACTTGGCGGTGTAGGCAAGGATGGCCGTGTCGATGAAGCCTTCGGCGTCAAGCGCGTCGCGGATGGCTGCCACCTGACCGTCCATCATGCCGCTGGGCCCAACCACGTGGGCACCGGCGCTGGCTTGCGCGACGGCGAGCTTTTCGTATCGCCGCAGGGTGGCATCGTTGTCGACGGTGCCCGACGCAGTCAGCACACCGCAGTGACCGTGGTCGGTGAACTCGTCGAGGCAGGTGTCGGCCATGATCACGGTGCTGTCACCGAGGTCGGAACGCAGTGCGCCGAGGGCCCGATTGAGGATGCCGTCGGATCGGTCGCCGACCGAACCGGTCGCATCTTTATCTTCCGCCTTCGGAACCCCGAACAGCATGAGCCCGCCGACGCCGGCAGCCACGGCATCGTCGGCCGCGGCGCGCAGCGAATCCATGGTGTGCTGGTGCACGCCCGGCATTGACGAAATGGCGCGAGGTTCGTCGATTCCGTCGGCAACGAACATCGGCAGCACCAACTGCGCCGGGTCGAGCCGGGTTTCGGCGACAAGGCGCCGCATCGCGGGTGAAGTGCGCAATCGACGGGGCCGAACCACAGCGGGACGACTTTCAGGACCGGTCAATTTACTACCTCACTTCACCACTTCACGAGCTCAGGAACGCGAACGACGCGACTTCTTACGCGGCGGAGGCAGGGCCCCCTCGGCGCGCAATTGCGCGGCGTGCGCGGCGAGCGCATCGACGAGCTCCACAATCGAAGCGTTCTCGGGGCGCACGTCCACGCGCAAACCGAACTCGATGGCCGTCTCGGCAGTCTTCGGCCCGATGCACGCCACGATGGTCCGCGCGTGCGGCTTGCCTGCGATGCCGACCAAGTTTCGGACCGTCGAACTGGAGGTGAAGCACACCGCGTCGAAGCCACCGGTCTTGATCATTTCGCGGGTGGCTGCTGGTGGCGGTGCCGCCCGAACGGTGCGGTACGCGGTCACGTCATCAATCTCCCAGCCGCGTTCACGCAAGCCTTCGGAGAGGGTTTCGGTCGCGATGTCGGCGCGCGGCAGCAGGATGCGGTCAACGGGGTCAAAGACCTCGTCGTAGGGCGGGAACGAATCCAACAGACCCAGCGACGACTGCTCGCCGTCGGGAACCATGTCGGGTTCAACACCGAACGAGCGGACCTTCGCTGCGGTACCAGCCCCAACGCAGGCAATCTTGACGCCGGAGAACGCGCGGGCATCCAGGCCGAACTCGGCGAACTTCTCCCAGACGGCGCGAACGGCGTTAGTCGAAGTGAAAATGACCCACTGGTAGCGGCCATCCACGAGACCCTTGACGGCGCGTTCCATCTGCGCGGGGCTGCGCGGCGGTTCGACGGCGATCGTCGGCACTTCCTTGGGGATGGCACCGTGCGATTCGAGACGTTCGCTCATGTCGACGGCCTGTTCCTTGGTGCGCGGCACCAGGACGGTCCAGCCATACAGGGCGCGCGATTCCCACCACGAGAACTTGCCGCGCTGGCTGACAACCTTGCCAACCGTCACCACAAGTGGACCGGTGAGGGCGTTGCCCATTTCGTTGACGGTCGCGAGCGTCGCCTCAATGGTTCGCTGCGCACACGTGGTGCCGTTGACGGTGATGGCGACCGGAGTCTGCGGGGCCAGTCCGTGTTCGGTGAGGGCACTGGCAAGCTCGGCCAGGTGACCGGACGTGGCATGCAGGACCAGCGGGCCGGGCGCGGCGGCCAGGGCCGGCCAGCTCACATCGCCGCGCACATCGGCGACGGTGTGACCCGACCCCAGTGGCATGCCTGCGAAGCTCGGGACAGCGGACGCTGCGGAAATACCGGGCAGCACCTCGAACGGGACGCTAGTGCGGGCCACTGCGGTGACCTCGGCGAGTACGGCATCCGAACTCATCGGATCACCTGCGACTACGCGAATCACGTTGACCCCGGTCTTGGCCTCGGCAACGAGCGCCTTGGCGACCTGCGCCGGATCTCCCAGCGCGGGCTTGCAAACCTCCGGTGCGTCTTCGCTCTGCTCGGCGGCGGCCTTGCGACCAGCGCGCGTCGGCGGCTGTTCGTCCACGGCGTGCGCCGAACCGATGACGGCCAGCACACCGGCTGGCACGTCGGGATCCACATAGGCGGTCGTCGCGTTCACCAGGACTTCTTGTGCTCGCACGGTCAGCAGATCCGGATTACCGGGACCCGACCCCACGAACAGGATCCGGCCAGGATTAGCATTCTTCGTACGGCTCATGCGTTCGCACTCTCCTGCCCCGCCCCCGGGGCTGCAGTTCGTTCCTATCCCGCCACATCGGGATAAAGGTTCTCCTGCACGAGCGTCGACCGCGACCTACGGTCCCTTGGGGACCAAAGCCGCAGCACCGAGCTCGAGCAGTTCGGCGGCGAGACCTTTGCCGAGTTGTGCGGCCTGATCGACCGGGCCCACCACCGAAGCCCGGATCACCTCGGATCCGTCCTCGGCCGCCACTACCGCGCGGAGCGACAGTTCGGCGAAGATGCGCCCGTCCTCGTCGATCGAATCGACCACCTCTGCCAGTGCACCGACCGGCGCGGTGCACCCGGCCTCAAGGGCCGCGAGTACCGCACGCTCGGCATCAACCGCTGCGCGGGTGGACGGATCGTCCAACTCGGCGAGAATTCTCACCAGTTCAGCATCATCGGAACGACATTCCACTGCCAAGGCACCCTGCGCCGGAGCAGACAGCATGACCAATGGATCAAGTGCCTCGGTAACCACATCGGCTCGACCGATGCGTACCAACCCGGCTCGGGCTACCACAACGGCATCCAGCTCACCGCTCGCGACTTTGCCTAACCGAGAATCAAGGTTGCCTCTTAGGGGGCGAATTTCCAAACCGAGACCCAGTGCTCTAAGCTGTGCGGCCCGTCGCGGCGACGATGTGCCGATCACGGACCCCGGCGGCAGTTCGCCCAGCACCAGATTATCCCTACTGACCAGCGCATCTCTGGAGTCGACGCGGGGCGGAACGGCACCCATCGCAATGCCATCCTCCGGCGCTGTCGGAAGATCCTTGTACGAGTGGATTGCGACGTCGCATTCCCCCTCGCGCAACGCCAGTCGGATGGCAGTCGTGAACACACCGACACCAATCTGGGCGACCGGTGCCGTCGAGGTATCGCCCGCCGTACTGATGATGACCAGTTCCGCGGGATGACCGGCCTCGGTCAGTTGATCGGCCACACCCTGCGCCTGGGTGGTCGCCAGGAGCGACCCGCGAGTACCGATGCGGATCGTCCGTCCGAACGCTCCCGCAGGTACCCGGTCACCGGTCGCTTGCGGAGAAGAATCTTGCACGATGATCTCGTCCTATCTGTGGGATCTGCAACTGACCAAGATCGACTCAGCGCAGGTCTTCGATACCCGAATCGGAAGCCGAAACCGATTCCGCAGCACCAGGTTTCAGTTCAAACAGCTCTCGCAGGGCTTCAGCATAATGGTCGCCGCGGCCCGACGACGCCAACTGCTTAACGCGAACGGTCGGTGCGTGAAGCAACTTGTCGGCCACACGCCGCACAGCATTCGAAACCTCGTCGCGCTGAGCATCGTCCAAGCCGGTCAGCCGCCCCTGTAACCGCAGCAACTCCGCCTCAACCACCTCCGCGGCCCGCTGACGCAAGGCGGCGACAGTCGGCGTTACTTCGGCTTGCCGTTGCAACGCCAAATAGGTGGCGAGTTCGCCAGCGACGATCGACTGCGCGGCGAGCGTGTCGGCCTCGGCCGCACGCGCCTGCTCATCTCCCCGCAAGCCCTCAATGTCGACGATGTGCACGCCAGGCAGACGACCGGCGGCCGGGTCCACGTCACGCGGAATCCCAAGGTCGCAGATCATCATCGGGGCCGGGTTGGCGCGGTGTTTCAGCGCCGAGTGCACGTCACCGACCTGGACAACCGCGCTCACCGAACCCGTGCAGGTCACCACGATGTCAACGTCGGTCATGCTGGCGGCGATGTCGTCGAAGGTGACTCCGCGCGTATTGATCCCGTACTTTTCGGCGACGGTTGCCGCGACCTCGGTGGCCCGGGCCGCCGTCCGGTTGACGACCGTGATGTCGGTGACGCCGTCGTTCGCCAGTTGGCTGGTCGCCAACGAACCCATGGCACCCGCACCGAGCACCACAGCTTTTCGCATGGGCGGCTGATCGGCTCCGCGAATGGTTGTCGCTCGATTCACCGCAACCGACACCACGGAGGCGCCAGCCCGGTCGATACCGGTTTCGGTGTGCACCCGCTTACCGACCCGAAGCGCCTGCTGCGCCAGTTCGTGCAGGGTGCTGCCTGCAGCGCGATGGTCGTCGGCCTCGGAGTAGGCGGAGCGGATTTGGCCGAGGATCTGCTGTTCCCCGACCACCATGGAGTCCAAGCCTGCGGCCACCGTGAAGAGGTGCTCAACGGCCGCTTCCGAGTAGCGGACGTAGGCGTGGTCGGTGAGTTCGGCGACCGTCAGACCGCTGAAGTCCCCGATGACCTGACCGACGGCCTCCAAGGCGGGGTGGAAGGCATCGACCACCGCGTAAATCTCGACACGATTGCACGTCGAAACCAGCATGGCTTCGGAAACGGTGCGCGTAGACAGGAGCGCGTCAACCAGCTTGGGTCGGTCGTGATCGGCAACCGAGAGTCGTTCGAGCACCGACACGGGGGCACTTCGGTGGGACACGCCGAACAACAACACACTCACAGTGACAAGCCTCCCGCCCGCGGATCTTCACCGCGTCAGCGGATACTGAAGACCACCCACTGGCGCTCTTTTTGCTTTCCAATTCCCGTCGGTCGACCGGATGGACACAGCCTCCAGAGTAGGTCAACGTAATGTCGGCGCGCACGCGCCCTCCTCGCCGCCGGAATCGCGAAGATCGTGCCGCCCACGTACCGAACTACTGGCGCAGGGCATCAAGGTCGGCACGAAGACGTCGTTCGTCGACCTCCCAGTAGCTGTGTTCCCGCCCGTTCAGGACGACCACGGGGACGCGATCGCCGTACTCCGCACGCGGAAACTTGTCGCCTTCCGCAGCACGCTGGTCGACGTCGACGACAACGGGGGTCAGATCGTAGTCGGCCAGGATGACAGTCAATTCTTGGTGTGCCCGGGCACAAGCCGTGCATCCGGCGCGGGACATCACTTCAACAACGGCTTCCACACTTGCAAGTGTAGAGAAGATCACTCTGCGGTCGACGTAGGCTCGGGGCGAGGCCGTCGGTCCCGCGATAGGCTGAGTGCCAATCGTTTCCATGGCGAAGGAGGTGGCTTGTGAGCCGCAATTCGATGGACCATTCCGATTCCGACGATGGACTCTTCGCTGATCCCGAATTTCCCGACCTCGACAGCGACCTGTCGTCCGACGAAGCCGACGAACTCGATGCCGATGCTCACGAAGCAGCCGAGCTTGAAGCTGAGCAGTTCGACATCGAAGAGCACGAGGACGTTCTCGAGGATCGCGATGGCGGTCTCATCGAGGTCGGCGTCGAACTCAATCCGGAAGAAGCCGCTGCGGCGGACCGGGACGCCGAGGCCCGCCGGGTTGCCGAATGGCTCAGCGAGCGGGCAGGGCGTTTCCGTCAGACCGCTGGCGAACTCCGTCAGACTCTCGCCGGTGAGGCAGCCGCGAAAGCCGCCATCGAATCACTGCGCGCCCGCACCCCAGATACTGATGGCGGCCAACACACCGACCTCACGGCGGCCGCATTTTTCGACGTGGACAACACGCTCGTTCACGGGGCGTCCATCGTCTTGTTTGCGCGCGGGTTAGCGTCGCGAAACTACTTCTCGTACAGCGACATCATGAATTTCGCCTGGCAGCAGGCCAAGTTCCGGATCACCGGCAGGGAGAACGCCGACGATGTCGCCGAGGGCCGCGACAAGGCACTGTCGTTCATCGCGGGCCGTGAGACCTCCGAACTGGTCCGATTGGGCGAGGAAATCTACGACGAGTACATCGCCGACAAGATTTGGCCCGGCACCGCCGCCTTGGCTCAGCGTCACCTTGACGCCGGTCAACAGGTTTGGCTGGTGACCGCAACGCCGGTCGAACTAGCTCAGACCATCGCCAAACGTCTTGGCCTGACGGGTGCGCTGGGGACCGTCGCCGAGAGTGTCGATGGAGTCTTCACCGGCCGTCTCGTCGGAGACATCTTGCACGGCCCGGGTAAGGCGCACGCCGTCCGCAGTATCGCGGTGCGCGAGGGCCTGAACCTCAAGCGCTGTACCGCCTACTCCGACTCCCACAACGACGTCCCCATGCTGTCGCTGGTCGGAACGGCCGTCGCAATTAACCCCGATGCCGACCTACGCGAGATCGCCCGCGTCCGCGGCTGGGAACAGTACGACTTCCGCACCGCCCGCAAGGCCGCCAAGTACGGCGCGCAAACCGCGGCGGTCGTAGGCGCAGCTGGCGGTGCCGCCGCCGTCGCAACGAAGGTCCTGCGGCACCGCTCCTGACCCTTCTCGCATGATGCGTCGATTCCCGCACTATGTCCGACATAGTGCGGGAATCGACGCATCATGCGAGAACGGGCGGGAGCCCCTAGCCGAGGTAGACGCTGCCGCGGCGGCTGAGCATCCGGAAGAGGGTCTGTTGGATCTCTTCGCGGACGTGGTCGGTGAGATCGAAAACAACCATCGGGTCGTCGGCGGCCGACTCGTCGTAGCTATCGGTCGCGATCGGCTTGCCAAAGTGGATGTGCCACTTCGACGGAAGCGGAACCGCCCCGAGGGGGCCGAGGAGCGGAAATAGCGGGGTGATCGGGAAATAGGGCAGCCCGAGTGCCCGCGCGACCGGCTTGAGGTCGGCCAGCATCGGATAGATCTCTTCCGATCCGACGATCGACACCGGGACGATCGGGGCCTTCGTCCGGAGGGCGGTCGTCACGAAGCCTCCGCGCCCAAAGCGCTGCAGCTTGTAGCGGTCTTTGTACAGCTTGCCAATGCCCTTGTACCCCTCGGGCCACACCGCCGTGAGTTCCCCGCGCCGCAGCAGGGCGTCGGCGTCGTCGTTGCAGGCCAGGGTCGCCCCAATGCGTCGTGCCACATCTCCGACCACCGGTGCGTCGAACGCCATGTCGGCAGCCAACAACCGCAAGTAGCGCTGGTTTGGGTGATTGTCGCGGACGGCAAGGGAGGTGATCATCGCGTCGATCGGAATTGATCCGGCGTGGTTGGCGACAAGCAGCGCGCCGCCGGAGGTCGGCAGGTTCTCAATTCCGGTCACTTCTACGCGGAACCACTTCTCGTAGAGTTGCCGAATCGCCGGGAACCACACCGACTCGGCGAAGTGCGGGTCGAAGCCAAACTCGTCGACCGAGTAGTCACCGGTCATGCGTTCGCGGATGAAGCCGCTCGTCGAGATCAGCGTGTCCGCCACCGCACTGCGCAGTCCACCGAGACTGAACAACGGCGAATTGCGGACCTCCGCGACCGGCGCTGTCGGCTCATCGCTGAGATCGATGCCCTCGTGAATGGGGGTCACGTCGGCGCCCTGCCAATTGTTGAGGTCGGTGCCCGAGTATTTCGTAGCTTGCCGATGGACATGGGGATCGGTGTAGAGCGAAATGACCTTCGCAGTACGTGGATCACCCGGTTTACCAGCTGTCGCCATCTTCTACACCCCCGATCTCAAAGCGCCTTTGGCTTATCGTACGTCCCAATCGGACCACTACTGAAGTCGTGTGGCAACCGCCACCGCTTTGTGTTCCAGGTCTCGCCAGGTGCCCGCTGAGATAACCGGCGCGGTATGGCCGCCCGCGATGAAATCGTCGAGTGTTTCGAGTGTTGAGTACCTCGGTTGGAAGCCCAACTCCTCGCGCATCCGGGTGGTGTCGACAACCCGCCCGTACGACAGGTACGGCGTATTTTCCGACCGGATGATTGGCAGCCGTCCGTCTTGCATCACTCCGACGATGGGCGAGATCAGCGCACCAGGCACCGGGAGTTGGATGTGGCCGGCCCGCTGCACGCATTGCGAGAGGCTGACGATCCCTTCGCCCGCGATGTTGAACGTGCCCGGCCGGGCGTGCAGGGTTGTGTGCTCAAGTGCCGCAAGCGCATCTTCCTCGTGGAGAAACTGCAGCCGAGGTTGGTGGCCGAATGCTTTCGGTACGACGGGCAGCGCCAAGTAGGCGCTCATTCGAGTCCGGATGCGTGGCCCGAGGAGCGACTGGAATCGCAGGATCGTGACGTCGACGTCCCGACGACGGCGCGACACCCCGCGCACGTAGCCCTCCATGTCGATCAAGTCGCGTCCGTAGCCGCGGCGCGGTTCTTTCCGCGCGGGTGTGCCTTCGAGGAAGACGACGGGATCTGCCGGTCCGGCGCCGTAAACCATGGCGCTCGACCGCAGGATGAGTCGTTTCACGGACGGACTGCGCTGACAGGCTGCGGCAACCTGCATGGTGCCGACAACGTTGAGTTCTTTGATCGCCGCCGAATGTTCGACGCTGTCCATGATCGACGGGGCCGCATGCACGACCGTGTCGACGTTGTAGTTGGCGATCACTTTGGCGATGGCGGGGCGACGAATGTCGAGGCGGACAAAGTCGGCGCGGCCCATGCGGCGCAGCAGTGCTTTGCTGGGTACCCGCGAGTCGACGGCTATGACGCGGTCAATGTCGGGGTTTGCGGCCAGCCTGGCCACCAGGTAGCCACCGAGGAAGGTCGACGCGCCGGTTACCAGAACTGAGCGCGGCAGCGGTGCACTGTTTGCCTGATCGTTCATGTTGCATCCTCGGTCATGCGGTCAGCTTATCCCGACCCCGGAAAGCACAGAACCCGCCACGAGGGCGGGTTCTGGGTTGATCATTTGCCGAGTTTACGACGCTGCACTCGTGTGCGGCGGAGAAGCTTACGATGCTTCTTCTTCGACATGCGCTTGCGACGCTTCTTGATTACGGAACCCATGGGGTCTCCCTCGCGATTGGTACTGATTGGACTCAAGTGGCCTGGCCGAAAGACTCATGCCGGGCCGTCGCCGACAGGGGTACAACCAGGCGACAGCGACCTGACCGATTATGTTACCGACCGGATGAACCTGAGGCTAATCAGGCCCTCACACTTGTCGCCGTGCTGGTTAATCCCACTGAACCGTCGACCTAACGCCGAAGCCCCCCAACCGCGTGGGCGGGCGGGGGTCTCGGCGGTTATTGGCTCGACCTAGCCTGCGTCGAAGTACGAGGTTTCCAGGTACTCGTGCACGGCCTTGGCGTGCACGCGGAACGAGCGGCCAACGCGCACGGCAGGCAGTTCGCCGTTGTGCACGAGACGGTAGACGGTCATCTTCGAGACACGCATCAGTGATGCGACCTCGGCGACGGTGAGGAACTGAGTGGCAGACGCTCCGTTGACTCCGCGGTCTGCGAAATCGTTACGTTCACCAGGCTTTTCTGCTGCAGCCATGAAAATACCAACCTTCGGTGCACGCATCGCGGCCACCGGCTTCCCCTCCGGCGGACATCAGACACGTACGTGCTAGCAGCAGCTTAGCGTGACTAATGTGAAAAGTGCGACGTGAGTGGCGAAATGCTGGCGACTCGCCGCGCGCTACGGCTCGTAAATCCCGCATTCCCGCAGGCTGGGCCGCTATTGTGCCTCGCCTGCAGATTCGGCACCAAGTTGAACGCCCATTCCAGAACCCTCAACTTCCACTCGACGTCCAGTTTTCGCGCTGACTTCAGCACAGGCAGCCGTTGCCTCGTTGACGGCATGCCGCAAGCCATACCGCTCAAACTCTCGCAGGGCGGCCGCGGTGGTACCGGCAGGCGAGGTGACCGCCGCACGCAGTTCCAGCGGCGACAGCCCCGATTCGCTCAACAACATGCCCGCACCCTTGATGGTCTGCACGGCCAGTTCGCTGGCCTGCGGACGCGTCAGACCCAGCGCCACGCCCGCGTCGATCAGCGCCTCAACCATCAGGAAAAAGTACGCGGGCCCGGAGCCGGAAATCGCGGTGACCGCATCCATCAGCTTCTCCGGCACCACGGTCACCTTGCCGACCGACTCGAGCAGTCGCACCGTCAGCGCCACTTGCTCTTCTTCGGCATAGCGTCCGGGGCTGACGGCCGACATCGCTTCCCCGACCAGCATCGGGGTGTTCGGCATGACGCGAATGACCGGCGAACCGGCCTGCAGCGCATTCTCGTAGCGCGAGGTAGGGATACCGGCGACCAAAGTAACGGTGATGCGTTCGAGTTCGCTGTTGTCGTCGGTCACCGACAGCTTGCTAAGGACACCGTCGACGGCATCGGGCTTGACCGCGATGAACACCACGCGTGCGCCTTCGACAGCGTCGCTGATGTCGTCGGTCACCCGAATCCCGTAATCCTCGACGAGCTCGGCCGACCGTTCCGGCGACAGTTCCACGACGGCGAGGTCGCGGGCCGACTTGCCCGCGCCAATCAAACCGGCCAGCAGTGCCTCACCGATCTTGCCGCCTCCGATGATTACGACGCGTTCGGCCATGGTCGACCACTACCTTTCACAAAGAAGTTTTCACCGCGATTTTTCGCGATGAGTCAGGAAACGATTAGAGCAGCTTCGCTATTGGGACGCTGCGGGGATCAACGCTAACTGGCGCGATTGAGCGACCGTCGCGCCGGTGGCATCAAGGACAACGTGATCTTCAGCGAACATGCCGTGACCGACTTCGGAGGTGGTCGCCGCGAATCGCAGCCAGCCGTCGGGCCGATCTTGAGCAATGTCGGGGATACGTCGCAAATAGGTCGTCAGCTGGACCGTCGGAGCCCAGCCGAACATCCCGAGGTTCATCACGACGGGCGGCGACAGATCGGCCACCAGGATCGGGAAGTCGGCCCGCACGCCGGGCGCCTGCCGATCGGCGTTCTTGGGTCGAGTCCATCCGCGCACCAGCGGTTCGCCCTTTTCGCCGCGGGCGGCTGGAAACTTGTCCATGTCGAGAACCACGTCGAGCGCGGCCCCAAGGTGGACGACGTTGCCCATCGGGGTGGAGTACAGATCGACCGAACCGGCTGGCGGTTCGACCGGCAGGTCGCTGACCGGCGTTTCGGCTCGGTAGTGAGCGTCGCCATGATCGGGACGACCCAGCGTGACGGTGGAAGTAACCATGGTGCGGTCGTGCTGGCGGACATCCACGCGCGCCAGCGACACCGTGCGCCCAGTCTTGATCAGCGACACCTGAACGTCGACCTCGGCAGGGTCGGGTGCCAGCAGATAGTCCGACGCGATGGCCAACACCCCGGCTTCGGGATCCGGACCACCGAGGTCACGGTAGGCCTGCCTAGCTGCCGCCGCGACCACCATTTGCAAGCTGCCGCCGTGCACTTTGGGCCCGATTGTGAACACCGGGTCGATCGTGGCGCGGTAGGTCGCGCCCCCGTCCGACGGCGAGCCCAATTGAGTCACGGATGTTAGGGATGAGAGGTCAGTCGACATGGCTGGCATCTTTCGGTTCCCGGCGCAGGTGAGTCCGCGCGAAATCCAGGGAGCGTGCCAGCATCGCGGCGCGCTCATTCTTGGTCCGGGCCGATCCCGTTTGCACCTCCAGGACCACCGCGCCGGCGAAGTTGCTGGCGGCGAGGTTGCGGCACACTTCGATACACGGCTGCGACCCGTCCCCGGGAATCAGATGTTCATCGTGCGCGGCACCGGTTCCGTCGGTCAGGTGCAAGTGTTCCAAGCCGGCACCCATGCGTTCCTGCAGGCCGAGCGCGTCGGCACCAGCGGTCGCCGCGTGCGACAGGTCGAGCGTGTAGTGCTCGTAGCCGTCCGCCGTCGGATCGATCGACTTACCGAACGCCGATGCGCTGCGGCCCGGGTCACCACCCCGTGCGGCCATGCGGCGCGCTGACCGCTCCCCCGCGCCAAAGATTCGGTCGGCACGCATCGGGAACATGTTTTCTACCGCGACAGCCACATCCGACGACGCTTCCAGTTCGGCCACGAGGTCGTCGAAGGCGGCGACGTACTCGCGCTGCCAGCGGAAGGGCGGATGAACCACCACGGTGCCGGCACCGAGGTCTTCGGCGGCTTGCACGGAACGGCGCAGTTTGAGCCGCGGATCGCGGCCCCAAACTCGCTGCGAAATCAGCAGGCAGGGGGCATGCACGGAAAGCACCGGCACCTGGTATTTCTGCGACAGGTGCGTCACATGGGCGACGTCTTGGCTGACGGAGTCGCCCCACACCATGAGTTCGATGCCGTCGTAGCCGAGGTCGGCGGCGTACCGGAACGCGGCCTCCGTGTTCTGCGGATACACCGACGCCGTGGAGAGCCCAATGGGGATCGGGAATTGGAGTTCAGACACGTGTACCGGCTCAGGCCGCCAGCAAGACGAGCGGCCCGATGGTCACCAGCATGCCGACACCGAGCGCCAGGAGCGTGGTCGCCAGGTCGCGCTTACGGAGGATGTGCGCAAAGGTGACGATCGCGAAGATCACCACAACCGCCAGAATCAGCGCCAAGTACACGTAACGCTTCCACAGTTCGGTAAAGCCCCAGAACAGGCCGGCACCGATCACCAGTCCGCCAACCATTTCGGCGAGCAGCGTCAGCCACCCCATGAGGGCCGACGACCCCAGAGCTGCGGTCTTGTCGACGTTTGCCGACGTACTGGTGCCGACAGCCTCGGCGTCTACGCCGGAGTCGGCGATCAGGCCGCCCGCCTCGTCCAGATCGTCCCCGACCTCCGCGTCATCGACCAGCGAAGTCGCCTGTGACTTCTTCGCGGCCTTCACCCGGCGTGCCCGCTTACGCAGCGAACGCTTGTCCGGCTTGGCGGCAGCCAGGATCTCCGGGGTGTCATCGGCTTCATCGAGTTCCGGCTCGACCGACGTCTCATACTCGTCGAAGGTCTCGTCCAGCTCGCGCTCATCAAGATCGGTGTCGACGAGTGCGAGTTCATCAATCTCGGTATCAGCTTCGGGGCCGTCGACGAGGGACTGGAGCTGAGCGGTCGTCGCGACATCGGGGCCCCCGCCGGCCGCACCGACGACCACCGGTGTACCCGACGTGACCGGTGCGGTGCGGTATTCGACGGGCGGCAGGTCGACACCGAGCAGATCGTCGGCGGCAACCCGGGTAAAACCGTCGGTCGCAAAGTCTTCTTCGTCGTCGTAGACGATCGGGATAATGCCGGTGACCGCATTGGCCGCCGGATCGGGAGCTGGCTCGGCCTTCGGTTTGACCGGCGGATGCGACGGCATGCCTGACGCGCCGACCGTCCGTCGTCCGGCACGACCTTCGTCGTCAGGGGACTTCGGGAACGCCGCATCCGTCTCGGATCGAGCAATCAGCTCCGAGACAGTGATCGGCCTTGCTCGTGGACCGGAATCCTTGGCCATACCTGGGGTACCCCGTTTTCAGCGTCGAACTGTCAACATGTCGTGTCCGAAAGTTCTCCGGACGCCCGCACCGAGGACACTCGGCTAGCCAGCACTCACCATGGCCCCGGCCGGCTCGGCATCGAGGCGTCGAAGGATGACACCTTCTCGCAGAGCCCACGGACAGATCTCAAGTGTATCCACACCGGTGGCCCGCATCGCTGCCTCTGCCACCAGCGCGCCCCCGACGATTTGTGCCGCACGGTCGGCGCTCACGCCCTCGAGTCCAGCCCTGTCGGCCGCCGTCATCCGGGAAATGAACGCAATCAGTTGTCGTAATCCACTCACGGTGAGAGTCCGACGCACACGCGGTCCCGCACCCGACGGTGCCGCGCCGGTTAGTCGGGCCAGGGATCGGAAGGTCTTCGAGGAGCCGACCGACAGTTCAACTTTTCCGGCGGCGGACAGTTCCTTCGCGGGTTCGCGAAGTTCAGCGTCGAGCCAGTCGCGAAGCACCGACACGTGCCGCTTGCTGGGTGGGTCACCGGGCAGCCAGTCGCGGGTCAGCCGACCGGCGCCGAGCGGCAACGACAACGCGACGTCGGGTTCTTCGTCGACGCCGCTGGTCATTTCGAGACTGCCACCGCCAATATCGAAGGTGAGGATGCGGCCCGCGCTCCAGCCGTACCAGCGGCGAACCGCGAGCGACGTCAGGCGGGCTTCGTCGACTCCTTCGAGCACGTCGACGGTAAGACCCGAAGCGTCCTTGACCTGCTTGAGTACCTCGTCGGTGTTGGTGGCGTCGCGGACCGCCGACGTCGCAAACGCCATCACCTGTTCGCAGCCGGATGCCTTCGCGATCCGCGAAAAGTCTTCTACCGTCGAGGTGAGGGCGTCGGCACCGGATTTGGTAATCCGGCCCTCCTCGTCGATCTCCTCTGCTAGCCGCAGCACGGCCTTCGTCGAACTCATCGGGCTGGGGTGACCACCTCGATGCGCGTCGACAACGAGCAGATGAACGGTGTTGCTGCCTACGTCGAGCACTCCTAGTCGCACGTGGTCAAAACTACTGGTCCGCGCGCCTCAACGCGACCCGACGTGCCCAAACGCCCGATGGGACTACGGTAGGTCGTTGAACCGAAGAAAGAACGATGGTGGCTGACTCCAAGAAATCTAAGGGCAACAAGCGCCCTGCCGCACCGGTCCCGGAAGTCCCGTTGGACTTTGCGCGCGAATGGTACGAGTTCGTCGACCCGGACGACTCAGATCACGTGATCACCGCCGACCTGACGTGGCTCCTGTCTCGATGGAATTGCGTCTTTGGCACGCCCGCCTGTCACGGAATCATCGCAAGCCGACCCTCCGATGGTTGCTGTACCCACGGCGCGTACCTCAGCGACGAGGAGGACCGTGAGAAGTTGGCCGCGGGTGTGGCGATGTTGACGAAGGACGATTGGCAGTTCTTCGATGTGGGTTCGGCAGACGATCCCCTCGATGAGGGTGGTTACCTGGTTGAAGCCGACGACCTCGAAGGCGAACCCGCCCTGAAGACTCGCCTGCACGACGGTGCCTGCATTTTCTTGAACCGCCCCGGGTTCCCCGCGGGGCAGGGCTGTTCACTGCATTCGATGGCCTTGCGCAAGGGCCTCGAACCGCTCACGGTGAAGCCCGAAGTCTGCTGGCAGCTACCGATGCGTCGCGAAGAAGAGTGGGTAACTCGGCCCGACGACACCGAGGTTTTGAAGACCACGATCACCGAGTTCGATCGTCGTGGTTGGGGCGAGGGCGGACATGACCTCGATTGGTATTGCTCGGGATCGCCCGAGGCGCACACCGGTGCCAAGCAAGTCTTCGAGTCGTACCGCCCCGAACTCGTCGAACTGATCGGCGAGAACGCCTACGAGGTCCTCGCTGCCGCCTGTCGTCGTCGAACTGAACTCGGCCTGGTCGCCGTCCATCCGGCCACCGCCGCCGCCACGTCCCGCCGAAAGACGGACCTCAAGTACGAGCAGCTATAGGCGCTCACCCCACCCGCGCGGCGCGTTCTCGCATGATGCGTCGATTCCCGCACTATGTCAGACGTAGTGCGGGAA
>NZ_JBARYI010000036.1:0-10661 GCF_049647785.1 Gordonia sp. (in: high G+C Gram-positive bacteria)
CGCACTACGTCTGACATAGTGCGGGAATCGACGCATCATGCGAGAACGACGGGGCGGGGCGAAACTACGCATTTGCCGTCGACACGTCCGCCGTGATCGACAAGGATTGGACCCGACATCCATTTCCGCGAATGCCACGCAATCGAAAGAGAGATCGTCATGCCCGCCTACTCCGCAGTTCCCGGCGCCCCCGTCTGGTTCGACCTCATGACCAGTGACGTGGACCGCGCCACCGACTTCTACGGCACCCTCTTTGGCTGGACCACCGAAGAACCCGCCGCCGAGTTCGGCGGCTACCGAAACTTCCAGGCCAACGGCAATCGGGTTGCCGGCCTGATGCCGATGGAAGGCAGCGACACCTCCCCCACCAATGTGTGGTCGGTGTATTTCCGCAGCGATGACGCCGCAGCCACCACCGAAGCCGTCACCGCCGCTGGTGGTGGCGTTCTAGTGCCACCGATGGCAGTCGGCGACATGGGCACGATGGCCGTTTATGCCGATCCGGTCGGCGGCGTGTTTGGCATTTGGCAGGCCGGGACGCACCCCGGATTCGTCGAACGGGGCGACGTCGGGACGCCCTACTGGTTCGACGAGATGTCTATGAACTACGACGCATCAAAAGACTTCTACCCCAAGGTTTTCGAGTGGGAACTGGAAGAGATCGGCGGCGGCGACGCCGGTCCGGGACGGTACGCCCAAATCATGGTCGGCAGCGGCGATGACCGCGAAGGCACGGCCGGACTCATGGACGCTGCGGGCATGATGGGCGACGACCACCCGTCGTTCTGGCAGGTGTACGTCACCGTCGCCGACGTTGCCGCAACCCTCTCCCAGGTCAGCGAACTCGGCGGGTCACTCCTGATGCCACCGGACGACACTCCCTACGGCGTGCTCGCGTCGTTCAAGGATCCGATGGGTGCTGCCATCTGTATCGCCATCCCACCGGCGGGCATGTGAGTTCCCTGCTCTAATGAAGCCGTGACCACTTGGGCTGAACAGGGAGAACTCTTCGACCAGATTCTGGCACCGGCCGCCGTAGCCATCGTCGCAACCGCGGATCTCGCGGGCACCGTGCTCGATGTCGGCTGCGGTACCGGTGCCCTACTGGAGGCGACTGTCGACGCGGGCGCAAAGGCCGTCGGGGTCGACATCTCACCGGAAATGCTCCGGGTGGCCGAGCGACGTGTTCCGCAGGCGATCACTGTTCTCGGCGATGGGCAAACCACCGACCTATCGCAGTACGTCGGTGCGGGTTTCGATCGACTTGTTTCCCGCTTCGGCGTCATGTTCTTCGCCGATCCGACCGCCGCCTTTGCCAACCTGCGGCGCTTCGCCGCCCCCAGCGCCACCATGACCTTTGTCTGCTGGCGCGACGATCAACCCAATCTGATGTTCACGTTGGGCACTCGGATCCTGGCCCCGAACCCGCCACCTTCGGGAGTTCCGGGGCCGATGGCCTTTGCCGACGCCGATCTACTGCGGGGCTATCTGTCCGACGCCGGTTGGCACGACATTGTCATTGATCGGTTCGAGTTCGTCAGTACTTATGGCACTCCGGATGGCCATGGCACCACCACCGACGGCATCGAGGAACGACTGTCGGTGATCGGCGCGACCGGAAATACCGATGTCGACGACGAGACGCTGGCACGGATGCGCGCCGACATTGCGACGAGCATGGTCGACGGCGTTGTCGCGCACCCCAATTACTGCTGGTTGGTGACCGCGCGGGCATAACCGCCACTTACCGTCGATGCGTGTACCCGCCAAGTTGACAGAATCTCCCACGGAGCGGGATCGTTGCAGATGAGTGGTCGCCAGATGCGCGACCATGCACTTTCAGTAAGAACGTGTCCTAGTTTAGGCTGAAGTGAAACACGTTCTACTTTTGCGTGGAGATCACGCAGAGCGCAGACCGAAGGGAACAATATGACCGCCGCCGCAGAACCGGGTGCACAAGAGTCAGCGACCGCTGACTCGAACGCAGAAACGTTCGACGTCGTCGTCGTCGGTGCCGGAGGCGCAGGCCTTGCCGCCGCACTGACTGCCGCCAACAAGGGACTCAAGACCGTCCTGATCGAGAAGTCCCCCTACTGGGGCGGCTCCACCTCCCGTTCGGGCGGTGGCGTCTGGATTCCGAACAACTCGGTGCTGAAGCGCGACGGCGTCCAGGACACCCCCGAAGAGGCCCGCAAGTACGCGCACGCCATCATCGGCGACGCCGCGCCCGCCGACCGCATCGATACCTACATCGATCGCGGCCCCGAGGCCCTCGACTACCTGATCGCGCACTCGCCGCTCGAGCTCGAATGGGTCAAGGGCTACTCCGACTACTACCCGGAGGCACCCGGCGGTCGCGCCATGGGTCGCTCGGTGGAGCCGAAGCCGTTCGACGCCCGCGCTCTCGGTGCCGACCTGGACACGCTGCACCCGCAGTACACCAAGGCCCCGCTGAACATGGTGGTCTTGCAGTCCGACTACCGCTGGCTCAACACCGGCATGCGCAACTGGCGCGGACCGGTCCGCATGGCCAAGGTCGGCATGCGTTTCTTCTGGGCTCGCCTGCGCGGCAAGAAGATGATCGCCATGGGTGCCGCTCTCGCCGCTGAACTCCTGCTGGGCTGCCGTCAGGCTGGCGTCGACATTCGCCTCAACACCCCGCTGACCGGTCTGGTGACCGACGACAAGGGTGACGTCGTTGGCGTCAAGATCGGCGGCACTGAAGACGCTCCGGCTTCGACGATCAACGCCCGCTACGGCGTGATCCTCGGCAGCGGCGGCTTTGAGCACAACGCCGAGATGCGCGCGAAGTATCAGCGCGCCCCGATTGGCACCGAGTGGACCACGGGCGCACCGTCGAACACCGGCGACGGCATCAACGCGGCCATGGAGGTCGGCGCAGCTGTCTCGCTGATGGACGACTCGTGGTGGGGTCCGACGATCCCGCTGCCCAAGGGCCCCTGGTTTGCCTTGTCGGAGCGTTCGGTTCCGGGCACCTTCATCGTTAACGAGCGCGCCGAGCGCTTCATGAACGAGTCGCTGCCTTATGTTGAGGCCGTTCACCAGATGTACGGCGGCAAGTTCGGTCAGGGCGAAGGCCCGGGCGAGAATGTGCCCGGCTGGTTGATCTTCGATCAGCGCTGCCGCAACCGCTACTTGTTCGCTGGCCTCACCGCACGCCAGCCGCTCCCGAAGAGCTGGCTCAAGTCCGGTGCCGTCATCAAGGCCGCCTCGCTTGACGAGCTCGCCGAGAAGACCGGTCTGCCCGCCGACAAGTTGAAGGCCACCACGGACCGCTTCAACAACTTTGCTCGTACCGGCGTCGACGAGGACTTCCACCGCGGCGAAAGCTCGTACGACCACTACTACGGCGACATCAACAACAAGCCGAACCCGAGCCTCGGCGTCGTCGATGAAGGCCCGTTCTACGCGTGCCGCATGGTCCCCGGCGACCTCGGCACCAAGGGCGGCATCAACACCGACGTCGCCGGTCGTGCATTGCGCGCCGACGGCAGCATCATCAACGGTCTGTATGCCTCGGGCAACACCAGCGCACCGGTGATGGGCCACACCTACGCTGGCCCCGGCGCCACCATTGGACCCGCCATGGTCTTCGGTTACCTCGCCGCCCTGGACGCCGCCGACAAGGCTAAGAACGCCTCAGCCGCCAAGACGGGAGCCTGACATGCCTATCGATCCCTCGATTGCCGTAGGCGCTGACCTCGGCGAAACCACGTTCTCGTGGACCCCGCGCGAGGTGGCGCTCTACAACCTCGCCGTGGGCGGTGCGCACGACCCGATGGACACCGTCGGCCTGCAGTATGTCGACGACGTGAACCCCAAGGTGCTGCCGTCGTTCGCAACGGTCGCCGCGACCTTCAACGCCACCGAGGCACCGAAGGTGGTGTTCCCCGGTGTCGACATCGACCTGTCGAAGGTGGTGCACGGTGCCCAGCAGGTGCGCGTGCATCGTCCGCTGCCCGCATCTGGCACGGCGACCACCCGCACCAAGATCGCTGAGGTGCAGGACAAGGGTTCGGCCGCCGTCATCATCCAAGAGTCGGTGACCGTCGACGCTGCGGGTGACCCGCTGTGGACCGCACGCTCGTCGATCTTCGCCAAGGGTGAGGGCGGCTTCGGCGGCGACCGCGGTTCGTCTACCAAGGTGAATCTGCCTGATCGCGGCGCCGATCACGAGATCCTCGTTCCCACGCACCCCAATCAGGCCCTGCTGTACCGCCTGTGTGGCGACCGCAACCCGTTGCATAGCGACCCTGAATTTGCGTCGAATGCTGGCTTCCCGCGCCCAATTCTGCATGGTCTGTGCACCTACGGAAGCGTGTGCCGGGCCGTCGTCGACGACATTTTCGCCGGTGACGTGGCTGCGGTCGCAGATTACGGAGTGAGCTTTGCCGGAGTTGTGTTCCCCGGTGAGACATTGCGGGTCCGAGCCTGGGAAGATGGCGATCGACTGCTTGTGGCCACCACCATCGTCGATCGTGACGATGCACCGGCCCTGGGCAATGTCGTCTTCATCAAATCCTGACGAAAGGCCGTAATGACCGCCTCCCTCCTGCCCTCACTCGACGCCAACCGCGAAGCCATGGCGTCCGATTTCGCCGACGTCATTGACGCGGAGGTGAAGAAGCAGTCCGGGCTGTCGGGCACCGCCATCAAGGCCGCCTACGGTGCCGCATCGAAGTTCAAGCCGGGTGTGGTTCAGACTGCGACGAGCAAGATGCTGCCGGACTTCCTGACGGCCCTGTCGCCGTTCTGGGATTCCAAGCCGGCCGGTGTGGCCTTCGGTGATCACCTGGCAGCCAATGGCGATGCTGTCGCCGAGGGCCTGCTGGCTGTTACCGATGGCCAGGCCGAGAGTGCGCCGTCAGTGCTGGCGAAGGCGTACAAGAGCATTCGCGGCAAGGCCAAGAATTACGTTGTCGACGCACTCGTCCCGGTGGGCGCTGTGGTCGAGAAGTACGCCGGATAGTTCACTGTGAGTTCGCGAGCGCGGTCTGATCGGAGTGGTCAGACCGCGCTTGCTGCTATCAGCAGGAGAACGGTCATGATTCCGATGAGGACCGCGACCATGGCGAGCAACCGCCAGATGTGGATTCGGCCCTGTTGGGAACGCGATGAGAGCTGGTTGGCAGTCATGTTTGATCAACTTTCACTCGAACGTGATTTGTTGTCCGTGTGACTAATGTGTCATAAGTTACAAGAGAAGGCGATGAACTAACGATGCGTGTCGGAAGAACTCCCAGTGACGAAAAGGCCGCGGCAGAGCCCGAAAGCACCGGCGAATCGAGCACGACCTTCCGGACCGCCTGGCTGATTCTGGTCGCGTGCGTCGCCGTGAGCCTCGTGGTCGCCGCGATGGCGGCCCTCAACACGGCTCTCCCCGACATTGCCCGCGCCACCGGTGCCACGACCGGGCAAATGACGTGGATTATCGACGGCTACACGTTGGTGCTGGCCGCACTCCTCCTGCCAGCGGGCGCCATCGGCGACCGCTTCGGGCGGCGTCCCATTCTGATGGTTGGCGTCATCATCTTCGGCCTGGGCTCCCTCGCCGCCATCTGGGTCGACTCCCCGACCGAACTCATCATTACTCGGCTCATCGCCGGTGTCGGTGCGGCGATGATTATGCCCGCAACCCTGTCGTTGATCACCGCGGGCGTGCCGCGCGAGAAGCGGGCCATCGCCATTAGCATTTGGGCGGGCGTGGCCGGCGCGGGTGCCATTCTGGGATTCTTCGTCACCGGGGTGCTCCTCGAGTACTTCCACTGGCATTCGGTATTCATTACCTTCGCCGCATCGTCCCTGCTGATCCTGCTGCTGACTTTCACGATCGGCAATTCGAAGGACGAGCACCCGGGGGCGTTCGACATTGTCGGATCGCTGACTTCTATGACGGCGATCGCGGCGGTCGTCTTTGGGCTCTTGGAAGCCCCGCACCGCGGCTGGACTGATCCGTTGATCCTGCTGTGCCTCATCGGTGGCGTCATCTTGATTGGCGCGTTCATCCTGATTGAGCAGCGCCGCGAATCCCCACTGCTCGACGTCGACCTGTTCCGCAACCGCGCTTTTGCGGCCGGATCACTGTCGGTCGGCTTGCAGTTCTTTGCCTCGTTCGGCGTGTTCTATCTGCTGCTTCTGCAACTGCAGTTGGTGTTTGGCTACTCGGCGCTGAAGTCGGCGGTCGCACTGTTCCCGATGGTGATTGGTGTTGGCGTTTTCGCGATGATCGGTAACTGGGTGGCCGTGCGGTTCGATTCGCTGCGGTTTGTGCTCGCCACCGGTATCGCGATTGCCGCGCTGGGCGTGCTCGCTATCGGCATCATCGACGCCGACGTTTACTGGAAGCTCGGCACCATGCTCGGCATTTGCGCCGTCGGCATTGGCCTGGCGACCGCGCCGTCCACCACGGCCATCATGTCGAATACGCCGCTGGAGAATCAGGGGGTTGGGTCGGCAGTCAACGACACTGCCCGCGAACTCGGCGCGGCCATCGGTATCGCCCTCGCTGGAAGCCTGCTTGCCGCTGGTTACTCCAAGCGCATCGAAGGCACCGCCGACCTGGTGCACTCGCAGTTGTCGGCCGTCGACCCCGCCGCCGCCGACCAGGCCGCCGATGGTGTGCGAAGTTCGCTTGCCGGGGCGGTCGAAGTGGCGAGCCAACTGCCGCCGCAGGGTGCTGCCCTCGCTGACCAGATCACCGCTGGAGCCACCGCAGCCTTCATGCCGCCGCTGCAGACGGCCTGCCTGGTGCTCGGTTCGGTGCTACTCGCCGGTGCCATCTTCCTCGGCTGGTTCGCGCCCCGCGAGGTTATTGCACCGGAGGATGTTTAGCCCCGCGGCTTTCGCATTCCCGACCGAAAGGACAAGACTAACCACCATGCGCATCCCCTTCCTGAAGCAACCGCCGCAGGTCGACGTCGCCGGTTCCACCATCGCCATTACGGGCGCGGCCCGCGGTATTGGTTTCGCCATCGCGACCGACCTGGTGGCCCGTGGGGCCCACGTCGCGATCGGCGATATCGACGCCGAGGCCGCCCAGCGTTCGGCAACCGAACTCGGTTCGGGCACTCGCGGCTACGCCCTGGACGTGACCGACGATGCCTCTTTCAGCACGTTCCTCGACCAGGTCGCCCAAGACTTGGGCCCCATTGATGTGCTGGTCAACAATGCTGGCGTGATGTGGGTTGGCCCGTTCGACGCCGAACCTTCCGTTGCTGCCGAGCGGATGGTCGCGGTGAATCTGCTCGGCGTGATCCGCGGCGTACGACTGGCCGCACCAACCATGCGCCGGCGAGGGCGCGGGCAGATCGTGACGGTCGCGTCGGCGGCCTCGCGGTTGGCACCTCCCGGCGAATCGACGTACGCCGCCACCAAGCACGGCGTCCTCGGCTACCTGACTGGCGTGCGCGAAGAACTGCGCGGTTCGGGCGTCGACTTGTCCGTCATCATGCCGACGGTGGTCGATACTGAGCTCGCCGCGGGGACCGCTTCCGGCTCGGTGAAACTTCTCTCCCCGAGCGAGGTCGCCTCGGCTGTCGTATCCGCGATCGGATCTCGCCGCTTCCAGGTGTGGGTACCGGGCAATGTCGGACCACTGGTCGCAGTCTCGGGCATTCTGCCGCAATCCCTCCGCGACCGCGTCCTCCGCTTTGCTGTCCCCAATCAGGTTGCGGCAGTGGCCGGTTCATCGGAGCGCGCCGACTACGAACAGTCCTTGACCGATCCCCAAGACATTTCCACTCCCCCGATCTCCGAGTAAGCGGAGCCCATCGAGGAGCGCCAGCCTACGTGCGTCGCGCCGCGTAGACCTCTTCGTACCGGATCTTGGCGGCATCGGCGAGGACTCGCTGACGCGCGGTAAGCGGAGAGTCGCCGAGTCCGTTCTTCCGGAGCCGGACCACCCGGTTTTGCTGCATGTACGAGGCGGAGAAGATTCCTGCCAGCAGCACGGCGAGCAGCACCATCAGCAGTCGGATCCACACCGCCCCGTCGAAGGCGAAGTACATCGCCAGGTAAAGCGGCAAAAACGCGATCTGCGTGCGGATGAGGTGACGCGGCACAGCCATGGGTCCGGTCAGGTCGTTGCGGACCCATTCGCGTTTAGATTCGGGAAGCGCCGCCCCGTAGACATACTTGATCCACTCGATCAGATTCGGTCGAACGCTCATTGGTTCCCACTCCCAGTTTGGCAACTCTGAATTTAGATCGTGCACTATTCAATATCGTCCAATCTAGTACACGATTCGATCGTGCGCTACTTAGTTCCGCGTAGACTTGGTCGCATGACCGCGATCACTGGGAACCCCCTCCTGCTGGAACGCCAGGTGTGCTTTGCTCTCGCCTTGGCCAATCGCTCGGTGCTTCGCGTCTACCGACGACTACTAGAACCTATGGGGCTGACTCACCCGCAGTACCTGGTGATGCTCGCGCTTTGGGAACACGCACCGCTTCCGGTCAAGGAGATCGGCAACCTGCTGCAACTCGACTCAGCCACCCTCTCGCCGATGCTCAAGCGATTGGAAGCCGACGGAGTCATTGAACGTCGACGCAGCGACAACGACGAGCGCAGCGTCGAAATCCACCTGACGACCAAGGGCCACGACCTTCGTAAGCAGGCACTGAAGATTCCCGAGCAGGTTGTCGACGCCCTGGGCGGCGACCTCCCCCTCCTCGAAGAACTCCACGCCGTCCTCACCAAGGTCAACACCGCCGCCGTCGCCTCCGAAAACCCCTAACCCCCTTCCTCCTTTTCTGTCACAAAACGACCCAACCATCACGAAACAGCCCGATCGGTGAGGTTGTGCGGTTTCGATCCCCGTCGACGTGACAGAAAAGGGGCGGTGGCGGGCCGAAAACTCGCGTGACGCGCCGCGGTCACTCCCGTAGGGTGGCCGCTATGGAGATTGAGGTCGACAGAATCTGACGCTGTGCCCACGGCACCCGTCTGTCCAATTCCCTCTCGCTTGTTTCAAAGGATCTCTCCATGTCCGCACCACATTCCACGGCATCTGTTGTGCTGCACGATGTTTCGTTCTCCTGGCCCGACGGCAGCACCGCCCTCATCGGGGTCGACGGCGCATTCAACCCGGGCCGCACAGGCCTGGTCGGCCGGAACGGCTCCGGTAAATCCACCCTCTTGAAGTTGATTGCGGGAGTGCTGACCCCGTCGTCCGGCCGGATCGAGGTATCGGGCGACGTCGGCTATCTCCCCCAGGATCTGACCCTCACCGCCAGCACGACTGTCGCCGATCTTCTGGGGATCAGCGATGTCATTTCAGCGCTGCGAGCCATCGAAGCTGGCGACGCCGACCCGAAATACTTCGACACCATCGGCGACGACTGGGACATCGAATCCCGGGCCGACGAAAGCCTCAGCCACATCGGGTTCTCCGCCGCCGACCTCGACCGCAGCGTCGCCGAGCTCTCCGGCGGCGAGGCAATGTTGGTGGCCGTTTCCGGACTACGGCTGCGCCGTACCGCAGTGACCCTGCTCGACGAACCAACCAACAACCTCGACCGCCCAACGCGTGCCCGCCTGGCCACCATGGTCGACGACTGGCCCGGCACCCTGATCGTGGTGAGCCACGACGTCGAGTTGCTGGAGCGGATGGACAATACTGCCGAACTGCACGGCGGCCGCGTGGAGACCTTCGGCGGACCGTACAGCGAGTGGATGGCCTATCTCGAGCGGGAGCAGGCCGCCGCCATCCAGGCCGCGCGGACCGCCCAGCAGACTCTCAAAACGGAGAAGCGCCAGCGTATCGAGGCCGAAACTAAACTCGCCCGACGGGAGCGCACCGCGAAGAAGACCGCGCGAGAAGGCGGACTCCCCAAGATCATTCAGGGGATGCGAGCCAACGCGGCCCAAAACTCGGCAGGCTCCCTGCGCACCGGGCTCGACCAAAAGGTCGACGCCGCGCAGTCGGCACTCGACGCGGCCGACGCCCGGGTCCGCGACGACGACCACATCAACCTCGACCTCCCAGACCCCGCTGTGCCGCGCAGTCGGCGGATCGCCGAGTTCACCGACGGCACCCGCACCATCGTCGTGCAAGGGCCCGAACGGGTCGCGATCGTCGGACCAAACGGGTCCGGCAAAACGACCCTCGTCGAGCAGATGCTCACCGGCGCGGAGCCCACTCCGGGACGTCCCCGCGGAACGCTTCTCGCCGAGCCCGCCGGCTATCTGTCGCAGCGGCTCGACGGCCTGGACGAGGACACGAGTGCCGTCGCTAACGTGCAGGCAGTGGCACCGAATGCCGATTCCGGGACGATCCGGAATCACCTGGCGCGTCTGCTGTTGCGCGGTGCGGCCGCCGACCGCCCGGTATCAACGTTGTCGGGCGGCGAACGGTTCCGCGTCTGCTTGGCGAAGCTCCTCTTCGCCGAACCCCCATCGCAGGTCTTGATCCTCGACGAGCCGACCAACAACCTCGACATTGCCAGCGTCGACCAACTCGCCGAGGCCCTGAACACCTACCGTGGAGCACTGATTGTCGTGAGCCACGACTTCGCCTTCTTGGACAAGCTGGGCTTGGACACTGTTGTAGAGCTGACGTCCGATGGCCAACTCCGCCAGCACGCGGAACTACCCGTTTAGACGTCGACGGTTTTGATTTGCGTTGCGACATGCCGCGTGG
>NZ_JBARYI010000037.1:0-12997 GCF_049647785.1 Gordonia sp. (in: high G+C Gram-positive bacteria)
ACGTCTGACATAGTGCGGGAATCGACGCATCATGCGAGAACGGGTCGGCGGGGGAATGCGGGATGTGCGACGACGCGGTCGGCACGGGTATGGTGACGGTCGTCATGAGGACGATTTTCATTAAGCGCGCCGCCGCGGTCATCGCCGCCTGCTGCCTAGTCACCACGCTTTCAGCCCCGCAGGCAATTGCCGACCCCGGTATCTCAACCACGGGTGTACCGCTCCCCACTCCGGTTACCGATCATTGCCCCAACAAGTCGGTGCCCACCCCCGCAGTTGATGAGTCCGAGGTTGTTGCCGCAGGCGAGACGACGCCCACTCCCCTCGCTGTACCCAACCCGCCTCTCGGTGGCAACCAACTCGGTGCGTGCGGCATCGTCGCCGATCCGGCCGTCGGCCCCCTGCCGGAGCGTCTCACCTCATCCGGTTGGCTGATTGCCGACCTCGACACCGGCAACGTTGTCGCCGCGAAGGATCCGCACGGTCGCTATCGACCGGCGTCGACCATCAAAGTGCTTCTCGCATTGGTCGTCCTTGACGAACTAAATCTTGATACGCCCGTGGAAGCGACCGTCAACGACTGGTCCATGGAAGGCGACTCCTGCGGTATGGGCCCGGGTGGCAAGTACACCGTCCGGGACCTGCTGACTGGACTGTTGGTGGTCTCGGGCAACGACTGCGCCAATGCCCTCGCCCGCGAGCTTGGCGGTCTCGACGAGACACTCGCCAAGATGAACGCCACGGCCGCCAAGTTGGGTGCTCGCGACACGCGAGCGGCCAGCCCGTCGGGCCTGGACTCGGCCGGGATGTCGACGTCGCCTTTCGATCTCGCGCTCTTCTTCCGCGAGGCGATGGGCAATGAGACGTTCCGCGACATCATGGCGCTCAAGACCTACACTTTCCCCGGCTATCCCAAGCGGGTCGACGTTCCCGGCGACGTCGACCATCCGGCGTGGACCATGGGCACGTCGAACCCGCTGCTCCGCGATGATTGGCCCGGCATGCTCGGGGGCAAAACCGGCTACACCGACGACGCCCTCAAGACCTTCGTCGGTGCGGCGCAGCGCAATGGTCGCAATGTTCTAATCGTGCAGATGTATGGGCTCAACGAGGCCGATAATTCATACAGTGAGCAGGCTGCCCGCATGTTTGAGTACGGGTTCGCGGCGCCGTCGAACGCCACCGTGGGAAGTCTTGCCGTCCCGGGGTCCAGGCAGGCTTCCCCCTACGACGACGACCGCGATTTCGCGATCAGCAACGACGTCGCGACCGCGTGGAGCACCTGGTTGGTCGTCGGGCTGGCGGTCTTCGCAGCTCTCTGCCTGATCGGAGCGCTGGTACTGGCGACAATTCGTCGCAGGCAACGCTAGTTGGTCGCTACCGTTTGCCTCGTTTAAGCCAGCCGACGGCGCTGGCGACGACGGCACCGACGCCAGCCGCGGCCAGGAGGCGGCGGGCCTGATTCTCCGGCTCAACTTCGTAGACGGGTGCCAAGACGACCTGCCTCGCCTCCCCCGGTTTCGGCGGAGGGACCTCGTCGACGAACAGGTACTTCTCGTTGGCGGGATCCGCGGCGCTCCAGGCGGCCGCGTACAAGATGACCCGTGCCGCCAGATACGAGAACACCATGATGCCGATGATCGGGCCGAAAGCAGCGCCAGCGGGGCTGCCGAGGATCGACTGCAGGTAGATCCCCGCGACCGATTTCAGTACCTCAAAAACCAGCGCCGTGGCGAGTGCCGACCAGAGAATGGCCCGGGCTGGGACGTCGTTGCGCGGTAGCCAAGCGAGAATCACGATAAACAGCAGCCACATTCCCAGCACGCTGATCACGATCGACGCCACGCGGAGAAGTAGCGCGGTGAGGTCGTTCGAGGTGATTCCCAGCCAGTCCAGAATCTTAGGCCCCAACCCGCCCGCCGAAATGATGGTGATGCCCGTCGTGACGATAAACAAGATTCCAAGGATGAAGAAGATCATCAGGTCATAAAGCTTGCCGAGGATCGGGTTGTGTTTGACGCGGCCGCCCCACATTTCAGTGATCCCATTGCGGAGCAGGCTCATCCACCCGATACCGGTCAGCACTGCGGTTCCAAGACCGATCAGACCAACGGCTTGACGCGAGTCGATCGCCGAGTCGATGACCGACTTCAGTTGGTCGCCAAACTCTCCCGGCAGGTTCTCGACGATCAGGTTGGTGAGGTCATCGAGCAAGGTGGGATACCAAACGAGAGCGAAACCGGCGATCGCGAACGAGACCATAAGGATCGGCACCAGTGACAGGATGCCGATGAAACTGATCGCCGCCGCGTACGAGTTGCCGCGCTGATGGTTGTACCGCTCAACGGTGCCCATGATGTGCCCGAGGAATCCCCATCGGCCGACGAGCGCATCGAACCAATCTTTAACTCGGGCGATCAAGGCCTTGATGCGGTCCATGCTGTCCCCCTTCCTCCGTCAGCGTCCCGATGGCAGTTTCTCCCCGCGCCGCTTCGCCTACGACTTCGGGAGCAGGAAGCCGACCTTGTCGTACACGTCGGCGACGGTAGCCGCGGCGATCTCTCGCGCTCGGGCGGCACCGCCCGCCAGGATCCCATCCAAATAGGCTGCGTCGTCGAGGATTTCGTCGACTCGCCCGCGGAGCGGTGTCACGAATTCGGTCAGGATGTCGGCGGTTTCGACCTTTAGGTCACCGTAACCCTTACCCTCATACGATTCGACGATCTCGGCCATCCCGCGGCCGGTGAGGGCGGCCTGGATGGTCAGCAGGTTAGATACGCCCGCCTTGTTCTCGCGGTCGAAGGCGATGACGCGGTCGTTGTCGGTGACGGCCGACCGAATCTTTTTAGCTGATCTCTTCGGTTCGTCGAGGAGGTTGATCAGCCCGGAATCGGAGTCGGCCGACTTACTCATCTTCGCGGTCGGGTTCTGCAGATCGTAGATCTTGGCGAACTCTTCGACGATGTACGCCTTGGGCACGGTCAGTGCCTTGCCGTAGCGCTTGTTGAACCGCTGAGCGAGGTCGCGAGTCAGTTCCAGATGCTGGCGCTGATCCTCACCAACCGGCACCTGGTCCACTTGGAACGCCAGAATGTCGGCGGCCATCAGGATCGGGTAGGTGAACAGTCCGACGCCTGCCGCGTCCGTTCCGCCCTTTGCCGACTTATCTTTGAACTGGGTCATGCGACTGGCTTCACCGAAGCCGGTAATGCAGTTCAATACCCATGTGAGCTGGGCGATCTCCGGGACGTGCGACTGCACGTAAATGGTTGCGCGCTCGGGGTCCACACCGACGGCCAGCAACTGCGCCACACTGCGACGCGTCCGCTCACGCAACACCTTGGGATCCTGCTGCACCGTGATCGCGTGCATATCGGGGATGAAATAGAAGGCGTCGAACTCATCTTGAAGCTGAACCCACTGTCGGACCGCGCCGAGGTAGTTCCCGAGGTGGAAGGAGTCACTGGTCGGCTGAATTCCGGACAGGACGCGGCGGCGCGGTTCAGGCGTGGTCATGTTTGCAATTGTTTCAGATCGCTATGTCTGCGCTTCGCGATGGTCGTGCGACGGTGCCCAGAACAATTTTTGTGACATGGAGGCGTCTCAAATAGTAAGGGCAGGTTGCTGGGTGTTAGCTTCGCGTGCGGTGCGTCCGAAGGCGGACTGCGCCGCCGATCGGGATCGACCAATCCCCGACCGCGTTTTTCCGACCGAATTCTCGTCGATAGCTGAGGTGCTCCCGAAATGTCCCGATCTGCCGTCCGCCGACCAGTCGCCCGCGCTGTCGCAGTGGTTGCGACCACCGCCTTGCTCGGCGGAGGCCTCGCGTTCGTCGCTCCCCAGACTGCCGGCACCGCGACCGCAGCCGGTTGTGATTCTGCAAACAGAGCCACCAAGGACGCCGGTCTCGGCATTACCCACAACTATTCGAAGTCAGTAGCCATGACGGCCGGCGCCGGTGCCAAGGTCACCTACAAGATCGACGTCGGCACGTCTAACGGCGGCAACCCGTACGTCAACACGATTGTCGACACACCGCCGGCTGGCTTCGGGAAACCGACTGCCAAGGTGCGTGCCTATCATTTCCTCGAGGGGCTGAAGGAGGAAGTCGTCGCCGTTGAGGCCGCAGGTAAAGGCTGGAAGGTTGGCAGTGGCGGCTGGTCGGTTACCTCAGGCAACCCGGTTACCGCGTCGTTCACCTACGACCTTCCGCTCGCCAGTGTCCCCGGCGTCCCCGTTACCAGCGGCGGCATCGAGGTCGTTGGGACGGTCGGCGTCAGCAACAAGTTGCCGGACCTCACCGCCTGCTACCTCACGCGCATCATGACCCCGGGCGAGGCAATTGGCAGTGTCGGCGACGACCTCTCCAGTTCCGGCTCGACGCAAGACATCATTAGCGACGTAGTCGAAGGCATCGTCAGCGGCGCCCTCGCTGGTGCCGGAAGCAGCCGGTAGCAAATCTCAGCCCAAAACGACCGCCCGCCCTCGTGATCGAGAGCGGGCGGTCGTTTGGCCTTCGGGTCAGCGGAACTGGGCGGTCAGCGGAACTGGGCGGTCACCGGGGCGTGGTCCGACCACCGGAGGTTGTAGGCGTCGGCACGATCGACCCACGTCTTCTCTGCGCGAGCGGCCAGGGCCGGGGTCGCAAGGTGGTAGTCGATACGCCAGCCCGCGTCGTTGTCGAAAGCCTTGCCTCGCCACGACCACCAGGCGTACGGGCCATCGACGTCGCCGTGATGAGCGCGAGCGAGGTCGACCCATCCGGCTTCCAAGAGGCCAGCGACCCATTCGCGTTCGTGCGGAAGGAAGCCCGCGTTTTTGCGGTTGCCCTTCCAGTTCTTGATGTCCCGCTCGTCGGGCGCGATATTCCAGTCGCCAGCGACAACGGCCTGGCCACCAGCACCGAGGAGTTTATCGAGGTACAGGCCGAATGCTTCCAGGAAGCGGATCTTTTCGTCGTACTTCTCGCGGTCTTTCTCCGCGGTCGCTGCGGGGTCGGTGGCGAGCGCAGCTCCGGTCGGCAGGTACAGGCTTGCTGCCGTTACCGTCTCACCCTCAACATCGAAGTCGGCTTCGATGTACCTACCGGCAGCGTCGAATTCATCGCTACCGAAGCCGATCCGGACCGCGGTCGGCTCCTGCCGCGACAGGATTCCGACACCGGCGCGCCCTTTCGCTTCAGACTCTGTGTGTGCGAGGTGCCATCCGGCGTCGAGTGCAGGCTGAAGGGCTTTACGCGCCAAGGCGTCGGTGGCCCGGACTTCCTGCATCAGCACGATGTCGGGTGCCATTGACTCCAGCCACGGGAGCATGCCGAGGTTTTCCTCGGAGCGGTGCTTCACCGCCGCCCGAATGCCATTGACGTTGACGGTCGCGATAGAGAAAGGAGTAGTCACGAGGCATCACTGTATCCGTTTCGTGGATCGGCAACGACTGCCACGATGACCGTCATCAGCTGATCGCCACCGGGGTTTCGGGGTCGACGGGCGTGCACCCGCTGCGCCGCGCCGATATCACCGCCGCGCCCAGGACCACCAAACCGCAAATGGCGAGCAGCGCCCCCACCAACGACGGTGCGCGGTAGCCAAAGCCCTGCGCAATCACGGTGCCACCGACCCATGCGCCGATCGCGTTGGCGACGTTGAGGGCGGAATGGTTGAGCGCTGCGGCGATAGTTTGCGCGTCGCGCGCCACATCCATTAGGCGCGTCTGCAACCCGGGGATCGCCGTCGAACCGGACATCCCAACGAAGAACGTCACGACCACCGCTGGCCATCCCGTGGAAACGAGAAGGACAAACAGAACCAGCGCAACCGCAGTGCCGATCATGGAGATGGCGATGGCGCGATCGCCGAGTCGGTCGGCTAGGCGGCCACCAACATAATTGCCCGCGACCATTCCCGCGCCGAACAGCATGAGTGCGATCGGGACGGCGCCTTCCGACAGTCCGCCCAATGAGGTGAGCGCGGTGTTCAGATACGTGTAGAAGGCGAAGAAGCCGCCGAATCCGATGGTGCCGACCGCGAGCGTCAACCAGATTTGCTTACTCCGCAGGCCCCGCAGTTCGGTACGCGGATCGGTGCTGCGCATGCCGCTGAGGTCGGGCACAACACGCCACAGGGCAACCACGGTGACGACGCCGATGATGACGACCAGCACAATTGCCGACCGCCACCCCAACGACTGTCCCAGCCATGTGGCGGCCGGGACGCCGAGGACGTTGGCCACCGATAGGCCCATCATCACCTGACCGACCGCTTGGGCCCGTCGTCCCGGACCCGCGAGGTGGGCTGCGACGAGGGACGCCACACCGAAGTAGGCTCCGTGCGGAAGGCCAGCGATGAAGCGCGCAGCCATCATCATCGGAAAGTTCTGCGCCACCAGACTCAAGGCATTTCCTGCGGTGAAGGCCACCATGAGGCCGATCAACAGCGTCCGGCGCGATAGTCGTGCGGCAAGGACGGCGATTACCGGTGCCCCCACGACGACCCCGAGTGCGTAGGCGGAAATCAGGTGCCCGGCGGTCGGTTCCGTGATGCCAAGGTCGGTTGCAATATTGGGCAGCAACCCCATCGCCACGAACTCGGTGGTCCCGATCCCGAAGCCGCCGAGGGCGAGGGCACCGATAATCCAGCCGATGCTGGGTGCCGGGCGGATGCCTCGGGGTGCGGTTTTCGCGTCGACAGTCACCCGGGGTTCAACAGTCTCGCCCAACAGAAGGATTCCGCGTCGGCCGGTGATCTCGACCACCGACCGACGCGTCGCTCCTACTTCGCGAGCGCCGCTGACGCGATCGCCGGTTGCTTGGCAGGTGCCGGTTGCATTGCGGGTGCCGGGGTCGGCACGGCGGCCTGCCCGATCGCATTCACGACGTCCGGAATCACGCCCGAAACCTTCGGCACCAAGTTCGCGGGGTCGAGCAGCGCAGCTGGGTTGGTCATCGACACGGTGTTCTCAACGCGAGCCAACTCGATTGACGGAATCAGCGAAGTGCCCGGCCGGTTGTCGGGGTCCATCCCCAAGCCGATGGTTGCGCCGAGGGTCAGGTTGTTGGATCCGCCGAACTGCTGGGTGGCATCTACCTGCACCATGCCCGCGACGGTCACACTGACGCCGACGGACACTGGGGTCTCATTCAACGCTGCTGGGTCCAACGGCGCGGGAGCACCGTTCGGCATGAACCCGAGCTCGCCGCGGTCGGCATAAATCTCGGAGACGACCGGCACCAGCGGTGCAATGTCGACCTGCCCGCGCACCCGCGGCCGCATCGCTGCATCCTGCACCACACCGCGCGCCGCGTTGATCGCCACGTCCTGCGCCACCATGACCACCGACGGTTCCTGGTGGACGAGGCAATCCTGGGTGGCTCCCGCTTGCTGCTGGCAGGTCATCGCACCCCAACGGCTGTCGCTGCCGGGGTCGGCGTGCATGCGGGCCGGGTAATAGCCGTGCTTGACGAAATAGCCGAGGAACCCATCGAGTGCGCCGATCGGATCGACGAAGGGACTGGAAACATCGCACACTCCGTCGCCTTCGTTGCAAACCTGTTTCACCGGCAGATGCCCAAATCCGCCAGCTCGCGGCCCCGACATCGTCATTCCCGGGATCAGCCCGGTCAAAGAATTTTCTACACCCCGAGTGCCGCTGCGGCCGTCGCGTCGCGGGTCGGAGTACAACTCGCCGGATACGCCGCGGCTAAGAATTTTCTGCGACCGACCATTACCGACATCGGACAGGACGTCGCCAGCAATGCGCGCGCCCTGTGAATATCCGGCGATCACCACCGGGTGTCCAGGGCACTGGCGCTGGTATTGCGCGACTGCACGCTCCGTCGCCGCCTTTCCGATTGCCACATCGGTGTCGTACGGAATCATTCCGAGCGGCCACAGCGAGGTCGGGTAGTCCACATAGGTCACTTTGTAGCCATCCGACGCGTAGCGATCGCCAACGCCCGTGACGCCACCGGTCGGCACCCCATGCGAATTTCGGGGTGCATTGGTTCCGGCAACCACCACGGCACCGCCGGCACCGCAGGAAGCAGCCGCAGCGGGCGCGGCCGCCAAGGTGCTACCGGCTATCGCTGTGCTACCGGCTATCGCTGCGGTGGCAAGGGGAACCGCGAAGGCGAGAAGGGACTGTCGGACTTTGTTAGCCGCGGGGAAGGCCAGCGTCAGGGAGGTTGTGGTCACCGATAGATCATGCAGTTAGAAAGTCGCTGGCTAACAGCCAGAACGTGGATTTGACTCAACATTTCACCAAGGCGAAACCCAACAGGGTTTTCATTAACTTTTCCGGCCACCGTTTTAACGCTGCGTTCATCCGAAGCCCATGCTTCGCAGCCCTGACAACACGGGCGTGAAAGCACTTTTCGCATAGCACCGAGCGGCGCTGAAAGCCAGGATTTAACCGACGACGACTCATCCGTTTCAATCGCCCGATCCGCTTGCGATATCCTCAGCATCAGGTCATGAGTGTCAGCACACAGCCCCGGCTAGCTGACCGGCAACCCTCCAACCGCGGTGGGGTGCTCCGGGTGATGACCTGGCTGCGACACCAGTCGCCGCAGCAAGCGCGGGTCCGATGGTCGGACCCAACAACCGGGCCTGAAGGCTACCGACCGAAGAAAGTGATGACGTCCATGTCTGACGCCGCTAATTGGAGTTTTGAAACCACCCAGGTGCATGCCGGGCAGGTTGTTGACGCGACCGCCAAGGCTCGTGCGCTCCCGATCTACCAGACCACCTCGTTCGTCTTCGACGACACTGACCACGCCGCGAACCTGTTCGCGCTGGCCGAGCCGGGCAACATCTACACCCGCATCATGAATCCGACGCAAGACACCGTCGAGCAGCGCCTCGCAGCCCTCGGCGGCGGCGTCGCAGCGCTCCTCGTGGCGTCCGGCATGGCCGCAACCACCTACGCGATTCAGAACATCGTGGAGAATGGCGGCCACGTCGTTTCGAGCCCGCGCGTGTACGGCGGAACGTTCAACCTGTTCCACTACACGCTGCCGAAGTTCGGCATCGACGTCACCTTCGTCGACGATCCCGACGATCTCGAATCATGGCGCGCCGCGATCCAGCCCAACACGCGCGCCGTCTTCGCCGAGACCATCTCGAACCCGCACAACCAGATCCTCGACATCGCTGGCTTGGCCAAGGTTGCGCACGACGCCAGCCTCCCGCTGATCGTCGACAACACGGTGGCAACCCCTTACCTGCTCAACCCGATTGCCCACGGTGCCGACATCGTCGTTCATTCGGCAACCAAGTACATCGGTGGCCACGGCACCGCTATCGGCGGCGTCATCATCGACGGCGGCACCTTCGATTGGCGCGTCCAGCGCGACGGCCAAGACCTGTTCCCCGGCTTCACCACTCCCGACCCCAGTTACAACGGCGTCGTCTTCGCCGACCTCGGCGCCCCGGCATATGCATTGAAGGCACGCACGCAATTGCTGCGTGACACCGGTGCAGCGATCTCGCCGTTCAATGCCTTCCTGTTGGCGCAGGGCATCGAAACCCTGAGTCTGCGCGTGGAGCGCCACGTGGCGAATGCGCAGAAGGTCGCCGAGTTCCTGGAAGCACACCCGCAGGTCACCTCGGTCTCCTACGCCGGACTGAAGTCGTCGCCGTACTACGACCTCGCACAGGAATTGCTCCCCAAGGGCGCTGGCGCGATCATCGGCTTTGAGATCGAAGGCGGCATCGAAGCTGGCAAGGCGTTCGTGAACGGTCTGTCCCTGCACAGCCATGTGGCCAATATCGGCGACGTGCGCTCCCTCGTGATTCACCCGGCTTCGACCACGCACAGCCAGCTGTCGGAAGACGAGCTGCTCAGTGCGGGCGTCACCCCGGGCCTGGTGCGTCTCGCGGTCGGCATCGAAGGCATCGACGATATTCTGGCCGACCTCGAAACCGGTTTCACTGCTGCTGCAGGCGTCAAGTAGACGGCAACGCAGAGGAAATTGATACGCCCATGGAAGGGAGCTCGGTGTCGGTAGGTATCGACCCGGCCACGACGACTTCAGCGCCGGTGAGCGACCCCAACTGGGCTAGCGGACCCGACGGGACGCAGACTGCTGTCTCGATCGGCGATCTGCGGCTCGATTCGGGTGCTGTCCTCGCCGATGTCACCGTCACCTTCCAGAAGTGGGGAACCCCCAACGCTGCACGCGACAACATCATCGTCGCGCTGCACGCGTTGACCGGAAATTCGCACGTCACAGGTCCGGCCAATGAGCGTTTCACCATGACTGGTTGGTGGGATGGCCTCATTGGACCGGGCCTGGCCATCGACACCGACGAATGGTGCGTTTTGGCACCCAACGCGATTGGCGGCTGCTACGGCTCCACCGGCCCCGGTTCGACGGCACCCGACGGCAAGGCGTGGGGCTCCCGCTTTCCGCGGCTGACGATCCGCGACCTCGTGCGGTCGGAGGCGATTGCGTTCGAACAACTCGGGATTACCAAGATCGCCGCCGTCGCTGGCGGCTCCATGGGTGGCGCACGAGCACTGGAATGGGCCGTTACCTACCCTGGACGCGTCGGCACGTCACTGGTCCTTGCGGTGGGTGCTCGTGCGAGTGCCGATCAGATCGGCACTCAGACCACCCAGATCGAAGCGATCCGGATGGACCCGGCATGGCAGGGCGGCGACTACTACGACACCGACCACTCACCAAGCACAGGCATGGGCATCGCCCGCCGGATCGCGCACCTGAGTTACCGCAACGACCGCGAACTCGACGATCGTTTCCAGAATCGCCCGCAGGGTGATGAGAACCCGCTCGTCGACGGACGTTACTCCATCGCCAGCTACCTGGAGCACCAGGCAAACAAGCTCAAACGGCGCTTCGACCCCGGTAGCTACGTCGTATTGTCGGACGTGCTGAACAACCACGATGTCGGACGCGATCGCGGCGGCGTACAGGCCGCGCTGAACGCATGCACCGTTCCGACGATCGTCGGGGGTATCGATTCCGATCGCCTGTACCCGCTGTATCAGCAAGAGGAATTGGCACGCGAACTCGGCAACGTCGTCGGTGGCCTCCGCGTGGTGCATTCCGATGCCGGTCACGACGGATTTCTCACCGAATTTGAGCCGATCCGCGACCTGCTCGTCGAGACGGTTCAATTGGCGCGCACCAACATTCAGCGATAGTCGTGCGGTCCGTGATTACGTGACGGATTCCCCCTAAAGCAGCCAACCGAACAAGCGCTTGGTTGTAGCTTCGATGTATGAGCTTCCTGAAGCAAAACACCCCTGAAGTCGACTTTCCCACCTGGAGCCAGGGGTCCCGCTCAGAGAAGATCAAACCGATGGCACGACATTGGGCCGAGGTGGGTTTCGGTACCCCGGTGGCGATGCACCTGTTCTATGTGGTGAAGATCCTCGCCTACATTCTCATCGGTTGGGCCATCGTTATCTCGACGCCGGGCATCGATGGCTTTTTCGACGTTACGTCCTGGTATACCGAGCCCATCGTCTTTCAGAAGATCGTCCTGTTCACGATGCTCTTCGAAGTGATTGGCCTTGGCTGCGGCTTCGGCCCGCTCAACAACCGGTACTTCCCGCCGATGGGATCGATTCTCTATTGGCTGCGCCCCGGCACCATCCGGCAGCCTCCGTGGGCGGGGATTCCACTGACCGCCGGCGATACCCGCACGCCAATCGACGTATTGCTCTACGCAGCACTCCTGGTGGTAACGGTCGTCACGCTGTTCCTCGGCGGGACCGGCCCGGATGCTTCCGTCGGTTCGACCGTTGGCGGGTTACCCACCTGGTCGGTCGTCACTATCCTGGTGCTTCTCGCGGTGTTGGGGTTGCGGGATAAGACGGTCTTTCTCGCTGCCCGTGGCGAGGTGTACGGCGCGCTCACGGTGACGTTCCTGTTCGTCGGGACCGACATGATCCTCGGTGCCAAACTCGTCTTTCTGTGCATTTGGTTGGGTGCCGCAACCTCAAAGCTCAACCGCCACTTCCCCTTCGTCATTGCGACGATGATGTCGAACAACCCGATCCTCAAGTCGCCCCGACTCAAGCGGATGTTCTTCGCCGACTTCCCTGACGACCTGCGTCCCGGACGTCCAGCCCGCGTGATCGCCCACTTCTCGACGGCCGTCGAGGGCCTTGTTCCGCTGGTTCTGTTTTTCACCCACGGTGGCTGGCCGACCGCCATCGCCGCCATCATCATGCTGTGTTTCCACTTCGGCATCCTGTCGGCGATCCCGATGGGGGTGCCGTTGGAATGGAACGTCTTCATGATGTTTGGCGTGCTGACGCTATTCGTCGGTCACTCCGATATCGGACTCACCGACCTCCAGACACCGTGGCCGGTCCTACTCTTTGCGGTGTCTGCGGCCACCATTGTGATTGGCAATCTGATGCCGCGAAAGGTCTCGTTCCTGCCCGGTATGCGGTACTACGCGGGCAACTGGGACACCACGCTTTGGTGCATGAAACCATCAGCGTCCGCGAAACTCCAGGAGGGTATCGTCTCCGTCGCGGCCATGCCAGCCGCCCAACTCCAACGGTTTTACGGCAGTCCCGAAGGTGCGCAAGTTGCGTTGTACATGGGTTATGCGTTCCGCGCATTTAACAGCCACGGCCGGGCGCTGTTCACCCTTGCCCACCGCGCAATGGCCGGCTACGACGAGGCCGACTACATGCTCACCGACGGCGAGCGAATCTGCGCCATGGCGATGGGGTGGAACTTCGGTGACGGTCACCTCTCCAACGAGCAACTCATCGCCTCATTGCAGCGCCGCTGCCAGTTTGAGCCGGGCGAGGTCCGGATCGTCTTGCTCGACGCACAGCCGATCCAGCATCAAACCCAGCAATACCGACTCATCGATCCCGCGATCGGCGAATTTGAGCACGGCTACGTCAACGTCTCCGACCTCGTCGATCGTCAGCCCTGGGACGACACCGTACCGATTAATGTCGAATCGCCAACCGCCTAGCCCGTTCTCGCATGATGCGTCGATTCCCGCAC
>NZ_JBARYI010000038.1:0-2547 GCF_049647785.1 Gordonia sp. (in: high G+C Gram-positive bacteria)
GACATAGTGCGGGAATCGACGCATCATGCGAGAACGAGGAGTGGGGGACGGGGAGGAGGTAGACGAGAGGCCCCCGACCATCGGTCGGGGGCCTCTCGTCTAGAGCAAGAATCAGCGGATGTTGTTCAGCAGACCCTGGTTCTGGTTGAACAGGTTGAGCTGTTCCGGAGTCAGCTTGTAGCCGGAGTTCTTCGCGGCCTTCCAAGCGTTGCGGACCTCGGGGCTCAGGTTCGAGTCGTCGACCTTTTTGTCGACCTTGGCAACAGCCTCGTCCGACGACTTAACGTTGTCGGTCTTCGGGGCGTTGTCGCTCTTCTGCGACGGGGCAAGCGGGTTGACCGGCTTGGCGGGCGTCGTGGGAGCGGTGCGCTGCGTCGGGCCGGACAGCGGGCCACCGCACGACGGCCATGCGCCCTTACCCTGGGTTGCCAGGACGCGCTCGCCCACGGCGATCTGCTGCTCGCGGGTCGCCTGATCTGCGGTCGGGGCGTACTGGCCGCCACCGTGGCTCGACCACGTGCTCGGGCTGAACTGCAGCCCGCCGTGGTAGCCGTTGCCGGTGTTGATGGCCCAGTTGCCGCCGGACTCGCACTGTGCAACCTGGTCCCACTCGGAATCGGATGCTGCCGAGGCGTGGCCGCCGCCCATCAGGGCTGCGCCGCCGCCGAGGATCGCGCCGGTGAGGGCAATCTTGGCGAAAGTCTTGGTGGTGGTGTTCGTCGACTGCTTTGCGTGACGTCCGGTCATAACGTTTTCTTCCTCTCTCCACGCGCCTACGAGGTGAGCTGTCGGGTTCGAGCGAGAGGTGCCCGGTCCGCACCGGCGTCACTGGTTGTGACGCCACTGGGACTTAACCCCAAGGTTGTCCACTTTCGTAGCCAACCGTCCCGGAGGATGTTGGGTCCCCCGTCCTCGCTCCTGAAACTGCAAATTGCGGGTGTTGCATCGGCGGAGCGAGGCTTGGCGCGACCGGTGCAACTGCGTTGGTGTGGTCACCAGGATGGCGACCGACACGAACACTACGGACTTGGCGGCGGCAGTTCACGTTTTCGCGAAGGCGATGTTAACGGCGAGTAGGGGCCGATTTCCGTGACTGTTGGCGTCTCCCCTGTTCAGGGCCTGATGGTCGGCCCGTGTCCGGTTCGTTATCCAACCGTTATGTGACAAACGTCACATCCAAATTGAGACGTCCGACACGGCTGCTTCTCAGGCTTGTGCCCGTCTCGATTCGAGGGCCCGGAAACTGCTCGCATGAAACACCAGGGGTTCAAGATCGGGGTCGCTCCGCAACGACTGGATCCGCAGCAAGATCAACAGATGGTCACCCGCGTCGATCTCGTTGAACACGGTGCAAGCCAGTTGCGCCGTCGCACCCGGAATGAACACCGCACCGGAGTCGTCGGTGGTTGGCCGCACACTGTCAAACCGCTGGGCGGGAGGGCCAGCCAGCTGCCGACAAATGTCGCCCTGGTGCGCGGCGAAGACGCTGACGCCCAGGGTTCCGCTGCGCAGTGCGGGCCAGGTTGTCGATCCTTTTCGGACGCAAACCGACACCAGTGGGGGATCCAACGACACTGTCGTGAACGCGCTCGCGGACATGCCGATCGGCCCATCCGATGCCTCCGTGCGGCGGCACACTGCGACGACGCCCGACGGGTAGGCGCTAAACGCCCGCTTCACCGTGGCAGTGTCGGTTGCGGGACGAAACGGTCGCTCGTAATGATCGACGCGGGCTCCGCTCACCGACTGCGCCGCCCCGACAGCAACGCAAAGATCAGCCCCAACAAGAATCCGAGGGGCGCGCACATGGCCAGCACGTAGACGATCGTGACGATGACCGTGCCGGTGTCGCGAACGGCGGGGAACAGCAGGGCGATGCTGGCGACCATGCCGATTCCGAAAAGAATGACGGCCGTCGCGAGCAAGCGCGAAGACTTCTGGGTCTGCATGGCATCAACGGTATCCCTGGCGGTAGAATCGCGTGCAGTGCGCCTCTGCTCGGACTGCCATCGGGCTCAGGCGCTTTTGTATGTGGCAGACCAGTGTGAGGGTGATCGTTGTGCCGACGGGCCGGGTGAAGTGGTACGACTCCGCAAAGGGGTTTGGGTTCCTGTCGCAGACCGACGGCGAGGACGTGTACGTCCGCGCCGACGCGCTGCCGGAAGGCGTTGGCGAGTTGAAGGTCGGCCAGAAGGTCGAGTTCGACATGGCTGCCGGACGTCGTGGGCCGCAGGCGCTGCGTGTGGCTGTGCTCGAACCTGCGCCCAGCGTCGCACGTAATACGCGTGAGGCGGCTCGAGAAGCAGGTCGTCGCGAACGCGACGCCGAGCGGCGCTCGCCTGATGAACTCCACGGTTTGATCGCCGATCTCATCACCCTGCTCGAAAGCAAAGTGCAGCCTGATCTGCGCAACGGGCGCTACCCCGATCGCAAGACGGCGCAGCGTATCTCCGAAGTGGTTCGCGGCGTCACGCGCGAACTCGACCGGTAACGCGCCGCCCAAACTCGTTCTCGCATGATGCGTCGATTCCCGCACTACGTCAGACG
>NZ_JBARYI010000039.1:0-71286 GCF_049647785.1 Gordonia sp. (in: high G+C Gram-positive bacteria)
GAGTTGGGGAGGGCCGCCACTGTTTGATGTTGAGCCGCTACTTTCTGGCTTCGACAACCAGGAGCACTGCCACCACCGTGGTCACCGACCCGACGAGCGCGACAGCGCTGCCAACATGGGCACTGAACCCGTCGTTCGGGAAGAAGACGCACATCACGGCGGCGAGCGTCCCAAAGACGGCGAAGGCCTCCGCCGCATTCGCGCGCTTCCAGTCGAGGATGCCCATCAGCCGGAAGATCATCAGGATCAGGACGCCGATCGCACTGCCACCGGCGTACCAATGCCACGAGCTCCCCTGCGCGTCGAAGCCGTTCAGAGTGGTCGCCGGGTCGCCGGACACTTGGTACCAGGGCATCACGTACGAGACCAGTGTCAACACAGCCCCCGCCATAGCGACAACGGCGGCAGGCGAGAACCCGGTGTAGGTCTCGCGGTTTCGTGCCATCTCTTCTCCGACCGTCGTGCAGGCCCGTCGCTCCCCGATTGAGGTTGCGCTGTAATCGTTTTGGACCATACTCACGCAAAAGTGGCCGGTCGGTCATCAGAACGACAACCGACCGGCCACCCTAGTTTTACGCTGCCGCGTGCGCTTCGACAGCCTCCTCCAAAGCCTGCGCGACGATCACCGCAACGTCGGTCATCGGGCGCACGTCGAGCTTGTCGAGGACTTCGGCTGGCACGTCGTCGAGGTCGGCCTCGTTGCGCTGCGGGATGAAGATGGTCTTCAGCCCGTTGCGTTGCGCGGCCAGCAACTTCTGCTTGACGCCGCCGATCGGGAGGACCCGACCGTTCAGCGTGACCTCGCCGGTCATGCCGACATCGCTGCGGACGCGACGACCGGTCAGCATCGACACCAGCGCCGTCACCATCGTGACACCCGCCGACGGACCGTCCTTCGGGACCGCGCCCGCCGGGAAGTGGATGTGCACCGTCCCGTTCAGCGCGGCCGGATCGATCCCGAAGTCGGCAGCGTGGGCCTGAACGTAGCTCAGCGCAATCTGCGCCGACTCCTTCATCACGTCACCCAACTGTCCAGTCAGCTTCAGTTGCGGGCCGGTCGGCGCATCCTTGTCCGACGTTCCGGCAGCCTTGAGCGCCTCGATGAACAGCACGTCGCCGCCCATGCCCGTCACAGCCAAGCCGGTCGCGACGCCAGGCACCTCGGTGCGTTCGGCAGTCTCCGGCATGAACCGCGGACGGCCCAGGTAGTCGTTGAGATCGGCGACGTCGACGACGATGCGTTCGCCGTCGGCCTTCACCGCCACCTTGCGGGCCACCTTCGCGAGCATCCGCTCGAACTGTCGCACGCCCGGTTCGCGGGTGTAGTTGGCGGCAATTTCGCGGAGTGCAGCGTCGGTGACTTCAACGTCGTCGGACGTCAGTGCGGCACGTTCCATCTGACGCGGGACCAGGTAGTCCCGGGCGATGGCGACCTTGTCGTCCTCGGTGTAGCCGTCGATCGTGACCAATTCCATGCGGTCGATCAGGGCCGACGGAATGTTCTCGACAACGTTGGCGGTCGCGAGGAACACCACGTCCGACAAGTCGAGGTCCAGGTCCAGGTAGTGGTCGCGGAACGTGTGGTTCTGCGCTGGATCGAGCACCTCGAGCAAGGCAGCGGCGGGGTCGCCGCGGTAGTCGGAACCAACCTTGTCGATCTCGTCGAGCAGCACGACCGGGTTCATCGATCCCGCTTCACCGATAGCTCGCACAATACGGCCAGGCAAGGCACCGACGTAGGTGCGACGGTGACCGCGGATCTCGGCCTCATCGCGCACGCCACCAAGAGCAACGCGCACAAAGTTGCGGCCCAACGCCCGAGCCACCGACTCGCCGAGCGACGTCTTACCGACGCCGGGAGGTCCAGCCAGAAGCATCACGGCACCTGACCCACGACCGCCAACAACGGACAGTCCGCGCTCAGCACGCCGCGACCGGACAGCCAGGTATTCGACGATCCGGTCTTTCACATCGTCGAGGCCGTGATGGTCGGCGTCGAGGATTTCCCGAGCGCCAGCCAAGTCCGTTGCGTCGTCCGTCGTGACCGACCACGGCAGATCGAGGACAGTATCGAGCCAGGTGCGGATCCAACCCGTTTCCGGACTCTGGTCGCTGGCACGTTCCAGCTTCCCGACCTCCCGCAACGCCGCCTCGCGGACATTGTCGGGCAAGTCGGCCGCTTCCACCCGACCGCGGTAATCTTCGGCGCCGTCGGGCTCGTCTTCGCCGAGTTCCTTGCGGATGGCGTTGAGTTGCTGGCGCAGCAGGAATTCCTTCTGCGTCTTCTCCATGCCGTCGCGGACGTCGTTGGCGATCTTGTCGCTGACTTCCGTTTCGGCCAGATTGTCGCTGGTCCAAGAGATCAGTAGGCGCAGTCGTTCATCGACGTCCGGGGTTTCGAGGAGTTCACGCTTTTGGTTGTCGTTCATCCACGAGGCGTAGCCGGCGGTGTCGGCGAGGGCCGACGGTTCGGTGATCTTGTTGACGGCGTCGATCACCTGCCAGGCCTCACGACGCTGGAGCATCGCGAGGATCACCTTGCGGTACTCGGCGGCTAATGCCGCCGTGGCGTCGGTGGTGGCCGATTCGTCGACCGTCTCCACCTCCACCCAGAGCGCTGCGCCCGGCCCGGTGGTGCCGGTACCGATGTGGGCGCGTTGTTCGCCGCGGACCACCGCGACCGAGTTGTCCCGTCCGGGCATACGCCCGACCTGCATGATTGACGCGATGACGCCGTACGTCGGGTAGCGGTCGTCGAGGCGCGGAGCAATCAGCAGTTTGCCGTCGTCGCTGGCGCGGGCGGCGTCGACGGCCGCCTGCGCGGTGTCGTCGAGCGGGACCGGGACCACCATTCCGGGCAGCACCACCAGGTCGGGGACAAAGAGGACGGGAACTGAATAAGTGTCAGACATCAAACCTCCAAAGTTAAGCCTGTCCGACTCAACCCATGGGGGTTGCGGTTTGTTCCGGGGTGGTGTTCGCCGTCAGCGATCAGGCCCAAACAAACCCGTCCGGGTCGACGAAGCCCGGTCCGGCACCGCCGATCACCAGCCGATGCGACCCGCTTCCTTCCGGTGAAACGCCGGCGTCCTTCGCTGCAGCCTTGCGTCCGTAGAGCGCCAAGGTGACTGCGCCGTCGCCGCCGAACTCGACGTACTTGCGGCCGAAACTCTTCTCGACCGGCAGGCCTTGCTCTTCGTAGAACGACTTGCTGACGGAAATATCGCCGGTGCCGAGAAGGAGAACCATCGAGTCGATGGTCCGCGGTGGTGCTCCGGTGGGCTTCTTCGACGACGCCGCGACCTTCCAGATGGCGCCATCGGGCGCCTGCAGCACGCCGCCGTAACCCCAGAACGACTTTTTCGCCGGCTTGATCTCTCGGGCACCGGCAGCCAGAGCCGGTTCGATGAAGGAGTCGACGACCGTCGGATCAGCCACGACGAGCGAGGTGACGAAACCGCGGAAGCCGGACGAGGGTTCCGCACCTTCGACGAGTTGGAGACGGTCGGAGATTCCGAACGCGCTGTCGTAGAACTTTTGCGCCGACGCCACGTCGTTGACCTGAAGGGTGATTGCGTTGATTTTTGTCATGCCTTCGACGCTACGACCTGGCACGAGCGTGCGCTTCTTGAAAACTGATCGATGTCAGCACCCCCCACAACCACTTACTCCGTCGATTAGGCCCAAATACTGGGCCTAATCAACGGAGTAAGTGATCTGGTCAACCTAGAAGCGTGGGCCTACCAGTCGGACTCGTCGAAGACGACCATGCCGCGGATGTTGTTGCCTTCGAGCATGTCGTCGTAGGCGCGGTTGATGTCTTCCAGCTTGTAGGTCTGGGTCACGAGGTCCGAGAGGTTGAGCTGCCCTGCGCGGTACTCGTTAAGGAGCTTCGGAACCTGGGTGCGGGGGCCTGCGCCACCGAAAATGGCGCCCTGAAGGCGCTTCTGCAGCAGCGTCATCTCGAACAGGTTGAGGCTCACGTCCATGGCGGCGTAATCACCCATGCCGACAACAACCGCCTGGCCACCCTTGCCGGTCAACGCCATGGCGGGCGCAATGTATTCGCCCTTCATCTCGCCAATGGTGAGGACAACGGTGTTGGCCATGGTGCCCCACGTCATTTCGCCGACCGCCGGAATGGCGGCCTCCATGCTCTCGAACGTGTGGGTCGCGCCGAGCTTCTCGGCCATGTCGCGTTTGAACTTCACCGGGTCAACAGCCACGACGTGCCGTGCGCCAGCAGCCTTCGCACCCTGGATCGCGTTAATACCGACCCCGCCGATACCGACAACGACGACGGTGTCGCCGACGCGCGTGCCGCCAATCTCGGTGACCGAACCCCAACCGGTCGCGATACCGCAACCAAGGAGCGCCGCCTGCTGCAGCGGAATGTCGTCCTCGATCTTCACCAGCGACGCCTGGTTGACGGTGATGTACGGCGAGAACGTGCCAAGCAAGCACATCTGAGTAAGACCGACGTCGCCTTGGGTGACGCGGTGCGTCTTGTCCGAAATCGAAAGGCCAGTCAGCAGGCCGGCACCCTCGTCACAGATGTTCTGCGCGCCTCGCGAACACGGGCCACAAACGCCGCAAGCGGGGATGAACGCGGTGACGACGTGGTCGCCCTCGGCGAACCGGGTGACGCCTTCGCCCACCTTGACGACAACGCCCGCACCCTCGTGACCGCCGACCACCGGGAACGGTGCCGGACTCTGTCCGGTCCGGAGGTGGTGGTCGGAGTGGCACAAGCCGGTACTAGCCAGGCGCACCTGAACCTCGCCGGCAACCGGGTCGCCGAGCTCGACCTCCTCAATTTGCCACTCCTCGTTAACCCCATGCAGGACTGCGGCTTTCGTCTTCATCGCGATCACGCCTACTTTCCACTTGTGTGTCTGCCATCACAGATGACGGTCGTATCTCATCCTGGCCGTGAATCGGCAGTCGCGCAGGACTTAAGGGAAACGCAAGGAGTCTTCCGAACAATGGAGACGTGAAACTCGCGCGCAGGCACCCGCTACTCACCAGCGCCGCGTGGACCTTGCTGGCGGCACTGGCAGTTGTGGCGCTGCTAATCCCGCAGGCCTCGGCTCGGCCAACCAATCGGGTCGTGAAGCCGACCGCGCAGCACTCCGTGACGTACGCGCCGACCGCCCGGATCCCGTACCGGGCCGTCAACGCCGATCCCACTCAGAATTACGCCGACCTCTTCCTTCCCGCCGACTACTCCAGTCGCACCAACATCCCGATCGCGGTGCTGATCCATGGCGGATCATGGGCTCGCGGGGTCACCGCCCGGAGCTTCAACCACCTCGCGCACGACCTCACCACCCGCGGAATCGCCGTCTACAACGTCGAATACCGTCGCGTCGGGACCGGCGGCGGCTGGCCGACCACCTTCACCGACGTCGGGACCGCACTCGATAATCTTCCACTCGTCGCGCAGAGATACCCGCAGATTGGCCTCGCAAACTCGGTCCTGGTCGGCCACAGTGCGGGTGCCCAACTGGCGGCGTGGGCTGGGCTTCGGACTACCGCCGAACCGGCGCTGTCGCTGGGTGCCCCGCGTTGGATACCGTCGAGGATCGTCAGCATCTCCGGCCCACTCGATATGCGGATGGCGGCCCGGCACGGCGACAGCCGCATCGTTCGAGTACTCGGCGGCTCGCCGACCGCAGTCGCCAGCAGGTACCGCACTGTTGACCCGATGCAGGTCGCCAACCGCGCCGATGCCAGCGCCCCCACCTTCATCGCCATCCACGGCACTTCCGACCACGTGGTGTCCGACCTGAACTCTGTCCTCTTTATGTCCGAGTACCTTGCGCACGGGGGCCACGGGGAACTCCGACTACTCCCCGGCATCACCCACACCTCCATGTTTCGGGGAAAGTCGCCAACCTATGCATCGCTCGTCGAACTGATTGCGACAGCCGCCACCACAAACCCCGGCCCACCGGTCGGACGTCGCTCGGACGACGGACAACGCGCCGAACCGGCAGAATGGCAATTGTCTACGCCACCCCAGTAGCATCCGCATGGTGATGTCTGTACGGAACGGTTCGGCGAAGCTCTCACCGCCTCGTCCCAATGAGGACGCCGCGACAGGCAACACATCCGGTTACCGTCTCGATCTGGACGGCCTTCGCGGTATCGCAATATTCCTCGTCGCCGTCTTCCACGTGTGGTTTGGCCGCGTTTCGGGCGGCGTCGACGTCTTCCTCACGCTGTCCGGTTACTTCTTCGTCGCCTCACTGCTTAAGCACGTGGTGAAGACGCAGCCCACGAATGTGTCGTGGCGCGAAGCCGTGAATCCGTGGCCGCGGTTGTCGCGCCTGCTGCGTCGCCTGATTCCGGCGATGTTCTTGCTCCTGGCGCTCATCGCGGCGGGCGTGTGGTGGCTGATGCCGACCACCCGTTGGGGCCCGCTCGGCAAAGAGATCATCGCGTCGGCGCTCTATTACCAGAACTATCACCTGGCGTTTCTGTCGCAGGATTACGGCGCAGCCAACTCGGCCGTCAGTCCCATGCAGCACCTGTGGTCAATGTCGATGCAGGGGCAGTTCTTTGTCCTCACCCTGCTGACGGCCCTTGCCCTCGGCGGCCTCCTCAAGTGGGGCGGCAAGCGCTGGGAAGTCCTGACCAGGTACAACGTAATCCGCGGGATCGTTGGCGGGGCCCTTCTCGCCGTCACCGTCGTATCGTTCGCATGGGCCAACTACCGCCACGGCATCAACCAACCGTTCAACTACTACGACACCGTCGCCCGCATGTGGGAACCAATGGCTGGCGGACTGCTCGCCATCTGGATGCCGCGCCTGGCGATAGCGAACTGGCTCCGGAACCTGCTGACCGTCTTCGCGGTCACAATGATCGCCACGTCGGGCATTTGGATCGCAGGCGTCCAGGAGTACCCGGGTCTGCTCGCCTTGGTGCCGGTCGGTTCCACCCTCTTGCTGATTTGGATCGGCTCGTCGGCCACCGCGCCCCGCCCGGTTCCCGGCAACGACCTCAGCTTCGCCGGCCGCGTGTTAGCCCATCCGTGGATCGTGTGGCTCGGTTCCATCGCATACTCGCTGTACCTCATCCACTGGCCGCTGCTGGTGTTCTACCTGAGTTGGCGGGGCATCGACCACGCCACCTTCGTCGAAGGCACCGCGATTTTGCTGATCTCGGTGCTCGCCGCGTGGGTGATGACGCGATACCTCGAGGCTCCGCTCCGAGCAGGTCGCGGCGGCGGCTTCTCGCAGCGGTACCGGCGGATCCTCACAATCGGCTTGGTCATCGCGTCGCTGTTCGCGTTCACCAGCGCCGGATATTGGCAGTATCGGCAGAGCAAACTGATCATCGATACCGCCAACCTCGACGCCCGCCAGTACCCCGGTGCCCGCGCCCTACTCGATGGCGCGCCTGTGCCCGCAGTCCCCGTCGCACCATCGCCGGAAGCGGCCGCCAACGATTGGCCGCTCAGCCACGGCCCCAACTTCTCCAACTTCGGCGACCCAGCCATCAAGGTCGGCGTGTACGGCGATCCCGCCGGTACCCACACCATGGCGGTCGTCGGCGGATCGCACTCCGAACATTGGATGACGGCCCTCGACGAGATCGGCAAAGAGCGCGGCTTCCGTGTCACCACTTACATGAAGGCCGGTTGCGCACTGTCGACCGAGGCCGAAGTCGAAATCGACGGTCGTACGTTGACCGAGTGCAACGACTGGACGCGCCGCGTGATGGATAAGCTCGCCGTCGACAAGCCCGATGTGGTGTTCACGACGGCCACGCGGCCAGCGGACGACCGAGCGAAAGGCGACGTGGTCCCCAAGGGGTATATCGACATCTTCGACGAGTTCCGCGAACGCGGGCAGAAGGTCGTTGCCGTCCGCGACACCCCGTGGCCGCGGGGCGCAAAGTCGCCGCCGGACTGCCTGGCGTCGGGCAACCTGCCGCGTGTGTGCGGCGTGTCACGAGCCCGCGCACTGTCGCCGGTGAATCCGGCGGATGCGTTGATCCCCGACTACCCGAACATGTCGTTCCTCGACTACAGCGATGGTTTCTGCACGGCCGACTACTGTTCGGCGGTTGTCGGCAACATCCTCGTCTGGCACGACCGTCACCACGTCTCGACGGCGTTTATGCGGAGCCTGGTGCCATTCCTGGATCGCGACCTGCAGAAGGCCACCGGTTGGTGGTAGTCGGGCGAAATATCCGACCCTCCAAGTAAAATCGGCATGCCCGATGCGACTTTTCGCCGGGCTAGCGAATCGAGAGGGAAACACATGACTGACACCTGGCTCACCAGCCTCACCACGAAGACTCCGCAAGAGGGTTTCGAACTCGCGATCACGCTGAGCCGACGTGGCGTTAAGTACACCCAGCCAGACGGCGAAGTGCTCCACAAGCTTCGCCCCAACTATGCAGAAGATGCCGACTCGCTGATCGCTGGCTCGCAGGTGGTGGCACTTAATTTCCAGACAGTCGCCGCCGCCAACAACTACTGGCGCTAACGAACGCCCGCTAATGGGTGCCCGCTAATGGACGGGAGAGCGGCCGCCGAAGTGACACACCACGGCGGCGGCCCGCCCCCGCGCAGCAGCCGTCACCAGCACCACTTCCCGAAACCCGTCGGTCCTGGCTTTCAGTAGCCCGCCGATCGCCGTGGCCGCAGGTTGCAGACTGCGCCCCTCGGGAAGCACGGCGACAATCGGAGCAGCACTGTCGACGGTGGCCAGGACATGTTCCACGGCGACCCGCGATGCACCCGTCGATGCTTCAGTTCCAGCTAGCACCAGTGCCGCACCATCTGCGACGACGAGAACCACCCCGCCGCGCTGTGCCAGCACCGATGAGCCAACCGCGATCGAGGACGGCACCCCACAGCCGTCCTCGACCACGTCCAATGCGGTGACGGATTGCCCCCGTACGCGCAAACCTGCGCACACTCCGGCCGCAGATTGCGATGGCCTGTCACCCCAGTGCGACGGTGCCACGTAGATGACACACGACAGTTCTTCGACGTCACGTCCGGCGTCGTCAAACGCGTCACGGGCAGACTGGAGTTCGTCGTGCTCGTGAACCGCAATCCCGGTCACCACGACAGCACGGTTCATCCGGTCGCGGGGGTCGTCAGCCATTCCCCCACGCTACGGCCGCAGGCACCCCTAATCAGCCGTCCGAATGACCGGCGCGCAGCGCGTCGATGACGGCGCGCGGCCGGGACAGCAGCGCCTCACGAAATTGGTTGCGAATCAGGCTGAGGGTTGAGCATTGATTGCACGGCGCGATCACACCGGTGGCATCGATTCCCCACGCCTGGCACAGCGTCACCGCTCTCGCGATGTGGAAGTTCTGGGTCACGATCGTGGCCGAGTCGATGCCGTAGATCGCGGCCGCACGACGACATGTCGCATTGGTGTTGAGACCGAGACGGTCGTCGGTGATGGCCGTCGACGGTACGCCAGCGGCCTCGAGATAGTTCCGCATCACCGTAACTTCGTTACCTGCGGAGTCGGAATCGTTGCCGGAGTTTAGGATTCGATCGATACGACCATCCCGATAGGCCGCAATGGCAACGTCGAGGCGGGCTCCGACGTAGTCGCCGACCTGGCCGTCGCGGACCTTGGCGCCAAGCACAATCATGGTGCGCGGCGCATCCTCAGCGATTGCCGCGGCGTCGACCACGCGTCCGCGCGACCCGAGCCACACCCACAGCGACGCAATCGTCACGAGGACTTCCACCGCGAGCACTGCGGCGGTCAGGAATCGAATGCGCACGCGATCACGGTAGAGGACGCGACGTCAGCCCTCCAACGGCAGTTCTGTCCACGTCACTTCGGCGGTGTCGAGGGACACGAGGACCTTCTCGTAGAAGCAATCGACGACGTAACCCAGCGACTCAGCCACATCCTGGCCGCCGGAAGAGAAGACCATATCGGCACCCCCATCTCCGGCGGCCAGAAGTTCGACGCTGCACCCACCGCCAGAGAAGACATTGCTGCCCTCTTCTCGCGAGAGGCTAGCCAACCAGTCGTTCAGCAATGCATCCAACTGCGCGGGATCCGCGCCGCGCAGCATCATCGCGAGGCTGGCCTTCTTCCTGAGGCCCGGATTATCTGGGCCCCAGATCCAGTCCATGTTCATGGTGTAGCGCAGGTTCGCCTCGCTCATGAGTTCTCAACTTTCCGGCGTTTAGAAAGCCCGCCCCGTGCGAGTGCTCGGGGCGGGCTTTGGAGAATCTTCAGGCTAGGCCATGCCGCTTGTCATCAAGGCCACCGTTGCACCCACAGCGAAGTAGCTCGTCACCTGTTTGCGAATTCGAGCCCAAACGGTCATCGTCGGTCCTCTCTGAATCACTTGGTCAGCTTTTGCTTGACCCCAACATAAGCTCAAGTGACACGTATCACATACAGATTCCCCAATTCCGATTATTCGGTCACGAGACTGCTGTCGTCAGCGGCCGGTGCGGCAGCTTCCTCAACAACCGGCTCGACGACGGGTGCGTCAACAACCGGGTCAGCAACCGACTCCACGACGGGCTCTACGACAGTCGGCTCCGGGGCAGGCTCCACGACGGGCTCGACGACGGTCGGCTCCGGGGCAGGCGCTGCGGCAATCTCCGGCGCCAAGACGGTCGATTCGGCAACGGGAGTCACGTCGGCCGGTGCGGGCACTTGTTGCTGGGCTTGGGTCTGCCCGAAGAGGTCAGTACCCAACTTCGGGCCGTCGTCGGTCATCGTCACGCGCAGAAGGTCGCTCGTGAAGGACGGAATTACCTTTCCGGTCAGAATGTCGGTGACCGACGCCGGGAAAGGTGCCGCGATGCCCAGGGCAGCGACAGTATCGAGCAGGTCGTTCAGCGGCGCCAACGGCGCGGCGAAGGTCAGCGAGAACGGATTCTTGATCGCATATACGACGGGCCCGTCCCCCTGCTGCGACTTCTGGAAGATGAATGCCACGCTGGTGCACGAGGAGAAATTCTCGCCGGTCACACCGTCCGACACTTGCGCCGATCCGTAGGCCGCAGTACAGATGGCCGACGACAGCTTGGGGTCGGACGCGCCGGATGCGGCATCGAGGACGCCGACCGCCGAGGCAAAACCACCGAGCGCGGTGGCCGAAGCATTCTCGCCCATACCCAGCGCAATCGCGATGCCAGCAGGCAGTGCCAGCACTGAAGTCTTAGACATGCCCGTTGCGATCGAGAGTCCAAGTCCTCCGATTGCACGCGAGTCGGCCACTCCGCCGAGTGACCCCACCGAGATCGCGGCCGAGGCGATCGCGTGGGCGTTCGCGTTTGCGGTACCCGCGACGGAGATTGCCGATGCGAGGCCCGAACCAGTGATGGTCGCCGACCCTGCATCGACGAAATCGCCGAGGATCGGCTTCAGGCTGATTGCCGTTGCCGAGTTGAGGTCGGACAGATTGATTCCGGCGTCCGGCAGGATCAGCCCGAGGAGACCGTCACCCAGTTTGGCAATGATGGCCGGTGCCGCTTTGCGGCAGTTCGCGGTGTCGCCGAACTCGGTCGCTGCCGCGTCGCCCGGTTGGCAGACCACAACGGGGAGGTCCGGTGCTGCCTGGGCTGGCGCCGGGGCGATACCGGTTGCCAAGAGTGCGGAGGAGGCGGCCAGCGCCGTCACCCCCGCGAGCATTCTGGGGGTGCGACGCCTGGTGCGCGGCCGGTCGTTAAGCAAGGTCACGTGGGACTTCTTTCGGTAGTGATGGAGAGAAAAGCCAAAGTTTGCGCGCGCCCCCGAAAGTCCAAATAGACCCGCTTGCGAACTTCTACTGAAGAGTAACTTTGGTGTGACGTGCCACACCTTCAATCGTTCAGCTGACACAAATCGGCGGCACAAAATTGACGTTGCGCGTCAGATGAACGTGACGCAGCATGCACCCAACCAACTAGACCCACTTATTACTCGTGGGTAACATGAGTCCACGCAGACCGTGAACAGGAATCTCCCCGCCAACTTAGGTAATCCTTTGCAGCGCTGAGCAGGGTTGACCAATTACGGTTACCAGGAATAAAGGTTCGGTACGACCTGGAAAGAAAGGCCGGTACTTCCAGTGACAACCACTACCGCTGTGATCGGAACCATCGCAGCGCTGATCAGTCTCGTCTGTTGGGCGCTCTTTTTACGCGGTGTCTTCACGATGGTGCGCTCGATCGCACAAGGACAGAAGGTCGAATCCGAGCGATTCGCCTACCCGCTTAAACGCCTCGGGACGATGCTCAAAGAGTTCGTCGCCCACACCCGTATGACCAAGTTCCGCACCGTCGGATGGGCTCACTGGCTGGTGATGTTCGGCTTCCTGCTGGGCGCGATCTTCTGGTTTGAGGCGTACGGCCAGATCTACGATCCCGCCTTCCACTGGCCGATCATCGGCAGCTGGAACATCTACATCTTTGCTGACGAAATCCTCGGCCTCGGAACGGTAATCGGCATCGTTACGCTGATCATCCTTCGCCAGCTGAACCACCCCCGCCTGCCCAAGCGCCTCTCGCGCTTCTCCGGTTCGCGTTTCGGTGCCGCCTACTTTGTTGAGCTGGTTGTGCTCATCGAAGGCCTCGGCATGATCTTCGTGAAGACCTTCAAGATTTCCTCGGGCCTCGAAGATCCGCCAATGTGGACCTCATTCTTCACCAAGAACTTTGCGCAGCTGTTCGACGGAAGCTCTGTCTACTGGGTTACCGCCGCTGCCGTCGTGAAGCTGATGAGCGGCATGATCTGGCTGGCCGTGGTTGGTCTCAACATCGACTGGGGTGTCGCTTGGCACCGCTTCTCGGCATTCCCCAACATCCTGTTCAAGCGCGAATCTGACGGCGGCGTCGCACTGGGTGCAGCCAAGCCGATGATGAGCCAGGGCAAGGTCCTCGACATGGAGACCGCCGACCCCGACGTCGACGCGTTCGGCGCAGGCAAGATCGAAGACTTCAGCTGGAAGGGCTGGCTCGACTTCACCACCTGTACCGAGTGTGGTCGTTGCCAGAGCCAGTGCCCCGCATGGAACACCGGTAAGCCGCTGTCGCCGAAGCTGATGATGATGTCGCTGCGCGACCATGGTCAGGCCAAGGCCCCGTACCTGTTCGCCGGTGGCCGCAAGGACATGGGTGGCGACGAAGTCGGCATCGTCGACAAGGACGGAAACGTCGACGAAGCACGTCTAGCGAAGGTCCCCGAGGCTGCCCGCCTCGAAGCCGGGCGCAAGCTGGTCGGCGAATCCGAAGGCACCACCGGCGCCGTCATCGACGCCGAAGCGCTGTGGAGCTGCACCATGTGTGGCGCCTGCGTGGAACAGTGCCCCGTCGACATCGAGCACGTCGACCACTTCATCGACATGCGCCGCTACCAGGTGCTGATCGAGTCGGACTTCCCGTCCGAGCTGGCTGGCATGTTCAAGAATCTCGAGAACAAGGGCAACCCGTGGGGCCAGAACGCCTCACAGCGCACCGCCTGGATCGACGAGATGGACATCAACATTCCGGTGTACGGCAAGGACACCGACTCATTTGAGGGCTACGAGTACCTCTTCTGGGTTGGTTGTGCCGGCGCCTACGAGGACCGCGCCAAGCGCACCACAAAGGCCGTCGCCGAACTGCTCGATATCGCGGCCGTCGACTTCATGGTGCTGGGTGAGGGCGAAACCTGTAACGGTGACTCCGCTCGTCGTGCAGGTAACGAGTTCCTGTTCCAGATGCTGGCGCAGCAGAACATCGAAACCTTCAACGAACTGTTTGCGACCGCTCCCGAGCAGCGCAAGAAGATCGTCGTGACCTGTGCCCACTGCTTCAATGCCATCGGCAACGAATACCCGCAGCTGGGCGGCAAGTACGAGGTTGTCCACCACACGCAGCTGCTGAACCGCTTGGTCCGCGAGAAGCGTTTGGTTCCGGTGGCTCCGCCGGCCGGTGAGCAGATCACCTACCACGACCCGTGCTACCTGGGCCGTCACAACCAGATCTACGATGCGCCTCGCGAACTCGTGGAGTCGTCCGGATCGACCCTCACCGAGATGCCTCGCCACGGCGAGCGTTCCATGTGCTGTGGTGCCGGTGGTGCCCGCATGTGGATGGAGGAGCAGACCGGTAAGCGCATCAACATCGACCGTGCCGATGAGGCGCTGAACACGCTGAATTCGCGTCCCAAGGCTGCCGACGGCAGCAAGTCGGTCCGCAAGGTGGCGACGGGTTGCCCGTTCTGCCGCGTGATGCTGACCGACGGTGTCACAGCGCAGACCGCTGGCACCGAGGACGAGGGTCAGGTCGAGGTTGTTGACGTCGCGCAGATCATCCTGGACGGCGTGCTTCGCGGTCGTCAGCAGGTTGAGCGTGGCGGAAAGTTCCTGGGACCAATCCAGACCGAGCGGGCCCCCGAACCCGAACCGGTTGCGGCTGCACCGAAGGCTGCCGCGGCTGCCCCGGCTGCTGCGCCCGCCGCGGCAAAGCCCGCAGTTGGTTTGGCACCGAAGAGTGGCGGACTGAAAAAGCCGGGCGGCTTGAAGAAGCCCGGTGGCGCAGCACCTGCCGCTGCAGCTCCGGCGGCTCCCGCAGCCGAGGCCGCACCCGCAAAGGGTCTGGCCATGGGCGGCGGACTCAAGAAGCCCGGCGGCTTGAAGAAGCCGGGCGGCGCAAAGCCCGCAGCAGCACCGGCAGCTGAGGTCCCGGCAACCGAAGCTCCGGCAACCGAGGCAACCACTGCCAGCACCACCGGCGCAGCCAAGGGCTTCGGCATGGCAGGAGGCTTGAAGAAGCCCGGTGCCAAGAAGCCCGGTGCGGCTAAGCCTGCCGCAGCAGCTCCCGCCGCTGAGGCAACCCCGGTTGCTGAAGCTCCGGCCGCTGAGACTGCTCCGGTTGCTGAAGCACCCGCAGTCACCGAGGGCACCAAAGGTGCAGCGAAGGGCTTCGGCATGGCAGGAGGCTTGAAGAAGCCGGGTGCCAAGAAGCCCGGTGCAGCTAAGCCTGCTGCAGCAGCTCCCGCCGCTGAGGCAACTCCGGTTGCTGAGGCTGCTCCGGCTGCCGAGCCCGAAGCTCCCACCGAGGCCGGTCCGGCCAAGGCCAAGGGATTCGGCATGGCTCCCGGCAAGAAGCGCCCCGGAGGCAAGTAAGCACTAAGCAAAAATGCCCGGCTGCACATAGGTGCAGCCGGGCTTTTTTGTTGGCGTTCAACGTTGCCTACATTTTCCTGATTTTCCGGGCACGATGTCGACAACGTTTGCGGGAGCTACTGCCGTCGGGCATTCACCGCATCGGCAACCTCCCGCATGGTTGCGTGCGTGTGGCGCGTCATCATTTCCCACGTGTAGATCAGCGGTAGCCAGCCAGCACCGCCGATCACATTGGTTTTGTGCTGGTCCCGCTGCCACTGCCTGTTGTCGCGGTGAAACTTCCAGCCATGGATCTCGATAGCGATGCGCTCGGAAACCCACGCGAAATCGAGGCGCATACCGCAGAACGGGAATTGCTGGGTCCATCCGGTGATCCCGTATTCGCGTAGGAGCTTCGCGAATAGTCGTTCGGCCGCCGACTCAGAAACATCTTCAGCTGCGGCGAGGAGTCTGCGCGCCTGCCGCATGCCGTGCGCTCCCGAGTTACGACTGAGGCTGGCGCGAAGCTCGGTCAGACCCACTAGATGAATTTGCAGCGCGCGATCCATCATGGAGATGCCTTCCTCAAGCTCGGCCGAAGCGGCGAGAACTGTCAGCGGAAGCCCGGTCACAGAAATCCCCCGAACCACGGCGACGTCCTCCGCTGGGAAGGTTCGGCTTTTCATCTCGACCTCGACCGAACACACCACCTGCTTTCTCGCGGTCCTCGGTATCGAAACGGTGATGGGACTTGGCAACTCCGGAATCAGTCCGTGCCACCACGCTGCCGCCGTCCTGTCGAGCACTCCCCTGTGTGCAGCCACTGCGATCCGGACTCTCGCCGCTGGCGAAAGCTGATGCTCAGCAGAAAGATAAACACCGCTCGCCTCTGCGGTCCACAGTCCCGAATCAAGACGACCTTGGATCCGGTTTCGCGACATTCCCAGGGCAGCTGCCTGCGCCTTCGTAATCACGCCGTCGTGGTCGGCAAGGTGCTGCGCAACAGCCAACGCCGACTGGTTCAGGACCGATGTTTTCTCCCCCATGCGTCTTTAGACGCATTTGCCGCGCGTTCGGTTCCCTCGACACGCAACGTTGCCCACATTTTTCCTGGTTTTCCGGGCACGATGTCGACAACGTTCGCGACTCAACTGCGCTCGTACCCCACGACCACCGGCGCGTGGTCCGACAGCCGCTCGTCCGGGCTGGTCTCCTTGTCCACTTGCACCCATCGGGCGCGTTTGGCGAGGCCCGGCGTGGCGAGTTGGTGATCGATACGCCAGCCGACGTCTTTGGTGAACGACTCGCCCGCCCAACTCCACCAGCTCAGTGGCCCGGGGCGATCGCCGTGTAACTGTCGGACCACATCGACGAGTTTCCGCGGCGAAAGTTGGTCACCGAGCCAGGCGCGCTCTTCGGGGAGGAAGCCTTCCATCTTGCGGGCGGGCCGCCAGTTGGTGACATCGTGTTCGAGGTGCGCGATGTTGAGGTCGCCGATAAGGAGGAACTCGCGACCGGCCCGTTTGGCCGCCAGTCGGTTTCGGTCGAGTTCGCGGGCAAAGCCGTCGAGGAAGGTCATCTTGCGCTGGTGCTTGGCACCTCCGTCGGGCTTCTCTCGAATATTTCCCGGGCGTTGCAGGTTGGCGGGGAGCCCGCCTTTCGGTAGGTAAAGGCAAGCCACCGTGAGGGGTTCCTCACCCAAATCCACTTCGATGTACCGACCGTGATGGGCGTACGGCGCCAGCCCCCGCGCTTTGGGCGGATGCGTCACCCAGGTGCGGTGCGCCAGCGGCGGCACGCGCGTGGCAATCGCGACGCCATTGCGCCCGGGAATCGAGCCGGAATCAAAACACACGGTGTATCCAGGGAATTCGCCGACCAACTCGGCGGGGCTGCGTAGTTCTTGGATGCCAATCACGTCGGGTTGCCTGCGGGCGAGCCACTCGTCGAATCCGCGCCTGCGAGCGGCGCGAATACCGTTGACGTTAAATGAAGCGATCTTCAGCTCGCGGGTTGTCACGCTCACAACTATGCCCGTGCGATGCAATTCGGTTGCGCCGGGCTGACAGAATAAGTCCATGAGCCGACCTCGCGTATCGCACCCCAACGTTCATCTGCGGCCACTCGGGCAGTCTGAGAAGCTGCAGAATGTCTGCTACGAGATCCGCGGCCCCGTGCACGAGCATGCGGCGCGACTCGAATCCGAGGGTCACCGGATCATGAAGCTGAACATCGGCAACCCCGCGTTGTTCGGGTTTGAAGCACCCGACGTGATCATGCGCGACATGATCCACGCGCTCCCCTTCTCTCAGGGTTATTCGGAGTCGGCCGGCGTGCTATCGGCCCGTCGGGCAGTGGTCACGCGCTACGAGCTGATCCTCGACTTTCCGTACTTCGACGTCGACGACGTGCTGTTGGGCAACGGTGTTTCCGAGCTCATCACCATGACGATGCAGGCCCTGCTGAACACCGGCGACGAGGTGCTCATCCCGTCACCGGACTACCCACTGTGGACTGCGATGACGGCGCTTTCGGGCGGCACCCCTGTGCACTATCAGTGCGACGAGAACAACGGCTGGAATCCCAGCATCGAGGACATCGAAGCCAAGATCACGCCGAACACCAAGGCGATCGTGGTGATCAACCCGAATAACCCGACGGGCGCGGTGTATTCGCGCGAGGTGCTGCAGCGCTTGGTAGACCTCGCCCGCAAGCATTCGCTGCTGATTTTGGCCGACGAGATTTACGACAAGATCCTCTACGACGATGCCGAGCACATCAACATCGCGTCGTTGGCTCCGGACTTGTTGGTGTTGACGTTCAACGGATTGTCGAAGGCGTATCGCGTGTGCGGTTACCGCGCGGGCTGGGTGGTTCGGACGGGTCCGAAGGATCACGCCAAGGGCTTTATCGAGGGTATGGGCGTGCTGGCGTCGACGCGCCTTTGTGCCAATGTGCCCGCACAGCACGCGATTCAGGTGGCGTTGGGCGGCTACCAGTCCATCGATGCGCTGACCGCACCGGGCGGACGGCTGTACGAACAGCGCAATGTGACTTGGCAGAAGCTGAACGAGATTCCCGGAGTGAGCTGTGTGAAACCCATGGGCGCGCTGTACGCCTTCCCTCGGCTCGATCCCGATGTCTACGACATCCGCGACGACGAGCAGCTGGTGCAGGATTTGCTGTTGCAGGAGAAAATTCTGGTTGTGCAAGGGTCCGGTTTCAACCTGTCTGATACCCACCATTTCCGGATTGTGACGCTGCCGTGGGCACAGGATTTGTCAGAGGCCATTGAGCGGATCGGCAACTTCCTGGTGTCGTACCGCCAGTAACTTCGCCCAAACTTAGCCCCGCATCTGCGTATACTCGCAGGTGCGGGGCTTTTTTCTGGTTGTGCTAACAAGTGCTAGCAGTTGTTTGTAACTGGTGGTAACGTCTAACGAAATCCATGATTGAGGGAGACACGGCATGGCCGACTGGCACAGCTTTAACGTCACCGGAGACGGTTTCGACCTGGCAGCATTCTCATACGGCAGCGCTGGCAAAGACACCGCCGACAAGCCCGTGGTCCTACTCATTCACGGATGGCCCGACACCCACCACCTCTGGGACAACGTGGCACCGCAGCTCGCCGAAAAGTACCGCGTCTACGCCTACGACACACGCGGATTCGGCGAAAGCGACCGGCCGACCGCCGTCGCCGACTACCGGCTCGACACCCTCGCGCAAGACATGCTGGCCGTGGCCCGCGCCGTCAATCCCGATGGCAAGACGCATATCGTCGCGCACGACTGGGGTTCGGTGCAGGCCTGGGAAACGGTGACGACCCCGGGCGCCGAGGATCTGATCGCGTCGTTCACCTCGGTGTCTGGCCCCAACCTCGACTTCCTCGGCAAGTGGGCGCACGACAAGGTCTCGAACCCCACGCCGCGCAATATTCGTCAGGCGCTCTCGCAGGTTGCCTCGTCCGCCTACACCGGATTCTTCCAGGTGCCCGGTGCCTCGGACCTGTTCTTCCGCACCTTCGGCTCCGACAAGGTCTGGACCGAGTTCTTGCATTTCGTCGAAGGCACGCCCCGAGAGAACGCCACGTTTGCGCCGACTCTGCGCGAGGACATGATTAGCGGCCTCAAGCTGTACCGCGCCAACATTCGCGGCAAGTTGGCGAAGCCGAACCCGCGCACGACCGCTATCCCGGTTTTGGAGATCGTCAACGACCGCGACGTCGCCCTGCGCCCCGCCATCTACGACGGCACGTCCGACTACGCGGGCAAGCTCTGGCGCAAGCGCAGCACCACCGGGCACTGGTTGCCGTACACCAATCCCGACTACTTGGCGGCGTCTGCCAGCGAGTTCATTGACCTCGTGGAGCGTGGCGCTTCTGCGGCGCCGAACACGATCGACCGCGCTCATGTGGTCGGCAAGGCACCGGAACTGATCGGCAAGCTCGCCGTCGTTACCGGCGCAGGCAGCGGCATCGGCCGCGAAACCGCGTTCGCGCTCGCCGACCTCGGTGCCGAGTTGGTGCTCGCCGACATCGACGTTGACTCCGCAGAAGAAACAGCGACGCAGTGCAAGGCCAAGGGTGTCTTGACCACCGTCTACCGACTCGACGTCTCCGATTCGGCAGCCGTCACCGTGTTCGCCGACACCGTTCGCGAAGCCCACGGTGTCGCCGACATCGTGATCAACAATGCTGGCATCGCCCTCGCCGGTTCGGCATTGGCCGCCAGCGACGAGCAGGTGGATCGTCTCCTCGCGATCAACCTTCGCGGCGTCATCAGCGGCAGTCGTGCCTTCGGCAAGCAGATGGTGGAACGCGGCACGGGCGGCCATATCGTGAACCTCGCCTCGGCCGCCGCGTTCACTCCGTCGCGCGACCTCGGCCTGTACGCCGCCAGCAAGGCCGGTGTTTTGATGTTCTCCGAGTCGCTGCGGGCTGAGCTGGCCGAGCACCGCATTGGGGTGTCGGCAATTTGCCCGGGCATCGTGCACACCAACATCACGTCGAAAACTGAGTTTGCCGGGGCCGACGACCAAGATGCCCTTCGCAAGAAGGTCGACGGCTTCTACGAGAAGCGCAACTTCACTCCCGACCGTGTCGCCAGCCAGATTGTTGCGTCTATCCGCAGCAACAAGGCCGTTGTACCGGTGACGCCGGAGGCCGAGGTTGGCTACCGCATTTACCGATTCTTCCCGTGGGCTTCGCGTATCGGTGCCCGCCAGCAAGTCGCCAAGTAAGCACCCCTGGAGGCCCAGATGACTACCGCACCAACGCATTCCGATACCGCTACCGACCCCGGCAAGGTGGAGTTGCACGCCCGCAACGTGGTTTTTGACCTTTCGGGTGCACCGCTGCATTGGATTCCCAATCATCCGATGTCGTCGAACATGATCTCGGTGTTGAACCTGCTGCTCCCCGAGGGCGAGCGCTGGTTTGTCGAGACATTTAACGAAGCGCTGCCGATGATCAAGGACGACGCCCTCGCCGCCGACATTCGCGGTTTTGTGGGCCAGGAGGCCATGCACGCCGAGGTTCACGATCGTGCCGTGAAGGACTGGATGCTCGATCAGGGTGTCGATCCGACCGCGTACTTGCAGCAGATGGAGTGGATTTTCCGCCGTGTGCTGGGACCACGCGAGAACCGGTCGGCCAAACAGAAGCAGAAGGACCTCATCGAGCGGTTGTGGCTCATCGCCGCCATCGAGCACTACACGGCACTGCTCGGCGATTTTGCACTGAACTGTTCGTGGGCCGAGAAGGGCGGCCATCCGGGGATGGTCGACATGTTCACCTGGCACGGTGCCGAGGAAGTTGAGCACCGGGCGGTGGCGCACGAGGCGGCAGCCTATTTCGCCGACAGCCCTCTGCGGCGCGCTCGATCGATGAGCTTGGCCCTGCCGTTCTTGGCGTGGCTGCTGCTCCGCGGTTTCCGGTTCATCAACAGCCAGGATCCGTCGGTGTCGCATTTGAGCCCGTTGGCGAAGTCGAAGCTGGCGGTAACAAGCTACTTCCGGGATTCGCGCCAGGGCGTGTTCCCAAAAATCTCGGGTCTCGCGGTCGCGACGCTCAGCTATTTCAAGCCGGGTTTCACGCCGACCGACATCGGCGATACTGCGCAGGCTGTGGCCTTCCTCGCCACGTCACCGGGAGCTCGACGGGCGGCGTGATCGTGGTTCCAAACGAAGAGCGGGCACCGCGCCAGATCGACTTGTCGGCGGAGCCCCCACATTTGTACGGCAGGTTCCGGCGGGACCCGCTGATGCGGCTCATCACGGGTATCGGCAAGGTGTGGTTCCCCCTGTGGGCACCGATGTCGCCGCTGCGGGATCGGGCTGCCATCGATCACATTCAGACGCTCGACATTGTTGACCGTGAAGTGGTGGCGGTCGACGACAACGTGATCGCGTTGACCTTTGCCGCACCCGACCGGTCGATTCTTCCGCAGTGGCATCCGGGTGCCCATCTGGATTTGTTGTTGCCGTCGGGCAAGATGCGCGAGTATTCGCTGTGTGGCGATCCGGGCGACCGCACCACCTACCGGATTGCGGTGCGCCGCATCCCGGACGGCGGCGGCGGTTCCATCGAGGTGCACGACAGCCTGCGGGTGGGCGATTCGGTGCAGATCAAGGGTCCGCGGAATGCGTTCCCCTTGGTGTTGCCCGGTCACGGTTCGCCGACGACGAAGCTGCGGTTTGTGGCTGCGGGTATTGGTATCACCCCGATCATGCCGATGCTGGCGATGGCTGACCGGTATGGCTTGGACTGGTCGATGGTGTACGCGGGACGGTCGGCGGATTCGATTCCGTTCCTTGACGAACTTGCCCGCTACGGCAGCAAGGTGACCGTCCGGACCGACGACGTAGACGGGTTGCCGTCGATGGCCGACCTTGTTGGGCCCGTTCCTGATTCAGATGCTGGTCTGTCGGTGTATTGCTGCGGTCCGGTGCCGATGCTGGAGGGGCTGCGGGTGTTCCTGGCCGAGCGGAGTGACATTGAACTGCACTTTGAGCGGTTCTCGCCGCCCCCAATTCTCGACGGCACCGAGTTCGATGTGGTCATCGGTTCGACGGGCCACACCGAGACGGTCGCAGCGGATGAGTCGGTCTTGACGGCGTTGCGCCGGGTAAATCCGGCTCAGCCGTACTCCTGCCAGCAGGGGTTCTGCGGGACCTGCCGGATGAAGACAATTTCGGGCGACGTCGACCACCGCGACGGCTTGCTGACGCAGTCAGAACGCGACGAAGGTTGGTTCCTCCCCTGCGTGTCCCGGTGCAACGACGACACGTTGAAGGTCGACATGTGAGTGGCAGCCGACGTCTGTTTGGGACAATGGTTGCCATGACCGAGTACCGAATCGACGATCTGGCTCGCGCGGCGGGCACTACGACGCGGAACGTGCGTGGTTATCAGGACCGGGGATTAATTCCTCGACCGCTGCGGCGGGGGCGGATCGCGATCTACGGCGACGAGCATTTGGCGAAATTGCGGGTGATCAACGACCTGCTGTCGCGGGGTTTCACGATGACCCACATCGGCGACTTCTTTAAGCGCGTCCAGACCGGCGACGACATTGCCGAGTCGCTGGGCTTGCGGGAGACAGTATCGCAGCCGTGGTCGCAGACGCCGACGGAAGTGGTTTCGCCCGAAGCCTTGCACGTGAAGCTCAATACGAGCGATCCGTTGCTGCTGGCCCAGCTCCAAGATTTTGGGCTCATTGAGCCAGTCGGCGACGACGACCCGCCGAAGCAGTACCGCATCAACGACGTCGACACGATCGAGGCCTACCAGCGACTGATGCAGATCGGTATTCCGCTCACCTATATTTTGGGGATGCAGCGGCAGCTCGACGAGGACATGGATCGGGCAGCGAAAACGCTGATCAGCGCGGGCCGTCGCGCTATCACCGAGGGCCGCTTTGACGGGTGGATCCCGTCGCGCGGTGTCGAAGCTGATTGGGCGTCGAAGTTCCTCGGCGAGCTCCGCACCACCGGACGGGTCGCGGCCCACAACACCCTGTATCGGGCACTCGATCGCGAGTTGGCACGCCAGCTCGACGATTACCTCGCGGTCGCCCGAGAGCGACGCGAGCACCTATCCGACGACGATGGGCGGTAGTCCCGGGATCGGATTCGGGATGGTTCGCTTCGGGCGGTTTTGCGGCGGTCCCGGCGGCAGTGGCCCCGGTGCCGGTCGCGCTTGGGTCGACCGCGGCTGACTCGTCGACTTGGGCGGCGGTGGCGGCGTGGTGTACTTCAGCACGGGTACCCGGGCGGCCGACATGTCTGCCGGGTCGACGGAATTGTTGACCCGTTCGGGTTCCGGCGTTGACGGTCTACTGCCCGACGGTGTCGACGTCGTCGAACTGTGGGTGGCCCCGATTCCCGGGTTCGACTGTTCGTCGGCGTTCATGGCAATGGCGACTCCGCCTCCGCCGACGGCAAGGAGCACCACGCCACCGAGTGCCACCAACCGCCCGCGCATGCCGGCCGCACGTTCGGGTTCGGCGCCCGCGTAAGTCTCATTGCTGTCGGCGTAGACGTCGGGGACGGCATTGCCGAAGCGGTCGAGCCCGTAATCCGCGGGATCGACGAGCACCAAGTTCTGGTCACTGTGTTCCCAGGCACGAACCTCTTGGGGTGCCTGTACGGCTTCGAGGAGAGCGGTGGCCTCGTTGTCACCGCCGAAGGTCGCTGGGAACGGATCGCCGGGGGAGATGGGCGTGAAGCCACGTTCGGTGAGGGCCCGCGGAAGTCCTGGCCAATCGTCAAGCCCCGGCCCGAGGAGGATGGCGTCGACCGGGCTAAGTCCGGCGAGTTCCATGACCATGCCGTGCGCCCGATTGGTTTCGGGGACGGTCGCTTCGATCGCGTCGTCGATGGAAAAGCTGATCGGGGCCAAGGCGGCACCGCCCATCACGACGGTCGTATCGCGGTCGATCAACGACCGTCGTGCCCGGCGCGCCAGGGAAATCAGTTCGTCGAAGAGTTCATCGGTGGGGGCTGAAGCTTTTCCGGTGTCGCGCAGGTAGGTGGCGATTCGGGCGTCGAGGACTTCCGGGTGGATGCGGGTTTCGGTGGTGCTTTCGACCGCGGCAAAGGTTCCCGCCTCACCGCGTTCCATGCGGGCGGCCCACAGTCCGTCCGGGCTGAAGTCGAGGGCAATAACGGCGCCGGTGGGTAACGCAGGCAAGTCGAAGCCGGTCAACCACGATGGCTGCCGACTAAATGGACCCGTCATTTCGACCCCCTCCCCTAGTGGTCTTGTGTGCGGCCGATGCCTCTTATTTGAATTTGCTCTTGAGTGATTGGCCCGTCACTTCTGGAAGTTCAGGTATGCCTTCGATGGTGTCGGCCCCCGCTGACCCTGGTACTTCGATCCCACTGCCGCACTGCCGTACGGGTTCTCTGCCGGGCTGGTGAGGCGGAACAGGCAAAGCTGCCCGATCTTCATGCCGGGCCACAGCGTGATGGGCAGGTTCGCGACATTCGACAGTTCCAGCGTGATGTGGCCGGAGAATCCGGGGTCAATAAAACCGGCCGTCGAATGGGTGAGGAGGCCGAGGCGCCCCAGCGAGGACTTGCCTTCGAGCCGACCGGCGAGATCGTCGGGCAGCGAGCACACTTCGAGAGTAGAGCCGAGCACAAATTCGCCCGGGTGCAGCACAAATGGCTCGTCTGCGGCGGGTTCCACCAGGGTGGTCAGTTCGTCTTGCCGCTTGGCGGGATCGATGTGCGTGTACTTGGTGTTATTGAAAACCCGGAATAGCGAGTCGAGTCGAACGTCGACGCTGGACGGTTGCACCAAGGCCGGATCGTACGGATCGATGCCGAGCCTGCCGGATTCAATCTCGGCACGAATGTCGCGGTCTGATAGCAGCACGTGGCTAAGAGTAGTCGACTCGTGCTAGCGGACCTTAATTCTCGTTCCGGTACCGGTGCAGCTTTTCTACACTTGGGATGCGGTTTTGGATGACGACATTGACGAAGCGCAGCCCGAGTCCGACGAGGGCGAGAGTGCTCGCCATTTGAATCGAGACGGCGATCCGTGCGGGCTGCGAGACTGCGGCAATGTCGCCAAACCCGGTCGTGGTGAAAACGGTCAGGCAGAAGTACAGGGCGTCGACCCTGGTGAGCGGCTGCGTAAACGACGCGAGGTGATGGTCGCCGAGGAGAAAGTACGCGGACGAGAACGTGACAATGTAAAAGCACATCACCGCCGCAAGCATTTCGATCGCGGTCGCGACGGGCCGATCTGAGCGGAGGAAGTGTCGGACTTCCCACGCGCAGAATGCGGCCAGCAGGACTACACCCACAATGAGTCCAACGAACTGCCATTTGCTGTCGCCGCCGATCGGCAGCAAGAAGTAGCCGGCCAGCAAAATGATCGTCGCTCCGAGCGGTCTTAGCAGGGCATACCGCACGGAGACGCCGCGCTGGTCACTATGGTCGTCCATCTGTTCCGTCATAACGCCACGAAGAAGATGTAGATGATGGCCGCGACGAACACTCGAAAGTGGTACTGCCCCGGCAGAGATTGCAAGGTGCGGGTGATTGCCACCCCCTCCCTCAGGTGCGGGCGACCGCCCAGCGTTCCGAGGCAGATCGACGTGGGCGGTACGGAGTGCATGGCACCTCCATGATGGTCGAGCAATCGTTTTATCCCACTGCGTGGCACATACCAGGTATTTCTGCCGCAATAAAGATTAACGTCTTGAGACGTGGCCCGAACTAAAACTTACGATCACCTTCTCGCTCCCGGCCGGATCGGCCCGATGAAGCTCAGCAACCGCGTCATCTTGTCCGCGATGGACATGAACGTGTGCAACGACGGCGAGATAGAGACCGGCGACCTCGTGCACTATGGGGCGCGCGCCGCGGGCGGCACCGGGCTGGTGATTACCGGTGCGTCGGCCATTGCCTATCCGATCGGCGCTACCAGCAATAAGGAGCCGGGACTGTCGGACGACCGGTTCATCCCCGGTCTGAAGGCGTTGGCCGATACTGTGCACGCCGCGGGCAGCAAGCTGTGTGTGCAGAGCACGCATCACGGGAAAGTCGCCCGCATCGACACCCTGAACGACCGGCCCATGCTGGTGCCGTCGACGCCGGACTTCAAGTACGACATGAGTGCGCTCGCCGATAGCACCATGGATGAGCTGATGAAGATGGGGGCGGTGACCGGCGGAAAGCAGGGCAGCTTCCACGAGGCCACCAAGGAAGACTTGGTCTGGCTGGTCGAATCGTGGACTTCGGCAGCACGCCGCTGCCAGGAGGCTGGCGTCGACGCCATCGAAATCCACTGCGCGCATGGCTACGTCTTGGGCGGTTTCCTGGCGAGCGCCGACAACAAGCGCACCGACGAATACGGCGGCAGCTTGGAGAACCGGGCCCGGCTGGCGTGCGAGGTGATCGCCTCGGTGAAGGCTGCGGTTGGCGCCACCATGGCCGTGCTGGTTCGCGTCGCGGGCGCGGAATTCGGCCAGGAAGGTGGCCTCACCAACGAGGAAGCGTGCGAAGCTGCGGTCCTGTTCGAGAAGGCTGGGGCCGATGCCATCGACGTGACGGGCTGGGGCCGGAATCCCTTCTCCAACTTCACCGACGGGCCCCTGCCGAACAAGGTTGGCGCGTACGTCGACCTTGCGACGGAGGTCAAGAAGCGCGTCAGCATCCCGGTGATCGCTGTCGGACGTATGCTGCCCGACCTCGCCGAAGAAGCCATTGCGGAGGGCCGCATCGATTTCGCCGCAATGGGACGGCAACTACTTGCCGATCCGGAGTTGGTCAACAAACTGAAGGCTGGCACGCCGGAACAGGTGCGCCCGTGCATCAACTGCTACGTGTGCGTGCAGGAAAATTTCTGGGACGACACCCCGATCTGCGCGGTCAACCCGGCTCTCGGTCACGAAGACCTGTTGCCGTTGACCCCGACCGATACCCGCAAGCACGTGCTGATTGTTGGCGCGGGACCGTCGGGCTTGGAGACCGCTCGCCTGTTGACGCTGCGCGGGCATCGCGTGACAGTGGTCGATAAGTCGGACCGACTGGGCGGAACGCTGTGGTTCTCGACGCTCACCACTCCCGACAACGAACGTCTCCTGAATTGGCTGTCTAACGAGATGAAACGTCTCGACATCGACGTCCGGTTGAATACCGAGGCGACGCCGGAGGTGGTGCGACTGTTTGCCCCGGATCATGTGGTGGTGGCGACCGGCGCGGTGCGCCCGCGGCCGAGCATCCCGGGCGGCGACCTCCCGCACGTTCACACCGGCGACAGCCTGCGTAACCTTCTGCTCGGCAGCGCCGAGGCCGAAGACGGATCGGCATTCCTGCGGACCATCGGCAAGCTGGGCAAGCTCTCCGGCATCACTAAGAGCCCCAATGCGATTCGCAAACTGACGCACGCCTTCCTGCCGATGGGCAAGGACGTGGTGGTAATCGGCGGTTCGCTGGTGGGGTTGGAGTTGGCGGAGTGGCTGGCCGACCGCGGTCGTCGCGTCACGCTGCTTGAAGAAGGCAAGCCACTAGGGTTGCCAATGGCGATGCCGCGTCGATGGACCGCGGTCCGCACGGCAAAGGAACTGGGCGTCAAGATCCACCGGGAGGCGACCGTCTCGCGTATTACGCCTACCGAAGTTGTGTACTCGGTGAACGGCGAGGAGCAGTCCGCGCCCGCGTCGATGGTGATTTACGCGGCCGATACCGCAGCGGATGCCCCGTTGGCGCAGGCACTCGAGTCCTCCGGCGTGAGCGTCGAAGTGGTTGGTGACGCAGGCAAGGTCGACTACATCGAGGGCGCCATCCATTCGGCGTGGAAGTTCGCAACCGCGTACTAGCCGCGCCACCGATCAGAATGGCGGCGGCTCAGCGGAGTCGTACTGCGCCGTAGCAGCAGCCTTGGCGCAGGCCATCGCATAGCGACGCTGCGAGCGGATTTGCATCCGCTGCGCATGCTTGGCCTGCGTCCGGGTCCGCTTTCGTTCCGGCTCGGTGGCGGCATCGATAGCCCCTGGCGCAACTGGCCGCCCATGCTTGCACGGTATGAGGCCAAGTTGCGGCAGGAGCCACTGGTTGCGGGCCCGCGAGCGCACGGTATGCCCGCTCGGGGTGGTGAGCTCGGTCCAGATCACCCCGTTGGCGTCGACGACCTGGTCGTCGATCCAGCCTTCGCCGTAGGTCTTGAGCAGGTGATGGAAGCGGCACTTCGGGTTCAGATTGCACTGGCAGGTGGCGCCTCCGGCGGCGGGGTCCTCGTGGTTGTACTCGCAAACGTGGTCGAGGTCGCAACCCCACGCCGGGCGCTTGCATCCGGGAAATACGCAGGTGCCGTGTACGCCGCGCATCGCGACGTCGGTCCCGGCTGTTGGACGGTAGTGATTACCGAGCTGAAACGGGCAGTCGGCAACGGCGTCAAGATCGAGCGGCCGGATTAGCGTGCCCGGGCGGGAAGCGATTTCGCGAGCGTGATGGGCATCGATGACGCCGAAACCGTCGAACCAGGCGGCCTTGCTGCTATCGCCGTTGAGGGTGGACTCGTGGGCGATGACGTGCACGACGATCTTGGCAAACTCTTCGGCGATCTCGCTGTCAGTGGCGCGTACTGCGCAGTTGTCGCTGCCGCAGTCGCAGCCGAACTTGTTGCCAGTGAGGGCTGCGAGCGCAGCATCGGCGCGACGAGCACCACAGCTACGACTGTCGTTTTTGCAGACGCGGGCGGCACGAGCGTCGATTGCCTTGGAGGCGAGGGCAATTTCCTCAACGCTTGCGGCGATGGTGAGCGTAGCGTCATCGACGTCGTTGCTGACGGTGACACCCTTGCTGTGTGCACGACGACGCTCACGGAGGGCGTCGGCGTCGAATTCAGCGACCATGCGGCGGGCGACGTTGCTGGCGTCGCCGTAGCTAACGCCACCAATCTCACGGAGTTCCTGTGCGATGGCTGCATCGACGGCAGCAATCGCGTCACCGTCGGTGACGCCAGTGGTCTGCAGAACAATCTCGCGGAAGCACGGCAGCGAGATGACCCCATCACGCAGCAAACGCGCGCTCTGCGGCAAACGATCGCGTGCTTCGACCGCCAGCGCGACGTGACGTTCCGCAGTGGAGCGGGCAACTCGCATGCCGACGGCCACTTCGCTGGCAATGTTTGCCTCGAGGTCGATCATGCGGCGGGCGCAGTCGCCAGCGTCGGCCCCGAGTGCGGCCATGCCAGCCGCGAGCATCTCGATGATGACGACCAGCCGACGCCACGCGAGGAAACTCTCGCCCGAGGCGAGAGCTTCAATCACTGCCGCACCTGCCGGGCCGGTGGCACCAACCTCGTCGAGGTTGACCTCGTTCCACCTGGTGTTCGTCATCTGAAACCTCCTCGAATCGAACTGTTGTTCTAATCATAGATAGCGTCAGTGTGTTATGCAACACATTTCTCGAACCTATTTTCGATTTTGTTTTCCGGTTCGCATCGCACGATCACCGCCACGTTTCCGGACGTAAACACCGTGTACCAGCTTGCTCACCTGCTGATATTGGTGTGCCGTAAGGACTTTGGTGCGTGCATGATCATTGCCATCAACGCCCACGTTTGAGGAGTTCGCCTTGTCCACGACCCCTGCCCGCGAAATGACACTTCGCTTCCTTGCCGCCCCCACCGATGCGACGACCCTCGGCGGTGATGTGCGCGGCGGGCGCCTGCTGTCGTGGATCGATAAGGCCGCGTACGCCTGCGCTGCGGCGTGGTCGGGCGGCTACACGGTGACTGCCTACTTCGGGAACATCACGTTCACGCGCGGTATCGAGCCGGGCGACATCGTCGAAGTGACTGCCACCCTGATTCACACGGGCACGTCAAGCATGCATATTCGGTGCACGGTCTCGTCGGCCGCGCCACACAGCGGCGTCTTCACCGTCGCGAGCGAATGCCTGGTCATCTTTGTCGCCGTCGGAGAGGACCGTCGTCCCCGGCCCGTGCGGCAATGGGTACCGGACACCGAGACCGACGTCGCCGCCGAGCGCTTTGCGACCGCCCGCATTCCAGTCCGGCGGAAAATCGAGGACGCGATGGCCTCCGTCACCTACTCCGACGCCGGTTCCGCGCCGCGGTCGGCGACCCGCTTCCTCGCCGCCCCGACCGACGTGAACTGGGGCGGCAACGCGCACGGCGGTCGGGTGATGGAATGGATGGACGAGTCCGCCTACCTCAACGCCGCGCGCTGGAGCGGCGGTCGGTGCGTATCCGCGTACGTGGGCGGCATTCGGTTCTACGCCCCGATACACATCGGTGACGTCGTCGAACTGGATGCGCGACTGATCCATACCGGCAAGCAGACGATGCACGTCTCGGTGCATGTTCGGGCAGGCGATCCTCGTTCCGGAGAGTTGAAGCACTGTGCGCACAGCTTGACGATCGTCGCGGCGGTCGACGCCGATGGCGATGCCACGACCGTCCGCCGGTGGACGCCCGTAACCGCCGAAGATATCGAGCTCGACAACCACGCCCGCGAGTTGATGGCGATTCGGGCATCTCTCCCATCCTGGTCGGATGCCGGACCGGTGCCAACATTGTTGTAAACACTTGTGGAAATGTGTCTACCGGCTTACGTTCAGCTGTGGCGGGGATCACTCGCTCACAGCTACGACGGAGGACGCATGGGATTCCTGCAACCGGTGGAACCGAAAGTCGACACCGATGAACTGGGCCGCAGCACCCGGCCCGTTCAGATGCGCCTGCTTTCCGAGAACTTCCTGTCTCAGGGCTTCGGGACACCCGACGTGATCTACGTCGGCTACCTCCTCAAGATCGCGTTGTTCATCCTCGGCGGCGCACTGTTCGCGATCACCACCCCCGGCGTCGGCGGCCTGTTCGACGTCGCCGACTGGTGGGCACTGCCAGTGGTCTGGGAAAAGGTCGTGCTGTGGTGCATCCTGTTCGAGGTCACCGGATTCGGCTGCGGCTTTGGCCCGCTGAATCTGCGGTTCCTGCCCCCGCTGGGGTCGTTCCTGTACTGGCTCCGCCCCGGAACCATCCGGCTGCCCCCGTTCTCGGGGAAGATTCCGCTGACCCGCGGCACCCACCGAAGCTTGGTCGACGTGGTGCTCTATGCCGCGCTGCTCGTTTCACTGGTCGTGGCGCTACTGTCGTCGACCGCCCCCGACAGTGAGCAATTGCCGTGGCAGCGAGTGGCTGCGGTACTGGTGATCTTGGTTTTGATCGGCCTGCGCGACCAGACAATCTTCCTGGCCGCCCGCGCCGAGGTGTACGGGGCAATCGCGTTGACCTTCCTGGTCCCGTTCCCCGATTCGATGTCGGTCGCGAAGCTGGTGCTGTTGTGCATCTGGTTGGGCGCGGCGGTTTCGAAGATCAACCAGCACTTCCCGTCGGTGGTGCAGGTGATGGAAACCAACAGTCCCATCTGGCGGGGTGCGCGACTCAAGCACATGTTCACGAAGTCGTACCCGGAGGACCTGCGTCCGTCGGCGTTGTCGAAACTGCTCGCACATGGCGGCACGGTGATCGAGTTCGCGGTTCCGATGGTGCTGTTCTTCTCAAACGGCGGCCCCGTCACCTATGTGGCGGCCACCGTGATGATCTTGTTCCACCTGCACATCATCGTGACGATCCCGATGGGGACCCCGCTCGAGTGGAACGTCTTCATGATTTTTGCGGTCCTGGTGTTGTTCGTAAACCACGCAGACCTGGGCGTCAGCAACCTCACGTATCCCGTTGCCCTGCTGATTCCGGCGATGAGTCTCGTGCTGATTGTTTTGGGAAATCTGTTCCCGCGGAAGATTTCGTTCCTGCCCGGCATGCGCTATTACGCGGGCAACTGGGACACCACGGTGTGGATGTTGTCGCCGAGCGGTGAAGAGAAGCTGACCAGCAACACGCTGCGCTCGGCGATGCTGCCGCACCGACAGTTGGAAAAGATTTATGGCGGCGAGGACGAAGCCCGCGTCACCCGGCTCACCGGTTTCGCGTTCCGCGCCATCCACACCCACGGTCGGGCTCAGGCTGCGCTGATCCCACGGCTCGTCGGCGACCAGCCCGACGTCGACTATGTGGAACTCGACGGTGAGACGGTCGCTGGCGTGGTGCTCGGCTGGAACTTCGGCGACGGCCACCTGCACTCGGAACAGCTCGTCAACGCGCTGCAAGAACGCTGCCACTTCGAGCCCGGCGAGCTGCGAGTGCTGGTCCTCGATGGGCAGCCGATCCAACGACAGACGCAGGACTACCGACTACTCGACGCCGCAACCGGCGAGTTTGAGCACGGCCACGTGCGGGTGTCGGACATGGTGAACCGCCAGCCGTGGGATGCGGACATGCCGGTGTATGTCGCGAACGACAATCAGGTGTAACTACTTTCCAGTATCGTGCCGATCGGCCCATCCGTGTGGATCGATCGGAGTACAGATGAATCGACGGATCGCAGTGTGCGCGACAATCGTCAGCCTGCTGGTGGCGTCGGTGGGATTCGTTTGTCCCGCCCACGCCGCACCGGCCAACAGCGCTGGCACCCGGCAGTACCAGGTCTATTCGCCTAAGGGGCTGCGCGCTGGCAGTCCGATGATTGTGTGGCTTCATGGCGCAAGCAAGGTGAAGGGTGGCGACCGACAGGAACTCTCACCGTCGAGCACGCTGTTGTCGGAGGCAAATCGGCGCGGGTATTCGGTGGTGGCACCGATGCAGTCGTTGAAGGTCGACCCGACCGGGACGTGGCAGTTATTCAATCCCGCCAATGTTGTTCGCGGCCAAGGCGAGACGTCGATTATCGCTGACATCATCAAGCGGTCAACTCGCGATCTGCGGGCCGACCCGAAGCGCGTCTACCTCACTGGCCACTCGGCTGGTGGGGGCATCGTCAGTGATGTCTCGGCCCTGTATCCGGAGCTGTTTGCGGCGATCTCGGTGAGCGCCGGATTCCCGTACCTCGCCGATCCGACCGGCACCGCACTCCGGGCTGCCCGACGCGGACGCCCGGTGCCGACGTACGTGATCCACGGCGACGCCGACAGCGTCGCGCCCTTCCTCCTGGGCCAGTCGTCGGCCAGCGCGGCCCGAATCGCCAACGGTTTACCGATCACCGCGCCAGCCCGCACGACGATCGTGCCCGCGTCGGCCACCGATCGGTACCGGACAGTGGTGCGGTCGTACGGGTCCGGGCAACGCGAGGTCCGATTTGCCGAAGTCAACGGCGCTGATCATCCATCGGGCCCGGGCGGACTCACTGTGAATGGGCCGAACCTGGATCGTCAGGTGATCGACTTCCTACTATCTAAGCGGCGGGGCTAGCTACTCATCCGAATGCGATCCGCTCCAGGGCCTCGGCCACAAAGTCGGTGAATTCGGTGGCACTCCAATGGGATTGGATCACCAACTCATCGTAGAAGCCGGGTGCCGCGTAGGCGCGGAACACCGTCTGGAGACGCTCGACGGGGATGGTCGAATCGCCATCGGCGCCGTCGCGCAGCGACGCGATCATCATGTCCATCACCTGATTGCGTCCGGCGAGTTTGGCGCGCAGCAATTCGCGAGTCTCGGCATCGGAGTCCATCGCCGCATCAAGGATCAGTACGACGTCGAACCCGGCGCTGTACAGGTTGGTGAGCCAGCCTGCGGCGGCGCGGAGCCGCTGTCGGGGAATGGGTTCGGCAAGCACGGCACCGGCGAGTTCGCGGGCCCCGGCATCAGCAAGCCAGCGTTCGCAGATCGCCGAAATGATCTCCCGCTTAGTGCCGTACGCAGCGTAAACAGTACGGACTGCCACGCCCGCCTCGGACGCGATCGCGGCGATGCTTGTCGCGTTGTAGCCGTCGGTGCCGAACAGTCTGCGGGCCGCGTCCGCGATGCGGGCACGGGTCTGCGCCGCTTGCTGCTGCCGGTAACTTTCGGTCTTGACATCTGCATCCATCAAGGATCACACTAACAGTGCATTGATTGCAGTACCACTGCATCGACTGCACAATCACTGTATAGGAGGCAATGATGTCCTCAATAGAGACGGGCCGCGACGGTAGCCACTCTCCTATCTCGAGTGAGCCAACTGCGTCGGGCGCGCATGTCACCAAAATTCCGCCACCCTTGTACTTCGTTGTCGCATTCCTCGTTGGCATCGGACTGGACGCCGTCGCCGAGTGGAACAAGGATTCCGGCGGCTGGTATCGATGGGTCGGCATCGCCCTGATCGTCGCCGGTGCGGCCATGGTTCTCGCTGCGGTCGCCGCGTTCAGGAGCCACCACACGACGATCATCCCGCACCGCCCAGTCAGCCAGATGGTGACGACCGGTGTGTATCGACTCTCGCGCAATCCGATGTACACGGGCATTGCGATCATCTATCTCGGGATCGTCGGCGTCACCCCCAGTTGGTGGCCGCTGGTCACCTTGCCGTTTGCGTTGCTCGCTGTGCGGTTCCTGGTGATCCGCCCGGAGGAGACGTACCTGAGTCTGCGCGCGCCCGCCGAGTTCGAGGCCTATTCCAGTCGTGTGCGCCGCTGGTTGTGAGCCGTTCCGTGCCAAATCCCTTCTCGACCTGGCTGGTTACGCGAGAATTCCGACTTTCTCGGTCACACTGAACGCGATATGTCAGCGGCCGGATTCCCGGCGAATTTTCTCAGGAGCGCCTTCGTGCAAGATTCGGCACTGATCACCGTCGGTTTACCGATCGCGCTGGCGATCATCATGTTTGGCCTCGGCCTCTCACTCACGACGGGCGACTTCGCCCGCGTGGCTCGCTCGCCCAAAGCTGTTGTCGGTGCCTTGATCTTGCAGATCCTGGTGCTGCCTGCGGTGGCATTCGGCCTGATCGTCCTCTTCGATCTTCCACCCCTGCTGGCCGTGGGCGTCATGCTGCTGGCGGCGTCGCCCGGCGGCACGACCGCGAACCTGTTCAGCCACCTATTCCGCGGCGACGTGGCCCTCAACATTTCGCTGACCGCCATCAACTCGGTCTTCGCGGCGTTCAGCATTCCGTTGATCACCAACCTCGCGATCAACTACTTCGACCTCGGCGACACCCTGGGCCTGCAGTTCGGGAAGATCGCCCAAGTTGTGACGCTGGTGCTGGTGCCGGTTCTGTTGGGCATGCTCGTCCGGGCCCGCAACCCTCAGTTCGCCCGCAAGGCCGACCGCCCGGTGCGAATCTTCTCCATCGTCGTTCTCGTGGCCATCACCATCGGCGCCATCATCGGCGAGCGCGAGAACGTGCTCACCTACCTGAAGCAGGTCGGTCTGGTGACCGCACTGTTCTGCCTGATCAGCCTCTCTGCCGGGTATGCCCTGGCACGCATGCTGCGCCTGAACAAGCCGCAGGCGATCGCGACCTCCATGGAGGTCGGCATCCACAACACCACCATCGCCCTGACCATCGCGCTCAGTGTTCTCAACAGCACCGAGATCGCCATCCCCGCCGCCGTCTACTCGATCCTGATGTACATCATCGCGCCGGCCTTCGGCTTCCTGCTGAGCCGCGGGTTGTCGGACGACGAGGCGGTCGAAGACGACGACTTGGCGTCGGAGACGACGAGTGCGACCGCTTAGACGTCTCGCCGAGACCCATTTGTAGCCACACGACCAGGTATAGAAGATCGACCGTCGGGGATTAACTCACAGTCGGACGCTCGATGCACAGATGGATTCTTTGATTAAGGCACCTACACGGCCACTCACCAACGGCCCGCGCGGGCTGCCGCGAAAGTCGGTCCGCTAGAACACGGCCCCGCGGCGCCCGGGGCTGACGACGAATCCCCCGACCAATAACACTCTGGCCAGGGGGTTTCGTGGAGCCGGTGACGAGAATCGAACTCGCAATTTCACCTTGGGAAGGTGACGTGTTGCCACTACACCACACCGGCATTGCGAGCCTTGGCTCGCGGAACCAACACTAGCAAAAGGCGGGTTAGCCCACGGTCATCAGGGCCGCGCCGGGCTTCCCAAAGGTAAGCGGATAGCCGTTCACACCCTTAGCGATCGGTGTTCCCGGTTGGACGGCGAAGCTACCCTGCGGGGTTACCGTCGAGCCGGCAAAGCGGGTGCCGGTGGTTGCGTAGATCGACGGTGCGGTCAACTGTTGAACGCTGGCCGACGAACTGTCCACGCCAACCACCTTGACGGTGACCTTGCCGCGGAAGTTCTTGTCGAGGTTGGTGACGATGACCTTGACCTGGCCGTCGCTCATGCGGACGGCGTGCGCAGTGACGCCTGCCCTGCCCGTGGTGGCGGTCGGCAGCACACGACCGCCGGCCATCTTCGAAACCATCAGCGTCGCATAGTAGTTCGGGTTAACGATCGCCATGTCGGACTGTTTGGCCGCGGCGTTCGGGAAGCAGAACAGCGGATAGCTCTGGCAGTCGTCGACCTGATTATGCAGGTTAAACCCGGCAACCCCGGCGCGCGCCGCAGTCATCAAATAGTCGACGGTCCACAGGGCCGCGCCGAACGAGTTTGTGACACCTTCTCGACCCTCCTTGGCGACAGAGTTCGTCTCCGTCAGGTGTGCCTTCAGGCCCGCCTTGTGCGCGGTGGACGCGAACGTCCGCAGAAACTTATCCTGCTTGGCGCGGGTCGCGGGATCGAGCAGTCGGTCAATCGTCGGCAACGCTCCGACCGGATCGGCGACGCCCGCGGGCACACCGACGCGTGTCACGTTCAGTACGGGTAATAGTGCTGGGTCAAGAACCGACTTTCCGAGGCGAAGGCCGCCGTATAAGCGTCGAGCCACGGCTGCACGATCGTCGGCCACATCCCGGGATCAACCGCCGCCACACCAATCGACGCGCCGATCGTGTCCGGACCTTCGATCCGAACTCCCGGTGCCTGCGCCCGTATCGCATTCCGGTACACCTTGGAATCGTGCACATACGACCGCGGGTTGTAGATCTTCCGGTCGCCGGAGGCGATATTCAACGCGTAGGCGTTGGGTTCGTTGCCGATCTGGATCGACCGTAGGCTGCTACCAATCCGCGCCTGCGCGGCCGCAGCCTGATTCGCGGCTGCGGCCGGATCAAAGTGCCCAAAGTTCACGCCGAGGTCGACGCTCCAACCGATCGCGCGCGCCAAATCGCCGACTCGCGAAAGGTCGGCGGGTTCGACCCGTTGTCCATCCTTGGCCCACGACGGCGTCGGCTTCGACGGGTCGGGCATCCAGGCCGTGTTGTCGACCTGGTTGGCGCTGAACCGCAGATTGCCCGGCCCGAGGTTCGCCAGGAGCGCCGCCACGTTCCCCCGGTTCGGGTCGGTCCACGTGCGGTGCATCTGGTTGGCCTCGAACGACAGCCCCACAAAATCGGCGGGGATCTGAAAGCCCGGCTTCGACGCGTCGACGGTCACGGTAAGACCTGCGGGGGCCGCCCCGGCCGGACCGATGCCCACCATTCCGAAGGGAACCGCAACGCTAAGGGCAATAGTCACTACCCGTTTTCCAGCAGTGCGGATGCTTTGGCTCAGCGGGAAGGGGTTCACAACTGCGACGGTAACAATCGCATTCACGCAGGCTATGGCATTTTGTGAATCCTCGGCCCGCATTTGTCCCCACGGTGAGCTCAGACGTTCAGCGACCCTTAACTTCAGAAGTCCCGCCCCTCTCACCGATAGGCGTTAGCGTGAGCGCTATGCACGGATTGATTGCTCGCACGGCAGTCTCTTTGCTTTCTGCCGCGTTCGCGCTCCCCCTCATGGCCGGAACCGCCAGCGCACAACCAAGCACCGGCCTCCCATCGAACTTCCTTTGGGGCGTCGCATCGTCGGGCTTCCAGGCCGAAGGCGGTTCACCGGACAGCAACTGGACCCGATACATCGAACAAGGCAAGACCGACGATCACGTCGGCACGTCTGTCGATTTCCGCAACCGCTACCTGTCCGACATTGCCCTCGCCAAACATCTCGGTGCCAAGGTCTATCGAGTCGGCATCGAGTGGGCCCGCGTGGAACCCGCCCCGGGACAACTCGCCGCGAAAGAACTCAATTACTACGACGCGATGATCAAAGCAATCGTCGACTCGGGGATGCGGCCGATGATCACGCTCGACCACTGGGTATACCCGGGTTGGATTGCCGAGCGCGGCGGCTGGGCCGATGCCAAAACGCTGCCCGCATGGCTTCGGCACAACCGGATCATGGTCGACCGTTACGCCAGGTATCACCCGCTGTGGATCACCGTTAACGAACCAACGACGTACGTTATGAAGGAAGTTCAGTTCGGCGGGCTCCCCGCGCAGTCCACCACGTTGATGTTCGACCGTCTGGTCCAGGCCCACCGCACCATCTACAAGTACATCCACCGCAAGGATCCCGGCGCGCAAGTCAGCTCCAACGTCGCCTACATCCCGACCGTCGAACCGGGACTCGACGCACTGTTCCTCGACCGGGTCCGCGACTCCCTGGACTACGTGGGCCTCGACTATTACTACTCGGTGTCGCCAACCGATACGACGGCGTCGTTCGCCGCGAACGGTGAGTTCTGGAAGGCCACGGTCGCCGCCGACGGCATCTATTACGCCCTCCGCGACATGGGTCGCCGCTTCCCGGGCAAACCGCTCTACGTGGTGGAGGCGGGCATGGCCACCAAGAACGGCCAGCGCCGCCCCGACCACTATCGCCGCGCCGACCATCTCCGCGACCTCGTCTACTGGGTACAACGGGCGCGCAGCGACGGTCTACCGGTGATGGGCCTGAACTACTGGAGTCTCACCGACAACTACGAATGGGGCAGCTATACCCCGCGATTCGGCCTGTACACGGTGAACGTAAAAACCGATCCGACGCTGCGACGCATCCCGACCGACGGCGTTGGCGCCTACCGGAAGATCACGGCGAACAACGGCGTGGGCCGCGGATACCGGCCGACGCGGCCGGCGACACTGTGCTCACTGGTCGCCGCACCCGGCAGTTGCCTGGAGTCCGCCGCTATTTCGGTTCTCGGCCGACCTGTCTCAGCGCCAGCCGCAACGCGAACTCCAACTGGCCGTTGACGCTACGAAGGTCGTCAGCTGCCCACTTGGCGATTGCCTCGTGGACGTCCGGGTCCAGGCGAAGCAACACCTTTTTGGGTTCACGCTTGGCACGGGTCACGCGTACAGGCTGCCCGCGTTTACGACCGGCTGGGTAGCGCGATCACCACACAGCACCACCAACAGGTTCGACACCATGGCGGCGCGGCGTTCGTCGTTCAGTTCCACGACGCCTTCCTCGGCGAGACGGTCGAGCGCGAGCCGGACCATCCCGACGGCACCTTCGACGATCTGCTGTCGTGCGGCAACCACCTGCGCGGCCTGCTGGCGCACCAGCATGGCTTGGGCGATTTCCGGCGCGTAGGCCAGGTGGGTGATGCGGGCTTCGATGATCTCGATGCCTGCCAGCTTGGTGCGTTCGCGCAGCTCGACGGTCATTTCTTCGGCGACGGTCGCGCCGTCGCGCAGGCTCACCACGTCGGTGATGTGCGAGTCGTAGGGATGCGTTGTCGCCAGGTGCCGGACCGCAGCCTCAGACTGGATCGCGACGTACTCTTCGTAGTCGTCGACCGCGAAGGCCGCCTTGAAGCTGTCGACGACCCGGTAGACCACGACGGCCGCGATCTCGACGGGGTTACCGTCTGCGTCGTTGACCTTGAGCTTTTGGGTCTCAAAGTTTCGGATACGAAGCGAGATGGCGCGACGCTCGCTGAGCGGGGTGACGAGATAGAAGCCCGCGTCGCTGACCGAGCCGATGTACCGGCCGAAGAACTGCACGACGCGTGCCTCGTTGGGGTTCACCGTCGTGAGGCCAGTCAGGGTGAGGAGCGCGGCGATTCCGACGATCACCGCGAGCACGGTAATGACCGCTAGCGCCGGGGACGATCCGCCGGAGATCGCCGCAATGGTGCCGATCACCGCCGCCGCACAAACAAGCAGCACGACGAGCGCGCCGATCAGTCCGAGGAATCCGTTGGTACGCCACGCCTGCCTGAAGTTCATAGCCTAATGATATCACTCTGATAGCGTCCGGCGACGTTCAGAAAGTTCGCCTGCGCGGCTACGACCGTGGACCGGCAGCCTTGCTTAACCGGCGCGTGCCCGAGCGAACCTTCCACGATTGCGAGTAGTACTCGCCGGTGTTGCGGTCGGCGCGGTCGCGGACGGAGTACCAATCCATTTGAGCGGCAGCGGAATCGACGGTCAGGACGGCATAGCCGTGCGCGTCGGTGTCGATCCACTGGGTGTGCCGGTTGGCGGCCTTGATGGCGTCGCCAGCAACACTGCCGATCGTGTGCTCGGGCGCTCCGACCATGTCGTCGAGGTTATTACTGGTCACCGACGTCACCACAAACTCGGTACCGAAGGTGCCCGCGCCCGGATAGTTGGCTGGCTCGCGCGGAATGTCGTTGGCCCACGACATGTGGATGTCGCCGGTAAGGAAGACGACGTTCTTTTTCCCGGCCTTGTCGACCGCATTGAGCAGTCGTGCCCGGTCTTTGGTGTAGCCGTCCCACACGTCGGCGTTGAACGGAATGCCGTTCTCCGGAATGCCGGTCAGTTCGGTCAGCGGGCCAGTGGTCTTGGGATCGAGCGGCGGCAACAGGAACGGTGAAATCAACACCGGATTGCCGACGAGCTGCCACTTGGTGGTCGACGTGGTGATGCCACCGGTCACCCACTTCATCTGGGCCTTGCCGGTGATGGTGGCGGTGTTGCTGTCGGTCTTGTTGCTGAACTGCGAGACTTCCTGGTCACGGTAGGTACGCAGGTCGAGCATCGACAGCTCCAGCAGATTGCCGTAGCGCAGCCGACGGTAAATCTGGCGGTTGTTGGCCGAGACGACCGGGCGGATCGGCATCCACTCGAAGTACGCCTTGTCGGCGTTCGCCTTGCGTGCTGCCCAACTGCCCTGCGTGCGTGGGTTGTGGTTCTCAGCACCGGCCCGCCAGGAGTTGTCGGCGGTCTCGTGATCGTCCCACGTTGTGATGAACGGATACTCGGCGTGGAGCTTCATCAGATCGGGGTCAGTCTTGTACTGGGCGTGCCGGATCCGGTAGTCGGCGAGCGAGACGATGTCATGTGCAGGTTCGTGCTTGCGGACCGTCCCATATTTGCCGCCGTAGCCACCAACGCCGTACTCGTAGATGTAGTCGCCGAGGTGAATGATCGCGTCAAGGTTCGACTTGTTCGCCAGGTGACGGTAGGCCGAGAAATAGCCGGCTTCCCAGTTGGCGCAGCTGACAACACCGAATCGGACCTTGCTGACATCAGCATCGGTCGCGGGCGCAGTCTTGGTTCGACCGGTCGGCGACACAGCGCCAGCGGCAGGACCACCGGTGACACGGAAGCGGTACCAGTAGTGCGTCGCGGGAGCGAGGCCGCTCACGTCGACCTTCACCGTGTGGTCGCGTGAGGCATCAGTCGAGACCGAACCCGAGGCCGCAATGGAACCAAATCCCTGGTTAGAGGATATTTCCCAGGTCAGGGTCGAGCCCGCGCCGCGGCCCGATCCCGGCTTGGCATCGGCCGACGGAGTTACGCGCGTCCAGAGAATGATGCCGCCGGGAAGCGGGTCACCGGAGGCGACACCGTGCCGGAATGCGCCACTGGAAGCGGGCTTCGCGGAAGCAATTCCCGCAGGCATCGCGACGGCGAGGGCACCCGCGCCCGCGGCACCCATAAAGGTGCGGCGCGATACACGGGACTGAGTAACTGGGAGGGAGTCATCTTCTGCATACATCGCGTGTCAGTCTGACAGATGCCGGCTACTAAAACGTGAACTTGAAACTGCGCCAAGTTGGCTGACGAAGCTTCCCCGAGCCCTGCGCCGTTAACCTCGGCATGGCAGCATCGATGCCCATGACCATCGATCGTCGTTCCTTCCTTGCCGGTGCCGCAGCCACCGGCGTCGCAGCCGCAGGCCTTGGCACTCTCGGGACCGGTGTCGCGTCGGCCGTCAACCGGTACCCGCTCCCCACTGGAAGCAGCGCACTCCGTGTCCTCGTGACCGGAGACGCAGGCACCGGCGAGAAGCCGCAGTATGCCGTCACCGATGCGGCGCGGAAGCTGCACGCGGCCAAGCCCTTCGACGTCGCGCTCGGTCTAGGCGACAACATCTACGAGACCGGACCCGACGGCCCCGACGACAAGCAGTTCCAGAACAAGTTCGAGAAGCCGAATGCCGGGCTGGATTTCCCGTGGTTGATGACGCTTGGCAACCACGACAACACGGCGATCTTCCCCGGCGACGGCGGCTGGCTGCTCCGCGGAAACACCGAGGTGGAGTACCACAAGCGATCGCGTCGCTGGTACATGCCGGAGCGCTACTACTCGGTGTCGCTCGGTGTTGTTGACTTTTTCATCGTCGACTTGAACCCGCTCGCCGCCTACATCCCGCCGTTCCTGTCCCCGGAGTGGAATCCCGACGGCCACTACATGACCGCGCAGGGCAAGTGGCTCGACAAGTCGTTGGCTGCCTCAAAGGCACCGTGGAAGATTGTCTGCACCCACCACGCCTACGTCAGTAATGGCTCGCACGGCCCAGCCGGCGACTACGACGGCCTGCCCGCCCCGATGAACGGCATTGAAGCGAAGCGCTTCATCGAGAAGCACATTGCCGGGCGCGCCAACTTCCTGTTCTCCGGCCACGACCACAGCCAGCAGGTCTTCGAGAACGTTGCGGGCCTCAAAGGCACGCGACAGATCGTCTCGGGTGCCGCCGCAAAGTCGACGAGCAAGCCGTCGACCAAGCGATTCCGCTCCAAGTATGAGAACCACCAAGACCGCGGGTTCATGACCCTCGACGTCGACAGTTCGTCGCTGAAGCTGTCCGCTTACGAAGTGAAGGCGAACGCACCGGGCGCGCGCGAGGCGTTTACGACGACGTTCCGCCGCTGACCTGGCTGGGGCGCGGCCGCCATCGCGTGATCGACGCGCCCCAGAAGATCAGCCAGATACTCATGCCGCCGACCTGAATCCGCTGCGCCAACCCCAACCGGTAGTCGCCGCTAAGCCGGTCGGCGGCCAGCATCCACACGGTAGCCAGCACGACGACCGCGAACACCAGTCCGCCGCCATATCGCAGGGTGTCCCAGTCGCGGGTGCGCCAGGCGGCCAGGGATGCGGCAATCATCGCAACGAAGATGGCGATCACTGCCAACGACGATGTCAGGGCATGAATGTGCTCCAGTTGCGGCAGCAGACCTCGCGACTGGTCCGGGCAACCTACGTCGCGGCCAGCCAGGCAGTCGATCGGCATGAGCGCATCGGCGATGGTCGAGGCACCGAACGCGGCAATGGCGATGGCTGCCGTGACGGAGAACTTATTGCGCACCAGGCTCGGCGGAAACAGGAGACCGATGGCGGCCAGAATCGAGAAGATCCCCGTTAGAACGTCGCCCACCGTGTAGACGTGCCGGTGCGGCATGTGCCGGCTATCGAGTTCCGACAGGAACGACCGCAGGGGGTCGAGTCCGGAGTGGAAAAAGTAGTCGAGAACCCACGACGAATAGCAGATTCCGGCCAATGCCAGCATCAGCCCGATGACGATGTATCGGGCTCGTGAGTCGCGCACAAAACCTGACTCTACCGACATGGCGAGGCCTCAGTCGTCGAGATTCTCTTCACCTGCGACGTAGCCAGAGCCCCCAAGACTCTCTATAATTGAAGGAATTCGTCTTTAGTAGGGAGAGTGACATGTCCACAGGTACAAATTCGTCCAATCCCATCGTGATCGTCGGGGGTGGGCTCGCGGGCGCGAAGACCGCCGAAGGCCTGCGCGAGAAGGGGTTCACCGGACCGGTCACCTTCATCGCCGCCGAGAGCGTTGCACCCTACGAACGCCCACCACTGTCGAAAGAGTTCCTCGCCTCCACCAAGGCGCTGCCGGACTTCACCGTGCACGACGAAGCCTGGTACCGCGACAACAACATCGACCTTCGCCTCGGCGTCCGCGCCACCACCCTCGACACCGCCGCCCACTCCGTCGAGCTCGACGACGGGTCATCGGTTCGGTACTCCTCACTCGTTTTGGCGACCGGATCTACCTCCGCGCGCCCACCCATCCCCGGGTCGGACGCCGACGGCGTCTACTACCTGCGGACTGTCGCCGAAGCCGACGCCCTGCTGCAGACTTTCGGTGAGGGCAAGCGCCTGGCCATCATCGGCGGCGGCTGGATCGGTCTCGAAGTGGCCGCCGGGGCACGCAATGCGGGCACCGAGGTGACCGTTGTCGAAGCCGCCGACCAGCCCTTACAAGCGGCGCTGGGCACCGAAATCGGGGCAGCATTCGCCGAACTGCATCGCGCCCACGGCGTCGACCTGAAAACTAATTGCAAGGTCGCCGCCATCACCGTCGCGGACGAGAAGGCCACCGGAATCAAACTCGAGAACGGTGAGACGATCGCCGCCGATGCCGTCCTCGTGGCGGTGGGGGCCCGGCCGGAAACTGCGGTCGCGGAGAACGGTGGCCTCGAAATTGTCGACGGTGGCGTCGCTACCGATGCGGGTCTGCGGACCAGCGCACCCGACGTGTATGCGGTCGGCGACATTGCCGCCGCAGAACACCCTGTCCTCGGTATGCGTGTCCGAACCGAGCATTGGGCAAACGCGCTCAACCAGCCAGCGACCGCGGTCGCCAACATTCTCGGCGGCAACGACGAGTACTCGCGGATGCCGTACTTCTTCACCGACCAGTACGACCTCGGCATGGAATACCGTGGCCACACCGCGGGCGAGACCAGCGTCGTTACCCGCGGTGATGTGCCAGGCCGGGAGTTCCTCGCCTTCTGGGTCACCAGCGACGGTATTGTCCAGGCGGGAATGAACGTCAATATTTGGGATGCTGGCGATGACATCGCCGCCCTCCTTGCGGCGCGAAATCCCGTCGATCCGGCGAAACTCGCCGACTCGAGCGTGCCGCTCGCCGATCTCGTTTAGCCAGTAAAGAAGGGCCATCCGTGGACGCCACGATCTACTACAACCCCAGCTGCAGCAAGTCCCGCACCGCCCTCGACGCGCTGCGGCAAGCTGGGGCCGACGTCACCGTCGTCGAGTACCTCACCGACACCCCCGACCGTGCCGAACTTAAACAGTTGATCGCCTCGGCCGGGCTGTCGGTCCGCGACGCGATCCGGTCGGGCGAACCCGTGTACGCGACCCTAGATCTCGACGACGCCGACGATGACGCCCTGCTTGATGCGATGGTCGCGAATCCGTCGCTGATCCAGCGCCCACTGGTGGTCGCCGAGGGCGAGACCGTGATGGCCCGGTCGCCACAGAGTTTGCAGCAAATCATCGACCGCCTGGCCGCCGCGCAATCGTGACCGAGCGTCAACTCATCACGACCGCGTCCGACACCGCCATCGCGGCAACGCGCATCGGCGACGGCCCCACCGTGCTGCTCAGCGGCGGACTCGGGATGCCTTCTGGCGTATGGCAATTCACTGGAATCCCCAACGACCTCGTTAAAGCCGGGTTCTCAGTGATCACCTATTCCGCGCGGGGCGTGACCCCGTCTTCGGCACCGCCAGCACCATACTCGGTGCCCGAAATGGCCGACGACGCCGCTGCCGTGCTGAACCATTTCGAAGTCGACGACGCGATTCTCGCTGGATATTCCATGGGCTGCTACGTGACGCAGGCCTTGGCATCGGCATGGCCCGGCCACGTGAGGGGTGTTGCCATGTTGGCGGGTCTACGCTCATCGGCCATCGGGGAAATCGTCAACGACATGGAGTTGGGACTCCTCGATCGACTCGGCGAAATCCCCGAGCACGTCGCCATCTTTGAACAGTTAATGACCACCCTCAGCCCGACCACCCTGTCGAACGACGCGGCCGTCCGCTCATGGCGGGAGATCTTGAGTTCCGGCGATCCGGTGTGGTCGGCGCCCGATGGTCTGAAGGGGCAACTGTCGGCGTCGCGGAGTTGGATGCTCGCCAAGGAGCCCACCGATGACCGTCTCGCCGGGATCACCGCGCCGGCGTTGGTCATCGCCTTCGAGAACGACCTCTTTTTCCCGCCCGCGGGCGGTCGGGAGGCCGCAAGTCACCTGCCGAACGCCGAATTCCATGAAATCGGTGGCCAAGCCCACGGCGGCGTGATGCTCGACCCCGAACGCCGCGCCGCAGGCCTGCTGGTCGACTTCTGTTCGCGACTGCGCACCAGCCCCTAGGAGTTTAATCCAACCCTTGGATTTGGTGGCCGTCCCACTCGTGGTCGTGCATGAACGCCTCGGCAAGGCCGACTTTGTACTTGTAACCGTGGGTCAGAATCGCGGCGTAGGCGGGGATCAGCATCACCGCGGGCATCTTGTCTTGCGGGTCGTAGATGACGTCACTCGCCGCGCGGAAGTCGCGCAAGAAGGTGCGGAACTTATTGTTCGGCAACGACGATTTCCGCCAGCCGTACAGCGCCATGCCAACCCCGATCATCCGGACGTTCCCGGTCGGAGGGCTGAGGACCTCGGTGTTTTGTCCAAAGAAGGCGCGGTCGAGACCGCATTCCCGGGTAAACATCATGATGCCGCTGGTTCCCCGCGGATTGCATTCGATCGTGTAGAGGCCGCGGTCCGGATGGTCGATAAAGTCCAGACCCATGTGCCCGGTGAAATTGACCGACTTCGCGAACCGCTGCACCCATTCGAGGATCCCCGGATGGTCGACCTGCTCAAAGGTCAGGCACGAACTCCCGTCGATCGCATACCGAACCGGGTACGTGGCGTGAGCGAAGACTTCGCCATCGCGGCACACCGAGTACGTGCAGTAGCGGTCGCCCTCCAACCATTCCTGGGCAATCCAGGGATTGTCGGGATCGTAGGTCAAGAAGTCGAGAGACTGCCCCGGTTGCACCTTGTAAACCTGCTGCGAGCCTCGCGAATAGGTCTGCTTCACGGCGAAGGGCGTAGTGAAGTCAAGATCCTTGACGTCGTCGGGCGACGCCAGCTTCGCAAACTTCAACGTCGGAAAACCCCGCTCGACAAGAGCCTCCTGGTACGACAACTTATTGTGCAGCATCTCTTCGACCTCGAAGGGCGACAGGAACAGATCGCACGTCGGAGGGAAGAGGCCCTGCATCATCGCCAGAATGTCGGTCTCTTCGTGAATGGGGATCACCATGTCGATGCCCTCGGACCGCACAATCTCGGCAACATCGCGGCAGTATTCCTGCGGCTTGAACTTCGGCGGGCTCACCCGATGAAACTTCGACACCGCGTTTGAATACCTGCTCACCGCAATCGGCAAACTGTCGCAGGTCGAGACCTTGTATCCGCCCGCAGCGAGGAGCCTCGCCAGGTTCAAGGTCAGAAATGACCTGCCGAAGGTAATCAATATATGTTTGCGCGCACCAGAGTCCACGGGTACAGCCTAGACAAGAACCAAACAATGAGAACGCCCGGGAACATGCTGGCCGTGTAGCGTGTTCTTACCAAGTACTCAGAATCGCCTCAGTACTCAATAAGATCAGTACTCCAGAAGACCAGCTCGACCACATCAACGCAGGGGATTGTCTACTTGTTTGTCATCGGGATCATTGCGGCGTCGATGGCCGCGGTGGCCTATGGCGTCTCGACCGTGCTCCGTGCACTGGGCGCCCGACGGGTCGCCGTAGAGCAACGCGAAGACGGCAAAGCCGGAATCGATGGTAGCTCTTCGCCATCCGTCGAATCGACGTTCTCGACAATCGCCGACCCCGCATTCATTTTCGGCACCGTGATGGTGGTGGTCGGATTTGCTGGCGGAGCCGTAGCCGCCCGCTTTCTTCCGCTCTTCCTCGCGCAATCGATCGTGTCGGCAAACCTGGTGGTCACAGCCCTGCTCGGTACGTTGCTGCTCGGCATTACGCTGCACACCCGCGACTGGGTCGCGATCTGGCTGGTGGTGCTTTCGCTGTTTATGCTCGGCGTTTCGTCATCGCCCGGCGCCAACGACAACGCCTCGATGGCATTCCACTGGGGATTGTTCATCGCGACCCTCGCGCTGTGCACCATCTCGCTGGTGGGCGTCTACCGCGGCGGCAAGTTCGCGGCACCCATCGGCGGCGCGTGCGCCGGTCTGCTGTTCGGCGTCATTGCATGCGCCGTCCGCGTTCTGCACGGGCTCGAACCGTTCCACCTGGTAACCCTGCTGACTGATCCGGCCGCGTGGTCGATCGCGATCGCGGGGGCGATCGGCTTCTATGTCCAAACCGTTGCCCTGCAGGTGGGTGCGGTCAGTGGCGTCACCGCCATGCTGGTGGTTGGCGAAACGGCTGGCCCCAGCATCATTGGCGTCGCATTCCTCGGCGACTCAGCGCGCGTCGGCCTCGGCTGGCTAGCCGTCGTCGGTTTCATCGGCGCGGTGGTCGGTGCGGTCCTTGTGGCTTGGTATGGCACCGGCGAACCCGACCACTTCGGTGAAGCACCGCCGGAGAAGGGCGGTTGGCACCGCGGACGCGAAGACGCCGAAGCCTAAGCCACCGTTCCTACCCTCGGGCCGGGGACGACGCCTGCGCCCAGAAGCGTTTCGGAATACGCCCGGCCCTGGCCGCCAAATAGCCGCCGATCACCGCATGCTTCATCGCTGCGCCCATCACTTCCGGATCGTCGGCGCGCGTCACGGCAGAGGCGAGAAGCACTGCGTCGCAACCGAGTTCCATCGCGAGGGCGGCGTCGCTCGCCGTCCCAATGCCTGCGTCCAAAACGACGGGCACCCCGGCGCGCGCCACGATCATCTCAATGTTGTGCGGATTTGAAATGCCCAGTCCGGTACCGATCGGGGACCCGAGCGGCATCACCGCCGCAACCCCGGCGTCCTCGAGCCGGAGCGCCAGGACGGGGTCGTCGTTGGTGTATGCCAGCACATCGAATCCGTCGGCGACCAGCGCCAGCGCGGCGTCGACCAGCTCGAGCGGATCCGGGAGCAGCGTGCGGTCGTCGGCGACCACCTCCAGTTTCACCAGGTTGGTTTCGCACGCCTCGCGCCCCAGTTGCGCGGTCAAAACGGCCTCGGCTGTCGTATGGCATCCCGCCGTGTTCGGCAGCAGCGCGATCCCCAGGCGGCGGAGGAGGTCGAGCAAGCCGGTCCCCGACTCCGGGCTGATCCGGCGCATCGCGACGGTCGTCAACTCGGTTCCGGACGCCACCAGCGCGCGTTCCAGAATCGCCAGGTTGCTGGCTCCGCCGGTTCCGGTGATGAGCCGCGACCCGAACTCACGCTCGGCAATGCGGAGCGGTTCGATTCCCGGGCTAGCCACCTTGCACAGCCGTCAGAATGTCGAGTTCGGCGAACGGCAGCAAGACCTGGTCCCACTCGCTCTTAGGTCGCACAATCCCGTTGACGGCCACCGCGACCCCCGTTTCGGGCAGGTCGAGGTGGGTCAACAACTGCGCGACGGTCGGCGCTTCATCGAGGGTGACGGTGTCACCGTTCACGGTCAATTCCATGGTGGACTCCCCTATCTTCGGTCGAGGTGTGTGTTGAGTGTTGTGCCAGTACCGCGAGGACCTGCTGCGCCGTCCAGGGTGCCAGCGCGATCCCGTTACGGCCATGTCCGGCGGCTACCGTCACCCGCTCATCGACGCGTTCGATGAGCGGTACGCCGTCCGCCGACGACGGTCGGATGCCTGCGCTGACCTCGGTGAGTTCGTAAGTTCGCAGGCCCGGCATCAATTCATCGGCGTCGCCCAGCAGGTCCGCGACGCCCCCGGCCAGTGGGGCGCGGTCGGTGTCGTCGTAGGCCTCGTATTGGGTGGCACCCAGAACAATGCCGTCTTCGCGTGGCACGAGATACACCGGCCGGCCGTGCCAGCGCGCGCGAATCACATTGCGCGGCGGAGCAACTGACCATCGAGTGCGGCGCAGTCGGAGGATTTCCCCCTTCTCACCGCGGAGGTCGACGTCGGGGAGAAGTCGTCGAGTGTCGAGTCCGGCGGCCACCAGAATCTGCTCGCCGGGCACGTCGGCGAGGTTGTCGATCTCGGCACGCACCTGCATTACGCCCGCCGCGTCGAGCGCCGCACGCAAAGCGGCGAGGAGCTTACGGTTGTCGACCGCGCCCTCCCCGACCGCTTGGAATCCGCCCGCCACATTTCGGGCAAGGGCCGGTTCCAGGGTTCGTAGTTCGCGGGCCGACGCCGACGGGATCCGGTGTGTGTCGTCGGGCAGTTCCGACCGCAGAAACCGCATCTGCGTTTCCAGCGCGGCAACATCCGACGGTGTGGCCCCGACCAGGAGACTGTCGGTCGCGGTCAGAATGTCAGGGCAACTGAGACGATTCAGCAACCCCGGCCACAGGGACGTCGACTCGCGGGAAATGGCCAGGAGCCGGTCTTCACCGGGGTGCCCTTCGGCGAGGCAACCGAGCATGCCACCCGCCACATCGGAGGCTCGGCGGTCGGGTCCGGCGTCGAATACCGTGACGCGCCAACCGCTATCGACGGCGGCGAGAGCGCACGTCAAGCCGACGACGCCACCACCGACGACCGCTAGTTCACCGAGCATGAGAGCCTTCCTACGCCGGCATTATCCGGATCAGGTGTGACGGTCAGCGTCGGCGCGACGCCCTCTCAGCCCGACGAACCTCCGAGCTCCCGTGTGAGGAATACGCCCCGAGTTTACCGCGCCGGGCACACCACTAAGGTGGCGGTCATGAACGCGCGCACCCGCCTCGAAGATGCCAGCTTGTACCTGTGTACCGACGCACGACGCGAACGCGGTGACCTCGTCGACTTTGTCCGCGCGGCCCTCGACGGTGGCGTCGACATAGTTCAGTTGCGCGATAAGGGGTCCCCCGGCGAGCGCGAGTTCGGTGAGCTGACGACCCTGCAGCAGATCGACCTGTTGGGGCAGATCGCTGAACTCACGAAGGCCTATCGGGCGCTGCTTGCCGTGAACGACCGCGCCGACCTGGCGGCGGCCGTCGGTGCCGACGTGCTGCACCTCGGCCAGGACGACCTGCCACCGGCGGCGGCACGGGAAATTGTGGGGCCGGACATGGTGATTGGCCGTTCCACCCACCGCATTGACGAGGCCATCGACGCCATCACCGATCCCGATATCGACTACTTCTGCACCGGCCCCTGCTGGACCACGCCAACCAAGCCGGGCCGCGCAGCGACGGGCCTGGACTTCGTCTCCGACGTCGCCGCACGCCACCCCAATAAGCCGTGGTTCGCGATCGGCGGGATCGACCTCGAACGTCTCGATGAGGTGAAAGCTGCTGGCGCACAGCGGATTGTGGTGGTCCGCGCGATTACCGGCGCCACTGATCCGACGACAGCTGCGCGAGCCCTCAAAATCGGGTAGGCTGCCCGACATCATGTTGTGGAACCTTCTCGTAACCCGCCGCAGCGGGGTCTGATCTCGACCGACCCCCCGCTGCGGGTTTGTCGTCTCCACACCCTGGAGCTAGTCGGTCATCAAAGATTCGACCGAAATGAAGTTTCCAGATGCCTTACATTCAATTCCCCCAGCCATCCTCTGCAGACATGAGCGCGGCAGCTTTCATCACCTTGCAAACTCTGTCCATTGAGCCCGCGCGGGCCGACACGGTCGTCGCGCGCGCCCACATCACTCTCGGCAGGGACGCCCACGACATTTCGGCGACCGCCACCGGCACCATCGCCGCCATGACCGAAATCCTGTACGCCCTCGGCGCGGGCATCGAAATCGTCCGGCTGTCGCAGCAGCGCGACGGCGACGAAACCGTCACCTACCTTCTGTGCGAACGCGACTCTCGACAGGGATGGTCGTCGGGCCGTGGCCGGGACGGCGACGAAGCGACAGTCAATGCGCTGATCGCCGGGGCAAACCAGCTTGCCGCTTAGCGTTTCTGAAGTCCGGAGTCACCGACAGCTAAACCAGCAGTTTCGGTAGCAGGTCGGCCCAGGAGGCGGCCAGACCCGGGTGAAGGGGCAGGTTGGCGACTTCGTCGGCCGGGACCCAGCGCAGTTCGGCGGACTCGCCGTTGCCGACGGTCACCACCGGCTTCTCGGCCTCGGCGAGGACCGTCGTGTACGTCCAGCCACCGGATGCGGTGTGGGTGACAATCGATTCGACCACGGTGAGGTCAGCTTCGATGATCCCGGCTTCTTCGTTGGCCTCACGGACGGCGGCCTGCTCAACAGTCTCGTGGGAATCGCGGGCACCGCCCGGCAGCCCCCAAGTTCCGCCCTGGTGCGACCAAATCGCCCGGTGCTGCAACAGCACGACCACCGTTCCTTCGGCGTCGGGCGCAAACAGCAGCAGACCGGCCGCACCGTGCCGCCCCCAGTACCGCCCGCCTGCGCCGTCGAACACCCAGCCGTCACCGTCTCCACGCACTGCGTTGCCTCCAGCAAAGGGATTTTCCGATATCTGAAGAATCACCGTACCGGCCTGGCAGCGCGAGCGCAGTCGCGCCGACTAGGGTTGGACACAGTTCATTCGAAGGGAACAACGTGGCCGGCCAGGTTTACCGAGTGCGCTCTGCACTCACCCACGCGGGCCGAAGCGTGCTGCCCGAGCGCGGGTCGGCGAACCCCACCCTTCGGCAGGTTATCGCCGACCGCCGCGAGATCTCGGCGATTACCCGCGAACGCGTCTCGTCTCCGCTGCTCACACTGCGGTTTTATGCCACGACGACGCCCGGCAAGTTGCTGATGATCATGATCACGATGACGCTCGCGTGCGGCCTCACCGGCTTCTACTCGTCGGCTTCGCTGAACAATCGCAGTCAGACCCTCGAAGCGCTGGTCAGCCGGGCCGAACCGCAAGCCGAGGCGGCCGAAGTCCTGTACAGCTCACTGTCGGTTGCTGACGCCGCCGCCAACTCCGCCTTCATTTCCGGGGGGCGCGAATCCCCCGAATTGCGGTCGGAGTACACCGATTCCATCGCCACGGCGGCCACAGCGCTCGTCGCCGCTGCCGACGGTGTGGCGAACGGCGACGACCTGACCGACAGTCAGCGGGCCGCCCGCAACGACCTCAACACGCTCTCGACCAGCATCCCGGTGTACACCGGGCTGATCGAAACTGCCCGCACCAACAATCGGCTCGCCAACCCGGTCGGCTCGGCCTACTTGAGCGAAGCGTCGACCCTGATGCTTGGCACGATTCTGCCTGCGGCACAGCGCCTTTACGAGGACCGGTCGGCGGCAATCTCCGATCCTCAGCGCACTCTGACCGTGCCCCCGTGGGGGGTGTACGTGGCCTTGCTGATCATTATTTTGATGCTGCTCGCGACCGGCCGATACTTGGCCAGACGCACGCGCAGGCACTTCAATCTCGGGTTGATCGGGGCGCTGGCCGCCCTCGGGATCGGCACGGTTTGGCTGTTGGTGTCGGGACTATTGTCGGTGGCTGCGGCCAACACGGCTAAGACCGCGGGTGCCGAACCACTCCACACGCTGACGACGATGCGCATCCTGACCCAGCAAGCCCGGTCAGCGGAAACTCTGTCGCTGGTGCGCCGCACCGATCCCGGCGAACTCGACGTCGGCTTTGTGCAAGACCTGGAACAGATCAGCGCAGACGCCGACCGACTCGCGAACGATCCATCTCACGCCGAGAACCCCGGGCTCACCCAGCCGATCAGCGATGCCCAAGCCGCGCTCGAAAGGTGGCGTGGCGCCCACGAAGAAGTGGGTCGACGGCTCGCCGGAGGCGACTTCACCGCCGCGCGTGCCCTGACTATCGGTAACGGCAAAATCAGTACGGCCACCGGCTACAACGAAGTCAATGACGCCCTGGTGAAGGCGATCGCGGACGCCCGCACCACCTTCCGGGACAACATCAGTACCGCTCAGACGCTTCTCGGGTATACCGGCACCGGCATCGGCCTGGTGTGCGTGTTGGCCGCCTTCGCGGTGATTTTCGGCCTCATCCCACGCATTCGGGAGTACCGATGACGAGATCCCGCTCAGCCCGCCTCGCTGTCGCAGCGGCAGCCATCATGATCGCGATGACCGGTTGCACCACCGAAGCCGACAGTGCCAATCCGCCTCCCTCGGCCACCGCGCAGGCCCCGTGGCCGCCGGAGGTGACCGTTGGTGCCCCACCCGACGCACCGGCGTCGAACGACACCTGCGATGCCACCGTCGGACTCCGCCCGACTCCGCTGCCGGAACCCCGGAGCATGCCCGCCAAGTCGACGATGGAACGGATCTTCCAGCGTGGTCGCCTCATTGTCGGCACCGACCTCGGCAGCAACCCGTTGAGCTTCCGCGATCCCATCAGCGGTGACGTCCAAGGCTTCGACATCGACGTCGCGCATTGGATTGCCGACGCGATTTTCGGCGACCCCAACCTGATCGAATACCGAATGCTGTCGAACGAGAACCGCATGAAAGCCCTCGAGGACGGCACCGTCGACATCGTGGTGAAAACCATGTCGATCACGTGCGATCGGCTCAAGTCGGTGAGTTTCTCTGTCCCCTACTACGCCGCCTCGCAGCAGATCCTGGTGTATCGAAATTCGGGAATCTCGACCGTGTCGGACCTCGCGGGGAAGAACGTGTGCGCCACGCGCGCATCCACCTCGATCGCACGGGTGCAAGAACGGGTGCCCGACGTCAAGTTCATCACCACGTCGAGTTGGGCCGACTGCCTGGTGCTGATGCAGCAGGGACAGGTTGATGCCGTCACCTCCGACGACCCCATCCTCGCCGGTCTCGCCAGCCAGGATCCGTGGGTGCACGTGACCGGTGCCAGCCTCGGTACCGAAAATTACGGTGTCGGCATCCCCAAAAACCAGAACGACATGGTTCGCTTCGTCAACGCGGTCCTTGCCGCACGCAGCGCCGACGGCAGCTGGCAACGGTCGTACAACCAGTACCTCGCCATTTTGGGGCCGGGTTCGCCACCGCCGACCAGATATCGAGATTGACCCACCATGAGTGACGAAAAAAAGGTTGAGCCCGTCGAAACGCAGGCGGGCACCATGCCAGCCGGCACCGTAGAGACTGTCGGGACGGCCGGGACAGTGGGGACAGTCGGGGCTGGTGGCGCATTCGCCACCCCGATTACGCAGTCGACCCAGGTCCGACGCATTCTCGACGACATCGCCGCCTCCCGCCGCAAGAGTCGCAAGGCCGCCCACATTCACGACCGCCGCCTCGGCAGCGAACTGGTGCCGCTCCCCGAGATCACCGATATCGACCCGGCCGACGCCGTGCTGTCCGATCCGGTGATCGTGGAAAGCAAACGCAAGTGCTGGAAGTGCGGGGAACCCGTCGGGCGTTCGTCTGGTCGCGGCGAGGGGCCGCTCTCCGGCGACTGTTGGAATTGCGGTTCGCGCTACTCATTTGTGCCCGGGCTTAAGCGCGGCACCATCGTCGCCGATCAGTACGAGATCGCCGGCGCTATCGCCCACGGCGGTATGGGTTGGATTTACCTGGCCGTGGACCACAACGTGTCCGATCGCCCGGTCGTTCTCAAGGGCCTGCTGAACTCGTCCGACTCCCAAGCTCAGGCTGTCGCAATCTCGGAGCGACAGTTCTTGGCGTCGGTCAATGACCCCGGCATCGTCAAGATTTTCAACTTTGTCGAGTGGGTCACCGACGATGGTCGCCCGGTCGGCTACATCGTGATGGAGTACGTCGGCGGTCACACGCTGAAGCAACTCACCACATCGGATCGTGGCGAGCCGACATTGATGCCGATCGAACACGCCATGGCGTACATCTTGGAAGTGCTTTCGGCCGTCGGGTATCTGCATTCGGTCGGTTTGGTTTACAACGACGTGAAGCCCGACAACATCATGATCACCAGCGATGAGGTGAAACTCATTGATATGGGTGCGGTTTCGGCGATTAACGGCACCGGCCACCTGTACGGAACGCCCGGTTTTCAGGCACCGGAGATTGTTCAAACCGGACCGCAGATCGTCACCGATATTTACAGCATCGGGCGCACTCTGGCCGTATTGACTGTCGATATGCCCATGGTCGACGGCCGCTACCTGGATGGTCTGCCCGATCCGGAAACCACCCCGCTGTTCAGGGAAAACCCGTCGTTCTACTTCTTGCTACACCGCGCGACATCGGAGGATCCGAACGAGCGTTTTTCCTCGGCTGAGGAAATGACGACGCAGGTCCTCAACGTGCTCCGCGAGACGGTGGCGTTGCACACCGGTGTGCCACGCCCGTCGATGTCGACGGTGTTTACCCCGCAGCGGTCGACCTTCGGGACCGACTTGCTGCTGGCACCGGTCGACGGGTTCTTCGACCCCAAGGATGCCGCGCTCCACGACCCGGCAGACATTGCCCGCGCCCTTCCGGTTCCCCTCGTCGACCCGGCGGATCCGGCTGCCGGAATCTTGACCTCGGCGGCGCTGTCGTATCCGAGGCAGACGTTGGACACGATCCGCGCGGCCCGCGCCGAGGGATTCAAGGCGATGCTGGCGAACGTTGATGCCAGCGACAATATCGATCCGCTGCACCCGTCGTTGGAACTCGATCTTGCCGAGGCCCGCGCCCATCTGGAGTTGGGAAACCTCGATACGGCACTGCAGTTGCTGCGTGAAGTGGCCGTGCACCACGGGGATTCGTGGCGACTGCACTGGTATCTCGGAATTTGTTCACTCCTGAATGCGGAACCGGAGTTGGCGTTCGAACGCTTCCACGAGGTCCTCGAGGCGATGCCCGGTGAGGTTGCGCCGAAGCTTGCGGTCGCGGGTACGGCCGAGTTGATCGGGTATTGGTTGTCGGCGCAGGATTCGACCTCCAATAACCAACTGTCCCAGGTGGAGCGCTGGTACGACATTGCTCGCCAGAACTATCACGACCTATGGCTCACCGACCACGGCATCGTCTCCGCGGCGTTTGGTTTGGCCCGGATGATTCTGGCCGAGGGGAGTTTTGACGAGGCGATTGAACCCCTTGACGAAGTCCCCACCACGTCGCGGCACTACGGCACCGCCCAGCTATCGGCGATCGTCACCCTGGTGCACGGCCGCAATCCGAGCGAAGTGGCTCGGTGGGAATTGTTCGAGGCGGCTGAACGGTTTGAGGAGATCAGCTGGGACGACCCCCGCCGCGGCCGACTACAGCTCATCATTCTGGGGACGGCCCTCGGCTGGATCGACAGCCATCTCGACGAGGATTTCCCGGCCGATGACTTCCTCGGTTTCCCGTTCAACGAGCATGGCCTGCGCGCCGGTACCGAACGCTCCCTCCGCGAACTGGCACGAGCCACCCGCGATAACCGCGCCCACCGCTTCCTCCTCGTGGACCTCGCGAACCTGATTCGTCCGGCGACCCTCCTCTAAGACGACGCTGCGGTAGTCACGAGCGTCAGCTCAGCAAGTCCTCGTAGCGGTATTCGGTCGGAATCATTTCGCCCGCCGTCGAGGCCGACGACTCACGTTGCTGCAGTTCCACGCGACGGATCTTGCCCGAGATTGTCTTCGGCAACTCAAAGAACTCCACCCGGCGCACCTTCAGGTACGGCGCGAGATGGTCGCGGGCGTACTCCATGATCGCCTTCGCGGTGTCGGCAGTCGGTTCCCACCCCTCGGCAAGGGTCACGTAGGCCTTCGGAACGGCCAACCGCGTCTCGTCGGGCTGCGGCACCACGGCCGCTTCGACGACCGCTGGATGCTCGATGAGCACGCTCTCCAGCTCGAATGGCGACACCTTGTAGTCAGAGGATTTGAAAACGTCGTCGGTGCGCCCCACGTAGGTGATGTAGCCGTCCTCGTCACGGGAGGCGACGTCACCGGTGTGGTAGTAGCCGCCAGCCATGACCGCCTGATTTCGCTCCGGATCCCCGAGATAGCCGGTCATCAGGTTCACGGGCCGCACACTCAAGTCGAGACAAATTTCGCCTTCATCGGCGAGCTCACCGGTCAACGGGTCCACCAACACCACGGGGACGCCCGGCATGGGACGGCCCATGGAGCCAGCCTTCAGCGGCTGCCCCGGAGTGTTGCCGACCTGCAGGGTAGTTTCCGTCTGACCAAAACCATCTCGGATGGTCAGGCCCCACGACTGCTCGACGCGACGGATCACGTCCGGGTTTAGCGGCTCGCCCGCACCGAGAAGTTCACGCAGCCCGGCGGGCTTGTCGCCGAGGTCGGCTTGGATCAGCATCCGCCACACGGTCGGCGGCGCACAGAAGGTATTCACACCCGCGCGCTGCAGTTGTCCCATCAGGGCTGCGGCGTCGAAGCGGGAGTAGTTGTAAACGAAGATCGTCGCCTCGGCGATCCACGGCGCAAAGAACAGGCTCCACGCATGTTTGGCCCAGCCGGGCGAGCTGATCGTCAGGTGCACGTCGCCGGGTTTAACACCAATCCACGCCATCGTGGTGAAGTGGCCGACGGCATAGCTGACCTGCGAATGCTCCACCAACTTCGGCTTGCTGGTGGTGCCGGAAGTGAAGTAGATGAGCATCGGGTCGTCGACCAGGGTGTCGGTCTCGAACGGTCCGGCCGACTCCGTCTCGGCGCTGGCCGAGTACGAGGTCCACCCGTCCGCGTCACCGCCGACCACGATGCGGCGGTAGTCGCCGGGAACGTCGTCGAACTTGCCCGTGTCGCCGACATTGGCGATGACGGTGCCCGCGCCGCCACGCTCAATGCGGTCGGTGAGGTCGGCGGAACCGAGCGCCGACGTCGTCGGCATCACGATGGCACCGAGCTTCATAATGCCCAGCATGAGCTCCCACAACTCCACCTGGTTGCCGAGCATCAGAATCACGCGGTCACCCTTACCGAGGCCCAGGTCCTTCAGCCAGGTGGCAACGCGATCGGAGTTCTCGGCCATCTCGTCGAACGTCACCTTGACCTCGGATCCGTCCTCCTCGGTAATCCAGAGGGCGACGCGATCGTTGCCGCGGGCAAAGGCGTCGAACCAGTCGATTGCCCAGTTGAACTTTCCGGTGATGTGGGGCCAGCGGAACTGCTCAACAGCCCGGCCGTAGTCGCCCATCAGGTCGATCATCTGGTCACGGCTGCGTCGGTAGAGCTCTGTATTCGTGGTCATGATCACATGATCCACGTCACATGAGGGTTGGGCTACCCCCGAAAGGGGGTACCGAAACCTACTCCGTTGCGGCGACGACCTCGATCGCCTGGCGGGCAATGGCCAGTTCTTCGTTAGTCGGCACCACCATGATGGTGACGGCGGAAGTGTCGGTGGAAATGACGCGCGGGCCCTTGCCGCGGACGGCATTGCGCTCCGCATCGACCTCGATGCCGAAATTCTCCAGCCCGGCCAGCGAGTCGGCACGAACGGGGCTGGCATTCTCGCCGACGCCGGCGGTGAACACGATGACGTCGACCCGACCCAACTCAATCAAGTACGCGCCGATGTAGCGCCGCAGGCGATGTAAGTAGACGTCGTACGCCAGACGCGCAGAATCATCGCCAGCATCGACGCGTTCGAGGACTGCACGGAAGTCGTTCTCCCCGCACAAGCCTTTGAGGCCGGAATTCTTGTTGAACAGGACGTCGATGTCGTCGATTGACATTCCGGCCACCCGAGCGAGCTGGAAGACGATGCCCGCATCGATATCACCGGTGCGGGTACCCATGACGAGACCTTCCAGCGGCGTCATGCCCATCGTCGTATCGATGGCCTTGCCCCCGGCCACCGCCGACATGGAAGCGCCGTTCCCGAGGTGCAGGACGATCTGATTAATGTCGCCGTAGTCGCGCCCGAGCGTCTCCGCGACCTTGCGTGAGACGTACTCGTGGCTGGTCCCGTGAAACCCGTAGCGGCGGATCGCGTACTGCTTGGCGACCTCCGCGTCGAGCGCATAGGTGGCCGCGGCGTCGGGGAGGTCATGGAAAAAGGCAGTGTCGAAGACGGCGACGGCCGGCACATCGGGCAGCAGGGCCGACACCGCGTCGATACCGACGAGATTGGCCGGATTGTGTAGCGGTGCCAGCGGAGAGATCCGCTCGATCTCCGAGCGCACCGTCGCGTCGATCAAGGTGGGCGCAAAGAAGCTGCGGCCGCCGTGCACCACGCGATGCCCCACGGCGGCGAGTCCGGAACCAGCCAGGTCGACACCGTCGGCCTCGAAGAGTTCCATCACCTTCGCGATCGCCGCATTATGGTCCACCAGAGTTCCCTCAACGAGAACCTCATTGCCGCGGTAGTCGTGCCTGATGCGTGAACTCGACTCGCCGATCTGCTCGGCCAGCCCGTCCGCGATCACCGCTTCGGTTGCCGGATTAAGCACCTGATACTTCAACGACGACGAACCCGCATTCACTACGAGAACCAGGTCGTCGCTCACGCTGTCGCTCATGCCTGTGCTTTCCCTGCGTTCTGGGCCTTCTTGTTGTTCTGCGCCTGGATCGCGGTAATCGCCACCGTGTTGACGATGTCGGTGACAAGTGCCCCGCGCGACAGGTCGTTCATCGGCTTGTTCAAGCCCTGCAGCACCGGGCCAATCGCGATGGCTCCGGCACTGCGTTGCACCGCCTTGTACGTGTTGTTCCCGGTGTTGAGATCCGGGAAAATGAGGACCGTGGCACGGCCAGCCACCGGCGAGTCCGGCATCTTTGCCGTCGCCACCGACGGTTCGACGGCGGCGTCGTACTGAATTGGGCCCTCTACCAACAGTTCCGGCGCGCGTTCCCGAACCAACTCGGTCGCCTGGATTACCTTGTCGACGTCGGCCCCCGCCCCCGAGGCACCCGTCGAATACGACAGCATCGCCACCCGCTGCTCAATGCCGAAGGCCGCGGCCGTCTGTGCCGAAGAGATCGCAATGTCGGCCAGTTCGGTGGCGGTCGGATCGGGAACGATGGCGCAGTCACCGTAGGTGAGGACTTTGTCGGCCAGCAGCATAAAGAAGACGCTGGACACCGTGGAGACCCCGGGCACTGTCTTAATGATCTCGAATGCGGGCCGGATGGTCTGCGCCGTGGTGTGCACCGCCCCCGACACCATGCCGTCGACGCGGCCGGTGTGCAGCAGCATGGTCCCGAAGTACGACTCGTCGCGGACCACTTCCGCAGCCCGCTCCAAAGTCATGCCCTTATGCTTGCGCAGTTCCATGTAGATGGGTGCGAACTCCTCGGCCAGCGGCGATGTCGCCGGATCGATGATCTCGACGTGCGCGAGATCAATACCGAGTTCGTTGCCGCGTCGACGCACCGCATCGGGGTCGCCGAGCAGGGTAATCCGCACCATGCCGCGTCGCAGCAAACGGTCGGTGGCCCGCAAGATACGGTCGTCGTTGCCCTCCGGCAGCACGATGTGTTGCGGGTCGGCTTTCGCCTGCGAAATCAGTTGGTACTCAAACATCTGCGGCGTCACCACATCGGGTTCGTGCAGGTCGAGTTCGGCGATTAACTCATTTGGTGCCACATACCGTTCCATTACGCTCATCGCGGCGTCGATCTTGCGGACCGAATCGGTGAGCATGCGTCCGCGAGTGTGGGCGGCAATGCGCGCCGTCTCGTAGGTGCCGTGCTCGCACGCGACAATGGGAAGGGTTGGACGCAACCCCTTCACGAGGGCGTCGATCATCGGATGCGGATGCAGGCCACCGTTAATGACGATGCCCGCCAAACGCGGAAACCCTTCGGCCGCATTGGCATTGACCAATGCCAGCAGCACGTCAGAGCGATCGGCCGGGGCAATCACCACCATCGATTCACTGAGGCGTTCCAGGATATGTTCGACGGTCATGCCACCGACCATCATGTCCATCGCCTCGTGGTCGAGGAGATCAGCGTCGCCCGAGTACAGGGTGCCACCGAGCGCATCGCGCAACTCACCCATGGTGGGGGCCACCAGGATTGGCTCCTCCGGCAACGCCCACGACCGGATGCCGATCGGTTGCAATGCCTCGGCCACCGCCTTGCGTTGGTCGGGATCGCAGCGATTGGCGACAATCGCGACCGCCGTCGCGTGCTCGGAACGAATCTCGGCCAGCAGCAGATCGGTGATCGCCTTGACTTCGCTCGGCTCCTGCTCAAAGGCCTTGACCACCAAGATGATTGGTGCCGAAAGGTTAGCCGCGATCCGCGCATTGAAACTCAGCTCCGACGGAGCCGCGACGTCGGTGTAGTCGGAGCCGATCACCAACACGTTGTCGCACTGTTTAGCGACCGTGTGATAGCGGTCGACGATGTCGGCGATCGCCGCATCGGGGTCGGCGTGCACATCGTCGTAGGTGACGCCAATGCACTGCTCGTAAGGGATATCGACCGACGCATACGAGTGCATGAGGTCGAGCACGTAATCACGCTCGCCCGCGGCAGCGCGAGAGATTGGCCGGAACACCCCCACGCGACCCCCAGCGGCAGTCAACACCGCAAGCACACCGAGCGCGATGGTCGATTTTCCGGTATCGCCTTCCGCCGATGCGATGAAAATACTGCGTGCTCCCGTGCCGTTTTTGGCGGTGCCAGTCATAGAAACGAGCGTACTGGGTGGAACCCGATCACCGAACGACGGCGCGCACCACCAGGTCGGCGATCTCGTCGTCGGTCATCGACGACTCCGGAACCAGCATGCAGGAGTAGACGATTCGGACCATGAACTCGCTACCGCCGCGCACGCTCGGGTACAGCACGGCCGCTTCGTCATCGCGGACATCCGGGACCGCCGTATCCGTGATCATCCCAATCAACGACCGGTGCGAGGCCTTATCCGAGGCTTCCGGTGCCGGGCTGATCAGCGCCCGCACCACTTCCTCGGGCTCGTTACGCAGTACGTACTGCAACGCTTCGTGTTCACGGATGTAGGCGAGCGATCCCTTGACACGTTCGCGGATCCGCATTGCCGGGTCGGGCTGGTCGGCCCCCCACTGCAGCATCTGCTGGCGCAGTTGTTCCATTTCGCGGGACATGATGGCGTCGACCAGCGCATCGCGGCCACCAAACATCCGGTAGGCGGTGGCCCGCGCTACCCCGGCCTGCCGTGCCACCGAGGTCAAGCTCAGTGCCTTCGCACCGAAACGCGAGACCAACGCGACACCCACATCAACTAAACGATCGCGATCCATATTTGCTAGTTACTCATCTCCGATGACGTGCATGGCCGCTTCTTCGGCAGACGCGCCCGCACCGTCGATTCCCGCGTCCGTCGCCAACAGTTGATTGTCGACGTCGGGACCAAATCCTTCATCCGGCGCAACCAGGCGCCCCGCGCGAACGCGACCGACCTCGTCACTCTCGGGAAAGTCGGGGTCTTCGTCGTCGTCGACCGCCACGTCGGGAATCTCACCCGCAAGTCGCTGATCGAGGTCCTCGTGCTCGGGATGCGCTGCGGGCTCGTAATCGGGCGGCGAGAAGCCGCGGTCGAGCACGTCGCCCAGTTCTGTGTCGTCCAGGGTGTCTTCCGGCTGCAGTTGGTCGGAGTCGTCCTGCTCGTACTCGCTCATGACTTCAAGGCTAATACGTGCGAGCGTCAGGATGTCGCAAAGGCGACGGGTCCCGCTAGCGTCGCCACGATTCGTAACTCCGCGGATCCTCAATCGGTTCCAGATGAATGGTGGGAACCACATCTTCGATCTGCGCGTGCAATTGGCCCTCGACCTTCTCGAGGAGGTCGTGGCCTTCCTGCACACTCCACGCGCCCGGAACCAGCATGTGAAGTTGGACGAATCGGATGTGGCCAGCCTCGCGGGTCCGAACATCGTGGAAGTCGACGCCATCGGTCCGGAAGCTATCGAGGACAGCGTCGACCTTGGCACGCTCTTCCTCGGGGATGGCCGCATCCATCAAGCCCATCGTCGACCGTTTAATCAGCCGGTAGCCGACAAACACGATGTTGATGGCAACGACGATGGCAATCACCGGGTCGAGGACGATCCATCCGGTCAACGCCACCAGTGCCACCCCGGCGATGACCCCCGCCGTGGTCCACACATCGGTCATCAGGTGCTTGCCGTCAGCTTCCAACGTGAGGGAACGGAAACGGCGACCAACCCGAATCAACTGCCAGGCAACCGCCGCGTTGACGATGGAGGCAACAACCGAGACGGCCAAACCGATCCCCACCGATTCCAGCTCCCGCGGGTTGATGAGTCGTTCCACCGCAACGGCAATGATGACGATGGCAGCGACCACAATCATGACGCCCTCAATGACCGCCGAGAAGTACTCGCTCTTGACGTGCCCGAAGTTGTGATCGTCGTCGGCCGGTTTCGCCGCAATTCGCAAAGCAAAGAAGGCCACCACGGCAGCCACCAGGTTCACGACTGACTCGGCGGCGTCGGAGAGCAAACCCACCGAACCGGTCAACTGCCAGGCCGCCACCTTGAGCGCGATCACCACGATCGACGCGACAATACTCAGCAGCGCCCACTTGCTTAGGTCCCGAGTCTGTTGTGCCACAACAGCAATCATAACGAAAGCCCCATTACGCTGCGGAAATCGACTAATCCGGGGACCATTGGGGCATGCTCGACGAGTTGAACGACCAAGCCCACGCCGACTACGACGCCGGCGATTTCACGAGCGCACTCGCCAGCTTCTCGGTCTTGCGCGAAATCCGGTCGCGCCGCGAAGGTCCCTACTCGGTGAAATACCTCGACGCCGTTCACAACAGCGTCCGATGCATGTCGAAGTTGGAACTGTGGAGCGACTCCACCCTGCTGTGCAGTGAACTCCACAGCAAGTACGTCCGCACCCTGGGTCGCGGTCAGGCCACCACCGTCGATGTCGCCAAGCATTGGGCGTGGGCAATGATGCACCTGCGCGACCTGAGTTCGGCTATCAACCTGTATCTCACCACCGCCGACGCCATGTGGGACTCCGATGCTGCCGGTGCACGTCGACTGATTGGTGCGGCCGCTGCCGTTCCCGCCGTCCGGCCCGCCGCCCTCGTGTGGAAGGGCATCGTCGACGGCGTCACCCTCCGCCACACCGATGAACTGTTGAACGTTCTCGGGTCGTGGACGGACCGACTGTCGGACAAGCAGAATTCCGAACCGACCATCACCCTCGACGGCTTGGCGATGACCGCCTAGGTCGCACCGGGCGAGCTATCGGCCCTCGGCCAACTTCGTCACTTTCTTCGGGACGGTGACGAGGGTAATGACGCTGACGACGATCAGTAGAACCGCCAGGATCCACAGGATGGTTCCCAGAGTTGCCACCGCGGGTAGAACGATCATCGCGATACCGGCGAGAATCCACAGCACGCCAGCCGCAATCACCATCCAGCGTGGGGTCACGGTCACCGTCAACGGGGCCCCGAACAGATCCTGAAAACCAGTGACGATCCAGCCGATGCCGATAAACACACCGAGCAGAACCAGCGACCCCGACGGATTGATGGTGGCGAGGACACCGGCCGCCAAGATGACGGCACCGAAGACACCCAGCAGGAGCCGCAGCGACGACGGTGCCCGCGTCAACGCGAACGCGGCAAACAAGCGCATCACCCCGGCCACAATCAGCGCGATTCCGAACAGCACGCCCACCACCATCAGCGACGCCTTCGGCCACACCAGGGCCGCGATTCCCAGGGCGATGCCGACGAGAGCACTGAAGATAATGAACGTGCGAACCGCGTCGACCGCGTCATTCGGCAATCGAGACGGCGATGCGGGTGATGTCGTGGCGTCTGAGGTCATGCTCGCAGCGTAGCGTGAGCCGGTATGTCAGATAAGAGCTTCTTCACGGTAGGTGACGACGGTCGATATGACCCAACGCCCTACGCTCTCGGCCTGTGGGGCCCCGACACCCTGAACGGCCCCGCTATTTGCGCCATCGCCGCCTATGCGGCCGAGAACTTTGGCAGCCGTGAGGGATTCGCCCCGGCTCGATTCACCATCGAATTGTTCAAGAGCGCACATCGTCTCCCCACGGCAACCACCACCACGATGCTGCGCGACGGTAATCGCATCCGCGTGGTCCAAGTTTCGGTGCTGCAATACGACGTCGACGACAACGAGATTCTGGTCGCGCAAGGCAATGTCGTTTTCCTGAAGCAAGGGACCAATCCGCCCGGCGGCCGATGGGTTCGACCCGAGGGAACCGATGTGTTCACTCCCCCGGATGAGGATGAGGACGACAGGGAAAGCTACCGCGCGTGGTTCCAGTCGGGCGATCGCGAGTGGTCGCGCTCGATGTCCGACTCGCAGAACACCGATCGGCTGCGGATCTTCAATCGCCCGTTCAATCCGGTCGAGGACGTCGCCCCCACCCCGTTCCAGCGGGCAGTCATACTTGCCGAATCGACCAGCCTCGTCACCAACAGCGGCGACGGCGGGATCGGCTTCATCAACTGCGATCTGACGGTCGCCATCGCCCGTCTCCCGGAAGGTCTTCGCCTCGGTCTCGAAGCCGATTCGCACATCGAAGATTCGGGCCTGTCGGTCGGGACCGCGAACCTGTACGACGAGCACGGCAAGTTTGGCATCGGCCTCGTGACCGCTATCGACAACACGGCCGCGATGATCGACTTCACGAAGGTGAACCCGCACTCGCTGCGGACCACAGAGATGAGCTAAGAGCCGGAGAATTTCCCCCTTTTCTGTCACAGAACCGGGGATCGAATCTGCACAACCGTCACCAAAAGGGACGATTGGTGTCAGTTTGGTCGTTTCGTGACAGAAATGCGGGACGGGCGGAGGCCCCGAATTAGCGGTGCGGCGGGCCGTCGCACAGTAGTGTTCGGGCTGATGGGGGTTACTTTCCGGAGGCAGCCGTGACGAACAGATATCTCAGGTACGGGGACCGACGTTTCATCATCACCCGAGAAACACAGGCGCGCTTAGATCGCGCCCTGACGAATGTTTACGCCAGTGGTAGCAGCGGCCATGAATGGTTAAGCCTGTACCCGGGCAGCGAGGCGGAAACTCGCCTGCTGATCGCCGCGGGCGTGCCGATCACGATTGAGACTGAGCCTCAGTTCGACCGGTTGGGTTAGCGGCCAGTTCGCGCTCGGCGGCCTTCCGCGCGTTCCGCGGCAATACGATGCGGGCGTCGATCAGCCGGTATGCGGTGTACACCGCGCCAGCCAACGCCCAACCCAAAATGATGTCGAAAACGTAGTGCTCGGCGGTGTAGACGAGAGCGAACGCCATCGCGAACGCGTAGCCGGTGAAGATGGTCTTGCCCAGCCATCTGCTGCGCGGCCACATGAACAGGGCCAACAGCATCGTCAAACCGGCATGCAACGAGGGGATGGCGGCGACGAGATTCGATTTTGACTGCCCCAAGGTCACGGCCCGCAGCACCAGGTCGAGACCGATCACCCGCCAACCGCGGTCGGAGATTCGTTCCACATACGGCGCGGCACCCGGGTGGTGCGGTTCCACTTCCCCGAGCAGGTTCCCCTCGACGGGGCCGGCTGGCTGGTACATGCACGGCGGGTCGTGCGGACCGTCGGCCACCTGGGCCACCGTGCATTTTGCGGCAGCCCACGGCGGCGCAGCGGGCACCAGCGTGTACCCGATCAACCCCAAAAACGACACCGCGATAAAGCAGACGGCGAAGCGTCGCCACACCGCTCGGTCGCGGACCCAAAGGACGGCCGCGGTGGCGTACGGGACGATGAAATACGACATGTAGACGACGCTGACGATCACTTCCCACCACGGCGGGGACGCTTCCTTCAGGTGCGACTGCAGCCAGACTGTCGGATTGACGCCGAACATCCATTTATCGACGTCGGGGGCCAACAGCCAGTGGGTCCGCATTCCCAACCAAACCGCCACATTGCGAGTCCAGTCGTACAGCATCAGGATCAGCACAAACGGCAACCAGTCGATCAGAATGGTGCTGACGCGGCGTCGCCCCACCGTGGCTGCGGCCATACCGAAGGCGAGGAAGAAGATCAGGCTGGTGCGGTCAGCGGCAATTCCCGCCACCCAAAAGTAAATGACCAGGGCCGTTGCCCACAGGGTCAGCAAAACTCGGCGGATCAGTGCGTAGTTCCGGACACGCTCCTCGATGACCGGAATCGGCTGCTGCTCCACAATGCCGCACTCTATAGAACGTTTGTCAGACATTCATCCACCTGACATCCGCCTTCATCAACCTGACACAAGTAGGCTGGATCCATGCGTGTCGGAGCCCATCTTCGCCAGGACGAGAATCCCGTCGCCACCGCCGAGGCCCTCGGTATCGACATCTTTCAGATGTTCGTCACCGATCCGCAGGGGTGGAAGAAGCCCGTCCCCCATCCACATGCGGAAGAGATCAAAGCCTCACCGATCGACGTGGTCGTGCATTCCAGCTACATGATTAACGTCGCGAGCCTCAATAACCGGTTGCGCATGCCTTCCCGGAAGGCCGTTGAGCAGCAGGCAGCGGCGGCGGTGGAACTCGGTGCGATTGGACTCGTGGTGCACGGCGGACACCTCAAAGACGGCGAAGATGCGGCTGAGGGATTTGCGAACTGGCGCAAGCTCTTTGAGCGTCAAGCAGACAAGGGCGGTTTCGGTCTTCCGATCCTCATCGAGAACACTGCTGGCGGCGATCACGCCATGGCGCGAACACTCGAGTCGATTGAGCGGCTGTGGGATGCGGTGGGCGATTTTGCCGAGGCCGGATTCTGCCTCGACACCTGCCACGCCTGGGCCGGCGGCGAAGACCTCGTCGGACTCACCGAGCGGATCAAGGCCATTACCGGCCGCATTGACCTCATTCACCTGAATAATTCGCGCGACGAATTCGATTCCGGACGGGATCGTCACGCCAACCTGGAGTCCGGCCAGATCGACACGGAGGTACTCGCCGAACTAATGAAGACGGCTGGAGCACCGGGGGTGTTGGAGACACCAGCCGAGGGGATCGCCGCCGACCTGGAGTACCTGCGGTCACACTGACATTGCGCTTGCAGTTGTTAGCGGAACCACATTCTCCGATGTTGTACCCACGAGTTGACGACGGTATCGTGTCAAGGGTTACCGGCAAGTAACTTAGCCGGACGACCACTTAGAACTGCGAGTTAGGAAAATCATGGGCCATTACAAGTCCAACCTGCGCGACCTGCACTTCAACCTCTTCGAGATGTACGAGCTCGACAAGGTGCTCGCGTCCGGTGAGTTCGGCGACCTCGATCACGACACCGCCGTCGACATGCTGCGCGAAGTGAAGAACCTCTCCGAAGGCGTGATCGCGGATTCGTTCGCGGACGCCGACCGTAATCCGCCGGTCTTCGACGCCGACGCTCACACCGTCACCATCCCCGAGTCGTTCGCCAAGAGCTACCACGCCTTCATCGACGGCGGCTGGGACAAGGTTGGCATCGACGAAGAACTCGGTGGCCTCCCCGCACCGCGCTCGCTGTACTGGGCGATGGGCGAAATGGTCCTCGGCGCCAACCCGCCCGTCTTCATGTACGCCGCGGGCTCCGGCTTCGCGAACATCTTCTACGACAACGGCACCGACGAGCAGAAGAAGTGGGCTGCCATCTGCGCCGAGCGCGGCTGGGGCGCCACCATGGTGCTGACCGAACCCGACGCCGGTTCGGACGTTGGCGCAGGCACCACCAAGGCCGTCAAGCAGGAAGACGGCACCTGGCACATCGAGGGTGTGAAGCGCTTCATCACCTCGGCCGACCAGGACATGACCGAGAACATCTTCCACCTCGTTCTCGCTCGCCCCGAAGGTGCCGGCCCCGGCACCAAGGGACTGTCGTTGTTCTTCGTCCCGAAGTTCCACTTCGATCACGAGACCGGCGAACTCGGCGACCGCAACGGCGCATTCGTCACCAACGTCGAGCACAAGATGGGCATCAAGGCGTCGTCGACCTGCGAAGTCAGCTTCGGCATCCACGGCACCCCGGCCGTCGGCTGGCTCGTCGGCGAGGTCCACTCGGGCATCGGCCAGATGTTTGACGTCATCGAGCACGCTCGCATGATGGTTGGCACTAAAGCCATCTCGACGCTGTCGACCGGCTACCTGAACGCCCTGGAGTACGCCAAGGAGCGTGTCCAGGGTGCTGATATGACCCAGATGACGGACAAGGCCGCCCCGCGCGTCACCATCACGCACCACCCGGACGTCCGTCGCGCACTGATGACCCAGAAGGTGTATGCAGAAGGTCTGCGTGCGGTGTACCTGTACACCGCGTCGCACCAGGACCCGGTGTCCGCGAACATCGTTTCGGGCGCCGACGCCGAGATGGCACACAAGGTCAACGACCTGTTGCTCCCGATCGTCAAGGGTGTTGGTTCCGAGCGCGCCTACGAGAAGCTGACCGAGTCGCTCCAGACCTTCGGTGGGTCGGGATTCCTGCAGGATTACCCGATCGAGCAGTACATCCGCGACTCGAAGATCGACTCGCTGTACGAGGGCACCACTGCCATCCAGGCGCAGGACTTCTTCTTCCGCAAGATCATTCGCGACAAGGGTGCTGCGCTGGGTCACATCGCCGGCCAGATCCAGGACTTCATCGACAACGGCCAGGGCTTTGACGCTGAGCGCGCGCTGCTGAAGACCGCCAACGAGGATGTTCAGGCAATGGCCGCCAAGCTGACCGGCTGGCTAATGTCCGCGCAGGAAGACCCGAAGAAGCTCTACCTCATCGGAACCGCCTCGGTGCGCTTCCTGATGGCCGTCGGCGACCTCCTGATCGGCTGGCTGCTGCTTCGCCAGGCTTCCGTCGCCCAGGCTGCGCTGAACGCTGGCGCTTCCGGTGATGACAAGGCCTTCTACGAGGGCAAGGTTGCCTCGGGCGTCTTCTTCGCGAAGAACATGCTCCCGCTGCTGACCTCGGTTCGCCAGGTCATCGACCACAACGTCGACAACGACATCATGGAACTCGACGTCGCCGCATTCTGATCGAAGTGATTCAGCGCCCCACCGCATCGCGGTGGGGCGCTGAATCGTTTGAAGGGTGCGACCTCGCCGCCTTGCGCACGCTTCATCCTGTCTCGCTGTTTCGACGGCGAGCTGATTATCTCGGAAGCTGACATGGCACACCCCCTCCAGGGCGGCAGGACCAACTCCAACTATGAGATCCGCGGCAGAAGTCGGCCCGGGTGATCGACGCCACCCAGACAGTTAGCACTCGTCGTGCTAACTTGTTAACGTAAGCGCGGATCACCCGAACCGCACCTTCCAACCAAGGAGAACACCATGGCCGCACAGAGCGCCGCAAACAAGGTCACCGACGCCATCGACACCTCCACCAAGCAGGTCGAAGAAGTTCAGGCCGCACTTCTGACCACTGCCAAGCAGAGCGCACTCGCGTCGATTGACATCTACGAGAAGTCGGTCGGCACCGTTCTCGAGTTCCAGAACAAGTTCGTGGGCAGCACCGGCTTCGCCGCCATCGACGATTTCGTCGCCGCGCAGACCAAGCTGATCGGCGACCTCAACGCCACCGGCGTCACCGCCGCCCGCTCGGTCCTCGCGTAACAGCACCGAGCTTCG
>NZ_JBARYI010000040.1:0-13648 GCF_049647785.1 Gordonia sp. (in: high G+C Gram-positive bacteria)
CGGGAATCGACGCATCATGCGAGAACAGCGGCCGGGGGTGTTGCTGGGGTGAAGAACACGGCCGAGGCGGCGGGAAGGGTGAGGGCCGCACTGTAGGGGCGGCCATGGCTGGGGACTTCGTCGACGACGATGCGACCCAGGTTCCCGACGCCGTGGCCACCGTATTCGAGGGCCCCGGTATTGAGGATTTCACGCCACGGCCCGGCGACTGGAAAGCCCAGACGGTAGTCGTACAGGTCACGGTCGGAGAAGTTGAACACGCACGCCACCACCTGGCCGTCAGTGTTCGCATGCTCGTCAGCTCGGCGTAGAAATCCGATGACAGTGTTCCGGGTGTCGGTGGCGTCGAGCCACGCGAAACCGCGGGCGTCGGTGTCCATCGCGTGCAGCGCAGGCAACTCCGCGTGAAGGCGAGCGAGATCGGCGACCGCTAGCGCGAGTCCGCGGTCGGCAGCGTCCCAATCGAGGCAGCGATCGTCGGCCCATTCGCGGACCTGGCCGAACTCCTGACCCATGAACAACAGCTTCTTCCCCGGATGTGCCCACTGGAAGGCCAAGGTGAGCCTGACATGCGCGGCACGGTCGACGCCGGTCGGCATGCGAGAGATCAAGGTGCCCTTGCCGTGCACCACCTCGTCGTGGCTGATCGGCAGAATGTAGCGCTCCGCGCTGGCATGAGTTAGACCGAACGCGACGTGCTCTTGGAGTTGTGACCGCTGGTCGGGGGCGAGCGCGACAAACGACAGCAGGTCGTGCATCCAGCCCAGATTCCACTTGAAATCGAATCCGAGCCCGCCACGGTTCGTCGGCGTCGTCACGCCCGGCCACGTGGTGGATTCCTCGGCGATCATGATGGCGCCGGGGCAGGCGTCTCGGACAGCGTCGTTGAGGTCTCGGAGAAAGTCGACGGCCTCGTCGTTCTCGTGGGTGCCCCGTGAATTAGGTCGCCACTGGCCGTCACCGCGCGAGTAGTCGAGGTACAGCATCGAGGCGACGGCGTCGACGCGCAGGCCATCGAGGTGGAACTCCCGACACCAGTAGACGGCGCTCGCGATCAGGAAGTCGCGCACCTCGGACCGCCCGAGGTTGAACGCATAAGTGCCCCAATCAGGCTGTTCACGGCGCAGCGGATCGGCGTGCTCGTAGAGTGGCGTGCCGTCGAATTCACCGAGCGCGAACGGATCCTTCGGGAAGTGGGCGGGTACCCAGTCAAGCAGGACACCGATGCCGCTGGCATGCAGATGGTCGACGAGGAAACGGAAGTCGTCCGCCGACCCCCAGCGGCCGCTGCACGCAAAGTAGGAACCCACTTGATATCCCCACGACCCGCCGTAGGGGTGTTCGGTGATTGGCATCAACTGCACATGCGTGAACCCGTGACTGTGCAGGTAGTCGGCAAGCGGAACAGCGATGTCGCGGTAGCCGAGGCTGCCGAACTGGTCGCCGATCCGCCACGACCCCAAGTGCATTTCATAGATCGACATGGGCTCAGCTTCGGGACGGCGCGTTGGACGTGCCGCAGTCCACGCTGCGTCAGTCCAGGTGAACGCCGATTCGCCTGCGATGACCGACGCCGTCTCGGGAGGCACCTGGGCGGCGCGAGCGAGGGGGTCCGCCTTGTCCCGCACCAGGCCGTCGGCTCCGACAATCCGGAACTTATATGCCATTCCTTGACGTGCCTGCTCGATCACCGCGGTCCACACGCCGTCCGGCCCACGATCCATGGGGTAGTCGACGGCCACCCAGTCGTCGAAATCACCGAAGACGGTGACCGCACGAGCATTGGGTGCCCATACCGAGAAGACGGTCCCGGCCGGGCCAACGTGCGCACCGAGCCGTTCCCACAGTGGAGTCACGACTGCGCGGCCCCGGTGGTGAGTCGTGACAGGGCCGAACGCACGGCCTTCGGGTCTGTGGTCCGCCAGAAGGGCGGCAGACTCGCCAGCAGGTAGCCGCCGTAGCGGGCCGTGGCCAGTCGCGAATCGAGAACGGCGACGACGCCGCGGTCGCTGGTGGAGCGCAGCAGGCGTCCAGCGCCCTGCGCCAGCAGCAGTGCGGCATGGTTCGCCGACACCGTGAGGAAACCGTTTCCACCGTTTGCGTCGACCTCGCGCTGTCGTGCCGAAAGCAACGGGTCGTCGGGCCGGGGGAACGGAATTCGGTCGATCATCACTAAGCGCAACGATGGGCCGGGTACGTCCACGCCCTGCCACAGTGACAGGGTGCCGAACAGGCAGGTTGCCTCGTCGGCAGCAAATTTCTCCACCAGTGCTGACGTCGCATCGTCGCCCTGGCAGAGGATGGGGAACCCAACGCGCTCGCGGAGTTTCTCGGTCGCCTCTTTGGCAGCACGCATGGAGGAAAAGAGCCCGAGGGTACGACCGCCGGCGGCGTTCATCAGGTCGACCATTTCGTCAAGCGTGCTGTCGGCGATGCCGTCGCGGCCGGGCGGTCGAAGGTGCTTGCCGACGTACAGGATCGCAGATTTCGGGTAGTCGAAAGGGCTGCCAGCGTCCATACCGCGCCAACCGGCGGCTTCGACGTCTTTCTTATCCCCACCGTGTGCGGGTAGGCCCCAGGTGCGGGCGAGGGCGTCGAAGTTGCCACCGATCGTCAGGGTGGCTGAGGTCAGGATGACGGTGGAATCGGTGAAGAGGGAGGTCCGCAGCAGTCCGGCCACCGATAGGGGCGCGATCCGCAGGACTCGCCGGGTGGTGTTGCGGAGGCGATCCTCCGACAGCCACACCACGTCGTGACGCTTGGGGATGTCGCGTTGCTCAAACATGGTGAGGATGCGGACGACGGTGTCGTGCAGCGAGTCGGTCGCCGACAGTGCCATTTGGCGGGCGGCCGCTGCCTCGGGGTCGGCCGCCGCGGACGGTGCTGGTCCGACGGCGTTGCGCGCATTCCACAGGCGGTCGCGGAGCGATGCGAGGATCTCCGGTGCTCCGCTTGGCAGACGAATCCATTCACCTTCGGCGGAATCGTCGAGCAGCAGTTCCAACTGCTCGCCCGCGGTAACGAGGGCACTGGCAGTGTCGTCGTCGATCAGCTTGCCGAGCCTGCGCGATACCTGCGAGACGTTGGCGGCCGACACCTCCTCGGTGGTGACCGACGTGATCCGATCGACCAACTCGTGTGCTTCGTCAATCACGACGACTCTGTGCTCGGGCAGGATCGTCGCCGGGCTCATCGCGTCGATGGCGAGCATCGCGTGATTGGTGACGATGATGTCAGAATCGCCAGCTTTCTTACGGGCCAGCTCAGCAAAGCAGTCTTCACCGTAGGGACAGGTCGCGGCACCGATGCATTCACGGGACGAAACCGACACCTGGCGCCACGATTGGTCGCTGACACCGGGGGAAAGGTCGTCGCGGTCGCCAGTTTCGGTGTCCGACGACCATTCTCGCAGGCGAGTGACTTCGCGACCCATCCGTGACAGGTCGAAGGCATCGAACAATTCGGTGTTCGGATCGTCGTCGGCGACACCGGCATGCAGTTTGTTGAGGCACAGGTAGTTGGCGCGGCCTTTGAGGATCGCGAAGGTCGGTTCGGACTTCAGCGGTTTGGTCAACGCGGACGCGAGACGAGGGAGGTCCCGCTCGGTGAGCTGACGTTGCAGGGCAATGGTCGCGGTAGAGACGACTACTGTCTCGCCCGAGTCGACGGCGTGCCGCAATGAAGGCACCAGGTATGCCAACGATTTTCCGGTGCCCGTGCCAGCCTGGACCGCGAGGTGATGGTTGTTCGCGATGGCTTCGCCGACAGCTTCGGCCATCGCGAGTTGGCCCTCTCGCGGCGCACCGCCAAGCGCGGTGACGGCGTCGGAGAGGAGTTCAGGAACGTCAGGGAGGCTCACTCTGCGGGAGCATCCGTCGTCGACGCCCCACCGGGTACCGACCCGATCAGCTCCACACCGGCCGCGTGTAGTTGGGCGAGTGCGGTCTTGGTGGTCGGTTCGGCCACGGCGGCCGTGTACGACAAAAGCACACGGGTGGTGAAGCCTGCGGCGGCAGCGTCGACGGCAGTTGCACGGACACAGTGGTCAGTGGCGATCCCGACCACATCGACGTCGGTGGCACCCTGCTCGTTGAGCCAGTCCGCGAGAGATGTTCCCGCTTCGTTGACCCCTTCAAAGCCGGAGTAGGCAGCGGTGTATTCGCCCTTTGAGAAGATCGCCTGGACCGGGGCGGTGCTCAAATTCGGATGAAAGTCCGCGCCGACAGTTCCAACGCGGCAGTGCGGCGGCCAGGTATCGACGAAATCAGGATTGTCGGAGAAGTGTGCGCCGGGGTCGACGTGGTAGTCGCGAGTGGCGACCACCAGCGGATAGTCGCCGGGCAACGCATTAACTGCGGCCGCAACGGCGGCACCGCCAGCGACGGCAAGCGACCCGCCCTCGCAGAAATCGTTTTGAACGTCGACGACGATCAGCGCGCATTTGCGAGCAGCGGACTGCTGGTCGGTCATCGAGACTCCGGTTCGTTCAAGTAGCGGGTGGGGATCGCCGGGTCGCCGTGGCTGAGCCCGAGACCTTCCCACGGCAAGGTCACGAGACCGCGTGCGAGGTACCGGCGAGACTCCTCCAGTGTAGGCAATCCAGGTACGCGTTCGCCGTCACGGACCAGCGGGATCTGCATCTCAGTGACGTCGAGCCCGGCAGTGCCGGACACGGGCGCTTGGGAGTTGCTGGCGCGGACCAAGATTTCTTCGACGATGGTGCCGGTGGAGCGGGCCGCACGGACCGCTCGTTTTTCCCCGCCGTGGCTTTCTTTGCGGCTCGACCGCTTCGCGACGGGAACGCCGTCGACCTCGACCAGTTTGTAAACCATGCCCGCGGTGGGGGAACCGCTACCGGTGACGACGGAGGTACCGACGCCGTACAGGTCGACGGGCTCGGCGCGCAGCGAGGCGATCGCGTATTCGTCGAGATCGCCCGAGACGACGATCTGCGTTTTGTGTGCGCCAAGGTCGTCGAGTTGCTGGCGGACCTGCCGGGCGAGCACGCCGAGATCTCCGGAGTCGATGCGCACGGCACCGAGTTCGGTACCGGCTACTTCGATAGCGTTCTTGACTCCGGTGGTGATGTCGTAGGTATCGACGAGCAGGGTCGTTTCGGTGCCGAGTGCCTCTACCTGGGCGGCGAAGGCGGCACGCTCGTCGCTCCCGTCCGGCTGTGCAAACAGCAGGGTGAACGAGTGTGCCGCGGTGCCCGCGCTCGGGACGCCGTACGTCCGGGCCGCCTCCAGGTTGCTGGTGGCGTTGACGCCCGCGAGGTAAGCAGCGCGCGAGGCGGCGACCGCAGCCTGTTCGTGGGTGCGTCGGCTGCCCATCTCGATGATGGGGCGACCCGCGGCCGCATTGACCATGCGAGCGGCGGCGGAAGCGATCGCGCTGTCGTGGTTGAGGATCGACAAGACCACTGTCTCCAAGATCACCGCCTCGGCAAAGCCGCCGCGCACGGTCAAGATCGGTGATCCGGGGAAGTACAGTTCACCTTCGCGGTAGCCGTCGATCTCACCGCGAAAGCGGTAGTCGGCGAGCCATCCAATGGTGTCGGAGTCGACGATTCCATCCAGGGCGGCGAGTTCTGCGTCGCCGAACCGGAACTTCTCCACGGCGTCGAGAACTCGGCCAGTACCTGCGACGACGCCGTAGCGACGGCCGTCGGGTAGGCGCCTGGCGAAGGCCTCGAACACACAGGAGCGATTTGCGGTTCCGGCACGGAGTGCCGCCGACACCATGGTCAGTTCGTATTGGTCGGTCAGCAGCGCAGTAGTGGTCACTTCGCTACCCTATTACTCATGGCGCTCGAAGAGGCGACACCAGGTACAAGCACCGGTACCGCGGTGGCTGAGCCGGAGACGGTGCAAGACCGTCCATGGGTAACTTTGGTCTGGGATGACCCGGTAAATCTGATGAATTACGTGGCCTACGTCTTCCAGAAGATTTTCGGTTATTCGGAGGAGAAGTCGAAAGCCTTGATGATGCAGGTGCATACCGAAGGCAAGGCCGTCGTCTCCAGCGGCGACCGCACCGCCATGGAAGGTGACGTCCGCAAACTGCATGCGGCCGGACTGTGGGCGACAATGCAGCACGATTCCTGATGCGGACTTGGCGACGAACGGGTGCGGGCGATGACGTCCGCATCTGCTCAAACCTCGAAGTTTACGAATGCCAGTTGCTGGCATCGATGGTCGAATCGATTACCGACCTGCTCACCGAGCGAGCCGAAACGGCACCGCGCGACGAACTGTCGACGTTAACGGGGATCGTCACCGGTCACACCGATGCACCCGACGACGTGACGTTGGGCCGCCTACTGCCGGACTTTCACCGACCCGACCAGGAGTCCGAACTTACCGCCGGACCCATTGCCTCCGACCTCAACGGCGGCTTACGAAGTGTCAATGAGCCGAAGATTATCGATGCCAAACTCGAGGCGGCGCGCACCGTGCTTGAGACACTGCCCGCCGAGGGCGGCGATGTGGCCCTCACCGAAGCGCAAGCAGATCGCTGGCTCGCAGCGCTCACCGACATCCGACTGGCGTTGGGCGCGATGCTCGGCATCTCTGACCATCCGTCGAACATTCCGCCAGATCACCCGCACGCAGCACACCAAGACGTCTATGACTGGCTGTCGGTGGTGCAGGGACTGCTGGTGGACGCGTTGATGTCCGCAGAGTGGACTCAGCCGGAAGATCCAACACAGGAATGGGGCGCCTGGTAGCCATGACGGGATCGCACGCGGGCAATCGGATCACCGATGTCAACGGGATTGCCGTGGGGCACCATCATCGCCTGGACGATGACGTCACTCTCGCGACGTCCGCCGAACCCGGCAGCGGTTGGGCCACCGGCACCACGGTGGTGACCCTGCCGCGCGGCGCTACGACCGCCGTCGACGTGCGCGGCGGGGGCCCAGGAACCCGCGAAACTGACCTGTTAGATCCGGTGAATACGGTGCGCGGTGCCGACGCGATCGTCCTGACCGGCGGCAGCGCCTACGGTCTCGCCGCGGCCGACGGAGTGATGCTGGGACTGGAATCAGCGGGCATCGGATTGCCGATGGACCTGCAAGGCCACGTGGTGCCGATCGTCCCGGCAGCGGTCATCTTCGACCTTCCCGTCGGGCGGTGGGAAAACCGACCGACCGCGGACTTTGGTGCGCTGGCGTTGGCTGATGCCCGACGCGACTTCACGGTCGGGTCCGTGGGAGCGGGGGTGGGGGCCCGTGCCGGAGCGCTAAAGGGCGGCGTCGGGACCGCGTCGATCACCATCGGTGACGGTCCGGCGCGCGGACTCACGGTCGGTGCCCTGGTCGTCGCCAACCCGGTCGGGGGTGTCGTCGACCCCACGACCGGATTGCCGTGGGGCGCCGACGACCTCGATGTGCACCGCCTCCATGCGCCGAAACAGTTGGAGATCAAGAAGCTTGCCGAGCTGACCGCCAAGGGCACCGTCCTCAACACGACCATTGGCGTCATCGCGACCGACGCGACGCTCTCTGTCGCCAGTACTGCACGCCTAGCCATGTCTGGACACGACGGACTGGCACGAGCGATTCGGCCTGCGCACTCACCACTCGACGGTGACACACTGTTTGCCGTGGCCACGGGGGAGAAGAGCGCCGATCCGGAGGCCGCGGTGGTCGTGCCGCCGGGCATGGACCCCGACACAGCTATCGTCGCAGCACTGGCCGAGGTGTCGGCGACAGTGGTGCAACGCGCGATCGTGTCGGCGGTTGTCGCGGCAACGAGTGTTGCAGGCATCCCCGCTTACCGGGACATCTTGTTCTCTGCTTTCGGGGAGTAGAACTTTCCCGGACTGCCTTCAGAAAGGGCACCTATGACCAGCGGCTTCCCGCTGCCGACCAACCCCGGCGATCCCGTCCCGTCCGGAGGTCACTCGATCGACAACAAGCCGATGCCGCGATGGCAGCGGTCGGGCATCATCATGGCCGGGATTGCTGTCCTGCTCGTGGTGATCGAGTCTGTCGATGCGGTGATGAACTACGACCTCAACCAGGACGGCATCGTTCCGCGGCAGGTGTCCGGACTCGACGGCATTCTCTGGGCGCCGTTCTTGCATACCGACTTTGCGCACCTGTTCGGCAACTTGCTTCCCGGCGTGATTCTCGGTTTCCTGCTGCTGATGGCGCGTCGTTTTGTGGTGGTGACGGTCATCGTGTGGGTGATCAGTGGTTTCGGTGTCTGGTTGACGGCACCATCGGGGTCGGTCACGATCGGCGCATCCGGGATCATCTTCGGCTGGCTCGCCTACCTGCTGGTGCGGGGGTTGTTCAACCGCAATGTCTGGCAGGTGCTGGGAGGCGTCGTCTTGTTCGCCGTTTACGGCGGAATCTTGTGGGGCATACTGCCCCAAGGTGGGGGCGTTTCGTGGCAGGGCCACCTGTTTGGCGCGGCCGGTGGCGTGCTGGCAGCTTGGCTGATGAGACCCAAGAAGCCGCAGCCAAACGCGGCATAGTCCCAGCTTACGGGCCGTTCCGGGCAGATTTGCCCGTGATATAGTCGCCAGGTGGATTCTGCTCACGCATTCTCCCCGACTGAATACAATTCATTGATTCTGTCCGGGTACGAGATTCAAAATCGAGTGCTCCTGGTGAGTTACACCCTCGCGAGTATCAACCCGGGGTCGGACATCTCGTTTACCGAGACTTTCGATTTCAGTGAGATCGGCGACGGTTCCGACCCCGATCGGGTCATCGACGATCGACTCGCCCAACTCCTGGCGATCACCGCGTGCGTCAGCTACTACAAGTTGGCGGCCCCGCCTCGGATCGTGGTGGACTTCCCCGTGGCGCCCTTCGAGGTTGAGTACCTTCGCCAGGTAATTGAGGGGGGATTGGGCGAGTTTGCGTACGTCAACGACCTTCCCGCCGCGTTGACCCCGGTCATCGAGGTCCGATCGGAGCGGGCACCTGCCGAACGGGTCATCGACTCGTGGAACGGGACGGCGCAACCGCTCGTGGCCGTTGGTGGCGGCAAAGACTCGGTCGTAACCATCGAGGCGCTGAAGTCCGGCGGTTGGACCCCGGTCCTGTTCAGCGTCAACCGGTATCAGCCGATTGATGACTGCATCGCGGTGAGTGGTCTGGGATCGATCCACGTCCGCCGTCGCATTGATGCCGCCATGACGGACTTGAACAAGGCTGGTGCGTACAACGGGCATATTCCAGTCACGGCCATCAATAGTTGCGTGGCGCTCGTCGCCGCCGATCTACTTGGGCTCGGATCGGTCATTATGTCGAATGAGCAGTCGGCCGACATTGAGAACCTTGTGTGGCACGGGTTCAACGTCAATCACCAGTGGTCCAAGAGCATCGTTTACGAAGATCTCCTCCGGGCGACGCTGGCCGGCTACGGCTTCGATAGCAACCGCTATTTCTCACTTCTCCGTGCCCTCCCGGAATCGGAAATTGCGAATCGGTTCAGTGAGTGCGTCGAATACTTCGACGTCTTTGTGAGCTGTAACCGTTCGTTTGCGCTGGATCCGTCTCGCCGTCGCTCACGATGGTGTGGCGAGTGTCCAAAGTGCCTCTTCGTCTTTGTCATTCTCGCGCCGCGAATTCCTAAAGAACGGCTCGTCGGAATCTTCGCCGCGAACCTGCTCGATACCTCGGCCAATCTCGACCTGTATCGAGAACTCGCCGGGCTTGAAAAGCACAAGCCATTCGAGTGCGTCGGTGACTACTCCGAGGTCGCCGAGGCATTTGTCGATCTCTTGGATTCGGCCGACTGGGCGTCGGATTCGGTAGTTGCAGCCCTGGCGACCGAACGGACGAGCCTGGAAACAATCGCCGCCCGCAGGACCTCGATCATCGGATCGGGAAATGTGCCGGACGAGTTCGCGGGAGTATTTAATGCCCTCTTACCGTGAGGTCCTGGAAGGACGTCATGTTGGAGTCTGGGGGTTCGGCCGTGAAGGGCGAGCAGTCGCGGCCGCAGCTGTGGCCGCCGGTGCGTCGGCAGTAACGGTCGTTGACGCGAAAGCCGGGCCCGACACGTCCCTGGATGAGACGGTCTGTCTGCTGGTTGGCGACGAGTACCTCGATCGGTTGACCACCTGCGACATCGTCTTTGTGAGCCCGGGAATCCCGTGGCTGCACCCGGTCCTGCGGTCACTGCGGTCGTCGCAAGTTGCGGTGACCTCGGCTACCGACCTCTTCCTGTCGTCGGAGTGGTCGCGGACGATAGGAATCACCGGCACAAAGGGGAAGAGCACCACAGCGACGTTCCTCGCCCACGTACTTACCCGGCTGGGATCGCAGGCCGACCTGGCCGGAAACATCGGTGTGCCACTGCTCGACGTGCCGGACTCGGACCGATTTGTGGTCGCCGAGGTCTCAAGTCAGCAGTGTGCAGTCATCAATCGATCGCCGCGCGTGGCGGTCGTGACCAACCTTGGTGAGGACCACCTTGATTGGCACGGTGACGTGCACGAATATCACCGTGCGAAGGCGCGGCTGTTCGATGCGGGCGCGGCGGTTTTGGTCTGCGAAAGTGCCGCACTCGACACCCTGCGGCGCATCGACGGACCGCCACTGGCATTCCCCGAAGTGATCGTGACCGAGGAAGCCGTTGTGGACCGGTGGCCCACGTCGGAGTCCATCAGCCCGTATTCGCCGTTCCAGCATCGGCACAACCGTCGAAACGGTCAATTAGCTGTGCTGGCCGCCGAGTCCGTACTTGGCCGGCGCCTATCGACGGACGAAATTCGCGATGCCATCGAAACCTTTGCTGCGCTTCCGCACCGGTTGGAGCGGGTGCGAGAAGCAGGTGGGCGGGTGTGGATCGACGACACGCTAGCCACGACTGCCGATAGCGTTGTCGCGGCGCTGTCGGCAATGCCGGACGACGCGGAGGTCGCCCTCATCGTCGGTGGGCTGGATCGCGGCATCTCCTACGAACTGCTCGACGAATACCTGCTGTCGGAGGCGCGGAAGGTCGAGCTCATCCAAATCCCGTCCAATGGGGCCAAGATTGGCGAGAAGTTCGCGGCGCAATTCCCGTCGCGAGTCCACCCGGTGTCGGACCTGGAGGCCGCGGTTCAGTTCGCGGCCCAGGCGGACGTCGACGTGGTCCTGCTTTCTCCCGGCGCGCCGAGCTACGACGCGTATGCCAACTACGAACAGAAGTCTGCGGAGTACGTTGCCGCCATCGACTCCCTCCGCTGAACCCGCGGCCGGCACCGTCGGATAGTCGGAATAGATTGCGACAGTAGCGAAGTCGTCATCTTTGTGTCGTCTCATCGTCGTGTGCCGAGACTGGGGACGGCTATGCCGGTGCCGACAACGGGAGGTTTAATGACGAGGAGCGATTGCGACATGGCAGAGTGTGTGCCATGCGGTTGACGGTACTCGGTTGTTCGGGAAGCGTGAATGGTCCCGGTGCGGCTTGCTCGGGGTATCTCGTTCAAGCAGATGGCTACCCTCCGGTCCTGCTCGACTGCGGGCACGGCGTATTCGGAGAGCTTCTCACGCACGCCAACCCCAACGAGGTCGCCGTGCTGCTTAGCCATTTGCATGCCGATCACTGCCTCGACATTCCGGCAATGCTGGTGTGGCGCCGGTGGTCGCCAGTCCCCGCGACCGAACGGTCGCTGCTGTATGGCCCCACCGGTACGGCTCTGCGCTTGGGTGCCGCCTCGTCGGAATATGCTGGCGAAATTGACGATCTGTCGGACACGTACGACATTCGCGAGTGGACCGACCGGGAGGTCGTCGAAGTTCACGGACTGATCGTCGAGCCTTTCAAGCTGATGCATCCACCGTGCACGTTCGGTTTCCGGATCACCGGCCCCGACGGGGAAGTCCTTGTCTATAGCGGTGACACCGGGATTTGCGATGCGGCGGTCGAATTGGCTCGCGACGCCGACCTCTTCCTGTGCGAGGCATCGTGGACGCATGCACCCGGAGTTCGGCCTGAGGGACTGCACCTGTCCGGTCTGGAGGCCGGTCAAATCGCTACGCGGGCGAAAGTCCGATCCCTGGCGTTGACACACATCGTCCCCTGGACCGACGCCGACGCCATTTTGGACGAAGCTTCCGCCGCCTACGCGGGCCCCCTGCAGTTGGTCCACCAGGGCCAGGTCATCGAGGTCCGCAAGCCGATCTAGGCACCGAACGCGGGTGAACGACGAGTTCGGGCTGTCCCTCACCAGTCGAAAGGCTGGGCTTCGGATAAGGTCGAGGCGTGACTTTACGAGCAGACGGCAGGACCGACGACCAGCTTCGACCGATCAAGTTCACTCGCGGCTTCACCTCTCATCCGGCAGGTTCGGTGCTGGTTGAGTTCGGTAACACCCGGGTGATGTGTACGGCCAGCGTCACCGAAGGCGTGCCGTCGTGGCGTCGCGGTTCGGGCCTCGGCTGGCTCACCGCCGAGTACTCGATGCTTCCGGCCGCCACGCACGAGCGCTCCAAGCGTGAATCGGTGCGCGGCAAGATTGGTGGCCGCACCCATGAGATCAGCCGCCTCATCGGCCGCTCACTCCGCGCCTGCATCGACCTCGCCGCCCTCGGCGAGAACACCATCGCCATCGACTGTGATGTGCTGCAGGCCGACGGCGGAACCCGCACCGCAGCCATCACCGGTGCGTACGTGGCCCTTGCTGACGCCGTCACCTACCTCGGTGCGGCAGGCAAGCTCGCCGACCCGCAGCCACTCTCGACCGTCATTGCCGCGGTCAGCGTGGGTGTCGTCGACGGTCGTGTGCGCCTCGACCTTCCGTATGAAGAAGATTCGCGCGCCGAGGTCGACATGAACGTTGTCGCCACCGATGCCGGAACCCTCGTCGAGGTTCAAGGCACCGGCGAAGGCGCCACGTACTCGCGTGCCACCCTCGACAAGATGCTCGACGTTGCCGCTGCCGGTATTGAGCAGATCGTCTCCGCGCAGAACGAAGTGTTGGCGCAGCCGTACCCGGGAACCCTTCCGGGTAGCGAGAAGTGACCGCGCAGATCCTCCTCGCTTCCGGCAACGCCAAGAAGCTTGCGGAATTGCGGCGCGTCGTCGAGGCAGCGGGGATTACCGGTCTCGAGGTCTTGGGTCTCGGCGACGTCGCACCGTACCCGGAGCCGGTTGAAGATGGCGCAACGTTTGAAGAGAATGCGCTGATCAAAGCCCGGAAAGCCGTCGAGATGACGGGGCTGCCGTCGCTGGCCGACGACTCGGGTCTGGCTGTTGATGCGCTTAACGGGATGCCCGGGGTGTTGTCGGCGCGGTGGAGTGGCGGCAAGGGCGACGCTGCTAACAACGAATTGCTGTTGGCTCAGCTCGGAGACGTGCCCGATGGTCGTCGTGGGGCGGCCTTCGTCTCCATCTGCGCTCTTGCGCTCCCGCGTGGCGAAGAGACGGTGGTGCGAGGGGAGTGGCGCGGAACCATCCTCCGCGATCCTCGCGGCGTCAACGGGTTCGGCTACGACCCCCTGTTTATCCCGGACGACGAAATGGCCGCCGGACGCTCTTCGGCGGAACTGCCCGCCGAGCAGAAAGACGCGTTGAGCCACCGCGGCAAGGCCCTCGCGCAGTTGGTTCCCGCATTGCGCAAGCTCGCCGACCGCGGCTAGCCACCCCGTCCCTGCTCGTTCTCGCATGATGCGTCGATTCCCGCACTACGTCAGACG